>JAFPWU010000013.1 GCA_017412715.1 Clostridia bacterium
CTTCCTGATGCCCGTGGAAGACGTATTCAGCATTTCCGGCCGCGGCACCGTGGCGACGGGCCGTGTAGAGCGCGGAACGGTGAAGGTGTCTGACCAGGTGGAAATCGTGGGTCTGACGGAAGAGAAGCGGACGACGGTCGTAACGGGCGTGGAAATGTTCCACAAGCTGCTGGACCAGGCGGAAGCGGGCGACAACATCGGCGCGCTGCTGCGGGGCGTACAGCGGAACGAGATCGAGCGCGGCCAGGTGCTGGCGAAGCCCGGCAGCATTCATCCGCACACCCACTGCATCGGTCAGGTGTACGTGCTGACGAAGGAAGAAGGCGGCCGTCATACCCCCTTCTTCAACGGCTACCGTCCTCAATTCTATTTCCGGACCACGGACGTGACCGGCAGCATCAAGCTGCCCGAGGGCGTGGAAATGGTGATGCCCGGCGATAACATCGACATGGAAATCACCCTGATCACCCCCATCGCCATGGAGCAGGGACTGCGCTTCGCTATCCGCGAAGGCGGCCGTACCGTGGGTTCCGGCGTTGTGGCCAAGGTCATCGAATAATTAACCATCGATACGGGAGGGAAAAGCAATGGCTAATGCTGCCCGCAATAAGATTTGCCTGGCCTGCACCGAGTGCAAGCAGCGCAATTACAACAACATGAAAAACAAGAAGAACACGCCGGACCGGGTGGAACTGATGAAGTATTGCCCCTTCTGCAAGAAGCATACCACTCATCGGGAGACCAAGTAATCAGGCGCAGGACTTCTGAGGAAAGCTGCTTCCCCGGACCCCGGTGCGGGGCCGGGGGAGGCAGCGCGCACACCACAACAAGATGTGAGGATGTGAAAGAAAATGTCTGAGGAAAAGAAGGCACCGGCGAAGAATGCGCAACCCGGCAAGGGCGCGAAGATTCTGAACTGGTTCAAGACCCTTCCCCAGCGCATCGCGAAGCCCTTCAAGAACATGTACTACGAGCTGAAGAAGGTGACCTGGCCCTCCAAGGAGCGGCTGATCTCCTACTCCCTGATCGTGCTCGTATTCATGCTGTTCATGAGCGTCGTGATCGGCCTGCTGGACATGGGCGCATCCGCCGCGGTCCGCAGCCTGGTATCCGCCACGACCGCTTCCTCTACCTCTACCGCGGTTGAAACCGTTGAGGAAGAAGCTGAAGAGGCGGCTGAGGCCGTGGAAGAGACCGCTGAAGGAGCGGCTGAGGCCGTGGAAGAAGCGGCGCAGGAAGCCGCGGAAACCGTGGAAGAGGCCGTGGAAGAAGCTGCCGGAGAGGCGGCTGAAAAAGTGGAAGAGGCTGCCGGAGAGGCGGCTGAAAAAGTGGAAGAGGCTGCCGGAGATGCGGCTGAGGCCGCGGAAGAGGCCGTGGAGACGGCCACCGAGGGGAATTAAGCATGGCAGGAACAAGCAAGGAGCCCTGCTGGTATGTGATTCATACCTATTCGGGCTATGAAAACAAGGTCAAGGATACGCTGGAGAAGTCCGTCGAAAACAACGGCATGCAGGATCTGATCTTTGAGGTTCGGGTCCCCATGGAGGAAGTTGTCGAGATCCGGAACGGGAAGCGGGTGAAGAGCACCCGTAAGGTGTATCCGGGGTACGTGCTGGTGCATATGATCGAGACCACGGAAAGCTGGTATGTGGTCCGGAACACCCGCGGCGTAACCGGCTTTGTGGGCCCCGATTCCAAGCCGGTTCCGCTGACCCAGGAGGAAGTGGACATGATGCTCAACACTGAGCAGACCAGCGTGGACTTCGGTTTTGCCATCGGAGAACGCGTACGGATTCTGTCCGGCCCCCTGGAAAACTTCGAAGGCGTGGTCGAGGATGTGGACACGGTCCGCGGCAAGCTTACCGTCAAGGTTCAGATGTTCCTTGGACGGGAGATGCCCGTGGAGGTGGACCTGGACCAGGTCAAGAAGGAAGAATAAGCTGTAATGGAAGACGGGTTCTCCCGGATTCCTTTGCAACATACGCTTCGCGCGGGTCGCGGAGCGGGTTCTCCGGGGGCTTGCCCCCGCGGGGAATCGTGGGAGAAAGATGAAAAAAGCTTTCGCCTGACCACATTATTTATGGAGGTGCCAGAAAATGGCCAAGAAAGTAGCTGCTTACATCAAGCTGCAGGTTCCCGCCGCCAAGGCAACGCCTGCTCCGCCCATCGGTCCTGCCCTGGGTCAGCACGGCGTCAACATTCCTGGATTCTGCAAGGAATTCAATGACCGTACCGCCAAGGATGCCGGCCTGATCATCCCCGTGGTGATCACCGTGTATACCGACCGTACCTTCACCTTCATCACCAAGACGCCTCCGGCGCCCGTGCTGATCAAGAAGGAGCTGAACCTGGAATCCGCCAGCGGCCGTCCCAACCGGGATAAGGTGGGCCAGCTGACCAAGGAACAGGTGAAGAAGATCGCCACCATCAAGATGCCTGACCTGAATGCCGGCAGCCTGGAAGCTGCCATGAGCATGGTCGCCGGGACGGCCCGCAGCATGGGCGTCACGGTGGAAGAGTAAGCGGAGGTGACGAGAATGAAGCACGGAAAGAAGTACAACGACAGCATTAAGCTGATCGATCATCTGAAGCAGTACGACCCGGAAGAAGCGGTGGATCTGGTGCTGCAGACCGGGAAAGCCAAGTTCGATGAGACTGTGGAAATCTCCATCCGTCTGGGTGTGGATCCCCGTCACGCGGACCAGCAGGTTCGCGGCGCTGTGGTTCTGCCTCACGGCACCGGCCGTACCGTACGGGTGCTGGTCATCGCCAAGGGCGAGAAAGCCAAGGAAGCGGAAGCTGCCGGCGCGGATTACGTGGGCGCTGAGGACATGATCCAGAAGATCCAGCAGGAGAGCTGGTTCGACTTCGACGTTTGCGTCGCCACCCCCGATATGATGGGTATGATCGGACGGATCGGCCGCATCCTGGGCCCGAAGGGCCTGATGCCCAACCCCAAGTCCGGCACCGTGACGATGGACATCACCCGCGCGGTGAACGACATCAAAGCCGGTAAGGTGGAGTACCGTCTGGACAAGACGGCCATCATCCACTGCCCCATCGGCAAGGTTTCCTTCGGCAAGGAAAAGCTGCAGGAGAACCTGAACGTGCTGATGGACGCCATCAACAAGGCGAAGCCCGCCGCTGCCAAGGGAACCTATATGCGGAGCGTTTATCTCTCCAGCACCATGGGCCCGGGCATCCGCGTGAACCCGCTGAAGTTCTGATAAGCCACTTTCCAGGAGACAGGGCCCATGGACCCTGTCTCTTTTTTAAGGTTGCAGGGGAAAAATGAATCAATGTGCAGCCCGCGGTCAGTGACTGAGCAGGGGCCTGGCATAACCCGCTCAAGCGCAGGGAATGATTGCGGAAAGACCGTCACGGAGAAATTCCGGAAGGAACAGGAGCATAGAAGGAGGAGCACGCATGATCGCAAAGAATCCGCCCATGGGATGGAACAGCTGGGACTGCTTCGGCGCCGCGGTGGACGAGGCCACGGTCCGCAGGAACGCGGAATACATGGCGTCCTATCTGAAGGAATACGGCTGGGAATATATCGTGGTGGACATCGAGTGGTATCAGCCCACCGCCACGACCCATATGTATGAACCCTTTTCCACGCTGGTGATGGATGAATACGGAAGGCTGCTTCCGGCGGAAAACCGTTTCCCTTCCGCCGCGGGAGGAAAGGGCTTCAAGCCCCTGGCGGATGATCTTCACGCCATGGGACTGAAGTTCGGAATCCATATTATGAGGGGTTTGCCCCGGATGGCGGCTCATCGGCATCTGCCCATCAAGGACAGTGAGTATTTCTGCCACGAGGCGGCCAATCCCAACTCCGTCTGCGCCTGGAATCCGGATATGTACGGCCTCAAGGCGGATCTGCCCGCGGCCCAGGCCTACTACGACAGCATCTTCAGGCTCTACGCGGAATGGGGCGTGGACTTCGTCAAGTGCGACGACATTGCCCGGGAGTATCCCCACTGCCAGCGGGAGATCGAACTGATCTCCCAGGCGGCGGCCAGATGCGGACGGGACATCGTGCTGAGCCTGTCCCCGGGTCCCGCGCCGCTGGAGCGGGCGGAGCATCTGAAAAAATATGCCAATATGTGGCGGATTACGGATGATTTCTGGGACGAATGGCGGCTGCTGAAGGGCATGTTCGAACGGGCGGAGAAGTGGTGCATCCACGCGGCCCCCGGCCACTGGCCGGACGCGGACATGCTGCCTGTGGGCGCGCTGCGCCAGTGCTATCCCGAGAAGGGATGGACGAAATTCACGAAGGCGGAGCAGCGGACCATGATGAGCCTCTGGTGCATGATGAGGTCTCCCCTGATGATCGGCGGAGACATGCCCCAGAATGACGAGTTTACGCTGGGACTGTTGACGAATAAGGAGCTTCTGGCCATCGAAAAGGAGAGCTGGTGCGCCCATCCCCTGCGGACCACGGAGGAGGAAAGCGTCTGGATCGCTCCCCGAAAGGACGGGACCGGTTACTACGCGGCGGTCTTCAACCTGTCTGACCGAAAGCGGCGGATCGCGGTTCCGGCGCCGGAGCGGAAGCCCGCCCGCATCATGGAGATCTGGAGCGGAAAGGAGGCCAGAGCCCTCTCCGCGGCGCTGCCTCCCCATGACGCCGCGGTGTGGCGGGTCTGGTACGAATAAGAATGCGGCTCGGGAAACGCGAAATCTATCGGCGTTTCCCGGGAATTCTCCCCGGGGCTTGAAGTCCCGGGGAGATTTATGGTATACTTCGGGCACTGTTTGCGGAAAGGATCGGGGGAGTCAGCATGGAAAGGATTTATGACCCGAAAGTCATTGAACCCAAATGGCAAAGGTACTGGGAGGAGCATCAGACCTTCCGTACGGATGTATGGGATTTCTCAAAGCCGAAGTTCTACGCGCTGGATATGTTTCCCTATCCCAGCGGGGTAGGCCTGCACGCGGGGCATCCGGAGGGATATACGGCTACGGATATCGTCAGCCGCATGAAGCGGATGCAGGGATACAACGTGCTGCATCCCATGGGATATGACAGCTTCGGACTGCCGGCGGAGCAGTATGCCGTCAGCACGGGGAATCATCCGGAGGGATTTACCCGGCACAATATCGAAACCTTCAGCAGGCAGCTGAAGGAGCTGGGATTTGACTATGACTGGTCCAAGATGGTCGCCACCAGCGATCCTGAGTTTTACAGGTGGACCCAGTGGATCTTCAAGCAGCTCTTCCTGGACGGCTACGCGAAGTATATCGACATGCCCGTCAACTGGTGTGAAGAGCTGGGAACCGTGCTGTCCAACGACGAGGTAATCGACGGGAAGAGCGAGCGGGGCGGATATCCGGTGGTCCGGAAGAACATGAAGCAGTGGGTCATCGACCAGGCGGCCTTTGCGGAAAAGCTGCTGGAGGGGCTGGAGACCATCGACTGGCCGGAGAGCACCAAGGACATGCAGCGCCACTGGATCGGAAAGTCCGAGGGCGTGGAGGTGAAATTCCAGATCGTCGGCGGCGGGGAGTTCAGCATCTTCACCACCTGTATCGAGACGATCTACGGCATTACCTTTATGGTGCTGGCTCCGGACGGGCAGCTGGTGCAGGATCTGATGCCCCGGATCCGGAATCAGGAAGAGGTAAAGGCATATATCGAGGAGACCCGGAAAAAGAACGATATGGACCGGACGGAGCTGAACAAGGGCAAGACCGGCTGCCGGCTGGAGGGCGTGAAGTGCATCAATCCCGTGAACGGGAAGGAAGCGGAGCTCTTTATCGGCGACTTCGTGCTGGCCAGTTACGGGACCGGCGCCGTGATGGCGGTGCCCAGCCATGACCAGCGGGACTTTGAATATGCCCAGGCCCACGGGATTCCCATGATTCAGGTCATCTCCGGCGGGGACTGCTCTGAGCATGCCTTTGAGAAGCAGGACTACCTGGGGAAGGGCTGCAGGCTGATCAATTCCGGGGAGTTCGACGGGCTCACCGTGGAGGAAGCCAAGGAAGCCATCACCCGGAAGCTGGAGGAAATGGGCGTAGCAAAGCGGACGGTGAATTATCACTTCCGGGAATGGATTTTCGCCCGCCAGAGATACTGGGGAGAGCCGGTGCCGATCGTGCATAAGGAGGACGGCGGGCTGTATGTGCTGCCGGACGAGGAGCTGCCCCTGGTGCTGCCGGAGCTGGAGGACTACAGGGGAAAGAACGGGAAGGCCCCTCTGGAGAACGCCACGGAATGGAAGCAGTATGACCGGAACGGCGTAAAGGGAACCCGGGAGACCTCCACCATGCCGGGCTCCGCGGGCTCCAGCTGGTATTATATGCGGTATATTGATCCCCACAACGATCAGGCGCTGGCGGATCCGGAGCTTCTGAAGCACTGGCTGCCGGTGGACCTGTATATCGGCGGGCCCGAGCACGCGGTGGGCCACCTGATGTACAGCCGGATCTGGAACCGGTATCTGTACGACAAGGGGATCAGCCCCGTGAAGGAGCCCTTCGCTAAGCTGGTTCATCAGGGCATGATCCTGGGCGAGAACGGGATCAAGATGGGCAAACGGTTCCCGGAATTCGTGGTGAATCCCAGCGACATCGTCCGGGATTACGGTGCGGATACCCTGCGGCTGTACGAGATGTTCATGGGGCCCCTGGAGGTTTCAAAGCCCTGGAGCAAGCAGGGCGTGGCCGGAGCGAGAAAGTTCCTGAACCGGGTATGGACTTTCTTCTCGAAGGAAGAGAACCTGACGGAAACGGGGGACGGGGCGCTGGACCGGGTCTATCATCAGACGGTGAAAAAGGTGACCCAGGATTATGAGAGCCTGGGATTCAACACCGCCATCAGCCAGATGATGATCTTCGTAAATGCCTGCTACCAGAATGGCTCCTGCCCGAAGGAATACGCGGAAAGCTTCATAAAGATGCTCTCCTGCGTCTGTCCCCATATCGGCGAGGAGCTGTGGCAGATCCTGGGACACGGGGAAAGCCTGGCGCTGGAAGCCTGGCCCGCCTGGGACGAGGAGAAGATCCGGGAGGACACCATCCAGATTCCCGTCCAGGTGAACGGAAAAGTGCGGGCTACGGTGGAGATTGCCGTGGACGAGGAGCAGGCTTCCGTCCTGGAAAAGGCCCATGCCATCAAAAATGTCCAGACCGCCATGGGAGGAAAGACCGTGGTGAAGGAGATCTACGTCAAGGGCCGCATTGTGAATATCGTGGTCAAATAATTCCATAACCGTATGAAAAAGCTGCCTCTGAAACAGGGGCAGCTTTTTTCATCCCGGATAGAAATAATCCTTTTCCTATACGCAGAGGGCTTCAATTTCGGCCAGAATCCGTTCAGCAGCGATGATATTGCGGTGATCGCCGCCCCAGGAGGCTTTCATGGCTTCAAGAGCGGAGCGGGCCTCGTTCAGTGCGTCCCTGGGGGGGCCCAGATGGGCCCGGGAGAGCGCCAGCACAACCTTCGCGTCGGCCGTCCAGGGGGAGTCGGCGCCAAAGGCGGCCCTGCGCAGAACGACCGCCTTTTCAGCATGGACAGCCGCTTCCCTGTAGGCTCCGCAGTGGGCCAGAACGAGCCCGGCGGTTCGCAGATGGACGGCGCAAACAGCATCGGAAGGGGACAGGGTCTCATCGATCCGCAGGGCTTTCGTGATCGCGTCTCTTGCTTCGTTGTATTTTCCCATCTGATCCAGCAGAACTGCCATATTGTTGCACAGTGTGCTGTATCCGGTAGAGCGCTCCCGATGCTGCTGCCTGTAAAGCTCCTTCAGGCGGCCGTATTCAAGGAGCGCGGCGTCATATTCCTTCAGCAGGGTAAGCGTGAAGGCGTATGTGTTGCGGGTGGACATGACGGTTGCGGTCTGGTCGGAGCGGCCGTTTTCCGCCATCATCTTCAGGCAGTGCTCCAGCAGAGGCCGGGCCTGTTCAGGCCTGGACAGATCCAGCTCACTGACCGCCCAGCGATACAGGAGGTTTGAACGCCGCAGAGAGCTGCGTTCTCCCATGCAGTCCAGCAGCGCTTCCGCCTTCCGCAGGGAGGCGATGGCGCCGGCGGGATCGTGGAGGCCTTCGCGCTGACGGACGCTGAGGGAGATCAGGTAATCCGCCATTTCCTCGCCGTCCTCTTCGGGCCGCATCATCTCAAATACTCGATCCACCACTTCCGGGTGCTTTCCGTCGGCGGCAAATTCGAGAATGGTATAGAGGCAGATCCTGTATCGGACGCTGCCTCGCCCCATCTCAAGGATATGCTCCAGATAGCTTTCAAGATGCTCCACGGTGCTAAAGGTTACGATATCCCGAATGCCCAGGGCCAGCCAGTAATCCGTTTCATCCGCGGGCTCGTGGGGCTGCGCGTCCAGAAAACGCCGGTGCAGGGTGTACAGCTTTTCAGGAAGATAAACCCCGCTGGCCCGGCCCAGCAGCTGTTCTGTCCGCGCGAGGGCGCGAACCAGGGGCAGACTCAGCTCGCTCAGGCGCAGGACGCAGGAGACGAGCACTCGGTGGGAAAGCTCGTCTTCCTCTGTCGCTGCCTCAAACAGCGTCTCACAGAGCCGGGGAAAATCCTCGGCCCGGAGGTGCTGAAGCGTGACGGTTTCCGCGATGAGGGGATGAATGGCGAAGCCCTCCGGGCCGGACAGGAGCCAGCCCAGATCGCAGAGCACCTGGCAGCTGTCCGCCAGAGCATCGGCATCGGAGTGAATATCTCCCGCGTAACGCAGAAGCGTCTCCGGCAGCCAGTACTGATAAGGAAGCAGGGAAATCAGCCGCATCAGGGCGATCTGGGACTCCGTGAGGGAAGAGGTGGAAAATGTGCGCTCAAAAACATCCTCCAGCCGCAGGGAGGAGGCCTGATGCACATAGGAGAGCTGGGAAAGCTCATGCTCATCCAGAAGCTGCAGCAGCTTGCTCACCGGCCAGTAGCGGCGGCTGCAGAGATTGGCGAAGAGCGTGATGGCCAGGGGATGGCCCTGAGAGTGGGCGCAAAGGGCGGCAACGTCCTTTTTCTGCCCCTGGGCCTGCGTGTCATGATGATAGAACAGCTGCGCCCCGTCTTCCTTCGAAAGGCCGCCCAGGGTCAGCACCGAGAATCCCTCCAGCGGCGTCTGCCGAGTGGTGATGATGATATCGCAGCCCCAGGAGGCGAGAGAGGCCAGATCGGGATCATGGGCGGCGGTCTCACTCAGATTATCCATCAGCAGCAGCGTTTTTCCGCCGTCCTGCTGCTCCAGCAGCAGGCGCGCGTCGGAGAGCCTGCGCTGCGCCGGGAGGTCCCGCAGCTCCGGGAAGGCCTGGGCCAGGCTGACGGAAAGATTTCCTTCGTATTGCACGAAGGCCAGCCGGGTCCAGATTCTGCTGCGGGAGAGCAGGGACAGCAGCTGACGGACAAATTCCGTTTTTCCGATGCCGCCGATTTCCCGGACGATGAGCTTGCCGCCAGCATGCATGATTTCCGCCGCCCGGGCCAGCTCCTTTGTCCGTCCGAAGAAGGCGCCGGGCGGAAGGGGCTCCACGCACAGGGCGCACTGCCGCTCCGAGAGGACCCGGGGCTGCCGCGCCAGACGATGATAGACATACAGCCGGTACAATTCGGCGAGGGGCCGGCTTTCCGTTTCCGCCCGCAGGCGGTTCAGATGCACGTCCTGCATCCTGCTGCCATACAGCGCGTAGAGGGTCAGCCAGGTCAGCAGCAGCCCGTGACGGAAGAGCAGGGAAGTATCCGTGTCTGCGGACAGGCTTTCCGCCAGATCGAGAAAAAACCGTGTCAACGTATCATCGGCCGTGAGGGAGTGCAGCCAGGTATTCAGCCGGAAGCGAAGGGCTTCCGGCGCGTACTGCCAGGTTTCCAGCCGGTCCATCCAGGCCTGAATCAGGCCGGTCAGGAGCTCCTGATTCAGCCTGGCGGACAGATCATCGTACCACTTTCCCAGAAAGCCGGCGTTTCCGGTGCTGTTCAGCAGCTTGGTCAGGGAGCGGCTGCGGCGCTCGCTGGTGTCAAAAAGAGAGAGATCAATCTCCCGGGGCAGACCGTCCCGGAGCAGCGTATACCAGAAGCTGGTCAGCGTCTGACCGTGCAGGTATTTATCCGGGAAAACTGGATAGGAATGAACCGGATAGTCCGGGTGAGTCAGCATCCGATACAGGTTTTTGAGGGTCAGCAGATGATCTGCCGGATCCGGGTTTATGGACTTGCCCATAGCCATCGCCCCCTCGCCAAAGAACATTTTCATTGCTATTCATATTAAAATATGGAGAAGCAGCAAGTCAAGGATCGGGGGAAAAGTGGCATAAAAATCAGAAAAAGTGGCAACGGCAGGCAAAAAGGACTGGTTATAATAGAATAGAAGCTTACGAACCTGCGCGAGGGAACAGAAAGGGTCAGGGTTTCCCCGTTTTGCCCCGCATACATCCTGCGGCGCCACTCTGAAAGTTCTATAAGGAGGGCTGTAATTTTGAAAGAAGGAACATTGATAAGCAGAAAGATTACTGGGACTCTGTTTGTGCTGGCGCTGCTTTGTACTGCGATGGTATTCTGCACAACGGCAGGAGCGGAAAAAAATGGCCTTTGCGGAGATGCCGTAACGTGGAATCTGGATGATGATTACGTCATGACGATCAGCGGAACAGGCGCGATGTATGAATATTCACTTGATAAGAATAGAACACCCTGGTATACTTACCGGAGATGGATAAGCCGCGTGATCATTGAAGATGGAGTTACCAGTATAGGTAACTGGGCTTTTAATGACTGTGTCAGTATGACCAGCGTCTCTATTGGAAACAGCGTCACCAGAATTGGAGAACGTGCCTTCGGCTACTGCTGCAGTATGGTTAGTGTTACTATCCCTGAAAGCGTAACGACGATTTGTGATGATGCATTCTACAGATGTGAAAAGCTGACTGATCTTACCATTGGGAACCATGTTGCTAGCATTGGCGATGGCGCATTCAGATATTGCTATAGCCTGCTCAGTGTCACAATCCCGGACTCAGTTACTGAAATGGGGAATCTTGTTTTTACAGATTGCGATCAACTGACTACTGCCAGAATCGGAAATAGCGTTTCCTACATTGGGGTAAGCGCATTCCTGCGTTGTGAAAGCTTAACAAGCTGTGTCATAGGAAACAGCGTAACAAGCATTCAGCAGCATGCATTCGATTGTTGTGAAAATCTGATAAGCATTACAATCCCGGATTCCGTTATCAGCATAGACGATTATGCTTTCTCTCAATGTGTCAATCTGAAGGAAGTGAAAATCGGAAACAGTGTTGCCAGTATCGGTGGATCTGCTTTTTGGAGGTGTACCAGCCTGACAAACATTACGATCCCGGACAGTGTTACCAGTATGCCTGGCGCTTCCGGTGGATGCAGCAGTCTGATCAGCGTGACGTTTGGAACGGGCCTTACCGAAATCAACGGATTCAGCGGATGCAGCAGTCTGATCAGCGTGACGATTGGATACAATGTTACAAGTATTGGTAACTGGGCTTTCAGTAATTGCTCAAATCTGACGAGCGTTACCATTCTGAATCCCGCCTGTACGATCGCGGCCGATTACTGGGACTCGTTTGAGGGACATTCTTCCTCTATGGTTATCTATGGATGGTCTGGTTCCACCGCGGAAGCTTACGCGCTTGCGTCAGGCGTTACCTTTTCGTCACTGGGAGATCCGGAATCCGCATTCATGCTTCCTGCATCCTTACAGGCCCTCGAAGATGAAGCATTCAGCGGCATTGGCGCTATAGCGGTGGTAATTCCCAAAGGCGTAATAACCGTTACAGGAGACCCTTTCTCCGACAGCAGTGTTCGGATTATCTACGGCTATGCTGATTCTGAGGCAGAGATTCTTGCGAATGCATACGGCTATACTTTTGTAGAAATCGATGACGCCTGGTTGGCTGATCATTAGGCGGTGAAAGGAAAGGTGACGGCCGTCTCCAAAGACGGCTCCAATTGGGGATTTCGGAAATGAAACCGATTTGAACTGACGCCCTTCAGGCGAGAAAAAACGAGACCCTGCTTCATTGCAGGACCTCGCTTTATTTATATATTTCGCTTCTGTGCCCAACAGAAAGGGCAAGAATGACCAATCTCTCATCTTCTATGGAGCAGATAAGCCGGTAATCTCCGATACGGTATCTCCATTGGCCGCTGAGATTGGCGGTCAGTCCTTTTCCATGAGCCCTGGGATTTTCACAGCCAACAAGATTTTTATCAATCCAGGCTCTGATGATTTTTTGCGTATACTTGTCCAATTTGCGAAACTCTCTTTTAAAGCGGTCAGAGAGTTCAACATTAAAGGTCCGCATCCAACTCCCTCCAAAAATCCTGCACAGGAGTGGACTTGCGCCCGCTGTCAACATATTCCTTATAAGCGGATTCAGCGACCGCGATATCATATTCGTCTTCTATCTTTTCAAACAATGCTCTCTTAAAGGCTTCGGACAGAGAATAAGAGTGAATTTTAGCATAGCTTTCAGCGAGTTTGCGTTCATCTTCCGTTAATCTGATAGAAAATGCCATAAAAATCGCCTCCTTGAAGTACATTGTACTGCACAGAGAAAATTCTGTCAACATATGAATTATTAAGATAATGTCACAAATAGGAGGGGCTGCAAATACAGAGATTGAGGCCCTTTTGCCAGATGAGCTCCAGTCTTTTTCTATTTTCCATGTTAAGTGCGGGATAAGAATATGGAGAAGGTATGGGCCAATGATCAAGGTAAAAGTGGCATAAAATTCATAAAAAGTGGCAACGGGAGGCGAAATAAATTGTTTACAATAACATGGAATGGTGTGAACCCGCGCGATGGATATGAAAGGATCAGGGCTTCCCTGCTTTGCCCTACAAATTCTGGGAGCGCTTTGCTCTGAAAGTTCTATTAGGAGGAATTGTTATGCAAAAGATGAGTGAGAGAGATACTTTTCAAATCGTGATGATGCTGACAGCTTTTGGGTTAATGCTTCTGATAGCAGTGGTTCCATCCTTGGCTGGGGCAGATTATTATGACTGGTCTCTTGATGAGGAAGGTACTTTGACTATCAGCGGAAAAGGAAATGTGGGTTCTAGCTTATCCACAGCTAGTTCATACCCCTGGTATGAACAAAAGCAATTGATACACCGAGTTGTGATTGAAGAAGGCATTACATCCATAGGGGCGAGGGCTTTCTCAGGATGCAGCAACCTTAAATACGCAACCATTCCGGACGGACTGACTGTCATTAATGCCAGAACGTTTAGTAGTTGCACCAGTTTGATAAGCATAACGATTCCGAATAGTGTAACCAGCATCGGCGTTAGCGCGTTCGCAGATTGCAGTAGTTTGGAGAATTTGTTTTTGTTTGGAGGAACCGAAATAGGCTCATATGCCTTCTATCGCTGTAGTGCGCTAACGAATGTGTCGATTCCAAACACCGTGACAAGCATAGGATATTACGCCTTCTATGAGTGCACCGGGCTCACAAACGTTACCTTCTTAAATTGTAGAACCACAATTGGCCGGGAGGCCTTTTCGCGGTGTACAAGTTTGACGGAAGTGAATTTAGGAAACAGCGTGATAAGCATTGGAGATTGTGCCTTCTCAGTTTGTTCATCCCTTAAGAATATTGTGATCCCTGACAGCGTGACCGAAATTGGCTACAATGCTTTTGAAATGTGCCCATTTACAGAAATCACTATTTCCAAAGGGGTGAAAAGCATTGGCAGCGAAGTTTTCAAATACTGCACAAGCCTTACGGAGATTAACGTAGATCCAGAAAATGTTGCGTATTCCTCCTACGAGGGTGTGCTATATAATAAAGATAAGACCATTCTGATTCGCTGTCCTGAAGCGAAACAGGACGATTCCTTTATTATTCCAGACGGGGTAATCAGTATTAGCGCATATGCTTTTCAACGCTGTGCTGGACTGGCAGGAGTTACCATCCCGGACAGTGTAACAGACATTGGCTTTCAAGCATTCTATGAATGTAGCAGCCCTGTAAGCATCTCTATTGGAGATGGTGTAACCAGCATCGGGGATTATGCCTTTTGGAAATGCAGCAGTCTTGAAAACCTTACGATCGGAAATGGCGTAACCAGCATCGGTGAGTATGCGTTCAGTGAATGCTCCAGCCTTAAACGTCTTACAATTCCTGACAAAGTCATCAGTATTGGCAAATACGCGTTCAGCTCATGCACCAGCCTAACAGATGTCACGATCGGAGACGGAGTTACCGATATTGGCAATTATGCCTTCAGCAATTGCAGCAGTCTTGTAAACGTTCTGCTCGGTAAAAATGTAATCAACATTGGAGATTCAGCATTTTACGAATGCTATGCTCTACCGACGATTGTGATTCCGGAAAGTGTGCGCAGTATTGGCTCCGCGGCGTTTGAAAACTGCCGTTCACTTACAGATGTTATTATTTACAGCCGGAATACCGAATTCATCAGTATTGTGTTTCCTTATGGAGCTGACATACACGGATGGCCTGGTTCTACAGCGGAAGACTATGCGGCTCAATCATGGTATGTATCTTTCTTCCCCCTGGATATTCCCGAATCCGAATCAAAATTCTTCCTTCCCGCAGATCTGAAGACTATTGAGGATGAAGCTTTCAGCGGTATCAGTGCGGAAGCAGTGGTCATCCCCAAGTCAGTGACTTCCATTACCGGAGATCCTTTTACGGACAGTGACGTGACCATGATCCTCGGATATGCCGGCAGCGCGGCAGAGATTCTGGCAAATACATACGGTTATACCTTTGTGGAGATTGACGATGACTGGATGGCCAGCCATTATCCAGTGAAGGAGTGAAGTTCAAGCCTGGAAAAGTGACAGGATGAGTCAAAGGATTTGCTTATAATAACTGATGACAGAAGGGTCGGGATGGTTAATATATTTGTTTAAAAACTGCGATTTCGTCAGAAAATCGGAGATAAGCCAAGATTATGATGGGGGAGGGTATTAACATGGAAAAAAGCTTTGGTACACGGATTCTGGCCATGATGCTGGCGGCAGCGCTGGCGCTGGGAGTTCTTCCCGGCGCCCTGGCGGCGGAAGAGGGCGAGACCGGCTGCTGGGCATTAGACGGAGGCGACTGGTCCTGGTTTTATGTTCCTTCCACTGTGCCCGAACAATTTCGGGAGAGCAGAGGTGGCAACTGGGTGGAACTTTATCAGCAGACTTCTGAGGGGATGCAGTATGAATATGCTGTGTCCATTGAGATAACGTTCGTATCGGGCGATGAGCATCTGAAGGATGTGTTTCGTATTGGTCAGGAGGAATACGAGAGGGGCATCGTTTACCCCGCGTATGAGGTGAACCTGGAAAAAGTGAAGGAGCCCGGACGGGCCGTGTTCCATTTTTCGTGCGCAAGCGAGCATTTTCAGTATGAGAAAGATGTGCCGCTGCGGGTTCTTTCCTGGAAGGAGGATCCGCTCTTCACTTTCGAACGGAAATCGGAACCGGGCGAAGTTACCACGTTCCCCGGCGGACTGATTTACCCGAATACGTTTATGGACGGCCTGGCCATCGAGGATCATTCCGGGGAGATCGCGGAAAAGCTGTCCAGGAACGGTGACCCGGTGGAAAAACCGAATATGTACGGGGATATCTCCTTTGACGAATATTCGACAGGATTCTGTTATCCGGAGAGCTATAACGTCAGAGAGGGCTATCCGGAAGAGCCGGCCGAGGGAAAGGCGATAGAGAGCCTCTATTCCGGCGAAACCGGTGATACCCTGAGCTGGCGCTTTAACAGCATGGGACAATTTAACGCATGGTACCACCAGGGCTGGTCCGGCATAAACGCAGCGATAAATGAAGCTTTGGGAATCGTCCATGTTCTGCCCTACAGGATCGACGGACCCAAAAACCTTGCTCCCGGCGCTTCCGCGGAATATGCGGCGGTGGATCTGGAGCAGGATTCCGGAAGAAGCTTCACCCTGAGCCTGGAAGGGGAGGGCGTGACCCTGACGGAGAACAGCGGGAATTCCGACGCCTGCACGGTCAGCGCAGCAGAGGACGCGGAAATTGGAAAAACCTTTACGCTTACCGCCACACCCTCGGACGGAGGCACCCCGGCCGTTTTGAAATGCACGGTCGACGAAGGCGTAATAGCAGAGATTCCCCTGGTAAATAAAGGATTCATGTATGATTCTGAATTTACCGTCCCAGTCTTTTCTACTGCGTCAGGGGAATACGAATCAGGATATATTCAGAATATTATGAATATAATGGTTTCCCGTCCGGTTGACCGGAACAGCCTTCCATACTGGCCTGGGCTGACCTACTCCTTAGGAGGCGGTTCCTTCTTTCCGGACAGGGAAGCAAAAGTAGCCAGCCTGAAAGAGCGGGCGGCAAAATATATTGAAGCCAACGAGGGAACGATTCAGGAGGAAGAAATCCTGGATGTTCAGGGAGAACCTGCGCTGATCGCTGCCGGACTTCTCAAAAATGAAGGAAGGACATACCCCTTTGGCTTTCTCTATACCATCCAGAATAATACGGCGCTTCAGGCAGAGCTGATTGTATTTGAGGGAACCGGTGCTGATCCGGATCAGATGCCCCTGGTCACGCTTTCAGATATGAGAAGGCTGGCTGAGAAAATTGAATATGATGAATCCAAAGCAATCCTGACCCGGGCGGACGGCGCGGTCACCGTATCCGCGAAGAAAGGAGAAACGGAGATCACCGGCGGAAAGAAGGTACAGATGACGGCGGCCTTTGCCAATACGGAGAAGGTCAATAAGAAGGAGAAAAACGACGGGGTGGAGTGGTCCGTCATCGACCTGGAGACGGGCGAAACGCCAGAGGATATCTCGATTGACCAGAAGGGCAATCTGAGCGCGAAGAAGGATCTGGCAGTGGTGCGGAAGCTTCAGGTCAAGGCGGTTTCCACAACCTTCTACACGGAGGGAACATATGAAATCACCGCGATTCCCGCGGTGAAGAAGATGACGGTGGATCCTGCTGAGCTGTTCTTCTATGTGGGAACCGAGGAGAGCAAAACGGTCAGGGCCCTGCTGGAGCCGGATACGGTGCCGCCCACCGGGATTACCTGGACCCCCGCGAAGAAGGACATGCTGGAGATCGAAGCCGGGGAGGACGGCACGGCGAAGATCCGTCCCCTGGCCGGCGGAAAGACCACTGTAGCCGTGAAGGAGCCCAGCGGAAAGAACGCGAAGCTTACGGTGAGCGTGGTGGAACCGGTGACGGAGGTCACATTGACCTCGAAGGGAAAGGCGCAGGCCGGAAAGACCATCACCGTCTCCGCGGCGCTGAGCCCGAAGAAGGCGGGAAACAAAGATCTGGAGTGGTCCCTGGACGTGGATGAGAGCATTGCCACCATCAATGCCAAGGGCAGCGTAAAGATCGACAAGGCGGCCCCGGCGGGAACGGTCATCACCGTGACCTGCAGGGCGCTGGGGGCGCCGGAGCCCGTTTCCGCCACGCTGGCGATTACAGTTGAATAAGAAAAGGAACGGGCGATTATCGTCCGTTCCTCCCGCCCGGCGGCGAATATGCCGCCGGGTTTTTTGAGTTTTTCATAGGAAAAAGAATGGGAAACCACGGATGCGCATCCGTATGGCATTATCCCAGGAACGAAAAACGCAGGCGCGGTCTGACAGCCATGCCTGCGTTTTTTTTCCAAACCTCTGAGCTTGGAGACTGCGCTCCGTCAGTCTCCAAGCATGACCTGAAGCGGGGAGGAAGCCTGGCCCGCGGGGCGCCAGATCAGGACGCCCGCCAGATGAACCTGAATGCCTTGCCCGGGGGACATGAACAGCCTTCTCCATGGGAAACGGGTGGAAAAGATCGGATATCTGATCAGATCCCTGCCGGCGGAAGGAACAGAGAGTACGTACTTCGTGGAAGAACGGCCGGAAGCAGAGCTCCGGCGGGAAGAGGAGGAGGAACCGGAAGAAGATCCGGAGGAGCTGTAGGAGTAGGCGGAAGAAGGAGGTACCAGCAGGGACAGATCCGGCTGGGAAGTGGCAAGCAGCAGATCGGCCCAGGGATCCCCGGAAATGTAGGGATAGATCGGATCAGGCACCGCGGTGGGGGTCTGGGTTGGCGGAGCGGTCAGAACCGGCGGCTCCGGCGTCCATGTCCAGGCCGGTCCCGGGGTGATGATCACAGGCTCCGGCGTTTCCGTGACAGAGGCCGGCGTTGGGACCGGAGTGTGGCCCGGAGCGGGAGGATCCGTCGGGTCCGGGACGGGAGAATTTGTCGGGTCCGGCGCGGGCGTGTCCGTCGGATCCGGGACGGGAGTATCCGTTGGGTCCGGCGCGGGAGTGTCCGTTGGGTCCGGAGCGGGAGTATCCGTTGGATCCGGGGCCGGGGTATCCGTCGGGTCCGGTGCGGGCGTATCCGTCGGATCCGGCGCGGGGGTATCCGTGGGAGCCGGGGTGTCTGTTTCGACGGCACCGGTCCGGGGAATGACCTGGGGAGGGACGAGGATGGCGCCGCACAGGGAGCATCTTCCCGGAGCGGTATGCCCATCCTCGGTCTCGGTGGCGGGCTTGTATTCCGACGGATCATAAATAACGGAGGCTCCATCATCTTCATGCCCGCATTCACTCAGGGCATACATGGGCAGGAGCCCTGAAAGAAGCAGGACCAGGACGACACAAATTGCCTTTTTCATAGAGCCTCCCTGAATGATGGACACGGAGAAGGTGAAGGACGTGGAACTGAGGCAGCCGCATCCCCCTTCACCCGGGAGATGACCGCCGGGAGAGAAACAGCAATCGGATTATTTGAAACCGTTCATAATCATCAGAATCAGCTGATCGCTGTTGAAAAGAGGCGCCAGGCTGCTGCCTGCCAGCAGTTCGTTGAGCCCCTCCAGGGGGATCGCGGTCTGAATCAGCGGGAGCAGGGCAAAGGCCACGAAAACCAGCAGAGCTCCCCGCAGGAGGCCAAAGACACCCCCCACCAGGGAATTCAGCTGCTTGAGCACCGGGAATCTGAAAAGAACCTTCAGGAAGCCCAGTACCAGATGCAGCACCAGGAAACAGGCCAGGAAGCAGACCACGAAGCAGATCACATTCAGGACGGCGCCTACGATGGTCTGGGATACATAGTCTCCCACCTGGCTGATGCCCGAGGTCCGGAAGACCTGATTCTGCAGGTTGTTCTGCAGCAGCGTGCTCAGGGGAGCGGGCAGGTTCACCTTGGCCAGGACTTCCGAGACGCCGCTGCCCGTCAGGGCGGCCACATTGGTCTGGGCCAGGGCCTGATCTCCGATGCGGGTGCCGGCATCCGTATAGGACATCAGGGTTTTGATGAACTCCGGATTGCTCTGCACCCAGGCGACCAGCTTTGGATTCAGCCAGGAGCTGAGCGCAAAGGAGAGTACGGTGCTGCCCAGGGAGGCTACGGAGGCGACAAAACCCCGGTAAAGCCCCACCAGCACGCTGATGCCCAGAATGCCGAGAATAATGATATCGATCAGATTCATGACGTTATACGCATTTTCCTTTCTTTATCCTGCTTCGCCGGAGCGGAGGTGTTTTCGGCCGGCACGGAATCAGCCGGCGCTGTTCGGGATGCGCTGAAGGACAGGGCTTTCCGGGAGGATCTCCGCAGGGATTCCCTTTGCGGCCCCCCTGCGATGCACCGGCCGGTCAGTAGATTCCGGCCATGGCCTGGGTCAGCTGCGCCATGGCCGCGGCCACATCGGACTGGGAGGGGGCGCTCTGCAGGATGATATTCTCCAGCACCGCGGCCGCGCTGTTCACAGCGGCCCACTGGGAGGAGGCGGGATCCAGGTTCTGGAGGAGGCTCTCCGCGGTCGTCAGCAGAATCCTGGCATCCGAAATCAGCGCCGCCGTGGTGGCTGAAACAGCCTGTCCCTGATTATCCGCGTTATGATAGGTGCAGACCGTGCCCGAAGAGGCAGCCGCGGTACCCAGGTACTGCTCCAGTACCTCCTGGTATTTGGTGCCCAGGAAGGAATACAGCGGGTGGCCGGTGGGAATGGAAATGATCCCCCGGGTTACGGGCGCGGGGCACCAGGGAGACGCCAGCATCCCGGTTTCGGAACAGACGGTCTCCGTCACATGCATCTGGCAGTAGACGGTGGGCTGGGTGCCTTCCGCCCAGTAATCGGTGACGGTACCGTATCCCATGCTGTCATGCCGGCAGGCGTCCGTGGCCAGCTGGCCGCTGACAGAACAGGTTTCCACCCGGACCAGATGATAATCCGAGGCGCTGCCCTCCAGAATCTCCCGGTTCGCGAGCCCCGCGTGGAGCCTGCTCATATAAGCCTGCCACAGGGGAGCGGCTGCGCCGGAGCCGGTGGACTTGGAGGAGAGGGCCTTATAGTTGTCGTGGCCCACCCACAGGGCGGAGGCATAATAGCCGGTCATGCCCGCAAAGAAGACGCCCTTCTGGTCCGAGTTGGTACCGGTTTTTCCGCCCACGGTCTGTCCCTTGATCCTCGCGGAGGTGCCGGTACCGGAGGCAACCGCCGTCTTCAACATATCCACGATCATCCAGGAAGTGCTGTCGGAAAAGACCCGGCGGCGATCCTGGTGCTGATGTCCGTCCCAGACCACATTGCCGCTGGAATCGGAAATGCCCAGCACGGAGATAGGTTCCTGATAGACCCCGCCGTTGGCCAGCACCCCGTAGGCCACGGTCATCTGCAGGGGCGTGATGCCGGAGGAACCCAGGGACAGGCCGAAGGGAGTGGCGTCAATATGTCCGTCGTCAATGCCCATCCGATGAAGGAAGTCCACGCTGCGCTCCACGCCGACCCGGTTCAGCAGGGTATAGGCCGCCGCGGTATTATGGGACTTGGCCATGGCGATGCGCAGAGGTTCGGGCCCCACATATCCGCCGCCGCCGTAGTTGGTGGGCCAGCTGTCATTTCCCTTGGCGTCCCTCCAGCCGGAGATGGGCAGGGGCATATTGTAGGCGACGGAAGCAGGGCTGGCGCCCAGCTCCAGGGCGGGAGCATAGACCGCGATGGGCTTGATGGAGGAGCCTACCGGCATCTTCATATCCGTGGCCCGGTTCAGGGTCTTCCGCGCGGTGACCTCCTCCCGGGATCCTACGATGGCCTTCAGCTCGCCGCTCCGATAGTCCAGCACCGCGCAGGCGGCCTGGGGCTGAATGATCTCCGTATAGGTGCCGTCGGAATTCCGGCTGCGGAAAATCTTATCGGAAGGGTCCCGCAGGGCGGGGTATTTTTCCCAACTCTGCAGCGTATCCTGGACGGTTTCCTGAATCTGGGGATCCAGGGCCAGCTTCACCCGGTATCCGCCGGTCCGGAGCTGATTTTCCATGGCGGCCCGATTGGCCGCTGTATCCTCCAGTCCGTTCAGCTCCAGAAAGACGTCGATGACTTCGTTCACCGCGTATTCCACATAATGCGCATAGGGATACATGGCATCCGCCGCGGTAAGGGCAGTTTCCAGCACATGGGCCGTCTCCGGATTCAGGGCGTTTTCGTACTGCTCCCGGGTGATGAACTGATTTTCATACATGCACCGGAGCACATAGTTGGTCCGGTTATTGGTGATGGCGGCGTAATCCGTGGTATCACTTTTGCGGGTATACAGGTTCCGGCGGGGATTATAGTAGTAGGGATTATTGGTGACCCCGGCCAGGATGGCGCACTCCCGCAGGGTCAGCTCTCCCAGGCTCTTGCCGAAGTACCCTTCCGCCGCCACCTGGACGCCGTAATAGTTTTCCCCCAGGTAGATGGTATTCAGGTAGCTTTCCAGGATCTGATCCTTGCTGTATTTCATTTCCAGCTGCATCGCCAGCCAGGCTTCCTGAATCTTCCGCTTATAACTCTGCTCCGAGGAGAGCAGCGTATTTTTGATCAGCTGCTGGGTAATGGTGGATCCGCCCTGGGTTCCGCTGGAGGTCAGATTATTCACAAAGGCCCCGACGATTCGCTTCAGATCCACCCCGGAATGGGAGTAGAAACGGGCATCCTCCACGGCCACATAGGCATTGCGCAGATTGCGCGGCATCGCGGCCAGGGAGACCATAACCCGGTTTTCCGTTCCCTTGTATTCGGTAATCAGATTGCTGTAGCAGTCATAGATAAAGGAAGTCTGCGCCTGTCCGTCCAGGGCGGCCAGGTCCAGCTCCGGCGCCGTATCCACATATCCCCGGGCGATTCCCAGGATGGCCCCCGCCACCGCGATCCCCGCCAGGAATACCAGCAGGATCAGCACGCGGACCACGTTGACCGCTACGCTGAGAATAAAATTGGGCTTTCGGGTCTGAGGACGGAAAATACTCCGCTTTTCCGGCTTTTCCGTTTCCTCCGTTTCCTCCGCCTCTTCCTCCAGGCCCCAGGAGGATTCCTCCGTCAGCCCGTTTTCATCAAAGCCGTCCTCCGGCCGGAAGGCTTCCCGGCCGGGTGCCGTTCCTTCGGCTTCCGGATCAAATCCGTCAGCTTCCGCGTTATCATCCGGAATGCGGTCATAATCTTCTGGAACAAAGTCATACTTTCCGTCCCGCTGCTTTCGTCCGAACATCTGACACCTTCCCTCTGCGGTCCCATTTATTTCTCCTCATCTTAGCACAGATCCCCCGGTTTCGCAATCATCCACGAAGAAGTTCTGAAACAAAGACGTAAAGTTTTCCGCTAATATTTACAATTGCATATTGACATCGTAACACTTTTGAAATAAAATAACGTTGTGAAATGCTATTTTTTGGCGAGGTGATTCACGATGACGAGAAAGCGCAGCCGTGTGCTGGCGATGTTTTTAGCTCTGTGCCTGGGGATCAGCCTGATCCCCGCCGGGCTGGATCAGACTTCCGCCCAGGCCGAGAGCTACGGAATGGTCATTAACAGCAGCGTCAAGCTGCGGAGAGAGGCTACCAGCGGCTCCGCCTACTGGTTTGTGCTGCCTGTGGGATGGGTCTGTACCATTCACAGCGAAACCAATTCCGGCGGCACCCACTGGTACCGGGTGATCGCCCCGCATCCGGAGGCTCCGGATCCCACGACGGCCCGGACCTACTGGGGCTATATTTCCGAGGAATACTTCCGGCCCCTGACGGATGAGGAGACCAATCAGTACCTGACGACGAGAACGGTATCGACTTCCGCGGCCGCGACTACCGCGACCGCCGCGAGCACGGTCTCTACGGCATCCTCAACATCTTCCGGATCCAATACGGCGGCCGCGGCCGGGACCACCGGATCCATCTCCAGCGGCGGAACCAATGTCCGGGAAGGACCGGGAAAGAAATACCGCAGCCTGATGAAGCTGGACCGGGGTACAGTGGTGAATATTACCAGCGTTCCCGACGGAGTCGGGGAGGACTACTGGTACGGCATCAGCTACGCGGGCGTGAACGGGTATGTAAACAGCGAGTTTATCCGGGTACTTTCCGGGAACGGGGCCGCCGCGGTGACAGTCAGCCCCACCGCCAGCCCCACCCCTGAACCCAGCACGGAGGGATACAATGCGGTTCAGCTGATTCTGACCTCCGCCCATCTGCGCACCTCCCCGAACGGCACCTATAACCGGGATCAGGACTGGGAGGGCGCGGGCTCCATTCTGCCCCTGTCGGGGAACCCGAGAACCGCGGGGGGATATACCTGGTATCCGGTGGAGCGGAACGGCACGGTGTACTTCGTTCGGGCGGATTGCGTAAAGCTGATTTCCACCGGCTCGGTGCCGGCCTCCGGTTCAGCGGATTCCTCCGGATCCCAGACGCCCGCGGTGACCGCTGCCCCCGTCAGCGGAAATATTCTGGGCTATGTTCAGACCACCAAGAGCGGATGCAACCTGCGGGCCACGATCGCGGGCACGACCATCAAGCAGATCAAGCGGGGAGTGACCCTGCCCTACCTGCTGACGCCCGTGGCGAAAAACGGATATACCTGGTACTACGTGGAAGCGGACGGCAACCGGGGATATCTGCGCAGCGATGTGGTCAAGGTGGTTTCCTCCGGAGAGGGCACGACGCCCAGTGAATCCACTGTGACTGCGGATCCCTCGGCAGCCGGATATGTGAAAACCACGGCGACGGACGTCAACCTTCGTACCAAGGCGGGCTACTCCCCCATGCTGGGCAGGGTGGCCAAGGGAACCATCATGCCCTACTACGGGACGCCCACGAAGGTGAACGGTGTGACCTGGTATCGGGTATACAACAGTACCCTGGGATACGGATACATTCATGGAAGCTACGTAGCCGTCGTAAACGCGGACGGCTCCTCGACCCCCACGCCGGAACCCACGGAAGCGCCAACCGGCGCCGTGGTGACCGCCGCCACCTCCCAGGTGGAGGCTTCCTACAGCACCCTGAAGCTGGGTTCCACGGGGACGGCCGTAAAGAAACTGGTCGAGGCCCTGAAGGAGCGGGGCTATTATACCGGGACGGTCACGAACAAATATACCTCCGCCGTGGAGAAGGCCGTCCGGGCCTTCCAGAAATGGGGCGGGCTCAGCGTGGACGGAATTGCCGGCTCCGCTACCCAGCATCTGCTGTACGGCACGGTGCCGGTGGGTGCGTCTGAGTCCAGCAGCCTGACCATGACGCTCTATCCCGCCGAGAAGATCGACTGGTGGACCGGCGGAATCAATGATCTGTGGGCCAAGGGCAGCAACTACAAGGTCTATGACGTGAAGACGGGCATTGTCTGGTGGGCTCACCGCTGGTCCGGCGGATATCACGTGGACGCGGAGCCGCTGACGGCGGCGGATACCGCCCGGCTGTGCAAGGCTTACGGCGTAACGGCCTCCTCCGAGATCAAGAGCAAGAACCTCTATCAGCGCAGGCCCTGTCTGGTGACCATCGGAAGCAGAACCTTCGCCTGCTCGCTGTACGGCATTCCTCACGATGAGAAGGATCAGACGATCAAGACCAATGAGTTCAACGGCGTGCTGTGCCTCCACTTCACCAACAGCTGGACCCATGGCAGCAAGAAGGTGGACAGCCTGCATACCGAAGCGATCCAGTATGCCTGGGAGAACGCGCCCAACGGGCATAAGTAATGGATTCAAGCCAGAAGGCAAGTGAAAAAGCGGAGCCCCCAATTCAGCGGGGGCTCCGTTTTTGTAGTGTGCCGGGCATGGCACAATTCTCGCGGGTGAAAGTCCCGCCACGGGTATTTACCGCCAAGTGTAGCGAACCGCAAGCTGCTACCAGTAATGGCAGGAGGGGAGGAAGCGGTGTAGCAAAGCCGAGGAGCCTACGAA
>JAFPWU010000003.1 GCA_017412715.1 Clostridia bacterium
AACCGACCGGGATTGGTCGATCCTCTTGCATATTACCTGAGAAATACTTGAAACCATGTTACGATGTAGCGCCGTATACCTGGCCGGTACGTACGGTGCAACGGGAGGGGCGAGGGCTACCGCCCTCCCTCTACCCTATTATCCTGTTTACGAAAGTTTCATACCGTTCCGTCCATCTGAATCACTGCCATGTCCTCGCAGAGAAAGACCGCGTGAGGGGTATAAACATACCTTCTGGAGGGATCGGACCGGCCGAAGGGGACGAACTGATCCCGGCGGACCATCATGCAGCAGGGGCTGACGCCGTCCACATTATGCACCTTGTTCATCCGGTCCCGGGGTCCGCCCGCGCCGCTGAGCAATCCCATCTGATCGTTGCGGCCGCCGACCCAGCCTCCGAAGGTGATGCTCCCCTTCTGATCCGTCAGGACAGGGGTGACGCCTCCGACGCCGTCCATCTGGGCATACATCAGCAGCTCCCGGAAGAAGTGGCGGGTCTCCACCATGCCGGCCGCGTCCAGGAAGAGGAGGTAATCGGCTTCGCTTTCCGCCGCGGCCTGATTCAGGGTATCCCGGAGCCCTTCCAGATCCGTCACCGCCAGGGTCGCCCGCAGGGCGGGCCAGGGGGCCTGGGCCTCCAGATCCTCGAAAGCCGCCCGGCATTCCTCCTCCGCGCTGCCGAAAACAATGGCTTCCACGGTTTTGTCCCGGGGGAAATCGTACCAGAGACGGATCTTCTGATCCACGGGGATGGCGGTGACGGGAATGGGGGACAGATCTTCATTGGCCCGGCATCCCGCCCAGAGGCACTGGTCCAGATGCTGCCGGCTGAGAGAGGTGCTCAGCTTTCGCCAGGTATAGAGAATATAAGGCACATGGACGATTCGATCCGTGCGCCGGGCGATGCGGAGATACAGCTCATGATCCTGGCTGCCGTCATATCCTTCCCGGAAGCCGCCCACATCCCGCAGCAGCTCCGCCCGGATGACCCCCAGGTGGCTGATGTAATTGTCCGCGGCCAGGGTTTCCGGCTGGAAGTCCGGCTTAAAGTGCGGATCCATGTGATGTTTCCCGTTTTCCGTCATCATGTCCTCGTCGGAGTAGAGAAGATCCGGATGATCCCGCTGGATCGCCTCCGCCATTCTCCACAGGGCGTCGGGGGTCAGGATATCGTCATGGTCGCACAGGGCAATGTAGGCGCCCCTGGCTTCCGCGATGGCGGCGTTGGTATTTCCGGCGATGCCCCGGTTTTCCTTCCCGTGAAAAACCCGGAAGCGGGGATCCTCTCCGGCGGCCCGGTCCAGCAGTTCCGCGGTTTCCCGCAGGGTGCTGCCCCCATCGTACAGAACGGCCTCCCACTCTGGGTAGCTCTGGGCCTTCAGGCTGTCCAGCAGCTCCCGCAGGAAGACCTGCCGGGTGTTATAAACCGGTATCACCACGCTGATCAGCCCGGCAGCGGGAGGATGAGCCCGCTGGCGTTCCAGCTCCTCCGGCGAAGCCTTTTCCCGGCGCCATTGCCGGTCCCAGGTGCCCAGATAAACCTGTCCCGCCTTTTCCCCCAGCCTGCGCAGGGTATATCCCCATCCGTGGGTCCGGGCGTATTCTTTCAGCCTCTGCCAGCTTCTCATTTGCGGTTCTCCTGTTTTTTGTGTTTTTTTTCTCAAACCCATTGACAATTATTTCGTTTCATCATATACTGACTTCAGGTTTGTATGAATTGGTTAAAAAGGACGGAGGAAAAGCCATGGATTCCTATCTGCTTCAGTCCATACCAGAGGAACTGGCTTCCCTTGCCGTAGAAGGCTTCCATAAACCTGGAAGCCTTACGCTGGCCAGCGGCGCCTGGATTTACGCGGCGGGCAGCTTTGTGCTGGAGGAAGGGGTCTATCCCCTTCACGAACATGAACAATGGGTGTGGCTGGCGGTGGAGTCGGGGGATATCCTTCTCCGCTGGAACGGACACGAGCTGGCTCTGAAGACCGGGGCGACCTGTTTTCTTCCCGGCGGGGATCACGCCTGCGAGATTCAGGCGTCCCGTCAGGCCCGCTGTCTCTGGATCGCGCTGGAGGGGCCGCTGAGTCCCCTCGTGGTCCGGAAAATGGGCGCCCTGCTGCATATGCCCCTGTGTCAGAATGCCCTGCCCAGCCAGCTGTATCTGGCGGCTCAGATCGTGCAGGTGATCGTCCGGCATTCCGGCAGCTCCGACGCCACCTATCAGCTGCAGCATCTGCTCTACGGCATGATTGCCAGCCACTGGGGACAGCCCGTGGCCATGGACGCCATGCTGAGCCACGAGATCGCCAAAGTGGTGGATACCCTTCGGGCCAATCAGTACAGGGACAACCTGTCCCTGGCGGAGATGGCCGCCATCTCCCGGATGCCGATGGAGACCTTCCGGAAACGCTTTGTGGCGGAAGTGGGCATGCCCCCGCTGAGCTATGTGCTTCACTGCAAAATGGAGCGGGCCAAGGAGCTGCTCCGGGATCAGAATTATTCCGTCAGGCAGGCGGGGATCGAAGTGGGAATGAACGACCCGTACCATTTTTCGAAACAGTTCAAGAATATTGTGGGCATCAGCCCCAGCGCCTTCATGAAGCAGGCCTCCGCGCCCAACGCCACCATCCGGGGCGTGACCCGGAAAGAGAAAAAATAAAGATTGCAGCCGCGGAAGTCCCCCGCCCCGGGCGGGGATCCGGCGGCCCGGACAGTCCTCCCTCAGCGGGAGGACTTTTTTCTGTCCATCCATTTCTGCACAGGCTTTTCGATGGCATAGGTGATAAGGACCGCCGCCAGGAAGGAAAGGGCAAAGGCCAGCAGGGTGTAGCGGATCTGCCAGGGCCTGTCCCCGGACTGATTGGGATACTCGTATTCGCTGAAGGGAAATCCAAGCCGGCGCATATGCACAATCACCGTCTGATGGGCCAGATAATAATTCATGCTGATGCCGGCCAGAAACCGGGTGACCCGGTTGCCCAGCAGCTTCCGCAGGGGCCTGAGGCTGAAGGGGGAGGAAAGGATCAGGCTGCCGAAGAGCAGCCCGTAAACCGGACGGTAGATCATCTGATTCCGCTGGATGACGGGATAATTGCTGGAGGGGGCCGCCATATTCAGGAGCCGGCCGATCCACCCGGCGAACCCGCTCTGCCAGTTGTAGACGCTGGAGGCGGCCTGCACCTTCAGCATGGAAAGAAGGCCCCAGAAGGCCAGCAGAAAGACCGCGGAAGCTGCCCATTCGCTCCCCCGGAACAGCTGCCCCTGCCGCTCCTTCCGCAGCCTGAGCTCCTCATAGGCCAGGGCCAGGATGCATCCCATCACGTAGAGATCCAGAAAGTTGACCAGCTGGTTCACCACCATGTTGAAATCATCCAGACTCCAGATGCACCAGGCCCGGAAACCGAGGCAGAGGATCAGCATGAGGCCGAAGGTTCGCCCGGGACGCTTCAGGGAGGCGCGGGCCATCCAGGGGAACAGCAGATAGGCCTGAACCTCGATGGCCAGGGTCCAGCAGGCGGCGCCCAGAGGCGTGGCCAGATAGGTATCCCGGAAGAAGGGAAACAGGAAGGTCAGGTGGGTGGCCACGTCCTTGACCAGATACTGGGGGCTGGAATATAGCCCGAAGGGAAGACAGACGCAGAAAAAGGTCAGGGCCAGGATGGCATAATACCCCGGCAGAATCCTCCGGCACCGCCGAAGGTAAAACACCCGGGGATCCGGGAGGGAATCCCTCCGCAGCCGGACCCGGGCATAGGGCCGGTACAGCAGAAAGGCGCTCAGCAGCACCGTGCCGTCCACCCAGACATAGCCGCTGCGCATCAGAAAATCGAAGGAGATGTTTCCGACCGTAGGCGTCAGCCAGCTCTGCTGCCAGATATGATACCAGCTGACCATCAGGATCATCAGCGTCCGGAGGCCATCCAGCTCCGGAATCCATTTTCTTTCCATCCATGGCCTCCTTTCCTGCGGATTTCCGCCGGAGACATTCAGTCAGCGCTGCCCTCCGGAGCGGCCGTTTCCTCCGTCTCGGTTTCGGCTGCCTCTTCCCGTTCCGCCAGCGCCTTTTCAACCTGCTTCAGCAGCTGGGCGGCCTGGTAGTTTTCTGAAACCGGCGTCAGCAGCTCCCGGGCCTCCTCATACAGGCCTTCGTCCATTTTCTGCTCCGCCAGGGCAATGCGCCATTTCCGGATGCTGCTGGAGGCATCGCCGTAGGTGGGCACGTGCTCCATCATTTCGATGGCTTCCGCCAGCTCTCCCCGGTTGGCCGCTGCCCTGGCGCCAAGGTAATAGGCGCGGGTACGGATCTGCTGGACGGTTCTCGTCTCCTCCGGCAGATCCTCAAGCCAGGAGATGGCCATGGTATATTCCCGCTGCCGATGGGCGATCCCCGCCAGAATCTCCGCGCATTCGATCCATTTGGCCCGGGCGTCCTGATAGCCGTCCATCTCCCGGTACAGGGGGAGGGCGGCCTCGTAATCCTCGGCCGCGTAGAGGGCTTCCGCCTGGGCCCACCGAATCTCCAGGGCCCGGGAGGCGGCATCCTCATAGGAACCGGCCTCCAGATAGGCCAGCCGGGCTTCCTCCGATTCTCCCGCCGCTTCCAGCACCAGTCCCTTCAGATACCAGCACTGGGGGATCAGGCTGTCCGCATCCTGATAGCCCGGCAGCCCGGCGAAGGCGTCCATGGCCTGCTCATATTCTCCGGCCTCCATGAGGACAAGCCCCAGATGATAAAGCGCTTCCTTCGCCCGCTCCGGGGCGTCCCGATAGTTGTCCAGGCTCAGGAAGTACGCCCGGGCAGCCTCGTAATCCCGGGCGTCCATGGCCGCTTCTCCCCGGGCGTAGGTGCAGCCGGCCAGGGCCTCCGCCCTTCCTTCAAGATCCTCCGGGAGCGCGGCTAACACCTTCTCCGCCCCGTCCAGATCCCCGGCCTCCAGCAGGCTGCGGGACAGGGCCAGATCCACCCGGTCCGCCAGGGCCCGATCCTCCGAAACCGCATCCGCCTGCCGCAGGCGGGAGGACACAGCGGCCATCTGCTCCCGGGAGAGGGAACCTTCGCCCGCGGCCGCCAGGGCACCGTCCCGGCGGGCGATCCGCAGGTCCGCTTCCGCCAGCCGGCGCTCCGCCCCGGGGAAGGAACCCAGCCCGGTCAGAACCGCTCTGGCATCCTCCAGCCGATCCTCCTGCAGAGCTCTGTCCCCGCTCCACAGGCGCAGGGCAGGTTCTCCGGCGAAATGGAAGGCCGCCGTCAGCGCAAGGGCCGCGGCCAGGGCAATCCCCAGCTGGAGGCGGCGTTTTGCCCTGGCTCCCTTCCGGTGATATTCCTCCTCCCGGGCCCGCTGCAGGCTGGCGCTTTCCTCCCGGGCGCCGCGGGTTTCCAGATCCAGCTGACGCTCCCGCTGGCTGATCTGCCGCATCACCGCCGCGGGATTGTATTGCTGAAAGATCATCTCCCGCTGCCGGCGGCACCGGGCGCAGATCATGTCCCCGTTTCCGTTGGGCCGTCCGCAGACGCATACCCATAAACCGGCCTGCTGGCTGGGAAATCCTACCGCACCATGGCCCGCCACGTAGCGGAGGGCGTTCAGCTCGTTTCCCGGGGGAAGCTGATTGGGTTCATATTCCGTCTCTGCGGAGGGGTTCTTCCGCCAGACGTCATGATCCTCAAACCAGACCTTGTCCAGCTGGGCTTCCGCCCGCACGGACTCCTCCGGAATCTCCAGGGGAACCTCCATGGAGAAGACGCTGTGGGGCCGGCCCTTCAGGGCCCGGGAACGGTGAACCGTCCGGGCGGTTTCCTTTCCCTCCCGGTCCAGCACCCGCACCGTGGCCTCGCAGGAGTCCACATCCCGGTCCGACAGGTTCATGAGGGTCAGCCGGATTCCGGCCTCCTCCCGGAGAATCTCCGCGCCGAAGATTTCAGCCGGGCATCTCAGATCAATCCGCATCTTTATTCATCCTCTTCCAGCGTGTGCAGGATTATTTCGGACAGCACCGTATCCTCATAGCGAAGGATCAGCTCCACATCCGGGCCGCCCAGGGTTTCCGTAACATACCGCAGGGTCATCTCCGACCCGTTCCCGTATTCCGCAAGGCCGTAGGGGGCGGTTCCCGGCGTACCGTAGAGCACCTCCGTCAGCCCGTCCTCGGACAGCTGGCCTTCCCCGCTGCGGAAACGGGTAAAATCCTCGTGAAAGAGATCCCCCAGCCGCACGCCCCGGGGACCTTCCAGATCCGGGCTGAGGATGGCATAGCTCAGGGGGGTCACGTTCTCCCCGGCGGCGTCGCAGGAGAAGACCATTTCAAATCCGTCCCCGTCGATGCGCCGCAGCCAGGTGCCGTCATCGTTGTCGATCAGCATGTCCTCCACATTATGCCCGAAGACGGCCGGCTCCGCCGTCGGATAGCTCAGGGAGGCAAAGTACAGATCCCCCTCCTGGAACCTGGCCAGATCAGTGCCGGTCAGGCTGCGGGGAACCCGGGAATAGGCGTATTCCCCCGTCAGGGCTTCCATTTCCTGATAGAAATCCGCGAGGGCTTCCGGGGAAAAGGTTTCACCCAGTCCCTCCAGCCGCATGAAGGAAACGCCGTCCCCGCTGATTCCGAGAATCAGGGAGATCTTCGTTCCGGCGGCCATGTCCACCGCCCCGTATTCCATGGCGGAAATACGCTGCCCGTCCCGCTCCGCCCGGCCGTACAGGAATCCGGTTTCCGGGTTCCCGGTCAGATACAGGGCGGCCGCTTCGCGGGTGCCGTACATGCCCTCATTGCCGCAGGGGACAGCGTCCATCACCTCGTTTACCGTCCGGTTGATGGCCAGCCCACGGGGGCCCGCCACTTCCGCATCCATGATCTGAGCGGCCATAAGCCCGGTTTCAGCGGACCAGGAGGGCCGGTCCGCATAGAGAATCCCGAAGTCATACTGCAGGGCGATCCCGTCCTCGGAGACCGCTTCCTCCAGGGTGGGGTCGTTCAGGATTTTCGCCCCGTCCGCCAGGGCCCTTACCTGTTCCGCAAAGGAGGCAATCTCCTCCGCGGCCAGAGGGCTGGCCTCTCCGCAGGCTGCCCCGGTCAGCAGCAGGGAAATCAGCAGCATCAGGAGCCCAGGGATCACCGTTTTCCGCATGAATTCAATTCCTTCCTTTCCAACCCTTTCAGAGCCTTCGCAAACAGGGAAAGTATATCACGCCCGGGAGACCGGCGCAACTTTCCAGGGGACTGAGGACCTGTGATTCTCAAAAAATATTTGATCAAAGGTATTGACAGCGGGAAAACCGTGTGCTAAATTATATTTGTTCAAAGGCTTTCAGAGAGAAGGCCTGATCTGGAAGGAGGAAAAGACATGAGCGTATATGATTACTCCGTAACGACCCCCAAGGGAGAAACGGTTTCCCTGAAGGATTACGCGGGCAAGGTGCTGCTGATCGTGAACACGGCCACCGGCTGCGGATTCACGCCCCAGTATAAGGATCTGGAGGAGATTTACGAGGCGGATCACGAGAAGGGGCTGGAGATTATCGACGTGCCCTGCAATCAGTTTGCCGGCCAGACCCCCGGAACCGATGAGGAAATTCACGAATTCTGCACCCTGAAGTACAATACCCGGTTCCCCCAGATGAAGAAGAGCGACGTAAACGGCGATCAGCAGCTGCCCCTCTTCGCTTACCTGAAGAGCCAGAAGGGCTTCGAAGGTTTTGGAAAGGGCCCGGCCGCCCTGGCCATGGGGATCATGCTGAAGAAGATCGACAAGAATTACAAGAATAATCCGGATATCAAATGGAACTTCACCAAATTTGTCTGCGACCGGGAGGGCAATGTGGTGGCCCGGTTTGAGCCCACCGCGGACATGAAGGACGTCAGGGCCTGCGTGGAGAGCCTGCTGTAATCGGCAAAAGCCGCAGAAGGAAAGGATGAATAACATGGAACGCGCGGATATCGCCATCATCGGCACCGGCCCGGCGGGGCTGGAAGCAGCCATTACCGCCACCATCCGGAACAAGAAGGTGCTGCTGCTGGGCTCCAGGGATCTGAGCCGGAAGCTGACCCGGGCCCAGGAGATTCAGAACTATCTCGGCTTCCCCGCGGTCAGGGGGGAGGACCTGGCAAAGGCTTTCCAGGCGCATCTGGATCAGATGGGAATTGAAATCCTGGAGGAGCGGGTCAGCGCGGTCTATGCCATGGGCGATTATTTTGCCCTGCAGGCCGGAGAACAGATGCTGGAGGCCAGCACTGTGATTCTGGCCACCGGGGTCGTCCAGGGGAAGCCCCTTCCCGGGGAGTCGGAAAACCTGGGGCACGGCGTCAGCTACTGCGCCACCTGCGATGCGGCTCTGGTACGGGGCAAGGGCGTGGCCGTGGTGGGCTACAGCCCGAAGGAGGAGGCGGAGGCCGCCTTCCTGGGGGAAATCTGCCCTGAGGTGCTGTATTTCCCCATGTACGCGGGAGAGGTTTCCCTGCCGGATTCGGTGACCGTGGTGAAGGAGAAGGTGACCGGACTGGAGAAGCGGGACGGGCAGATGGCGGTGCTGGCCGGGGACAAGGCCTATGCCGCAGCCTCCGTCTTCGTGCTGCGGGACGCGGTGGCTCCGGGACAGCTGGTGCCCGGGCTGGAGACCGAAGGAGCCCACGTGAAGGTGAACCGGCGGATGGAGAGCAGCCTGCCCGGGCTGTTCGCCTGCGGGGATATCGTGGGAACCCCTTATCAATACATCAAGGCCGCGGGGGAAGGCAATATTGCCGCCCTCAGCGCGGTGGGCTACCTGGAAGAAATGAAGCATAAGGCCTGACCGGAGGGAGAGGGCCAGGCTCCTCCGCTGGAGCGGAGAGCGGAAAAAGAAAGGAGAATATCCATGGTAAAGAAGATTGACGGACAGGCATTCCAGACGGAAGCGAAGGCGGCGGACGTGGCTGTGGTGGACTTTAACGCCACCTGGTGCGGCCCCTGCAAGATGCTTTCCCCGGTGCTGGAAGCGGTGAGCGAGGAGCTGGGAGACAAGGTATCCTTCTACGCGGTGGACGTGGATGACAATCCCGACCTGGCGGCGGAGTACAGGGTGCAGAGCATTCCCTGCCTGGTGCTGATGAAGAAGGGCGCCTTCGTGGATCAGAGCATCGGCTTCAAGCCCCAGGCCGCCATCAGCGGATGGATCAGCGGCAACCTGTAATGGAAAAGACCACGAGGGAAAACTATCCCCAGCTGCTGCTGGAAAGCCAGCTGTGTTTTCCCCTTTACGCCGGGGCCCGGCGGATCGTAAATGCCTATACCCCTTATCTGAAACCGCTGGGGCTGACCTATACCCAGTATATCGTTTTCCTGTGCCTCTGGGAGCACGGGGAGATGACCGTGGGGGATCTTTGCAGAACCCTGTTTCTGGATAACGGCACCATCACCCCCCTGATTAAGAAAATGGCTCAGGAGGGCTATGTGGACCGCACCCGCAGCCGGAAGGATGAGCGGGTGGTTCGGATCGGGCTGACGGAGAAGGGCTGGGAGCTGCGGGACCGGGTCAGGGACATCCCGGCCCAGGTAGGTTCCTGCGTTCATCTCTCCGGGAAGGATGCCCTGGAGCTTTACCGTCTGCTGCATGCGCTTCTGGAGGCCCAACCGGGGGACGATGTTTAATCCGAGCCCTGCGGATCCTCTCCGCCCCGCCGAACAGAAAGCGGAAGCGATGCTTCCTTCGATCAGAAAAGAATAAATCAGCGTTTTCTCAGAAATCCGGCGCAGCCCGCAGGGCTGCGCCTTTTCACGCTTCGTCAGGGCTTGTCCAGCTTCAGGGGCTTATGGTATAATCCTGTCAGATTTTCGGATGCCGAAGCGGGCGAAAGAAGGAGAAGCGCATGAAGGAGAAACCGTATATTCTTGTGGTGGACGACGATCCGAATATCTCCACCCTGGTGATGCTGTATCTGGAGAAGGAAGGATTCCAGGTGAAGGCAGTGGCCCGGGGGGATGACGCGGTCAACGAGTTTACCCGGATGCCGCCGGATCTGATGCTGCTGGATGTGATGCTGCCCGGCATGGACGGGTACCAGGTGCTGAAGAGCGTCCGGAGGAGCAGCAATATTCCCGTCATCATGCTCACCGCCCGGGACGAAACCTTTGACAAGGTGCTGGGGCTGGAGCTGGGGGCGGACGATTATATTACCAAGCCCTTTGAGACAAAGGAACTTGTGGCCAGGGTGAAGGCCGTGCTCCGCCGGACCCAGGGGGGCGAAGAGGAGAAAAAGACGGATCTGTCCTTCCCGGGGCTGACGGTCAGCATCTCGGAATACGCGGTCTATTATGAGGGCAGGCGGCTGGACATGCCCCCCAAGGAGCTGGAGGTGCTGTATTTTCTTGCGGGATCTCCCAACCAGGTGTTTACCCGGGAGCAGCTGCTCAAGCAGGTATGGGGGTTCGACTTCTTCGGGGACAGCCGGACCGTGGACGTGCATATCAAGCGCCTGCGGGAGAAGCTGGCGGACAGCGAAAAATACGGATGGAGCATCCATACGGTCCGGGGCGTGGGGTACAAGTTTGAACTGAACTGAGCGGCAGGGGGAGAACGATCCCTGCCCATGAAATACGGGGGATGCGGGATGATGACTGAAAGAACGCTGCGGGTGCTGGAATTCCCGAGGATCCGGGAAATGCTGGCGGAAGGGGCTTTGACCGCTCTGGGAGCGGAAAAGTGCAGGGCGCTGGTTCCCTTCGACACGCTGTACGATATCGACCTGGCCCAGCGGGAGACGGAGGAGGCCACCGTGATCCTGCAGTATATCGGCGGGCACCCGCTGACGGAGTTCCCGGACGCCAGAGGCGCGCTGACGGTCTGCGAAAAGGGGGGGACCCTGAGCCCCGGAATGCTGCTGAGCGTGGCGGCCCTGCTGAGGGCCAGCCGGGCAGCCCGGGACGTGCTGATTACGGACCGTGAAAATACGCCCCTGCTTCGGGAAAGGGCGGAAATGCTGATCGAGGCCCGGAATGTGGAGCGGGATATTACCGACGCGATTCTCAGCGAGGATGAGGTCGCGGACCGGGCTTCCTCGGAGCTGATGAATATCCGGCGCCATCTGCGGGGCGCCCAGGACCGGATCAAGGAGAAGCTGAATCAGATGATCCGTTCTGCCCAGACTCAGAAATATCTGCAGGAATCCATCGTCACCGTCCGGAACGGGCGGTACGTGATTCCCGTACGGGCGGAATATCGGGCCCAGGTGCCGGGCCTGGTGCATGACCAGAGCACTTCCGGAGCCACCCTGTTCATCGAGCCCATGGCCGCGGTGGAGATGGGGAATGAGATCCGGGAATGGGAGATTAAGGAAGCCCGGGAGATCGAGCGGATCCTGGCCGCCCTGAGCGCAGAGGTGGCGCCCTGGGCGGAGGGGCTGCGGGCGAACGTGGAGATGCTGGGGGAACTGGACTTCATTTTCTGCAAGGGCCTGCTGAGCCGCCGGCTCCGCTGCGTGGCGCCGAAGATGAACGAGCGGGGATTTCTGCATATCCTCCGGGGCAGGCATCCGCTGATCGATCCGGAGAAGGTGGTGCCCAGCGACATCTATCTGGGCTACGCGGGAACGGGAGGGGATTCCCCCCGGACCGGGAAGGACGGAGAAAAGGGGAGCGGAACCCGGAAGGCGGAAGCGGAGGTTCCGGGTTTCAACACCCTGGTGGTTACCGGGCCCAATACCGGAGGCAAGACGGTCACGCTGAAGACGGTGGGACTGCTGACCCTGATGGCCCAGGCGGGGCTGCAGGTGCCGGCGGAGCTGGGTACCGAGCTGGCGGTGTTCGAGCAGGTATGGGCGGACATCGGGGATGAGCAGTCGATTGAGCAGAGCCTGAGCACCTTCAGCGGACACATGACCAATATTGTGCAGATCATGCGGGAGGTGACTCCCCGGGATCTGGTGCTGTTTGATGAGCTGGGGGCGGGAACGGATCCTACCGAGGGAGCCGCCCTGGCCCAGAGCATCCTGACCAGACTGCTGCACATCCGGGTTCGGACGGTGGCCACCACCCATTACAGCGAGCTGAAGGTATTTGCCCTGACCACGGAAGGGGTGGAAAACGCCAGCGTGGAATTTGACGTGGAGACCCTGCGGCCCACCTACCGTCTGAGCATCGGCGTGCCCGGAAAGAGCAACGCTTTCGAGATCAGCCGCCGGCTGGGACTGCCGGAGAACCTGATCGACGGGGCCAGAAAGCTGCTGAGCAGCGATGAGGTCCGGTTCGAGGATGTGATCGCCAACGCGGAATACCACCGGCAGATCGCTGAGCGGGAGCGGCAGCTGGCCCAGGAGGCCAGCCGGGAGACGCTGAAGCTCCGGGACGAGGCGGAGAAGCTGCGCCGGGAGATGGAGGAGAGACGGGAGCAGAGCCTCCGCAAGGCGAAGGACGAGGCCAGACGCATCCTGCAGGATGCCCGGCGGGAGAGCGAAAGCATCATCAGCGAGCTGAAGCGGATGAAGAAGGAAGCCGGCGCCGGCGGGGATGTGAATGCCCTCAGGCGCCAGCTGGACCAGGGGATTGAAGAGATGAGCGAGGGGCTGAAGCAGCCCGCCCCGGAGGAAGGGGAGGCGCCGAAGACGGTGAAGCCGGGGGACACGGTGAAGGTGCTTTCCTTCGGCACGGTGGCCTCCGTCCTGTCAGAGCCCAACGGCAAGGGAGAGGTGGAGCTGGCCAGCGGCAGCCTGAAATTCAAGGCGAAGCTGGCAGATCTGCGGCTGATGAAGGCTGCGCCCGCGAAGGAGAAAACTGTCGTCCGGGCGAAGACGGGAGCCCTGACCCGGACCGTTCCGATGGAATGCGACGTCCGGGGCATGAGCCTGGAAGAGGCGCTGGGAGCGGTGGAAATCTACCTGGATGAGGCGGTGCTGGCCGGGCTTCACGAGGTCAGCATCATCCACGGCAAGGGAACGGGCGTGCTGAAGAGCGGCATCCGGCAGGAGCTGCGCAGAAACAGGCATGTGAAATCCTGCCGCCCCGGCATGTACGGGGAAGGGGAGGACGGGGTGACGGTGGTGACCCTGAAATGACGGCGGAACAGCTGATGGATCAGGAAATGAACGGGGAACTGATGAAGGCCATCGGTTACTTTACCCGGGAAACCCGCATCATGGACGGGCTGGCGGTGTGCGCCGGCCGGGACGGAAAGCGGGTCCGGGGCTGGGAGGGCCTGGAGTCGGGGGAGCGGACGGTGTTCGATCTGGCCTCCGTGACGAAAATCTTTACCGGAATCATCCTGATGCGCCTGTGGGAGGGGGGGATGCTGGATCCCTTCCGACGGGTGACCTGGTACTGCCCGGAGTTCAGAAACCTCCGGGAAGTGACCGTGGAGCAGATGATGGGCTTCCAGGTGCGGATCAATACCCCGGAGCGGGTGGACCGGCAGGCGGACCGGGAGGGGGCTCTGCGGTGCCTGCGGGAAGCCTTTTCCGCCGGCGATCCCGGAAGGCGGGCTTATTCCGATATTCCCGCCATGATTCTGAAATATGTGATCGAGCGGATCCTTGGGACGGGCCTGGCGGAGGGGGTTCGCCGGCTTGTCCTGGAGCCCGCGGGCATGGGGGAAACCTGGGCCCGGGTTCCGGAGGACCGGATCGGGGACTGCCTGGCATATGGTCCGGAGTACCGGATCGAAGGGGATAACTGGATCCGCAGGCCGGGGCCGGAGCGGGGAACGCCTCACGATCCCAAGGCGGCCATCCTGCAGGGAGACACGGGGGATCTCTGCGGCCATGCGGGGCTCTTTTCCACGCTGGGAGATATGGAACGCCTGGCCAGGGCCATCCTGGAGGGAAAAATACTGCGGGAGGAAAGCCTGCGGCGCATGACGGTAAACCGGACGGGCAGGAGGCTGAGGGACGGAACCTTTACCCAGTACCTGGGCTATTGCTGCTACCTGAAGCATCCGGATCAGTATTTTTCCGAAATTCCCGCCTGGATGAGCTCCTCCGCCTTTGGAATCGGAGGCTTTACGGGAAACCATTTCAGCGTGGATCCGGACCGGAACGCCTTTACCGTCTTTCTGGGAAACCGGGTGCGGAACCGGCTGACGGTGCTGGTGCCTCCGGAGGGAAAGAAGCGGGAGGACTACGGTCTCCTTCCGGACGGCCGGGGAGAAATCCGATGGACGGACGGCACCCTGCATCCCTCCTCCGCAAACTATGTCCATCAGAAGGATCAACATCTGCACGCGGTCATCGAAGGACTGCTTGCGCCATGAACTGACCGAAGGAAATGATTCGATGAATACCCTTTTTACCCGCATCATGGCGGTGGTGCTGGGCGTAATTCTGCTTCTGACGGTGACCCTGAGCACGATGAGCTATTTCAGCCTCCGGGAGCAGCGGATTAACGCCCGGCTGGATTATCTGGCCGCGGAGGCGGAGCAGATTGCGTATCTGGCCGCCGATCTGGACGCCGGCGGCTTTTTTTCCTACCAGCTTTCCCGCCAGTATCTGAACTGGATGGCCAAGAAGGTGAATGATGAGTTCGGCGCCTATATTGCCGTGGTGGACCGGTGGGGAAACGTGCGCACCAATATTCAGACGGCCTACAGCGAGGATCCGGATTTCGTGGCCAGCCTCAGCGGGGAGGAAATCACCGCGGCGCTGAAGCAGGTGCTGGCCGGAGAGACCATCCGGGTCCGCAGCATGGTGGGATCGGACGCCGCTTTTACGGTGGGCGTTCCCTACCTGCAGTATGAATCCGCGGCGGGAGCCGTCTTTATCCAGACGAAGGCCCAGCGGATACAGAGCGGCATGGAGGACCTGCTGGGCCAGGTGATTGCCGCGGCACTGGCGGCGGCTGTGCTCAGCGCGCTGGCGGTGGCGGTGATTGTCCGATCCATTATGCGCCCCCTGGCGGCCCTGACGGAGGCGTCCAGGGCTATGGGGGAGGGGGACTTCAGCCGTCGGCTGGATGAGGACCGGGGAGACCGGGAGATGCGCCAGGTGGCCAGGACCTTCAACGGCATGGGGGACCGCCTCCGGGCGGTGGAAAACAGCCGGAGGGAATTTGTGGCCAATGTGAGCCATGAGCTCCGGAGCCCCATTACCAGCATCAAGGGTTTTGCGGAAGGCATGGCGGACGGAGTGATTCCTCCGGAGGACCATCCGAAGTATCTGCGGCTGGTGGCGGAGGAGAGCAACCGGCTGAGCCGCCTGGTCGGGGATCTGCTGCAGCTGAGCCGCCTGGAGCGGGAGGACGCGGCGCTGGAGAAAACGGATTTCGACATCAACGAGATGCTTCGCAGGGCCATTATCCGCCGGATGAAGGATCTGGACGGCAAGGAGATTGACGTGACATGCGATTTCAGGGCGGAGCCCTGCCGGGTACGGGCGGATCAGGAACGAATGGAGCAGGTGGTGATTAACCTGCTGGACAATGCCGTCAAGTTTACCGGGCAGGGGGGCCGCATCGTGCTGACGACGGAGCGGAAGGAGAACCGGGCGGAGGTGACCGTCTGGGACGACGGCGCTTCCATTCCCCCGGAGGACCGGCCCAGGGTTTTCGAACGGTTTTTCACCTCCGACCGGGCCCATACCTCCGGAAAGGGCACCGGGCTGGGGCTGAGCATCTGTCAGCGCATTCTGGAAATGCACGGAAGAAAGATCGAACTGCTGGACACGGCGGAGGGCACGGCCTTCCGCTTTACCCTGGACCTGGCGGGGGAGGAATCGGGAAACGCGGCCTGATCTGATCCCCTCCGGCCGAAACCGCCTCCGCGCCAGAGGGTTTTAAGCCCTTGCTCAGGCGGCAGCGGCCGAAACAGCGCGGATTCAGTGTTTCCTTTTTTTCAGGGATTGCCTTGCCCGGAATCGGACAGCTATGATATACTTTCCGGCGAAAAAGGGGAGGCCATTCATCTGAAGCAGGCTTGATACGCAGGAGGAAGCTGCGATGCTGAACAGAATCATTTTCCTGATCGGAATGCCGGGCAGCGGGAAAAGCTCCCTGGGACGCCGGGCGGCCCGGGAGACGGGAGTTCCCTTTCTGGATCTGGACGACTGGATCGCGGAGCGGGCCGGCATGTCCATCCCGGAGATCTTTGCCCGATACGAAGAAGAGGGTTTCCGCAGGATGGAGACGAACGCCCTGGCCTATCTGGCGGGCCTTCGCCCCGGGGTCATCGCGCTGGGCGGGGGAACGCCCATGAATCCGGTAAATCAGAAAATCATCCGGGGCTTCGGCAGCGTCGTGCTGCTGGACCGTCCCCTCGAGCGGATTCTGGCGGACCTGAGAACGGAGACCCGGCCGCTGCTGGCGGAGGAGCCGGAAACAAGGATGCGGGAGCTGTACGATCAGCGCATGCCCGCCTATCGCCGCCTGGCGGATGTCACGATCCGAAACGACGGGGAGGTCCAGACGGCGGCGGCCCTGCTGGTCCGGGTGCTGAAGGAGCGATATCACGCATAGGAAAGCGATGACCGGATGCCTCTGGGGCTGAAATCCGCCTGAGAAAAGGCGGCATCAGCCGAAAAAGAATAAATCGGCGTTCCCCGGGAAGACGCGGAAGAAGAGGGAAGCATGAGCTATAAAATTGAACTGGTGGGCAAGATCGGATCCATGGCCCTGATCCGTCCGGAGGATCAGGACATGGACTATAATATTTTTTCCCGTCTGGGGGCTGAGCTGCGCCCCGGCATGATCTGGGTGACCAGCGGCGCGACGGAGATCGGCCGCCTGGACTATCTGAAGCGCACGGGCTGCGAGCTCTGCGGGGACCCGGAGCAGGACAAGGCGGACTATTCGGCCCAGGGGCAGGCCATCCTGATGCAGACCTACCGCCAGTTTGTGCATCCGGAATACGGGATCCGGCAGATTCTGGTGGAGCATACCCACTTCAACGATCCGGAAAAGCGGGAGCATATCCGGACGCTGCTGGAGCGGGCCGCCCGGCAGAAGACCATTCCCATCGTAAATTACAACGATCCCGTTTCCGATGAGGAAAACCGGAAGATGGAACTGGCCGCCCGGCGCCGGGAAGGGGCGGAGGTGCACGAATGCGTGGACAACGATGAAACCGCAGCCGTGATTGCCAACCTGGTTCATGCGAAGACCCTGCTGCTGATGACTTCCACGGAGGGAATCTATCAGGAGCCCGGAAATCCGGAGACGCTGGTACGGGACGTGGTCGGCCGGGATATGGAATCCGTGGAGAAGCAGGTGCGCGCCCTGCAGGAAAACTGCATCGGCGCCAGCCGGGCGGGTGCCAACGGAGCCCGGGCCAAGCTGGAATACGCCCTTGGATGCGTCCGGAACGGAACCACCGTCATCATCGGGCATGCCAGGCACCGGATTTCCGATTTGGTGGATGGAAAGGTCCCCTGCACCAGGATCGGGCTGATCTGATCCTGCATCATCGTATGAACCCGTTTTTCAGATACGATTTGCGCGGCCGTGGGGCCGCTTTTTTTTGCTTGAAAAACGACGGGAAATGTGATATGCTTTCAAAGTCAAAGAAAGTCAATTGTGCTTGTTTGACGAAAGGCGGGAAAAACATGCGAATCAGCGATTCGATTGAACAGTTTATCAAGGAGATGCTGGGAGAGGACAGCCCGGAGGTGGAGCTGAAGCGGAACGAGCTGGCGGAATACTTTGGGTGCGCTCCCAGCCAGATCAACTACGTGCTGGCCACCCGGTTTTCCCCTTCCCAGGGATACCTGACGGAGAGCCGCCGGGGCGGCGGCGGGTACATCCGGATTGTCCGGGTGGTGGAAACAGGGCCCCAGAAGCTGGCCTATCTGGTTCGGGACCGGATTGGGGACAGCCTGAGCGAAGAAGAGGCTCAGCGCATTATCGCCCATCTTCGGGAGAGCGGCATGGCCACCCCTTCCGAGGCGGATCTGATGAGCGCGGCCCTCTCCGGCCGGTCGCTGGCGGTTCCGCTGAGCCCGGAAATGAAGGCTGCCCTTCGGGCCAGAATGATGAAAACCATGCTCCTTGCCCTGGCGAATAAAGGAAACGGAGGCTGAAGATGCTCTGCGAGGAATGCCACAATAACGAAGCGAACTTTACCGTATCCATCGTTTCCGGGGAGGAACTGACCACCCGGCATCTATGCGCGGACTGTATGAGCCGCATGAACGCGGATCTGATGAAGGGAAACCTTCGCAGCTTCCTGACCACCATGCTGGGCGCCCTGCAGGCGGGGCAGAAAAAAGAAGAAAAGAAGGAGTTTTCCATGCCGATTTTCGGACGCTTTACCCAGATGGCGCAGCAGATTCTGCAGATGTCCCAGCGAATCGCCGCGGACCTGCAGATGTCCTACGTGGGAACAGAGCACCTGCTGCTGGCCATGCTGAAGCTTGGCGCCTCCGTACCGCAGGCCGTATCCTCCCGCATGAATTTCGACAGCGCTGTGGCGGAGATTCGGGAGCATCTGCAGGAAGAGGACCGGAACGGTGCCGGGGAGAAAGGCCGCGTCGAGCTGAGCCCCCGGGCCAAAAAGCTGCTGGAGACCAGCGTGATGGAATCCAGGAAGCTGGGGCAGAACTACGTGTCGGCGGAGCATATCTGGCTGGCTATGCTGGGCAGCGATGACGGCGTGGCCGGAGCCCTGCTGCGCAAGAACGGGGTGGATCTGTCCGCGGCCCGGGAGGAGCTGCTGCAGCAGATGCGGGACAGCGCCTCCTCGTCCGGCCAGGCGGCCGGCCAGCAGCCGGTGCCCGGGTTTATGCCCTTCGCGGCCCAGTTCCGTGTCGGCCAGGGGGGCGGAAACCAGGGAGAGCAGAAATCCGCCCTGGATCAGTTCTGCCGGGACCTGACGGCCGCGGCGGAGAAGAATGAACTGGACCCGGTGATCGGGCGGGAAAACGAGATTCAGCGGATTATTCAGATTCTGATCCGCCGCACGAAGAACAATCCCGTGCTCATCGG
>JAFPWU010000014.1 GCA_017412715.1 Clostridia bacterium
ACCGACCGGGATTGGTCGATCCTCTTGCATATTACCTGAGAAATACTTGAAACCATGTTACGATGTAGCGCCGTATACCTGGCCGGTACGTACGGTGCAACGGGAGGGGCGAGGGCTACCGCCCTCCCTCTACCCTATTTTTTCATCCTGTTTCCGTCCTGGAAAATGCAGAATTATTCTGTTCGGGCTTAAATCGCTTTCCCTCCGGCAGTTGTATGTTAAGCCCTCGCTCGGGCGGGTTTCAGCTCCCGGGGCATTGATTCGGCGCTTCCCTACAGAGAAAGGAGAACCATGCAGGAATTCAGGAAGCGGTATACCGGCACTGCGGAATCCCTGCCCGGACTTCCGGACTGGGAGAGTGAGCTGCTGCGGGCCAGAGGCGTGGATACCCCTGAAAAGGCGGACCGTTTTCTGCACCCCTCCCTGGACCAGTTGCATGATCCCCTGCTGATGCAGGATATGGACCGGGCGGTGAGACTGATCCGCATGGCCATTACCAGGGGGGATCGGATCCTGGTGTACGGGGATTATGATGTGGATGGGGTCAGCGCCGTCACCGTGCTGCTGGAAACCCTGCTTGAGATGGGCGCGAAGGCAGGATTCCGGATTCCGGCCCGCCACATCGAAGGATACGGTCTGCATGAGCAGGCGGTCAGGGAGATCGCGGCGGAATACCAGATGCTGATTACCGTGGACTGCGGCATTACCAATGTGAAGGAAGTTCGCCTGGCGAAGGAGCTGGGGATGACCGTCATCGTAACGGATCATCATGAAGTGCCTGAGACCCTGCCGCCCGCGGACGCGGTGCTGGATCCCCTGCTGGGAGACTACCCGTTTCGCAGACTGTGCGGCGCGGGGGTGGCGCTGAAGATCACCCAGGCCCTGACAGGAATGGCAGGAGTTGAAAAAAGACTGGAGATCGCGGCGCTGGCCACCGTGGCGGATATCGTTCCCCTGATGGATGAAAACCGGATTATTGTCCGGGAGGGAATGCGCCGGATTGCGGAGACCCGGCGGCCGGGGCTGCGGGCCCTGCTGGAGAACGCCCGGGTACAGTTTCCCATGCATTCCGATGATATCGGATTCCGGCTGGGTCCCCGGCTGAACGCGGCGGGAAGGCTGGAAGACGCTTCCCAGGGGGTTCGGCTGCTGATGACCTCCGATCCCGGGGAGGGAAAGAGGATCGCGGATCATCTGGAGGAGAATAACCGTCTCCGGCAGGAGACAGAGCAGGAGATCCTGCAGCAGGCGATGGAAGCCTTTCCTCTGCAGGTGGACCTGCGCAGGGACAGGATCATCATCCTGGAAGGGGAAGCCTGGAATTCAGGGCTGATCGGGCTGGTGGCGGGGAAAATCTGCGAAAGATTCCATCATCCCGCCATTGTGCTGAGCCGCCAGGGAGATCGGGCGGTAGGAAGCTGCCGCTCCATTCCCGGGATTAATATCTGGCAGATGCTGAATACCTGCGGGGATTTGTTCCTGCGCTTCGGGGGTCATGAACAGGCAGCAGGACTTACGGTTCCGCTGGAAAAGATTCCGGAGATGCGCCAGCGGCTGAATCGGGCGATCCGTGAAAACTGTGAGGACAGCTGCTTTCTGCCTGTGCAGGAATATGATACGGAGCTTCCGCTTTCTCAGGTAACCTTGGAGATGATCGACCGTCTGGAAGCGCTGGAGCCGGTGGGCTGCGGTAATCCCGCGCCGGTTTTCCGCTGCCGGAGCGCTTTTCTGCAGGAAGCGAGACGGGTGGGAAAGGACCGGAGCCATCTGAAGCTGACCCTGTTGGAGGACGGAGCCCTCCGGGGGGGAATTGGTTTCGGGCTGGGTGACCTGGCGGATCAGGCGGTGGATCGGGTGGATGCGCTTTTCCGCCCCTGCAGGAATGAGTTTAACGGCCGGGTTTCCCCCCAGCTGCAGGTGCAGGCCATGCAGCCGGCGGAGGAGGATATGGGAGGGGAGCCTGGAGAAGGGGAGCCGGAGCTGTTTTTTCTGCGCTGCCTGCAGGAAATGAGCCTGCTTGCATCGAAAAAAGGGGAGCACCCCGGAGAGATGCCCGGACTTCGTCCGGAGCATCTGCTGAAGGAACGGATGACCCTGCTGGATTCAAGCCGGGATGCCCTGGGGGAGGCCTATCGGAAGCTGAAGACGTTCCGCGGGACGAGCCTGGAGGCATTCTGTGAGGAGACGGGGATGAAGGAGGAACAGGCGCTGATGTGCCTGACGGCTTTCAGCCAGCTGAAGCTGGTGAGGTGGCAGCTGCATCCGTTTCAGACAGAAATGATCCCAGCCGTCCGGAAAATGGATCTGGAGCAGAGCCCCCTGATCCGATACCTGAGGCAGATCTGAGCAAAGGCTGACTGGCCGCCTGATGCGGAAACCGTCTTGATCCGGGTTTCCCTGAACCGTTCCAGTCGGTTCAGGAGATAAGCCAGCAAACGGGAAGGAGGAATGAGCATGAGTTTTGCATCCTATGAGTCCATGCCGCTGAACACGATGATTGCCCGGGTACAGAAATATCATCCGGGCGATGGATGGCAGATGGTGGAGAAAGCATGGAAATTCGCGGAAAAAGCCCATGAAGGCCAGGTCCGCAAGAGCGGCGAGCCCTATTTTATTCATCCCTGTTTTGTGGCCAGCATCCTGACGGATCTGATGATTGATCCGCCCACCATCGCGGCGGGACTGCTTCACGATACGGTGGAGGATTGCGAAAACATCACACTGGATACCATTCGGTCGGAATTCGGCGAAGAGGTGGCGGGCCTGGTGGACGGAGTTACAAAGCTGAATAAGCTGGACTTCGCCAACCGGGAAGAAGCCCAGGCGGAAAGCATTCGCAAGATGATCCTGGCCATGAGCCGTGACATCCGGGTGGTGCTGATCAAGCTGGCGGACCGGCTTCATAATATGTACACCCTGAGATTCCAGTCCCCGGACCGGCAGAAGGCAATTGCCCGGGAAACCCTGGATATCTATGCTCCCCTGGCCCACCGGCTGGGCGTCTATGCCCTGAAGCAGGATCTGGAGGATCTGAGCCTGAAATATATGGATCCGGAGGGGTATAACAATATCGTGCACCTGGTGGGCATGAAGCGGGCGGAACGGGAGGAGAGCATCCGCCTGGTGATTGACGAGCTGAGCGCCAAACTGGATGAACAGCAGATTCATTTTGACATTGACGGCCGCTCCAAGCATTTTTACTCCATCTATCGGAAGATGGTGCTTCAGCACAAGACCTTTGACCAGATCTATGACCTGATCGCGATCCGGGTGATTGTGGATACTGTGCCGGACTGCTACACGGTGCTGGGCATCGTTCATACCCTGTGGAACCAGGTGCCGGGGAGATTTAAGGATTATATCTCCGTGCCGAAGGCGAATATGTATCAGAGCCTGCACACCACCGTGATGGGCGGACGAAAGATGCCCTTCCCCTTTGAGGTGCAGATCCGGACCTGGGAAATGCACCGCATCGCGGAATACGGCATCGCGGCCCATTGGCGCTATAAAGAGGGAACGGCCAGGGGAGATGATCTGGACGCGAAGCTGACCTGGGTCAGGCAGATCCTGGACTGGTCCAGCGACACCCGGGACAGCAAGGAGTTCATGGATACGCTGAAGACGGACCTGTTTGACGACGAGGTCTTCCTCTTCACCCCGAAGGGGGATGTGATTTCCATGCCCATCGGCTCCACCCCTCTGGACTTTGCCTATCGGATTCATTCCGCGGTGGGCAACAAGTGCGTGGGGGCCCGGGTGAACGGCAAGATGGTGCCCCTGGATACGGAACTGGCTACGGGGGATCGGGTTGAAATCCTGACATCCTCCGGCAGCAAGGGTCCCTCTTCTGACTGGATCCGCATCTGTAAGACGCCTCAGGCCAAGGCGAAGATTCGCCAGTACCTGAAGAAGGAACTGCGGCAGGAAAATCTGGCCCTGGGCAGGGAGATGGTTGAGCACGAGTGTGCCCGCCGGGGCGTGAAGCTGGGAGATGTGGCGAAGCCGGAAAACTACGAGTCCATGCTGAAGAAGTACGGATTCAGCGAGCTGGATGACGTGTTCTGCGCGGTGGGCTATGGCGGGATGGCGGCCACCTATGTGGTCAGCAAACTGATTGAGGAACAGCGAAGCAGGGAGACCCCGCAGGCTCCGGCAGTTCCGGAGACGATTCCTGATGTGGCGGACGAGCACCAGCTGAATCAGCGGCGGGCCAATCACGGGATTGTTCTGACGGGAAATGAGGATCTGAATATTCCCATTCGGTTTGCCCGCTGCTGCAGCCCCGTGCCCGGGGACGATATTGTGGGATACATTACCCGAGGACGCGGGGTAACCATCCATAAGACGGAATGCCCGAATGCCGCCAGCGCTGAGCCGGAGCGGCGGATCCCCGTGGAGTGGGCGGACGACGGTACGGGATCCTTTTATGCCTCCATTAAAATTCTGGTCTATGATCGGGTGAACATGCTGGGAGAGGTGGCCTCGGTGGTCGGCGAAATGAACGTATCCATCAAGGCCGCACAGGTGCAGACGGATGACAAGACCCGGATTTCTACGGTGAAGCTTACATTGGATGTGCAGTCCAGGGAGCAGATGAACCGGGTGATTCAGGCGCTCCGCAACAAAGCGGATGTGCTGGATGTATACCGGATTACCGGGTAAGAGGAGTACCTGCGGAGGGACGAAGCCGATGCCCAGAATCAGCGATTATCTGGAAACCATTGAGCCGGAGCTGGCGAACACAGCCCGGCTTTTTGGCATGGAGGGACAGCTGGAAGCATTCCGGCGGGACTGCCGGGAGGAGGACGGAAAGTATGTAATTACTTTCAGGGGGGAGAACCGGTCGGCGACCCGAAGCGCGGAAATCCCCTCGGATCCTGATCCGCGGGTGGAGGAGCTGCACCGGAAGAGGACGGCGCGCAGGCTCTGTAAGCAGACCCTGTACGACCTGTGCCGGCAGATCAGCGGAATTCAGCCCCCCTGGGGAAGCCTGACGGGGGTTCGGCCCACGCATCTGATGCTGGAAGCGCTGTCCCAGGGACTTTCCGAGGAAATGGCGGTTCGCAGGCTTACGGAGGATTTCGATGTGACCCGGGAGAAGGCTGAGCTGCTGGCCCGGATCGCTGGAGTCCAGCGGGAACTTCCCGCCCCGGGGGATGCCTGGATGGACGTATATATCGGCATCCCCTTCTGCACGACCAGGTGCGCCTACTGCTCCTTCTCCTCCGGGGAGATCGGGAACGGAAGCCTGGTGCAGCCCTATATGGAGGCCCTGACCCGGGAAATGAGGGCGGGTGCTGAGATTCTGAGGGAGAGCGGCAGGCAGCTGCGGGCCCTGTATGTGGGGGGAGGCACCCCGACCGCCCTGCCGGAAAAGGAATTTCGGATGCTGATGGAATTCATGAAGGAGGTTTTTCCCGGAGCCGCCGAATACACGGTGGAAGCGGGGCGCCCGGATACCCTGACCCGGGGAAAACTGCGGGCGATCCGGGAAGCGGGGGTAAACCGGATTTCCATTAATCCCCAGACCATGAACGACCGTACCCTTCGGGAGATCGGCCGGTCCCATACGGCGGAGCAGGTAAGAGAAGCCTACGCGCTGGCCAGGGAGGAAGGGATTAACCATATCAATATGGATGTGATTGCCGGACTGCCGGGAGAGGGGCTGGCGGATTTTGCCCATACCATGGACGAAGCGGTTCGCCTGGCGCCTGAAAGCCTGACCGTTCATACCCTGGCCATCAAGCGGTCCTCCCCCTGGGGAGAACAGCAGATTGCCTATCAGCAGGGCCGGGGAGAAGCGGCTCCCCTTCCTTCGGGAGAAACGGCGGCGAAGATGGTCAGGATGGGCCGGGAGACGGCAGAGACCCTGGGCATGCGGCCCTATTACCTGTATAAACAGAAATATATGGCGGGAAATCTGGAGAACACCGGCTATGCCCTGCCGGGACACGAATGCATCTACAATGTGGACATTATGGAGGAGACCTCTCATATCCTGGCCCTGGGAGCCGGCGGCATCTCCAAGCGGATCTATCCGGAGGAGGGGCACATCGGCCGGGCCCCCAATGTCAGCAACATTGAAGTCTATATTGCACGCACGGAGGAGATGATCCTCAGAAAGCGGGAACTGTTCCTGTAATGCTCCGGGAAGGCATTTTCCGACCTGAGGCTGCGGGCATGCTTTTATGCTGATCAGGAACGGCCGTGCAAAAATACCCCGCGCAGCCGCGCGGGGTATAGTGTATCCGGTTCTGTTTTCGGAAAATGTTGAAACGGAGGGAGGAAAGATTACTTTCCGCCCAGCAGACCGCCCAGCAGGCTGCCGATCATGTCTCCCAGACCGTCGGCGGCGGAGGAAGCGGAGGACGAGGAGGCGACCGACCCGTTGGTGACGGACAGAATCTTATCGATGGTATCGCCGTAATCCCCGTTCAGCAGCTTCAGGGCGGCCTTCTTCCGGTCCGAGGTGCTGCTCCGGTAAGCCTGAATCAGCTTCTGCTCCGTGGAAGTAACCTTCATGGAAATGTTCGCGCTGGCCGGAACCGCGGCTTCGGTTTTCTTTTTGGATGCACCGGAGGTTTTCGAGGAAGAAGCCTTTGCTGTGCCGGCTTTGGAAGCGGGGGCCTTCTTCGCTGCGGAGGCTGATTTGGCTGCTCCGCTCTTCGCCTTGGAAGAATCCTTTGCGGATGAGGTCTTCTTCGCGGCGGATGCGCTGATATTCTTTGGGGCATTTACCAGCGAGGTCTGAGTGACGCCGCAGGCCACGGCAATCTTCTTCAGCTGGGCCGCGGTCAGATCCGCTTTGCCCTGCTCACACCTGCTGATGTCAGCCGCGGTCAGATTTTCTCCCGCGGCCCTGGCCAGCTTTTCCTGGGTCAGCTTTGCAGCTGTACGGGCTTCCTTGACCAAAGCCCCCACTTTCTTTTCCGCCATGGTTCAGTCCTCCCTTGTTTGAAGTTTTCAGTCTGTTTGCATGAGCATACCACAGGAAGAGGCAAAACGCAAGATTCAGCCTCACGCTCAGGTTTCAGAATGAATTCAGGATCAGGTTGAAATTCCGCCCGTTTTCCTGTATGATCCATGATGGAATTATGGGAAGGGAGCGGGTGCCATGCGCTGCGTCGTACAGAGAGTCACCTCCGCCTCGGTCACGGTGGACGGGGAAACGATAGGGGAAATCGGAAAGGGCATGATGGTGCTGATCGGGGTTTCCGAGGAGGACGGTCCGGCGGATCTGAAATATATCGCGGAGAAGGTCATGCATCTTCGGATTTATGATGATGAAAACGGCGTCATGAACCGATCCATCCTGGACGCGGGGGGAGATATTCTGGCGGTGAGCCAGTTTACCCTGTACGGGGACGCCCGGGGCGGAAGAAGACCCAGCTATTTTCGGGCGGCCAAGCCGGAAAAGGCCAACGCGATGTATGAGGAGGTGATCGACAGCTGGCGGCAGGCGGGCCTCCGGGTGGAAACGGGCCGCTTCCGTGCGGAGATGCAGGTGGCCCTGGTGAATGACGGCCCGGTCACCATCCTGCTGGATTCAGAAAAAGCATTCTGATATGGAAAGGAAGCGTAAAATGATGAAAAAGATCGAGACAGGGCTTCCCGGGGTTTGGATTATTGAGCCTCAGGTATTCGGGGATCAGCGGGGATACTTTATGGAGACCTGGAGTACCCGTAACTTTGAGGAACTGGGGCTGGACTATACCTTTGTGCAGGATAATCAGAGCTATTCGGCCCGGAAAGGAATCCTGCGGGGAATCCATTTCCAGAATGATCCCTGGAGCCAGGCCAAGCTGGTGCGGGTGAACCGCGGAGCCGTGATGGATGTGGCCGTGGATCTTCGCAAGGGGAGCCCTACCTACAAAAAATGGGTGGCTGTGGAGCTGAGCGCTGAAAACCGGCGGATGCTGATGATTCCCCGGGGCTTCGGCCATGGGTTTAAGACCCTGACGGACGACGTGGAGTTTATCTACAAGACGGATAATCTTTACAATAAGGAGTGCGACCGGGGAATCCGGTTTGACGACCCGGCCATCGGCGTGGACTGGGGAGAGGTATGCACGGAGCTGCTGAGCCCCAAGGATATGAACGCCCCCCTGCTGGCGGACAGCGACTGCAACTTTAAGATGAATTGAATCATCCCGCGGGAGAAGGATATTTCATGCGCTGCTTCCGGGGGATCATTCGGAACGTGTTCCGGGGAGGTGTGGAAACTGAACGATCAGTATTATACCCGGGAGCCGGGCAGTGAATCCCGGCCTGCGGAGTGCGAGTTTACCTATCGGGGCAGGAATCTCCGCTTCACGACGGATGCGGGTGTTTTCTCCAGGGGAGAACTGGATCCAGGCACCAGGCTGCTGATGGAAGCGCTGCCGGAGGATCTGGCAGGGGATATCCTGGACCTGGGCTGCGGATGGGGTCCCATCGGCATCGGTATTAAGGCAGCCTTTCCTGAAACACGGGTCTGGATGGCGGATGTGAACCTCAGGGCGCTGGACCGGAGCCGGGAGAATGCGGCACGGAACGGGGTGCAGGTCACCTGCGAGGAAAGCGACGGCTTTGCGGGCCTTTCCGGTCTGATGTTCGATGCGGTGGTGACCAATCCGCCGATCCGGGCAGGAAAGCAGACGATCTATCAGATGTTTGCGGACGCCCGTGCCCACCTGCGGCCGGGAGGAAGCCTGTATCTGGTGATCCGGAAGCAGCAGGGGGCGGAAAGCTGCGTGAAGTATCTGAAAACCCTGTACGCCTCCGTGGAGAAGCTGGACCGTTCCGGAGGGTATTGGGTGCTTGAGGCCAAAGGCGAGACCGGGGAGGAAAAGTCAGATGCGGACAAATAGCCTGGTGAATGCTCCGGGAGGCGAAAAAGCCCGGAAGACGGGAGGCTCTCTGACAAGGAGGGCCTTTTTGCTCCTGCTCCTCCTGATCTGCTTCCGCGGGATGACGGTCTCCGGAGCGGAAAACGCGGACAGGCAAAACCTGGTGTTCTATGAGATTTTCACAGGTTCCTTCTCTGACAGCAACGGGGACGGCATCGGTGACCTGCCGGGGATCCTGAATCGGCTGGACTATCTGAACGATGGGAAAGAGGCATCCGAAACCAGCCTGGGCATCCAGGGTATCTGGCTGACTCCCGTCTTTTCTTCTCCCTCCTATCATAAATATGATGTGGCGGATTACCTGACCATAGACAGCCAGTTCGGTTCCATGGAGGACCTCCGGAATCTGATCGAAGCCTGTCAGGCCCGGGGGATCCGTCTGATTCTGGATCTTCCCCTGAATCATACAAGCAGTACTCATCCCTGGTTTCGGAAATTTCTCAGCGCAAGAACCCTGCATAACGATCGAAGCGAGTACTACGATTACTATATCTGTCATGAGACGGGAAGTCTTCCCGCGGGCCATAGCTGTTATGCCATTCCCGGGACGGACTTCTGGTACGAGGCCAATTTCTCCCGGAATATGCCGGAGCTGAACTATGACAATGAGGCAGTCCGGCGGGAGATCCTGGAGATTGCCCGGTTCTACCTTGAGATGGGCGTGGACGGATTCCGGTTCGACGCGGCCAAATATATTTATTATGGGGATCACGGGCGTTCATCCGCTTTCTGGGACTGGTATACCGGTGAGCTGCGGGCACTCTGTCCGGACATCTGGCTGGTGGCCGAGGTATGGGATGGCGACGCTGTGACGGACCTGTACTTCCCAGCCATGAACTGTTTTGATTTTACCGTGTCCCAGCCGGGCGGGCTGATCGCGGAGACCGCGGCAGGGGGAGATGTGAACAGGTATACGGCTTACGTGGAGCAGTATCTGGAACGCATTCACGGCCTGAGGGAGTCGGCCTCCCTGGTGCCATTCATCTCCAACCATGATATGGATCGGGCGGCCGGATACCTGCCGGACAGCAACGGCCGCATCCGGATGGCCGCAAATCTTTACATTCTTGGCCCCGGGGCACCATTCATTTATTACGGGGAGGAGATCGGCCTGCGGGGATCCCGGGGCGGGGCGAATACGGACGCAAACCGGCGGCTGGCCATGAGATGGGGAGACGGGGATACGGTATCCGATCCGGAAGGCGCTGACTATACAAAGCAGACGGATGCCACCGTGGCCTCCATGATGGAGCAGTCCTACAGCCTGCTGCATTATTATCGGCGGCTGATAGATATCCGGAATCAGCACCCGGAAATTGCCGGAGGAATATATCGGGCGCTGAATCTTAAGGATACGAAAGCGGGAGGATTCATCGCCGGGGAGGACTCCACCGTGCTGGTCCTGCATAATCCTGCCGGGAAGGCGGTGACCCTGAACCTGGCGGAGCAGAATCTGCAGGAGTATCAGGTGCTGAGCGCGCAGATCGGCATGGGGTTCGCCGCCCTGGAGGGAAATATCCTGACATTGGATGGGCAGACCTCCGCGGTCCTGCGGAGGGCGGAATAAAACGCCGCCTTGAGAAAAGTACAGGGAGGTCGGGAAAACAGGCATGAAGGCCTACTATTCCCCGGAAGGGATCAGCAAACTGAAGGACAGCGCCCGGAAGGCGGGGATTGTCGCCTGGGCGGTGCTGGCCGCGGCCGTGCTGGGATGCGCCGCGCTGTGCCTTGGCATTCGGACGGCCAACGCGGAATCGCGGAAGCTGCTGGCGATTATGCTGTCCGCCCTGGGAGAATGTGCCGCCATCGTGCTGTGGGAAGCGGTACGCAGGCCCAGCCTGCGGGAGGCGGCGCATGAGGCGGGAGTGCTGAAGCAACCGGAGAAAATTCACCAGGGACGGGTGCTTTCCATCGGCGAAAAGCATTCCATCCCCAGGAGCATTGCCTTTCTGCCGGTGACGGTTCAGGAAGAGGGAGGGGAAACCGCGCTGAAAGTGAATGCCCGCTTTCTGGGGGAGCTTCCGGAGATCGGGAAGGATATCCGAGCAGTTTCCCGCCGGGGATATCTGACCGCCTGGGAGCCGGCGGAGGATGCTGATGAACCCCGGAGAAACACGAGGGAAGCAAGCAGCGGGAAACGGGTTTTCCGGATCATCGACCATTGCCTGCTGTGCCTGCTGGCCTGCGCGTTCCTGTGGAACTGGATTTTCACCTTTCTGACGGATACGGATCCTGCGCATAAGCTGGTGATCTATGCGAATATGAGGGATTTCCAGGGGGAGAAGCTGGCCACAGCGCTGGAGGAAGAAGATTTGGGGAATATCCGCTTTGTACAGGCCCATCCTTTTTCCTATGCGCTGATGGACAGCGAGGCCATCCGGTTTGCGGATCTGTACATCATGACGGAGAGCCAGGCGGAGGAATACAGGGAATGGATTGCTCCGCTTCCGGAAAGCATCTCCCCGGTCCCTGCGGCGGACGCCGCCCTGAACGGGCTTGTGCTGCGGGAGGCGGGGACGGGTACCGGCGCGGCTTCCGGATACCTTCCCTACGAAGCGCAGCAGGATGAAACCTGGTATCTTTTCTTTGGCCGGGAGAGCCTCCATACGGGAGAAGAGGATGATGCCGCTGTTTGGGCAGCGGAGATGATCCTTGGCATGCCCTGAATTTTATCATGGACAATTTTACGAGTTTGTGATAGGATGTATACAGATGAAAATTGGAATACGCTCCGCGAAAATGCGGGGCGCAGGAAGAAAGGAAGGGTTTATATGAAGAAATGTGTATCCCTGTTTCTTACGCTTGCGATGGTACTGTCCATGTGTTCCTTCGCCGGCGCGTCCAGCCTGGAAGGCACGTATGACGTGACCCTGTGGGTGGGCGAGAAGGCTGTGGAACTGACGCAGAAGCAGGTGGCGGACTTCAACGCCTCCAATACGCTTGGAATTACCATTAATGCCACCGTGGAAGCGGTTTCCGAGGCGGATTCCGCCACCCAGATGGTGACGGACGTGGAAGCCGGCGCGGACCTGTACTGCTTCGCGCAGGATCAGTTTGCCCGCCTGGTGCAGGCCGGCGCGCTGATGCAGCTGGGCGCTGGCGCCTCCGAGTTCGTCCGGACCAACAATGACGCCGGCACCGTGGCTGCCGCCACTTCCGGGGACGCTGTTTACGCCTATCCGCTGACCGCCGATAACGGCTACTTCATGTACTATGACAAGAGCGTGATTCCCGAAGAGGATGTCGACTCCCTGGAAAAGCTGATCGCGGACTGCGAAGCCGCCGGAAAGAACTTCTCCTTCGAGATGCAGACTTCCGCCTGGTATCTGGCGTCCTTCTTCTTTGGAACGGGCTGCGTGTCCGACTGGGTCACCGATGACGAAGGCAAGTTCATCTCCGTGCACGACACCTTCAACAGCCCGGAGGGACTGATCGCTGTGAAGGGCATGAAGAAGCTGGTGGATTCCCCCATTCATGTGAGCTCCTCCTCCGGTTCTGACTTTGCCTCCAACTCCGCCATCGTGGTTTCCGGCACCTGGGACTATGATACCGTATCCAAGATCCTGGGCGACAACTTCGGTGTGGCGGATCTGCCCTCCTTCGAAGTGGACGGCACCGAGTATCATCTGGGCTCCTTTAACGGCTGCAAGCTGATGGGCGTCAAGCCTCAGGTGGACGCCGTGAAGGGCGCGGTGCTGAATCAGCTGGCGCAGTATCTGACCGGCGAGCAGGGACAGATGGAGCGCTTCGAAACCCTGGGCTGGGGTCCCTCCAACCTGGCGGACCAGGCCTCCGAGGCTGTGCAGAACAACGCCACCCTGGCGGCCCTGATCGCTCAGAACGCGTATTCCGTTCCCCAGGGACAGATCCACGGCTCCTGGTGGGATCTGGCCAAGGTCATCGGCGATGATGTGAAGAAGGCCACGGATGAAGCCGGACTGCAGACCGCTCTGGATAACTATCAGGAGAAGATGGCGGCCCTGTTCACCATGAGCGATGATGAGATGAACGGCTGGACCGTAATCGGCTCCATCAACGGCGACGGCTGGACCGTGGACCTGCCCATGGAAAAGGGCGAAGACGGCGTGTGGAAGACCACCGAGGCCTATGCCATGGACGCGGGCGTGGAATTCAAGGTTCGCCAGGGCAAGAGCTGGGATAATAACTTCCCGGCTGAGAACTTTGTGGTGGAAACTGCCGGTACATATTACGTGACCTTCGACGAGGCTGCGCAGACCGTGGCCCTGGCGGCGGAATAATTCCCATTCGACCGTCAGAATGGTTTGACTGAACCATGTACAGGGGCGGCCGGAGTCTGAGTCTGGACTCCGGCCGCTTTTTTGAAAGAGGTGGACCTATGAAACGATACAGCGATCTGGAATACCTGAAGCTGTCGAAAGGCAAACGCATCGGGTACAGGCTGGCCAGTTTTTTTGCTTCAATTCCCACAGCGCTGAAGAACGGGCTGCTGGCGGTCTGGCATTTTCTTCAAAACCTGGGCGCCGGCATCGGACGGGAGATTTCCGACCTGGTGACTACCTTCAGGGAAGGGGATGTACCTACTCGGGTCTCCTACGTGATTATGGGCTTCGGCAACCTGTGCCGCGGACAGATTCTGAGAGGACTGCTGTTTCTGCTGTTCGAGGCGGTTTTCATTTTCTACATGGTGATCGCCGGAGGCTACTGGATACAGATGCTGCCCTCCCTGGGCCTGCAGGGGCCTACCAAGGAACTGGATCCGATTCTGGATGTATACGTGACCACCTATCACGATAACTCCTTTAAGATTCTGCTCTACGGCGTGCTGACCATCTTCTTCATCTTGGCCTTTATCTACACCTGGCGGCTGAATATCAAGCAGAACAGGATCGCCATGAAAATCCTGAAATCCGGGAAGAAGCTGAAGAGCGGAAAGGATGACCTGCGGTCCCTGGTGGACGATCAGTTCCACAAAACGCTGCTGGCGCTCCCCCTGACGGGCATCATTATCTTTACCGTGCTGCCCATCGTATTCATGATTCTGGTGGCCTTCACCAATTATGACGGTACCCACGACGGATATAACAATAACCTGTTCTCATGGGTGGGACTGCAGAACTTCAATACCATGCTGTCCTGGAAGGGCTCCGGGGGACAGAGCTACGCGGCTACCTTCGGGGAGATCCTGTCCTGGACGCTGATCTGGGCTTTCTTCGCCACCTTTACCAACTACTTCCTGGGCATGCTGGTGGCCATGCTGATCAACAAGAAGGGAATCCGGCTGAAGAAGATGTGGCGGACCATTCTGGTGGTCACCATCGCCATTCCCCAGTTCATTTCCCTGCTGTATGTGTCCAAGATGTTCGCCCAGAACGGGATTCTGAACCTGTTCCTGCTGAATATGGGGTGGATAGACAAGGCGCTTCCCTTCTGGGAGGATCCTACCTGGGCCAGGGTTACGGTGATTCTGATCAATATCTGGATTGGCATTCCCTACCTGATGCTGATTACCACCGGAATCCTGATGAACATCCCGGCGGATCTTTACGAGTCCTCCCGTATTGACGGAGCCAATGCCTGGCAGCAGTATACAAAGATCACCCTGCCCTACATGCTCTTCGTGACCGGACCGTATCTGCTGACCAGCTTCACCAGCAACATGAACAATTTCAACGTCATCTATCTGCTGACCGGCGGCGCGCCGACGAATCCGGCGGCCTCCTCCGCGGCGGGTACGGTGGGATATACGGATCTGCTGATCACCTGGCTGTTTAAGATCACCATGGGCGCGGAATCCCAGTATTATCTGGCATCCGTGGTCGGCATCCTCGTATTTGTGGTGGTAGCGGTGATCTCCCTGGTGGTTTACGGCGCCATGCCGTCTATTAAGAATGAGGAGGATTTCCAGTGATGAGTGAAAAAAATTACACCGGGGCCTCCATGAAACGGCATATGGGTCTTCAGGCGTCCCGGCGGATCGGCAATACGGCGGCCTATATCGTGCTGACACTGATCAGTATTATCTGGCTGATTCCTTTCGTCTGCATCCTGCTGCAGTCCTTCCGGGTGGAAAGCACCTGGCAGGTGGGCTATGTGATTCCTCAGCAGTGGGGGCTGGATAATTACCGGAACCTCTGGAACACGGATTTCCCCAAATGGTATATGAACACGCTGGTTATGGCGCTGGTGACCGCCGTGCTGCAGACGGTGATCGTCCTGTGCATGAGCTATACCCTCAGCCGGTTCCGGTTTAAGGGCAGAACCTTCCTGATGCGGTTCATGCTGATCCTGGGGATGTTTCCGGGAATGCTTACGATGATCATTCTGTACCGGGTGCTGAAGGATCTGGGCATGACCCAGGCCAACTCCGTGCCCGGACTGATCCTGGTCTATATTGCTTCCTCCGGCATGGGCTATTATGTGTCCAAAGGATTCTTTGACACGATTCCAAAATCCCTGGACGAGGCGGCACGGATTGACGGAGCCACCCGGTTCCAGGTGCTGAAAAAGATCATTCTGCCGCTGAGCAAGCCCATCGTCATCTACACGGTGCTGACGGCCTTTATGGGTCCCTGGGGCGATTATGTTTTTGCCCGGTACATTTCCTTCGGCACATCCGCCGGAATGAACGTGGCGGTGGGCATGTACAACTGGCTGAACAAGGATCAGATCGCCAGCTACTATACCATGTTCTGCGCGGGCGGCGTGCTGGTGGCTCTTCCGGTCACCCTGCTGTTCCTGTGGCTTCAGAAGTACTATGTGGAAGGCGTCACCGGCGGCGCGGTGAAGGGGTAGATTTTTTCGACCCGCAGTGCGGGAAATTTCGAAAAAATCTACCTGAGCGCGCACAGAGCGAGGTCGCCGGTGGCGACTCGCGACAATGAGCGCGACCGGCGTTTTGACCCAAATGCCTCAGGTATCCGGAAGAAAGACAGGTACCTGTACAGAAAGGACAGATAGAAATGGCAGAAGTGAAGCTGACGAATGTCAAGAAGATTTACGACCACAACGTGGTGGCAGTTCATGACTTCAACCTGACCATCAGGGATCAGGAGTTCGTGGTGTTTGTAGGCCCCTCCGGCTGCGGAAAATCAACCACCCTGCGGATGATCGCAGGACTGGAGGACATCAGCGAAGGAACCCTGGAGATCGACGGTGAGGTGGTCAATGACCTGCAGCCCAAGGACCGGGATATCGCTATGGTATTCCAGAACTACGCGCTATACCCCCATATGACGGTGTTCGACAACATCGCCTTTTCCCTGCGGCTGAAGAAGACTCCGGAGGACGAGGTGTATGAGCGGGTGACCCGCGCTGCTGAAATATTGGGCATTACGGAATACCTGATGCGCAAACCCCGGGCTCTTTCCGGCGGACAGCGGCAGCGGGTGGCCATCGGAAGGGCCATCGTGCGGGACCCCAAGGTTTTCCTGATGGATGAGCCGCTGAGCAACCTGGATGCGAAGCTTCGGAATCAGATGCGGGCGGAGATTATCCTGCTGCGGCAAAAGATGAACACCACCTTCGTCTACGTGACCCACGATCAGACCGAGGCCATGACCCTGGGAGACCGGATTGTCATCATGCAGAACGGCTATATTGAGCAGGTGGGAACTCCGGAAGAAGTATTCGACCGGCCCCGGAATCTGTTTGTGGCCGGGTTTATCGGCTCCCCCCAGATGAACTTCTTCCAGGCCGCGCTGGAAAGGGACGGGGATGGATACGCGGTGTCCCTGCACGGGCACAGGGTGAGGCTGGAAGGAGATCGGGCGGAGCTGCTGAAGAAACACGGAGCAGCGCCCGCACAGATCGTGCTGGGGGTCCGGCCTGAGCATCTGACCATCTGCGACGGGAGCGATCCCGACGCCATTGACGGAGAAATCCGGGTAAACGAGATGATGGGCAGCGAGCTGCATCTGCACGTGCGCTGCGGGGACGATAAGAACATCATTCTGCGGGTGCCCACCATCGAGCTGAGCCAGGAGAAGCGGGAATCGCTGAAAACTGGCGCCCATGTCCGCTTTACCTTCTCCAGCAAGGTGGCGCAGATTTTCGATCCCAAAACCGAGAACAGCCTGCTGTGGGACTGAGCCTGCGTTTCCTTTATAAACTGGTAGCTGTTCAGGCGCTCCGCTCTCTGAGGTATTCCACACCGGGGGTAAGGAATCGCACGCGCACCGCGGGCGCAAACGCCTCACGCACCGCGCGCGGCAGGCCTCTCGGCTCCGCTCACTTACGCAGCGGTACTAAGCTCTGTCTGCGCCTTGCGGCTTGCCAATCGCTAAGTACCGGCGAGAATCGAGGCCCCCGGAAGCGGAACACCTCAGCGCTCCGCTTTCAGAACTGAATAGTTACAAAAACTGAAAGAAGAAATTCCGGCTGATAGCTGATCCCTGGCGGTCATTGTCTTCCTCAGGCGATGACCGCCATTTATTATGGACTGTTTCCTAAAGAGTTTTTCGGAAAAAAGGGTTGACACAGGCATAAAAGGGTGTATAATACTCATGAAGGTCAAAGAAAGTCAAAAAGACCTTCGAGGGAGGACTAGACCATGAACATGAATCAGTTTACGCAAAAGACCGTGGCGGCTTTGGAGCGGGCCCAGTCCATTGCCATTGAATATCAGCATATGCAGGTGGACCAGGAGCACCTTCTGCTGGCCCTGACGGAGGACGATCAGGAGCTGATTCCCCAGCTGCTGGCCAAATGCGGGATTCGGGCGGAGGCCGTGCGCCAGGGGCTGAACGACGCGATCGGCCGTATCCCCCGGGTATCGGGATCAGGACGGGAACCCGGCAAGGTATATATCGCGCCGGAACTGGAAAAAGCCCTGCTGGAAGCTGAAAAGCAGGCCTCACAGATGAAGGACGAGTATCTGAGCGTGGAGCATGTCTGGATGGGAATCTGCGCGAAGCCCAATACCAACGTCCGCAATCTGCTGAAAAGCCTGAACTATCGGGCGGAGGATTTCCTGAAGGCCCTGAGTGAAGTGCGGGGTGCTACCCGGGTGACTTCCGATAACCCGGAGGAGACCTATGACGCGCTGAAGAAATACGGTTCCGACCTGGTGGAGATGGCCAGGAAGCAGAAGCTGGACCCGGTGATCGGACGGGACGGTGAGATTCGGAATGTCATCAGGATTCTGAGCCGGAAGACCAAGAACAATCCCGTGCTTATCGGGGAACCCGGCGTAGGCAAGACAGCCATCGCCGAGGGCCTGGCCCAGCGGATCGTCCGGGGGGATGTGCCGGACAGCCTGAAGGATAAGACCATCTTTTCCCTGGACATGGGGAGCCTGATCGCCGGAGCCAAATTCAGGGGCGAATTTGAGGAACGGCTGAAGGCCGTGCTGGCTGAAATCAAAAAGAGCGACGGGCGGATTATTCTCTTTATCGATGAGCTGCACACCATTGTGGGCGCCGGAAAGGCGGAGGGTGCCATGGACGCGGGCAACCTGCTGAAGCCCATGCTGGCCCGGGGCGAGCTGCACTGCATCGGCGCGACCACGCTGAATGAATACCGCCAGTATATTGAGAAGGACGCTGCGCTGGAGCGGCGGTTCCAGCCTGTGATGGTGGAGGAGCCCACCGTGGAGGATACCATTGCCATCCTGCGGGGACTGAAGGACCGCTACGAGGTGTTCCACGGGGTCAAGATTCAGGACGGCGCGCTGATTGCGGCAGCTACGCTGTCCAACCGGTATATAACGGACCGTTTCCTGCCGGATAAGGCCATCGACCTGGTGGATGAAGCCTGCGCCATGATCCGCACGGAGATTGATTCGCTGCCCGCGGAGCTGGATGACATCCGCAGGAAAATCATGCAGCTGGAGATCGAGGAAGCGGCCCTGAAAAAGGACGATGATAAGCTGTCCCAGGCCCATCTGGCAGATGTACAGAAGGAGCTGGCGGAGCAGCGGGATACCTTTAACAGCATGAAAGCCCGGTGGGAGGCGGAAAAGGAAGCCATCGGGAAGGTGACAGGCCTTCGGGAGCAGATTGAGCAGGTGAATGCCCAGATCGAGCAGGCGGAGCGGAGCTACGATCTGAACCGGGCGGCGGAGCTGAAGTACGGCGAACTGCCCAAACTCCGGCAGGAGCTGGAGAAGGAGGAGGCCATTGCCGAGGAAAGCAGGGGTGAAAACAGCCTGCTGCGGGATAAGGTAACCGAGGAAGAAATCGCCCGGATCATCGGCCGCTGGACGGGAATTCCGGTCTCCAGGCTGATGGAAGGGGAAAGGGAGAAGCTGCTGCGGCTGGAGGAAACGCTGCATGAACGGGTGATCGGACAGGATGAAGCGGTCAGGAAGGTATCCGAAGCCATTCTGCGGAGCCGGGCAGGCATCCAGGATCCCAACAGGCCCCTGGGCTCCTTCCTGTTCCTGGGTCCTACGGGCGTTGGCAAGACCGAACTGGCCAAGGCGCTGGCCCAGGCCCTGTTTGACGATGAAAAAAACATGGTCCGGATCGATATGTCCGAATACATGGAAAAATTCAGCGTTTCCCGGCTGATCGGCGCGCCTCCCGGATACGTGGGATACGATGAGGGCGGCCAGCTGACGGAAGCCGTGCGGCGGCATCCCTACTGCGTCGTGCTGTTCGACGAGGTGGAGAAAGC
>JAFPWU010000015.1 GCA_017412715.1 Clostridia bacterium
ATCCGTTTTGGCCTCTGTTTGCTACCTAAATTTCTATTCTGTTATCCTCTGTTTCACCTCCAATGCTTTGATTTTTATAGCGTTCCTGCTTTCCGGAGCTTACTACCCCAAAACCGGAACTTACCTTGAAAAGTGACTTTTAGGGCGGAATCGGCAGGGGCTTATTCCCGGGCGGGCGGGCTGCAGGATCCCCGCTCCTTCAGATAAACCGGGATCCGCCGGGTCATGGGATGGGCCGATTCAGGAACATCCCCCAGGGCGGCATCCAGCAGCAGGGAAGCATAGGCGTGATAATCATATCCAATGGAAGAAAAGCGGGGCGTGGTGATGCCCGCGACGAAGGTATCATCAAAGCCCAGGAGGGAATAATCCCCGGGGACGCTGAGCCCGTAATCCAGCAGCCCCTGCAGCATGCCGACGGTTACCTTGTCGTTCATGCCCAGCAGGGCGGTCGGGTGCTCAGGGAGGCGCAGGAGCCGGTCTATCCCTTCCGCGCCGGAAGCAATATTATAATCCGGCACCTGAATCAGCCATTTCTCCCGAATCGGGAGGGACAGGGCCTCCATAGTCCGCCGGAACTGGGTCAGGCGCTCCTGGGTGCCGATATACTGGGGGCCCGTATACACGTAGCCGATCTTCCGATGACCCAGCCGGGCCAGATAGCGGACCGCCAGATCCATGGAGGCCGCATGGTCCACCATGATTCCCGGGATGCCGGGCAGGGGGCTGCGGCTGCCCACCGCCAGCCGGATTTTCTTTCGGACGCTGCCCAGCAGGTTCAGAAAATCCTCGTCCAGCGGTTCCCGGTCGATGCTACCGCCGCAGATGACGGCCGCCTCCACCCGCAGCTCGCACAGGCGGGAAAGGGTGGACCGCTCCAGGGCCGGCAGGGAATGGGTATTCATCAGCATGGTGGCATAGCCCCGCTGATAGGCCTCGCTTTCACAGGCGGCGAAGAGGCTGCTGTAATAGGAATTGCCGGAATGGGCCACCACCATGCCGATGAGGCGGGAGTGGTTTTCCGTCAGCGCCCGGGCCATGGCGTTGGGATGATAATCGTATTTCTCAATCAGGCGCATCACGCGCTCCCGCTTTTCCGACTTTACAGCCGCGGTTCCGTTGAGAATACGGGAGACTGTAGCCGGGGAGACCCCCGCCTCCTTCGCCAGATCGTAGATGGTAACGCTCTGGCCGGCCCTGTCCTTGCCGTTTGAGGGACTGCTTTTCATGATGGCTCACTCCCATGACCGTCCGCGGCCCATCGGCAGCGGCGAAATATTCGTGTCAGCGGGCGGGACGGGTCAGATTTCCCTTCCAGACGGCGGTCAGACTGTCCTGCGTCCGGAAATGGCAGCTCACCTTTCCCGGCACCTCTCCGCCGCGCAGATAGACCGTTACGCTGCCTTCCCGGGTCAGCCGATAGGGGGAGGGATAGGGCGTCAGATCATCCGGACGGCCGTTTTCCATGCCCAGAAGGGCCAGATCCCCGACGGTCTGGGCATGGACGATCTCATCCCGGGCCGGGTTGCCCTGGCTGTCCAGGAGGGTAATTTCCAGCTGCAGCACGCTTCTTCCGTCGGCCTGCAGCTTTCCCGCGCTCTCACGGAGCAGGATCCGGGCGGCTTTGCCCGGGGAAACGAGCCGGTCCTTTGCCTCTCCGGCCCGCAGCTCCAGCGCCCCCTCCTCATAGGGGACGGTCCAGACGGCACGGAAACCGCCATCCCGGGTGACCTGCTTCTTGCCCAGGCTCCGGCCATTGAGGAAGAGCTCCGCCTCCGGCTGATTGGTGTAGCAGGCGACCCGCTTTTCCTCTCCGGGCCGGCCTTCCCAGCGGAAGGCTTCGCCCCAGGCGCCGCGATCCTCCTCCGCCGCTGAGCTGACCGCGATCCGGGCCACGGGCGTATCCGTCCAGAGGGACTGGCGCTGGGCGTAGAGGGGCTTTTCCATGCCCCGCAGATCCAGGGCGCCGGCCTGGCTGATGCGCTTCGGCCAGCCGGGGCATTCGCCCAGGAAGTCCGCCCCGGTCCAGAGGAACTGGCCGGAAATATACGGGCGATCCTCCACCGCCCGCCAGGCGGCGGGATCATGGCTGTTTTCGCTGCCCAGGATGACGCGGCCGGGATATTGCCGGTGGTCCTCCTCATAGAACTGCTCCCGATAATTATATCCGGACAGATCCAGCACATTGGCGAAGCCGGTGCGGTTGCTCAGCTCGGGAAAGCTGAGGGCGCTGGTGACCGGGCGGGAGGTATCCAGCGCATGGACGATGCCGACCAGCTTTTCCGCCACCGCGGCCAGGCGGGAGGCATCCGGCTTCCGGGGATCGTAGAGGCGCTCCGCCAGGGGCTTGTTGGCGTCGTTATTGCCGAGGACCTCGGTAAAGAGCGGCGTGACATAGGGATCATTGGGATAATCGATCTCGTTGCCGATGCTCCAGAGGATGACGGAGGGATGGTTCCGGTCCCGGAGGACCATGGCCCGCAGATCCCGCTCATGCCATTCCGGGAAATCCTCTCCGTATCCGAAATGCTTCGGGGGATAGACATTGTGGCCCTGCCACCACTTATTCTTGATGCCCTCCCACTCGTCGAAGGCCTCGTCCATGACGAGGAAGCCCATTTCATCGCACAGATCCAGCAGATCCGGATCCGGCGGATTATGGGCGGTGCGGATGGCGTTGCAGCCCATGGCCCTGAGCTTCTCCAGCCTCCCGCGCCATACGGCTTTGGGAACCGCGGCCCCGAGGCAGCCGGCGTCATGATGGACGCAGACCCCTTTCAGCTTCATGTTCCGCCCGTTCAGGAAGAAGCCCTGATCCGGGTCAAAGCGAATGGTGCGCAGGCCGAAGGGGAATTCCACCCGGTCCGCGACCTTTCCCCCGCTCAGCGCTTCCGCGCGCAGGGTATACAGGAAGGGATCCTCCGGGCTCCAGGGATGGGGATCGGAGATGCTGAGCGCGGCCTCGCCCGCGGGATGGCGCACCGTGGCCTGGCCGGCGGTTCGGCCCTCCGGGGTCATCAGCCGGATCCGGACCGAGGAGGCGTTCTCCGCCGCGAAGCACACCCGCACCAGGGCGCCGCCATCGGAAAGATCCTCCGTGCGGGCAAAAAGCTGATCCTCCAGCAGCCGCTCCCTGTCCGTCAGGGTCAGGAGGACGTGCCGGTCGATTCCGCTGCCGGTATACCAGCGGGAATCCGCGGTTTCCGTATGCTCCACGCGGACGGCGATCAGGTTTTCCCCCGACCGGATGAAGGGCGTCAGATCGAAGGAGAAGGGCGTATAGCCGTAGGCATGCTGCCCCAGATAATGGCTGTTGATCCAGACCCGGGCGTGCTTGTATACGCCCTGAAAGGTGACCCGGACCAGGCGCCGGGCGTCCTCCTCCGACAGGGTGAAGGCCTTCCGATACCAGCCGATGCCGCCGGGCAGATAGCCTGTGCCGCTGGAGTGCGTCCGGTCGAAGGGATGCTCCACCGCCCAGTCATGGGGAAGGGTCACCGGCCGCCAGGCCTGATCGTCATAGCCCATGTAAAACGCGTCCGGGGCATCCCCCAGATGAAACCGCCACCGCAGATCCATATTTCTGCTTTCCCGCATAAGCTTTTCCCTCCTGATACAAAAGAAAGGGGGATGCCCGCGCCGGACCGGGCAGGCATCCCCCGAAAGGATTGAAGGATTTTCCCGGGAAGGGAGAATCTTACTTCTTATAGACCGCGTCCAGCTGATTCTGGATTTCGGTCATGACCATTTCGATGCCGGCATCCTGCAGCGCCTGACGGAACTCGGCCACCAGGGCTTCCGGATCATCGTTCATGCCGAAGACGATCCGCGGCATATAGGTGTTGTACACGTTGCTCAGGTTATCCATGAACACGCCCACCATGGAGTTGTCATAGATATACTGGCCGTAGGGATAGTCGATCTTCACCGCGTCATAGGTGGCGTACATGGCGTCGATGGCATCCCAGTCGAGCTGCGCGTTCTTGAACTCCAGGTTGTCGTTCCGGCCCCACCAGAAGTTGAAGCTTACGCCGTCGGTGCTGTCTTCGAAGCCTTCGGGACGGGAGAACAGGCCGTTCTCATCCACGGTGTACATCTCGCCTTCGAAGCCGTACTGCATCAGATGATAGATTTCGGGATCGTTCCGCATCAGGTCATAGACCATCAGGGCGCGCTCCGGATGCTTGCTCTGGGCGGCGACGGCCATGGCGCCGTGGGTGATGTTCAGGGCGATCAGGTTGCTCTGCTCTTCGCCGAACCAGAAGAATCCGAGGTCGGAACCGGGCTGCTTGCGCTCCATGGTGGTGCGCTCGCCGGTCCAGGTCTGGGTGTGATGCTGATGGGCGCCGGTCTTTCCTTCTTCCATCTCAGTGGCCACATCGCCGGTGTAGTTCAGCACGTCCGCGCGCCAGTAGCCCGCGTCGGCCCACTTCTTCATTTCCTTCGCGAAGTTGACCAGCTCGTCGCCCTCGATGTAATAGCGGCTCAGGGTATAGGGATTTTCCTTGCTCTCGCCGTAGAAGATGGCTACCGGGAAGCCTTCGATGGCGATGTTGCCAGTATGGGAGGTCTGCCAGCCGCCGGCCATCTGGGGGCTGTAGGAGGAACCGTTGCCGTTGGCATCCCACGGGATGACATCGGCCTTGTTATCCTTGATATACTGGAAGTACACGCCCAGGTCGGCCCAGGAATGCACGCCGTTTTCCAGACCGGCTTCCTTCGCCCAGTCGCCGCGGTACATGAAGCCGTGGTTGGTCCACTGCGCATAGTTGTCTTCCGGCATCAGATAGATTTCGCCGTTGTACTTGCACAGATCCCAGTGAGCCTGGGATACGCTCTCCCAGGTCTTGGGGGCGTAGGTCTTCAGCATGTCCTCGCTCAGGGGCAGGAAAGCGCCCTTCTGGCTGTTGGGCCACGCGTCCAGCCAGTCGGTGGCGGTACCGATCAGGTCGATGTCGCCGCTCTGGGTGGCCAGGGCCAGGTTGTACTGGGTCTGCCAGTCGGTCCACTCGATCCAGCGGAATTCCAGCTCGGCGTTGATCTTTTCGGTCAGCAGCTCGTTGATCTTCGCCAGCACTTCATCCGTGCGGTTGGTGGGCTTGTCGCCGGTGACCAGGTACACGATCTTCACGTGCTCGGAGGTGTCGATCGCATTTTCCGCCATGGCGGGGATCATGCAGCAGAGCATGGCCAGCGCCAGCAGCATTGCAACAAGTTTCTTCATACGGGGTTCCTCCTTTGATAAAATATGTTTCAGCCCAAAGGGCCAAAAGCCGAAAGTGAGGGGACGTGGGTCCGGGCGGATCAGCCCTTGACCGCGCCGACGGTGAGGCCGGCCACAAAGTATTTCTGCACAAAGGGATAGAGCAGGATGATCGGGCCGGTGGCGATGACGGCGGTGGCCATCTTCAGGGTTTCTCCCGGAAGGTCGGTGATCACCACGTTGGATCCGGCGACGGAGTTTTTCAGGCTGGCCACCTTGTTGATCACGTTATACAGGTGATACTGCAGCGGGCGGTATTCCACCTTCGTGGTCAGAAACAGGGAGCTGTAATACCACTCGTTCCAGTAGCTCAGGGCCAGGAACAGGCCGATGGTGGCCAGGGCCGGCTTCAGGTTCGGCAGGATCAGGGCGTAGAAGATCTTGAAATCCCCTGCCCCGTCGATCTTGCCGGATTCGGTAATCTCGTGGGGAATCGCCTTCACGAAGTTCTTCATCAGCACGATAAGCCAGGGGCTCATCAGCAGCGGCAGCAGGATGGCCAGGTAGCTGTCCCGCAGGTTCAGGGTCTGCACGATCAGCAGATAGAAGGGAACCAGACCGGCGGAGAAGAGGGAGGTGAAGTAGATATAGAACATGATCCCGTTGCGGTAGGGGAAATCCTTCCGCTGCAGGGCGTATCCGGTCATGGAGACCAGGAAGAGGCCGATCAGCGTGCCCACCGCCGTGAGGCAGATCGTGACCACATAGGCGCCGACCATCTGGTCCGGGCTGCGGAAGAGCAGCTCGTAGGAATAGGTGCTCAGATCCGACGGCCAGAGGGTGAAGCCCGTGCGGCGGATGGCTTCCTCCGAGGAGAAGGAGGAGGCGATAATCATCCAGAAGGGAAGAATGCACATCAGGCAGAAGATGGTGACCAGCACGTAGGTGATCAGGTTGATGACGATCTGGCTGGTATCCTTTTTAATATGCGTCGTGTGCATATGGTTCGTGTTATTCGCGGTCATCTTTTTTCGCTCCTTTCTCCCCGCATCAGAACAGGGCATAGTCCGGATCCAGGTGCTTCACGAAGGCGTTTGCCCCCAGGACGATGAAGAATCCGACCACGCTCTGGAACAGGCCTACGGCGCTGCTCTGGGAGAAGTTGAAGCTGTTCATCATGGACCGGTACACGTAGGTCTCGATGATATCCGTCGTCTTGAACAGCATGGAGTTGTTGCCGACCAGGTTATAGAACAGGCCGAAGTTGCCCTTCAGAATGCCGCCGATGGCGAAGAGGAAGAGGATGATGACCGTGGGCTTCAGCGTCGGCAGGGTGATGTAGCGGATCCGCTGCCAGGTGGAGGCGCCGTCGATCTGCGCCGCCTCCATCATGGAGGCGTCCATCCCGGTGATGGCGGCGAAGTAAACCACGGTGCCGTATCCGGTGGACTTCCACAGGTTGACCATCACGATGATGTACGGCCAGGCGCTGGCGTCCTGATAGACCTTGGGCATTTCCCCGCCCAGGCTGCGCACCAGGTTGGAGATGAAGCCGTAATCATAGTTGATCAGGTTGTAGACCAGCAGGGAAACCAGCACGTCGGAGATGAAGTAGGGCAGGAACATGATGCTCTGGGCCGCCTTCTTGTACACCTTGTTCTGAACCTCGTTCAGCAGCACGGCGAAGGCCAGCTGCACCACGTTGCCCAGGACGATGAAGGCCAGGTTGTACAGCACCGTGTTCTTCAGCAGCAGCCCCAGCTGGCCGGAGATGAACAGGAACTGGAAATTCTTCAGCCCGACGAAGTCGCTGCCGAAAATGCCCTTGTTATACTGGAAATTGGTAAAGGCGATGTAGGCGCCCGGCATGGGAAGATAGGAAAAGACGAAGAAGAACAGGATGGCCGGGAGGCACATCAGAATCAGCGTCCGGTTCTGGACGATCGTTCTTCCGACGGAAGGCTTCCGATAGTTGACTACTTTCTGGGGTACGGTCTTTTGCAAGTGATTCACTCCCTCTCTGTACTGAAGCCGGGAACTGTATTCTGAAAACTGGGCAAAGCATTTTGAAACCGGTTTCAAAATGCCGCAAATAAAAATGGGTTCATTTTTCGGCGCTTCCCGCCGCTTCGGATTCACTCCTTTCACTTTGAAACCGGTTTCAAAGCTTCGGACAATTTTCACTAACATTTTCCGGAAGCATGAAACCAAATCTATCATCTGTGAGGGAAGTATAGCATATTCTTTTTGCGGGCGCAAGTCATTTCTGGTAAAAAAATTTCCGGAATCCCGGCCGCCTCCTTCCGCTCCGGGGACTTCTTCCGATTTCACCCCGGGGCAGGCCCGGAGCTCGGCCGCTTATTAACAAAATGAAAAGCAGATGAATTTTGGCTGAAAGAATGGCAGTTTCCCTTGCTTCCCGGAAGGCAAAGGGGGTATAATTGGGGATGCCTCCGGGGGAGGAAAACGGCGGGACCGCCGGCGGAAGCCCCGGGCGAAGCCGGAAGAAAAATGGAAAATGGGGGGCCGGTCCCGGAAGGGACGGACCCGGGCCCGCGGAGGCGGAGAGGAAGAGGATTTATGTTTGGAAACGACGGCAACGACAATGTGAAAAAGCCGCTGATTACGTATGTGCTGATTGTGACGACGATCGTCCTGCTGATGAACGCCTTCATCTTTCCCAGCATGCTGGCCCGGCAGGTAAACGTAGTGGGATACAGCGATTTCATCGCCTGGGTGGAGGAAGGAAGGGTCACGGAGGTTTCCCTGAGCCAGGAATCGGATCAGCTGATATTCGTGGCGAAAAACGACCAGGGGCAGGAGGAGCTGTACAAGACGGCGGTTTTCCCGGACGACGGGCTGATTGAACGGCTGCGGCAGGCCGGGGTCCGCTTCAGCGCGGAGATTCCCACCCAGAACAATACCATCCTGTCCTTCCTGATCAGCTGGATTCTGCCCATCGCCATCTTCGTGGGCCTGGGCCGGCTGCTGAACAACCAGCTGGCGAAGCGGATGGGCGGGGGCATGAACGCCCTGTCCTTCGGCAAGGCCAACGCGAAGATCGTGGCGGACAAAGAGACCGGGGTGACCTTCGCCGACGTGGCCGGGGAGGAGGAGGCCAAGGATGCCCTGAAGGAAATCGTGGATTTCCTGGAGCATCCGGACAAATACGCGGGCATCGGGGCGAAGCTGCCCAAGGGCGCGCTGCTGGTGGGCCCTCCCGGAACCGGCAAGACCATGCTGGCCAAGGCGGTGGCCGGGGAGGCGAAGGTGCCCTTCTTCTCCATCTCCGGCTCCGAATTCGTGGAGATGTTCGTGGGCATGGGCGCCGCCAAGGTGCGGGATCTGTTCAAGCAGGCCAATGAAAAGGCCCCCTGCATCGTATTCATCGACGAGATTGACACCATCGGCAAGAAGCGGGACGGCGCGGGCGCCATCGGCGGCAACGACGAGCGGGA
>JAFPWU010000016.1 GCA_017412715.1 Clostridia bacterium
CCGCTTCCCATGCAACCCTGCCCCTCCCCGGGGAAATCTTTTCTCTCCCCCTTTTCCCGGCCTGAGATCCCTTTATGTTTTTCCGCGGATATGCTACAATCTGCTGGCCCGCTCCCGAAATGCCGGGGACGTCGGGTTACCCGTTTCAGGCGGAATCATCCTTTGGGGAGAAAGTATATGAAAAAACGCCATCTGTTCACCCTGGCCCTGCTCCTTCTCGTCCTGGCCTGCTCTCTGGCCTCCGCGGACAACCTCATCAGCGAGGTCATGGCCAGCAACGGCTACTTCGAGAGCGGCCACGCCTGGGACTGGGTGGAACTGTACAACAGCGGAAAGAAGACCGCGGATCTCTCCGGCTGGTATCTGAGCGACAGCAGGAAAAACCCCATGAAGTGGAGCTTTCCCCAGGGGACGAAGCTGAAAGCCGGAAAGTATCTCACCGTCTGGTGCACCGGAGAGGAAGATGCGGATCCCGGCAAGGGCAGCGAATTCTATGCCCCTTTTGCACTGTCCTCCGATGGCGAAAACCTGATTCTGTCCAACGCCTCGGGAGAGGTGATCCAGTGGCTCTCCTTCCCCGCCCAGTACGGCTGTGTCAGCTACGGTCTTCCCTGGAAGGGAACGGAATACGGCTATTTTGAGCATCCCACCCGCGGCGCGAAGAACGACGCCTCCGCCTATGCGTACCGGACGGAAGCTCCAGTGCTGGTCACGCCAGGAGGATTTTATCAGGACACGGTCACCGTCCAGGCGGAGGCCCCGGAAGGCGCGGTCCTGCGATATACCACGGACGGAGAAACGCCGAGCGGAAAGAGTAGGGTCTTTCCCTCCTCCGGCCTCCCTCTCAAAAAGACCACTGCCCTGAGGATCAGGGCCTTCCGGGAGGACGCGGTGTCCTCGGAGACCGTCAGCGCCACCTATTTTATCAAGGACGATCCGCTGACCCCCATCGTCTCCCTGATTTCGGACGATAAGTATCTTTTCTCTTCCAAAACCGGTATTCTGACCAAGGGCACCGGCTCCATTCCCAATTATTCCAGGGGATGGGAATATCCCATCAATATCGAATATTTCACCCTGGACGGCCAGCCCCTCATCAATCAGATGGGAACCTTCACCTGCAGCGGCCACAGTGCAAGGGTCAACGCTCAGAAAAGCATCGCCCTCTACGCCCGAAAAGCCTGGGGGGAGGATCGCTTTTATTTCAATCCCTTCCCCACCCGGAATTATGACAGCTACAAAAGCCTCCTTCTCCGTTCCGCCAATTCCGATGCCCACGCTACCCGCCTTCGGGACGTGGTGGCCAGTTCCCTGGCGGAGGGACAGGGCATCCTGTATCAGGATCATGTGGTCATCCAGGTTTATATCAACGGCTCCTATTACGGGCATTATAACCTGCGGGAGAAGATCAATAAGTATTTCATTGCTCAGTACGAAGGGGTCACCGAGCAGGAGGAGATCGACCGGATCGACATCCTGGCCCGGACAGGGACGGATCGGTTCCTTCAGAACGGGGATAACGTCGACTGGCTGGAGCTCTGTGATTTCTGCAAAAAACAGGATCTGAATATTCCTGAAAATCTCGCGTATGTAGAAGAAAGGCTGGATATTGATTCCCTTTTTACCCATGCGGCCTTTGAAATCATCCTGGGCAATGTGGACTTCACCAATGTCCGGATCTATCGGGTTCCCGGAGGAAAATGGCGCATGCTGCTATTTGATGTGGAGGCCTGCTGGCGGGGGCTGGAACGGACGCCGATCGAATACTATATCAAGCCCCTCTCGGCCAAAATTCAGGGTTTCCGCCATGAGCCCCTGAACGCCCTGCTGCAGGTGCCTGCCTACAGAGCCCGCTTTCTCTCCAGGGTCTCGGAGCTGCTGGATACCGTCTTCCAATGGGAGAACGTGGAAGCGCATTTTGACGCGGTCATCAGCCAGCTGGAGCCCATCCTGCCCCGGCACATTTCCCGGTGGAAAAATATGAAATTGTCCAACTGGCGGAAAAATATCCGGGCCACCAAATATTACGCCCGGGTCCGCCCCGGAAAGATCCCTCAGCTGCTCAGGGCCGCCATGAAGCTGACGGACGCGGAGATGCAGGAATACTTTGGCCAATAGGGGCGTCACCCGGGCGGTTTATCCGGTTTCGGGGAAATGCTGATCAATGCCCGGGGGAAGAAATCCGCCTGAGCGAGGGCGGTTTCAGCCCGAATGGAATCACTCAGCTTTTCCCGGGATTAAAAGACGTGAAGCAGCCAGCGGAAGCCTCCGGCCGGCAGGGTGGTAAAGACGGCATGGTCCTCCGTGCCTTCCGTCAGATCCGTATAGACCTTGTCATCCGCCAGATATACGCGCTGCTCCTCATCGCCGAAGTTGTACAGCATCAGCATCTGCTCGCCCTGATAATATCTTCCGATGCCAAGCACATGACTGCTGCCCGTATCCAGCAGCCACACGTCCGCCCGGGTGTCAAAGGACGGATGCGCGCTGCGGATCCCTTCCAGCTTCCGGATCCAGGTAAATACGCTTCCCTCCGGCGTATCCTCCCGGTTGCGCAGGCTCACTTTTTCCCAGTTCAGATTGCCGCGGTGAAGATAGCGGCTGTCCTCCGCCTTCATCGGATCCTGATGATAGGCATTATCGTTTTCCAGGGCAATCTCATCCCCGCTGTACAGCACCGGAACCCCGCTGAGCCCGAACATGAAGGCATGCAGCATAATGTCCTTGCGGACCGCCAGTTCCATGGCCGCCTGATTCCCGGCGGCGCGGGCGCTTTCGATGCCGCAGAGGGAGGCCGTGGTCCCGCAGAGCCTGGCATCGCCGAGCCGGGGATCATCGTTATAGAGTTCACCCCGCGAGGGACTGCCCGGCCACTTCCCCGTAAAATAATCGTTCAGATACCTCTTATGGGGAACCTCCTCCTGCCCGAAGCGGCGAAGGAAATCATAATCAAGTCCCCAGCCAATATCATCATGGCAGCGGAGATAATTGAGAAAGGTATAGTCCTTGGGCAGCGCAAAGACCTGCTCCAGCTGATGGCGGAGCAGCATGACATCCCGGGTCGCCACCGTGTGCCAGATGGAGGCCATCGTTGTCACATTGTATAGCAGGTGACATTCAGGTTTTTCGACCGTTCCGAAATAGGGCGCCACCTTGCTGGGCTCCATGACCACTTCTCCCAGCAGCAGGGTTCCCGGGCAGACGATCTCGCAGGCCATGCGCATGATGCGCACCAGCGTGTGCACCTGCTTCAGGTTGCGGCACGTAGTTCCCAGCGCTTTCCAGATGTAGGGCACCGCATCCAGCCGGATGATATCCACGCCGTGATTGCAGAGGTTCAGCATATTGTCCGTCATCTCGCGGAACACGACGGGATTGGCATAGTTTAAGTCCCACTGATAGGGATAGAAGGTGGTCATCACAACCTTGTGCGCTTCTTCACACCATGTAAAATTGCCCGGCGCGGTGGTGGGGAAAACCTGGGGAACGGTCTGTTCAAAGGCGTTGGGCAGCGTCCAGTCGTCATAGAAGAAATAGCGGTCCTGATACTCCTTCTCTCCGGCCCTGGCCCGCCTGGCCCATTCATGATCCTCGCTGGTATGATTCATTACAAAATCCAGGCAGACCGCAATTCCCCGGGAACGGCAGTCGCCGGCCAGTTCTGCCAGATCCTCCATGGTGCCCAGTTCAGGCTGAACCCTGCGGAAGTCGCTGACCGCGTATCCTCCGTCGCTCCGTCCCTCGGGGCTCTCCAGCAGAGGCATCAGGTGCAGATAATTCACGCCGCATTCCGCGATGTAATCAAGCTTCCCGCGCACCCCCTGCAGGTCGCCGGCAAAGGCATTGACGTACATCAGCATGCCCGTCAGGTCGTGGCCTTTATACCAGTCCCTGTCAGCTTCCCTTTCCCGGTCCTTGGCTTTCAGCTCCTCAGGGCGTTCCTGCCAGCACCGGTAAAGCATCTCGGTAAACAGCGCATAGGCGCGCTGATCATTATGATACAATTCGTTGTGCAGCCATTTCAGCTCATCCTCGTGGCGCTGAAACCTTGCGGCAAACTCGTTTTCCCACATCATTTCCATGTTGTCCCTCCCGATCCGCCCCGCTTCCGCGCGGGACCCTGGTGGATTCCGGATATTTCCCTTTCCGGCACGTCGTATTCTTCAGGCAGACGCCGTCCCCCGGAACGCCGCGTTTTCTCTGCCAGTTTTTCTTCCCTGCCCCGGATTCAATCAGCCATCGGAGCATCCCTGCGGTCTTTAGATGATAGCAGACAAAGAACCCGCTGTAAAGCCTGATGTATATTGGAAAAACGCCGAATCAATGGCCCAGCTCTGAAATTCTCCCAAGCAAGTGCTGTTTCAGGCCGAAGGGAATCAATCGGGCGAATCCTTAGTTTTTGCAATAAAAGAGGCAATATTATCTATTTACTGGATGATTGTTCCGTGCTATGATGCAAAGCAGGTTGAATCATAAGGAGGGAGTTCCCATGCTGAAGGTCGCAATCGTCGGAACAGGCGGAATTGCCCATGCGCATATGGCCGCCTATCAGACCCTGAAAGATCGCTGCCAGGTCGTGGCCTTGGTTGACATTATCCCCGGTAAGGCCCGCCGCTTCATGGAGGAATTCGGCCTGTCCTGCGATACCTATGAGGATCATCTGGACATCCTTCCCCGGCAGGATATCGATCTGGTGGACGTGTGCACGCCCCCCTATTGCCATGCTCAGATCAGCATCAACGCCCTGAAGAGCGGTAAAAACGTGGTGTGCGAAAAACCCATGGCCGCCTCGCTGGAGGAATGCGACGCCATGCTGAAGGCCCGGGATGAAAGCGGAAAGCTGCTGTCCATCATCGCGCAGAACCGTTTCCGCAAGCCCATCCGGGATCTGAAAGCCCTCCTGGACAGCGGCATCGCCGGCAAGGTTCGCCACGCGGAAATCGACTCCTTCTGGTGGAGGGATCACTGCTATTACGATCTGTGGTGGCGGGGCACCTGGGAAAAGGAAGGCGGCGGCTGCACGCTGAACCATGCGGTGCATCATATCGATATGCTGGGCTGGATGATGGGACTGCCGAAAAGAATCACCAGCGTACTGGCCAATACCGCCCACGACAACGCCGAGGTGGAGGACCTGAGCGTTTCCATTATGGAATATCCCGGTGCGCTGGCTACGGTCACGGCCTCCGTCGTGCATCATGGGGAAGCTCAGAAGCTGGTATTCCAGTGTGAAAAGGCCCGCATCTCGGCCCCCTACGATGTATTCGCTTCCATCCCCCAGCCTAACGGTTTTCCGCTGAAGGTTGCGGACGAAGCCTTCGCAAAGCAGGCGGCGGACTATCTGGCCTCCCTGCCCCCCCTGCCCTATGAGCATCATACCGGCCAGCTGAACAACGTGCTTGACGCCATCGAAAAGGGCGGGCAGCTCGCCATCACCGGCGAGGACGGCCGCCGCACCATCGAGCTGATCACCGCCATTTATAAGGCAGGCTCCAGTCATCTTCCGGTGGAATTCCCGCTGCAGCCTGACGATCCTTTCTACACCGTGGAGGGCATCCGGGCCAACGTGCCGCATTTTTATGAAAAGACCGTCTCCGTCATGGAGCAGGCAGGAGAAATGACCTTTGGAAGCGACCTGGGAGAAAAAGGAGGAGAAAAACAATGAACGTATCTGACGGAATGAATTACGCGCCTCAGGGCAAGCCTCAGCCCGTGGTGAAGCCCGGCGAATTTGTCTTTTCCGCGGCTCACATCGATCATGGCCACATCTACGGCATGTGCAACGGCCTGACCGAGGCCGGCGGCACCATCAAATATGTATATGACCCCGATCCCAAAAAGGTGGAAAACTTTCTGAAAGTCTATCCCCAGGCCAGGCCGGCCCGCAGCCTGGAAGAGGTGCTGGACGACAGGGAAACGCAGATGGTCTGCTCCTCCCACGTAACCAGTGAGCGCGGCCCCCTGGGCGTCCGGGTGATGAAGGCCGGCAAGGATTATTTTTCGGACAAGGCTCCTTTCACCACGATGGATCAGCTGAACGCGGCCAGGGAAACCGTGGCCCAGACCGGGCGGAAATACATGGTTTATTATTCAGAGCGGCTCCACGTGGAGGGCGCCATCCTGGCGGGCTACATGATTGACCAGGGCGAAATCGGCCGGGTAATCAGCGTCAATGGGTTCGGCCCGCACCGTCTGGGGGCGGCAGGACGGCCCAAATGGTTTTTTGAGCGTGAGAAATACGGCGGCATTCTGTGCGACATCGGCAGCCATCAGATCGAGCAGTACCTGCACTTCTCGGGTGAGGAAGACGCCACGGTACAGTTCAGCCGCATCGGCAACTATGCCCATCCCGAATATCCCGAGCTGGAAGATTACGGCGACTGCTCCATTCTGGGCGAAAAGGGCACGACAAACTATTTCCGCGTAGACTGGTTCACCCCGGACGGCCTGCGCACCTGGGGCGACGGGCGCACCTTTATCCTGGGCACCGAAGGCTTCATCGAGATCCGCAAGTACATCAACCTGGCCACTGACACCGTGGACGGCAACCACGTGTTTCTGGTAAACGGCAAGGGTGAAAAATACGTCAACGCCACCGGCGTAACGGGTTATCCCTTCTTCGGCCAGCTGATTCTGGACTGTCTGAACCGTACGGAGAACGCCATGACCCAGACCCATGCCTTCAAGGCGGCGGAGCTGTGCCTGATGGCTCAGCAGAAGGCGGTCTGGACACAAAAGCCCTGACAGGGAGGAACGCATGTTTCGCATAGGAATCATCGGCTGCGGCGGCATTTCTGCCGTCCATGCCCAGGTTATCAGGGAACTGGAAAACACAGAACTGGCAGCCTGCTCCGACATTGTGCCTGAGCGGGCTGCCCGCTACGGCTGCACCGCATATACCGACTGGCAGGAAATGCTGAGCCGCGAAAAGCTGGACGCCGTGCATCTCTGCACGCCCCATTATCTGCACCCCGTTATGGCGGAAGAAGCCGCCAGGCGCGGCATTGCCGTATTCACCGAGAAGCCTCCGGCCATCGATGCTTCGGGCTGGGAGAAGGTAAAGGATGCGGCGCGGCGCGTGCCCGTGGGGGTCTGTTTCCAGAACCGGTATCATCCGCACATCCAGTCCTGCCTGCGTTCTTTGCAGGAAGGCGTCTGGGGCGATCTGAAGGGCCTCCGGGCGTTCGTGACCTGGAACCGCACCGCGGAATACTACGCCGCGGCTGACTGGAAGGGAAAATGGGCCACGGAGGGAGGCGGCGCGCTGATCAACCAGGCCATTCATACCCTGGACCTGGTCCTCTGTTTTCTGGGCCTTCCCGATCAGGCCGAAGCTTCCATGAGCAATCGTCACCTGCGCGGAGCCATAGAAGTGGAGGACACTGCGGAAATCTATCTCCGAAGGGGAAATATTCCCGCCCTGCTCTACGCCTCCAACGCATACAGTCAGGATGCCCCGGTGATCCTGGAGCTGAATTTCGACCGGGCCGTTGTTCGCCTGGAAGGCGACCTGATGACGCTGATCCGGGACGGTCAGAGGCAGGAGATTCCCTGTGTCACCGACCCGGTCCTCGGCCGATCCTACTGGGGGGCCGGACATAAGGCCTGCATCGCCGATTTTTACCGCAGCATCGAGGAAGGAACGCCCTATCGGAACGATCCTTCCTCCTGCGACGCGACCATGCAGACGCTGCTGAAGCTGTATTCCCAATGTAAAGGCAATTAAAAAACGCTGATTTATTTTCTCCGACGGTCATCCTCTTCGCTCAGGCGCGGTATGTTAGGCCTTTGCTGAGGGGATGGCCGCCGGAAAAATTTTATCAGCGTTTCCCGGATCCTTTTTTATGATCTTTCTTCCTTGATTCTGCGTATCTCTTTGATGACCAGCTTAATGTCAATCGGCTTCGCGATATGCCCGTTCATGCCTGCGTTCAGGCATTCTGTCACGTTTTCCGAAAATGCGTCCGCTGTCATGGCGATGATCGGGATGGAAGCGGCCCAGGAGTTCTTCATGGCTCGAATCGTCCTTGTGGCCTCCAGTCCGTTCATCTCCGGCATCTGAATATCCATAAAGATCAGCGTGTAGCTCCCTTCCGGAGCCTCGCTGATTTTATTTACACAGATGCGCCCGTTTTCAGCGCGTTCCGCGGTAATTCCAAGCATGCCAAGCATAGCGGAAATAATCTCCCAGTTGATGTCGTTGTCCTCCGCAATGAGAATGCTTAACCCCTGCAGATCCGAATAGTCATTCTCCGGTTCAACGGATTTTGCCTCTTTTCCCAGAACGTCGTTGATTTTGTCGTACAGCTTGGAGCGGAAAAGGGGCTTGCTGACAAAGCCGTTCGCTCCGGCCGCATTCGCCTGATCCTCGATATCCGACCAGTCATAGGCGGAAATCAGCAGGATGGGCACGTTCGTCTCCAATTCCGTACGGATTCTTCGGATCAGTTCAATGCCGTCAAGATCCGGCATCTTCCAGTCAAGGATCACTATGCTGTAGTCCCGCCCTTCCTGATGCCGGCGCTCAATCATGCCAAGCGCTTCCAGCCCGCTGGAAGTAGGCTCGGCCGTAACGCCGAGGGACTTCAATGCCTCGACTGCCGTATCCAGAAGCACCTCATCGTCATCGACGATCAGCACATCCATCGGATCAAGCACCATCTCCTCCCTTTGCCGGTCCGCGATGGGAAGATCCAACGTAACCGTGAAGGTCGTTCCCTTTCCCTGCTCGCTCTGACAGTCGATCTCGCCGCCCATCAGATCCACCATCTGCTTTGTGATGGCCAGTCCAAGTCCGGTCCCCTGGATGGTGTTCACCCGGCTGTCGGTCTGGCGTGAGAAGGGCTGATACATGGTGGCCATAAACTCCGGACTCATGCCAATGCCGGAATCAGCGACCCTGTAGGTCAGCCTCATGCAGCCGGCTTTCGGGCTTTTTTCCTCCCGCATGTCCACGCTGACATGTCCGCCGGGCTCCGTATATTTGATGGCGTTGGAAAGAATGTTGATATAGATCTGATTCAGCCGAAGCTGATCCGCGTAAAAATACTCGATATCCATCCTGCTGATCCGGAAGCGGAACTCGATATTCTTTTCCTTGATCATAGGCTGTGACAGGTTCACAAGGTTTTCCACCGTCTCAACGATGGAAAAGGTCAGCGGACTGATATTCAGTTTTCCGCTCTCGACCTTGGAGATATCCAGGATATCATTGATCAGCGTAAGCAGATGATTGCTGGCCATCGAGATCTTCCGCAGGTTCTCCCTGACCGACTCGGTATCTCCGAGATTCTTTTCCGCAAGCGTCGTCAGCCCGATAATCGCATTCATGGGCGTGCGGATGTCATGGGACATGGTGGAGAGAAAATCAGTTTTCGCTTTGTTGGCCGCGGCCGCTTCCCTGGCCGCGCCCCGAAGCCTCTTGTTGAGATAGAGCATGACCGCCAGATCGAATACAAACAGAATCAGAAGTCCCGCGGAAACTACGCCGATCAGCAGCCAGTTCTGAGTATTTACGTTCAGATCCTTCATGGGCATGAAGCTGAGAATCGTCCATTCTCCGGCCACGGCCACAGGAGCATAGGCGAGCAGGCACTCCTCTCCGCAGGAATTGAGCATCCTATAAGAACCGGTTGATCTGGTGATTTTATCAAAGACCGCCTGCAGGGTGGCTGAATCCGCTGCGTTGCAGGAACGGTAGAACTCAAAGAAGCTGGAATGTTCGAAGGAATGCCCTTTGATGATATAATCGCCGTCCGCCTCGATCATGGCGAGCTCCGCGTTTTTAAACTCCTCCTGGGGAACAACCCACTTCTGCTCCAGTTCTGATAGGGGCAGCACCCGCAGCAATATGGCGTTTCGGGGGACCCCGGTCTGGGAATCATAAAGGCTTACTGAATTGCAGAAGGCAATAGCCTGCTCCCCGTTGACCGGATTTGTATAGGCGCGGGTGATGTTGATGGACTCTCCGATCGCATGGATCCAGCTCATATCGCTCATGAGCTCCGACTGCGCGTAAGAAACGGAATAATCATCGGGACGATCCTTCCCCGCCCTCGTGGACAGGCCGGTGAGCGTATCAGCATATACGATGTGCGCGGAGGCGTTCGGCAGCACATGGGAAATCCGAATGAAGGAGATGGCTTCCTCCATCGTCATGTTCTCATTGTTGATATAGTGGGCCCACACATCGCAGATGCGCTGCTCCCCCTCCAGATAATTCTCCGTTACACGCCCCAGGGAAGCCGTGGTGTTTTCAAAATGCTCAATCTGCCTTTGAAGTGTAATCCTGTTCGTATGACGGGAGTACAGGCCCACAAAGGTCAGCATTGCTACCGTGATAAGTACGTTAATTGTAGTGATCCATGCTTTTTTCACAGCGTTTTCAGCTCCTTCCGCAGATTCCTTTTTTGCGGAAATTCACCTCTGATCAGAAGCAAAAGTTATAATGGCTTTTGATCATTATATCATAAAAAGGAGCAATTTCATATCCCCATATTTAAGAGCGGCCGGAATGCATTTCCCGTTCCAATAAAATATAACTTAGTGTCACCTGCACAAATGCCATTTTTCAGGCAAGTGCAAAAATCGGTTCCTTCGGCTGGCTCTGAATCGAATTCCAGAGCCAGCTGAAAAAAGAGCGCAAAAGAAGCCTCAGCTTCTTCCGCAGGTTCATGTACAGAAC
>JAFPWU010000017.1 GCA_017412715.1 Clostridia bacterium
CTTTTCTATCGATTTACTGCGCGACCGCGTCCACAATGGCCAGCGTGAGGGTCAGATCCACGTATTCCCCTTCGGAGGGAAGCTCGGTGGCAGTGCTCAGATCCACACCCGTACGGTAGACCTTAAGCCTTACCTCATCCCCTTCCTTCAGGGTGGAGATGATCCCGGTCAGTTCACTGGTGTTGGTGATGACGGTGTCATTGGCTTCGACGATGATGTCAAAGGGAAGGACGCCGGCGGCTTCCGCAGGGCTGCCGCTTTCCACTTCCATCACATACACGCCACGGGGCAGCAGGCCGCTGGCGGTGACAGAGCTGTTCAGCGTTGTAATGGTAACGCCCATCCGGGGCTTGCCCAGCATGCTGCTGTCCGTGTTATTGGCGGCATTGCCGGAGGAAGAGCCGCTGGACTGATTCTGATTCGCGTCCCTGAAGGAGGAAACATCAGCCTTCAGCGCCTCGTCAATCACGGTTTTCGCATCATTTACAGGGATCGCCATTCCGATGGATTCCACGGTGGCGGTGGAGGAATAACGGCTGCCGGTATACTTCAGGGTGGGAATACCGATCAGCTGTCCATCCAGGTTGAACATGCCGCCGCCGCTGTTGCCGCTGTTAATGGCCGCGTCGGTCTGGATCATGGAGTTAATTACGGAGGTCTTCCGGCCGTACTTGTCCGTGCTCGTACCGGTATTGATTTCCCGATTCAGGCCGGAAATGATGCCGGCGGTTACCGTGCCGGTGAAGCCAATGGGATTACCGATATTGAAAACAAGGTCTCCAACCTGCAGCGCGTCGCTGTCTCCCAGCTCCACAGGTTCCAGATCCAGGCCGGGCACGTAAAGCACGGCCACGTCCAGATCTGCGTCAGAAGCGGCCACGGTTGCCTTGAAGAGCTCCGGCTCCGCCTGACCGTCCCGCTGCACGGTGACTTCCAGGCTGCTGGCGTCTTCAACCACATGGTAGTTGGTCATGACGTATTCTTTGGCCACGACCACGCCGGAACCGCTGCCATACTTAACCTCACGGCCGGAATCCTGATTGCCGTTACCGTAGCCGTTGCCATATCCGTTGCCATAGCCGTTTCCGAATCCCCCGAAGAAATCGCCCCAGGGGAAGTAGCCGAATCCATTGTAGTTATTCCCGTAGGAATTGGAGACCAGCTGGTAGTTATTTACACCGACCACACTGTCCTTCACCTTGGCGATTGACTCCACAAAGGGAGAGGCTGAGGAGGAGGTCATCACAGAATTTGCCGCCTGGGCGGGCTGATTGGCCAGCACCCCGGAACCGATCATCAGGCAGGCCACTGCCAGGGCAATATATCCCAGCGTTTTCCGATTCAAAATCTTTTTCAGCATCTTTCAAAATCCTCCTTTCCGGATTTCGGGATCAGTATAATCCGGAAATTTGACAGAAATATGAACGCAATGTAAATGATGGGATTAAATCAGCAGGCATATACGCCTTTCGTGAGGCCTGTATGAATCCGGAAGAAAGGAAACCATTTTATCCGAAGGGCGAAAAATATCTTTAAATTGGCCATTTTTCCCCTTTGCAAGCAGGGAGTTTTCAGCTATAATACCGCCGTCACCCTCAGTGAGGACGAAATGGGAGGACTTGCATGACGGATTTCGTGAGTACCTGGAATACCGAATCCTTTCTGACCTATCCTGTCGGCCCCCTGGGGCTTATCGCGATGCCCGGCACGGAAACCATGGGCGAAAAAGTGAACAGCTGGCTGAAAAAGTGGCGTGATCACGCCGAGGAATCCTCAGACGGCGATATGCGGACAACTCCCGGCATGGAACGGGAGGATTTTCTGATTAAGGTAGATTGCCCCAGATTCGGCAATGGGGAGGGCAAGGGCCTGATCAAGGAAAGCATTCGCGGATACGATCTGTTCATCCTGATTGATCCCGGCGCCTATAATAAAACCTATAAAATGTATGGGATGGACATTCCCCTGAGCCCTGATGACCATTTTGCCAATCTTCGGCGCATTATTGCCGCGACCAGCGGGAAGGCCAAGCGCATTACGGTGATCATGCCCATGCTGTATGAAGGCCGGCAGCATCGCCGCTCCAGCCGGGAGAGCCTGGATTGTGCCATCATGCTGCAGGATCTGGAGCGCATGGGGGTCAGCAATATCATCACATTTGACGCTCATGATCCCCGGGTGCAGAACGCGATTCCAACCATGGGGTTCGAGAGCTTTATGCCCAGCTATCAGGTGTTCAAGGCCCTGCTGAAAAGGGAAAAGACCCTGAGGATTGACAAGGACCACATGATGATCGTTTCCCCAGATGAAGGAGCGATCGACCGGAATATCTTCTATGCTTCCGTCCTGGGCCTGGACATGGGCATGTTCTATAAGCGCCGGGATTATACCCGGATCGTGAACGGCCGGAACCCCATCGTGGCCCACGAATATATGGGCAACACGGTGGAGGGAAAAGATGTCTTTGTGGCCGATGATATTATCTCCAGCGGAGAAAGCGTCATCGAGCTGGCCAAGGAACTGAAAAAGCGGAAGGCGAACCGGATTTTCGCGGCCGCGACCTTTGCCCTTTTTACAAATGGTCTGGAGGAATACGACAAGGCCTACAGGGAGGGCGTGATCGACCGGGTCATCTCCACAAACCTGACCTATCGGAATCCGGAGATCGCGGAGCGGGAATGGTTCATCGAGGCGGATATGAGCAAATACATTTCCTTCATTATTGCCACGCTGAACCATGATCGCAGTCTTTCCCGTCTGCTGAATCCCTACGACCGGATTCACGGTCTGCTTACCCGGTACGAGCGGGAACAGCAGGAAGCAGGCATACGGCTGGTATGATAAAGGCCGCCCCATTGGGGGCGGCTTTTCACAGTGTGCCGGGCATGGCACAATTCTCGCGGGTGAAAGTCCCGCCACGGGTATTTACCGCCAAGTGTAGCGAACCGCAAGCTGCTACCAGTAATGGCAGGAGGGGAGGAAGCGGTGTAGCAAAGCCGAGGAGCCTACGAA
>JAFPWU010000018.1 GCA_017412715.1 Clostridia bacterium
AGGACGTCTGTCGAAAGGAATCGGGAATTGCTTCCGGTCACGTAAATTTCCAATTGCGGATTACGAAGATAGCCGTTTAAAACAGCCTCAAAGCAATCCAGTTCCTGAATTTCATCCAGCAGCAGATAAAAGGTGCCTTCTATCGGAAATTGTTCACTGACGAAGCGCATGAATTTGGCCGGAGAAACTTTCCGTTTCTCCCGAGCAAGTTCGATCGGATCCTCACCGATTCTGGCCAGATCATCAGCTGAATCAAACGCAAAGCGGAGAATATGGGAATCATCTGTGACCGATTCGGTCAGATAACGGTAAAACAGAGAATTCATCAGATAGGATTTTCCGCACCTGCGGATTCCTGTAATGACCTTGACCATTCCATTATGCATCCGGATAATCAGTTCATTCAGATAAGCATCTCTTCTTATTTCCATGTGCACCTCATCGTTTTATAAATATGGCATAATTGCCAGTTTTCTAAAATAATATAACATAAATCGAACTCATCTACAATATATTCGCTTTTGATTTTCGGAAAAAAAGCCGTATTTCTAAAGTGCTATTGATTCGGGTATGCCAGTGGATCGTATCCGTCAAATAACAGAGCGTCTGGGAACAGAATAAAAAACGTGATTTAATGGTAGCACGAATTCGTACGAAAATGCGCTAACCCCGCTAACCCGTGCAACTGGAGGTGCGGCCATGACAATCTACGACGTACAGAATGCCCAGAAAACACCCATATGGAAGCAACGGATCATTGAATGCCGTTCAAGCGGAATGAGCGTCAAGGAATTGTGTAAAGAACGGGGCTTGGATTTCACAACCTATTACCGCTGGGAAAGGAAAATCCTGACATCCATTATTCCGACAGAAGATATGCCTGGTTTGCCTGCTCCGAATCTTCTTCCTGTTGCTGGCCCGCAGAACGCCATTTTCAAGTAAGACAGTTAACCAGTGCGCAATATGCTCGTCTGCTGGAAGGCCTGGAGATTGAGAAAAAAGTGTTTTCTCTCCCAAAAGAATTCTTCTAAAATCATTGAAAAATAAGGAAATTTTAGCGAATTACCAAAAGGAATTCACGCTCTGCATGTCGAATATATAATATCTGAGTTGGCTGTTCCGGCAGATCACGGCTGCTAACCACAATTTCACGGATGAGTTCCTGGAAAATCTGAAGCCGTGGAGCGAACAGGCTCAGGAAAACTGTTGACGCTGGATCGTTTGACGTTTACGAAGGGGCCTAAAAACGGCAAAGAAAAAACCCGGGAGATTTCTCTCACGGGTTCTGCGTGGAGCATAGGGGAGTCGAACCCCTGACCTCTACAATGCGAATGTAGCGCACTACCAACTGTGCCAATGCCCCATGTATGGGTCCCGGAAGGAAATTCCGGGGAAGTTTCCCGCGTTTTACGTCTGCGGGTCTGGAGACGAAGCCGATTAACGGCTACCATCGAGACGATCCCAAAGAACCGCGCCGATGCAGGTGCTCTCTGAAGAGCAGAAAGAACTATAGCACAATTTTCCATAAAAGGCAAGCACTTTTTTTTAAGAATGACGGCTTGTCTTCGGCAAGGGCAGGTGCGGTTATAATTGACATGCATTATCCGGATGGTATAATTGGCATATATGCAGAAGACGGGAGGAACAGGCCATGACTGAGCTTCAATTGAAAAGCATTTTTGAGAACACGGACTTTGTACACGCCAGCGGAACTCCGGAGGAACTACGGGCGGCGGAATACCTGAAAAAGTGCTGTGAAGAGATGGGTGTCGAGGCCCATCTGGAATCCTTCCGGGTTGCTATGGCGGAAATGGATTCCTGCTCCGTAACGGCGGACGGGCGGGAGATTCCCTGCAAGGCCTTTTTCGGATGCGGCTGCGGAGAGGTGGAGGGGGAGCTGTATTATATGCCCGGACAGGATCCCGTCTCCATCGCGGGCGCAAAGGACAGGATCGTGCTGATGGACACTCAGGGAATCGGGCGCTTTGCCTACCAGGATCTGATGAAGGCAGGAGCAAAGGGCATCCTGTTCCAGTACGGGAACATGTACTATCCGCATCAGGATATCGACCAGAGAGATCTTCGGGAGCATGTAGTCGGGGAGGAGAGAAAGGTGCTTTGCGCCATGATCCATTCCTCAGAGGCGGTTCGGCTCGTTCGGGAACATGCGCAGCGGATCAGAATTTCGGTAAGGCAGAAAGAATATGACGGTGAATCCCATAATGTGGTTGCTGAAATTCCCGGCAGGCGGGATGAATTTATCACGCTTTCCGCCCATTACGATACCACATCCCTTTCCCACGGAGCCTATGACAATATGTCCGGCTGCGCAGGGCTGCTTGGCGTGATGGACGCGCTGAAGGACAGACCGCTGAATTATGGGCTCCGATTCGTATTCTGCGGAAGCGAGGAAAGAGGTCTGCTGGGGTCCAAGGCCTATGTGCGCGATCATGAGAATGAGCTGGAGAAAACGGTGCTTAACATTAATCTGGATATGATCGGCGCGATCATGGGGAAATTCATCGCCAGAGTCTCCGCGGAGGATAAGCTGGCCCATTATCTATCCTATATGGGAGCGGAGCTTGGATTCCCCGTGGAGGCTAAAACAGGCGTCTATTCCAGCGATTCCACCCCCTTCGCGGACAAGGGGGTTCCCGCGGTTTCCCTGGCGAGGATCGCCGGAGGAAATGTTGCGCCGATTCACTGCAGGTATGATACCAAGGAATTGCTCTCCATGGAGCAGCTGAGCCGGGATATCCATTTCATCACGGAGTTTACCCGGCGGATGGCGGATGCGGCCTGCTGCCCGGTGGCCCGTGAAATACCGGAAAAAGTAAGGAAAGAGCTGGATGAATACCTGTTCAGAAAACGGAACGAGGCTTGAAAAAACAAGGAAGAGGACACGTGACAAAGGGCGCCCGGCTTCACATCTCCGGGCGCCCGTATTTTAAACGCTGTACTCTTTTTCCTTTGCGGGCAGCGATTTCAACCCGCGGTTTTTTCGCTGAGAATTTTCTCAGGCGGCCTTCGTGATGTAGTCGTTGGCTACATATCCGGTCTGGCCGGTGGTCTGGTCCACTACCTTGCTCCAGGTCTTGCCGACAGCCACTACGGTCAGCGCATCTCCGGCGGCCAGGCGGCGGATTGCCTTGGCGGTTTTGTTGGGCTTGGTCCTCAGACCGACGCTTTCAGTGGTGTTCTTGCCCCGGGCGAGAGCGGTCACCTTATAGGATTCCACCGTGCGGAAGTTGTCGTCCCGCTCCGTCACCTCGTACTTGCCGGGCTTTTTCGCCTGCAGGAACTTGGTCATCACATAGCCGGCCGCCTTGCCGTCCTGGTATACATGGGCCCATCCGCTGCCCGCGTCCTCAATGATCTCTACTTTCTTGCCGCTGTCCACGCGATAGAGCACCTTTGCCTTGGTGGAGGGGGTTTCCCGTACATTCAGCGTTTTTCCGTCCGCGCAGTTGACCCACATTTCGAGGTTGTCCGCAACCTGCTCCGCTCCGGAAATTGCCGGAATCATCAGACCTACCATCATCAGTACCACCATCACGATCCCGATCAGCTTCTTCATTTTCCCGTCCTCCTTTTCTCTATGCCCTTCGCGGGCCGCGTTTTTTTCTTTCCTCTGGCCAGGCCCACCGTCCTGACACCTGTATATACGCAGCCCGGGGGAGGGTGGCAGGCAGAATGGAAAAACAAGTTTGTTAACTTTTTAACAAAGAATGGCGGCGACAAGCTGAAATGGCACTCAGATGCCGCTGAAGAAGAAATTTTTGGAAATGTCTTCAAATTATGACGGGAAAAAGGTATAATAACTTGTTGTTCTGTATTTTTTGTTGCGCGGTTTCCGCTGGAAGGAGAAGAAGATGGCGATTACACCGAAAGATATAGCGAAGATGCTGGATCACTCCACGCTGCAGCCCTGGCTGACGGAGGCGGATATCCGCCGCGGGTGCGAGGTGGCCCTGAAGTATGGGACGGCCAGCGTATGCGCCAGGCCGTGCGATGTGCCGATTCTGGCGGAGATGCTGGAGGGCAGCGAGGTGAAGGTATGCACGGTGATCGGGTTCCCCCACGGGACGAACGAGACCGCGATCAAGCTGGCGGAGGCCCAGATGGCTCTGGCGCAGGGATGCGAAGAGCTGGATATGGTGCTGAATATCGGAAAGCTGAAGGCCGGGGACTATGAGTATGTGGGCAGCGAGATCCGCATCATTGCCAACGCGGCCCATGAGGCGGGGGCGATCCTGAAGGTGATCTTGGAGACCTGCTACCTGACGGAGGAGGAGAAAATCACCGCCTGCCATCTGAGCGAGAAGGCAGGGGCGGACTTCGTCAAAACCAGCACCGGATACGGCTCCGCGGGATGCACCATTGAGGATCTGAAGCTGATGCGGGCCAATGTATCCGCGAAAGTGAAGGTAAAGGGCTCCGGCGGCATCCGGGATCTGGACACCGTGCTCAGGGCCAGGGAGGCGGGGGCTTCCCGGTGCGGCGTGAGCGCCACGGAAAAGATCATGGCCGAGGCGGAGGAAAGATACGCCGCGGGAACACTGTAAATAAGGCAGAGGAGAACAGGAAAGGTTATGTACAGCAAAGTATCGACGGACATGAATTTCGTTTCCCGGGAGCAGGAAGTGACCAGAATGTGGAAGGAGAAGGACATCGTCCGGAAGTCCTTCCACCTGCGGGATGGCGCGCCCCAGTTCACCTTCTTTGACGGACCGCCCACCGCTAATGGCAAGCCCCATATCGGGCACATCGAGACCCGTGTGATCAAGGATCTGTTTCCCCGGTATCGGACCATGAAGGGGCAGAGCGCCCTGCGCATCGCCGGATGGGACACCCACGGCCTGCCGGTGGAGCTGGAGGTGGAGAAGAGCCTGGGCCTGGACGGGAAGCCCCAGATCGAGGAATACGGCATTGAGCCCTTCATCGCCGAATGCAAGAAGAGCGTATGGAAATACCTGCACGAATGGGAGAAGATGAGCGACCAGGTGGCCTACTGGGCCGACATGGAGCATCCCTACGTGACCTATGAAAACAACTATATCGAGAGCGAATGGTGGAGCCTGAAGCAGATTCATGAGAAGGGGCTGCTGTATCAGGGCCACAAGATTGTGCCTTACTGCCCCCGGTGCGGGACGGCCCTGAGCTCCCACGAAGTGGCCCAGGGATACAAGAATGTGAAGGAGACCTCCGCCATCGTCCGGTTCCCGGTGAAGGGGGAGGAGAATACCTACCTGCTGGCATGGACAACCACGCCCTGGACGCTGCCCAGCAACCTGGCGCTGTGCGTGAATCCCGCGTACACCTACTGCCGGCTGGAGGCGGAGGGGAAGAAGTACATCATGGCCCGGGCCCTGGTGGAAAGCGTATTCGGGGACAAAGAGGTCACCATTGAAGCGGAATTTCCGGGAAGCGAGCTGAAGGGTACGGAATACGAGCCCCTTTATCGCTTCCAGGAGCCGGACGGCAAGGCCTGGTTCGTGGTCTGCGACGGATACGTAACCATGGAGGACGGCACGGGCATCGTGCACATCGCTCCGGCCTTCGGCGAGGACGACAACCGGGTATGCCGGGAGAACGGGCTGCCCTTCATCAACCTGGTGGATACCCAGGGTAAATTCGTGGAGGGAACCACCTGGGCGGGCACCTTCGTGAAGGATGCGGACAAGCCGATCCTGAAGGATCTGGAAGAGAAGGGGCTGCTGTTTGCCGCGCTTCCCTTCGCCCATGATTATCCCTTCTGCTGGCGGTGCGACACGCCTCTGCTGTACTACGCACGGCCGACCTGGTTCATCGCCATGACGAAGGTCCGGGACAGCCTGGTGAGGAACAACCAGACCGTGAACTGGATGCCGGATAACATCAAGGACGGCCGGATGGGCAACTTCCTGGAGAACGTGATCGACTGGGGCCTGAGCCGGGAACGGTACTGGGGAACACCCCTGCCGGTATGGAAATGCGAATGCGGGCATATGCATGTTGTGGGAAGCCGGGCGGAGCTGCGGCAGATGGCCGTGCAGGATCCCGGAGAGGAGATCGAGCTGCACCGGCCCTTCATCGACGAAGTGACGCTGCGGTGCGAAAAGTGCGGCGGCGAAATGCACCGGGTGAAGGAGGTCATCGACTGCTGGTACGATTCCGGAAGCATGCCCTTCGCCCAGTGGCACTATCCCTTCGAGCATAAGGAAGAATTCGAGAAGAACTTCCCGGCGGACTTCATTTCCGAGGCGGTGGACCAGACCCGGGGGTGGTTCTATACGCTGGAGGCCATCAGCACCCTGCTGTTTGACCGGGCGCCCTTCAAGAACTGCATCGTCATGGGACACGTGCAGGACGCGGAAGGCCGGAAGATGTCCAAGCACCTGGGCAACGTGGTGGATCCCTTCGTGATGCTGGACAAATTCGGCGCAGACGCGCTGCGGTGGTATTTCTACACCACGGCCGCGCCCTGGCTGCCCAAGCGGTTCAGCGAGGAAGCGGTGCAGGAGGTGCAGCGGAAGTTCCTGGCCACCCTGCAGAATACCTACGCCTTCTTTACCATGTATGCCCAGATCGACGGATTTGACCCGAAGGCCCATCCGCTGGACAAGGTGGAGCTGACGCTGATGGACCGCTGGATCCTGAGCCGGCTGAATACCCTGATCCGCCGGGTGGACGGGGATCTGGCCCAGTATCGGGTCAGCGAGCCCGCCGCCGCCATTGAGGAATTTGTGGATGACCTGAGCAACTGGTACGTCCGGCGCGGCCGGGAGCGGTTCTGGGGCAAGGGCATGGCGGGAGAGAAGGAAGCGGCCTTCGCCACGCTGTACCATGTGCTGGTAGAGCTGAGCAAGATCTGCGCGCCCTTCATCCCCTTCCTGAGCGAGGAGATCTACCAGAACCTGGTTGTGAATAACATTCCCGGCGCGCCGGAAAGCGTGCATCTGTGCGACTTCCCCCAGGCGGAGGAGAGCCGGATCGATCCGGAGATGGAGCGGCAGATGGCGGCGCTGCTGGAGGTGGTTCAGCTGGGCCGGGCCTGTCGGAACGCGGCCAACCTGAAGGTGCGTCAGCCCCTGGCGAAGCTGTATGTCAAGGGCGCGAGCTTTGGAACGGATTATCAGGCCCTGTGCGAGGATGAGCTGAACGTGAAGGAGGTCATCTTCACGGAGGATGCCCGGGCCTTTACGACCTACCAGCTGAAGCCGCAGATGAGGACTCTGGGACCGAAATACGGAAAGCTGCTGGGCAGGATCGGCCAGCATCTGGCCACCCTGGACGGAAATGACGTGGTGGACGCCTTCGGCCGGGGCGAGGAAGTTTCCTTCGAGATCGAGGGCACCCAGGTGACCCTGGCCAAGGACGACGTGCTGACCAGCCCGATGCAGAAGCCCGGCTTCACCGCTCTGGAGGACCGGGGCGTGACGGTGGTGCTGGATACGAACCTGACCGAGGATCTGATCCGGGAAGGATATGCCCGGGAGGTGATCTCCAAGATCCAGACCATGCGGAAGGAAGCGGGCTTCGAGGTGACGGACCGGATCGAGATCCGGTACACGGCGAAGGATGCCCTGGCTGAGGCGCTGGAGGCCTGCGGAGAGATGATCCGGAAGGGAACGCTGGCCCTGAGCCTGACCCGGGCGGAAGCAGGAGAGGGCTTCATCGCGAAGGAATGGGACATCAACGACAGGAAAGCCATCCTGGCGGTAAAAAAGGCATAAAATACGGATGAAATTTGCATTTGTTGGGCAGGACATTCCGATGCTCCTGCCCACCCTTTTAACTGACCTTCTTTTCGCCGGGAAGGAGCGGGACGCGGAGATCGCGGTGGAGGAAAAGAACCCCGCCATGGCGGAGCTGCTGGCGGGATACGGCAAGGCGGTGCTGAAAAAGGCGGGGATGGGCGGGAGCCTGCGCGCGACCGCGGAACGGACGGAGGCCCTGCGGGGAGCGGACTGCGTCGTCTACGCGGGGGATCCCCAGGCTGCCAGCCGCTTTTTCATGGACCGGAGCGCCCTGGAAGGGGAGGAACCGGAGAGGCCGGAAGCCGGTGAGCAGCCGGAAGGATTCGGAGACCGGGAACCCAGCCCCCTGGAGCCCCTGGTGCACGCGGAGAATCTGGGAATGACGGATCAGGCGCGGGTGAACGGCGGGATTGAAGGTCTGATGCACGCCCTTCGGGCGGGGCAGGCGGTGACGGAGCTGTGCGACGCCATGCAGGAGGCCTGCCCCGAGGCGCTGGTCATCAACCTGGGGCAGCCGGTGGCCCGGACCACGGAGGTGTTTCTGCGGCGCGGCTTTGCCTGCTACGGACTGGGACGGACGCCCCTGAAGGGAGCAAACGGGCTGGACACGCTGGCGAAGCGGCTGAAAGTCCGGATGGAAGACCAGGAATGGGAGATCGCGGGTTTGCCGGGCTTCAGCTTCCTGATGAAATTCCGGGACAGGGAGAGCGGGAAGGATTGGCTTCCCCGGCTGAAGAAGGCGGCGAAGGAGAATGAGCTGGGCCGGCTGACAAAAAGATGGCTGGACTGGTGGGACGCGCTGCCGGTTGGAGACGTGACGGACCACGCGGAATTTCTGCCCGCTCAGCCGGACTACATTCCGGAGGAAAAGCCGGAGTTCGGGGAGACGGTGGAGAAGCGGAAGGAACGAATCCTCTACATGAACACTGTACGGGAGCAGGGGGCGGACGCCCGGGAGGGCGCCATGGCCCAGCTGCTGCTGCTGTCCCGGGTGCCCCCGGTGCGGCCCATGAGGCTGGCGCTGTCCGTGCTGCGGAAAGAGGACGCGGTGCTGGAGGCGGTCGCTCATCGGAACGGGGGAGATCTGCCCCAGCTTCCCCGGGAGGCGATGGTGGAGACGAACCTGAAGCTGGTCCGGGGGCAGCCCGAAGCCCAGGGCTTTCAGGTGACACCGGCGCTGGCCCAGGTGATGACGGAAATTGACGAAGCAAACAGGCTGGCGGCCCGGGCGGCCATGGGCGACAGGGAAGCGCTGCGGGAGTACATCGAGTATGATCCGGCGCTGGCCGGGCTGGATCGGCTGTACTGTATGGATGTGGTTGAGCAGCTGATCCGGATGCATCAGGATCTGCTGCCGCTGTATGCGGAATAAAGGAATAAAAAAGATGTTCTTATGTGACAGCTGGGATGATTACGAGGTGCTGGATACCGGGGACGGGGAGAAGCTGGAGCGGTGGAAGGACGTGATCCTACGCCGGCCCGATCCCCAGACCATCTGGCCCAAGGCCAATCCCGCTCTGTGGGAGCGGGCGGACGCCATCTACCATCGGAGCGAGAAGGGCGGAGGGCAATGGGAATTCCGGCGGAAGCTGCCCGAGAGGTGGACGGTCTGCCATGAGGGGCTGAAATTCTATGTTCGCCCCACCGGCTTCAAGCATACGGGGCTTTTTCCGGAGCAGGGAGCCAACTGGAAGTGGATGGCGGAAAAGCTGAGAGAGACGGGAAGGCAGGACCTGCGGGTGCTGAACCTGTTCGGGTACACCGGAGCCGCCACCCTGGCCTGCGCTGAGGCGGGGGCCCATGTGACCCATGTGGACGCGGCCAAGGGCATGGTATCCTGGGCCAAGGAAAACCGGGAGCTGAATCACCTGCCGGAGACCGGATTCCGGTGGATCGTGGAGGATGCGCTCCGCTTCGTGCAGCGGGAAATCCGCCGTGGAAACCGGTACGACGGCATTCTGATGGATCCGCCCAGCTACGGACGGGGCCCCTCCGGGGAGGTCTGGAAGCTGGAGAACGAGCTGTACGGCCTGGTAGATACCTGCAGCCAGGCGCTGAGCAGGGAGCCGGTATTCTTCCTGCTGAACAGCTATACCACGGGATTCCAGGCCAGCGTGCTGAGCAATATGATTGAGAAATGCGTAGGTTCCCGGTATGGCGGGAAGACGGACAGCCAGGAACTGTGCCTGCCTGTGACCTCAGGGGGAGTGCTGCCCTGCGGGGCCAGCGGGAGGTGGAGCCATGCCTGACGTCCTGTACGAGGATAACCATGTGCTGGTGGCGGTGAAGCCGCCGAACATGCTGAGCCAGGGGGATGCCACCGGGGACACGGATATGCTGACGGAGCTGAAGGAGTATATTCGGGTCACCTATCAGAAGCCCGGAAATGTCTACCTGGGCCTGGTGCACCGGCTGGACCGGCCGGTGGGCGGCCTGATGGTATTCGCCCGGACCAGCAAGGCGGCGGCCCGGCTGTCCGAGCAGATGCGGAAGCACGAGATGGGCCGGGAATACCTGTGCATCGTGAAAGGGGACGCGCAGGACTCATTTACGCTGACGGACTACCTGTACAAGGATCCCATGCAGAACAAAGTAGTCGTCTGCGAGGCGGACGTGAAGGGGAGCCAGCTGGCCGTCCTCCACGGAAGATGCCTGGCCAGGCGGGACGGTACCAGCCTGTGCGCCATCCGGCTGGAGACCGGGAGAAAGCACCAGATCCGGGCCCAGATGGCGGGGGCGGGGATGCCCCTGTGGGGAGATAACCGGTACGGCGGAGGCATTCCCGGACAGCAGATCGCCCTGTGGGGCTATAAGCTGACCTTCATTCATCCCACCACCCGGAAGATGATGCGTTTCTACTCCATGCCGGACGGAAATGCCTGGAGCCTGTACCGGGATCAGCTGTCCGTGCCGGAGGACGCGGAGGAGCCGAAGGAGCCGCGGAAGATAAACCTGGCGGCTCCGGTGATCCAGAGCTTTAAGGCATTTAACGGAAAACTGTATGTGCCGGAGGAAGGGGAGGAAGACCCGCTCCGGCAGGAATCAACAGAAACAGACAGAGAGGGACAGATCCTTGACGAATCCTCATTTTTCCTATGAAGTGACCCACATTTGCAAACAGAGCGGAGCCAGGCTGGGCGTACTGCATACGCCCCATGGGGATATTCCGACCCCCATTTATATGCCGGTGGGCACCTCCGCCTGCGTTAAGGCCATGACCAGCCGGGAGATGGAGGAGATCGGGACGAAGATCCTGCTCTCCAATACCTACCACCTGCACCTGCGGCCCGGGGAGGAGCTGATCCGGGAGGCGGGAGGTCTGCACCGGTTTATGGACTGGCCGCATCCCATCCTGACGGACAGCGGCGGCTTCCAGGTATTCTCCCTGGCGGGAATCCGGAAGATCAAGGAGGAAGGCGTCACCTTCCAGAGCCATCTGGACGGGAGCCGGAAGTTCATCAGCCCGGAGGTCAGCATGGACATCCAGCAGGCCCTGGGCTCGGACATCGCCATGGCCTTCGATGTATGCTCCCCCTATCCCTGCGATTACAAGACGGCGAAGGAAGCCATGGAGCGGACCCATCGGTGGGCGGAGAGATGCAAGGAGCATCATACCCGGGAGGACCAGGCGCTGTTCGGCATTGTGCAGGGGGCTTTCTACGAGGATCTGCGGATTGAGAGCGCCAAAGCTCTTTCGGATATGGACTTCATCGGATACGGTATCGGGGGACTCTCCGTGGGCGAGCCCAAGCCGGTGATGTACGAAATGCTGGATAAAATCCGGCCCTACATGCCGGAGGGGAAGCCCAGGTACCTGATGGGGGTGGGATCCCCGGACTGCCTGATCGAGGGCGTCATCCGAGGGATCGATATGTTCGACTGCGTACTGGCTACCCGCATCGCGCGGAACGGATCCATCTTTACCCACAGGGGACGGGTCGTGATCAAAAACGGCAAATATGCTCACGATTTCTCCCCCATGGATGAGGCGTGCGACTGCTACGCCTGTACCCATTATTCCCGGGCCTATGTGAGGCACCTGTTCAATGCGAAGGAGATTACAGCCGGCAGGCTGGCCTCCATCCATAACCTGAGGTTCCTGCTCCGCATGATGGAGGAGATCCGCGAGGCCATTGCGGAGGACCGGCTGCTGGATTATCGGAAGGAATTCTATGAGCGGTACGATCTGACCAAGAACTTTTAAAAGGAAGAAACCGGGATGAGAAAATATCTGGGATTCTTACTGCTGGGTCTGATGCTGGCGGCGCTCGCGCTGCTGGTGACCTCGCCCACCCTGTCCTGAAGTGCCGGAAGGAGAAGACGATCCATGAAGCGACTGCTGATTGCACTGTTCCTGCTGCTTTGCCTTGCGCCGGCCGCGCTGGCGGAGATTACCATTATCCAACAGCCTGAGACCCAGACGGTCGAGGCCGGCGGAAGCATTACCTTTACAGTGGTGGCGGAGGGGGTCAGCTCCAGGACCGCTATCACCTGGTATTTTACGGATCCGGACACCGGGGAAACCGTCCCGGGGAGAAAGCTCGCCTCCAAGGTCAGCGGGCTGAAGGTTCGGAGCGCGAACAGCCTGAGCATTACCCTGAAAAACGTTCCTGCCTCCATGCACGGATGGACGCTGCACTGCCATCTGGGGAAAAAAGGCTCAGGGGTGGATACGGACGAGGTCATGATTCTGATCGCGGGGCAGGAAACCGCCGGGGAGGAACTTTCCGAGGCCGTGGCCGGAGCGGAAGAGGTGAAGGAAGAGATCGATCCGCAGGCGGATGAAGCAGAAGAATCAGTGGAACCGGAGGAATCAGCCGGAGAGGAATCCGCGGAGCAGGAGGCGGCGGCTGAAAGCCAGCCATCCGCCCCGGCGGCCGGATCCAACGACGGGAATTCCTGCGAACAGATCCGCGGATGGGACGGAACGGTCTCCGAGGATTACGAGAAGCAGTATCAGTACCTCCAGCTGGGTACCTACTATTATGAAGAGGACGGAGGAAGGGCGCCGCTGGTGTGGAGGGTGCTGTACCGGAAGGAAAATATCGCTCAGCTGGTTACGGAGCAGGTGGTTGACGCGATGCAGATGATCAAAATTGACGATTTCACCACCGCGGTCAAGAAGCGCAACTATAAGAGCAAGTATAACACGCCCTACGAGGAGACGGACCTCTATTACTGGCTCAACGGGGAAATGGCCCGGGTCATGTTCGAAAACCAGGACTTCAGCTCCGCGATCGTGCCCCATCGGATTACGGAATCCGTTAAAGGGGAGACGGACGTGGCCGTGGAGCCCGGGTATCAGGAAACGGGGAGCGGAGATATGACGGCGGAGGAAAGGGAGAAGTTCCCCTACGGGAAGGATCTGTTCTACATCCTGACCTACGCGGATATGAAGAACGAAGATTTCGGGTTCCCCAAAACCACTCACGGGAACACAAAGGAAAACGAAGGCGAGATCGCGGTGCCGGAAAGCGGCCGGCGGAAAGCCTTCGCGACGCCCTATGCCAAGGCGAAGGTTCAGTATCCGGACTGGAAGAAGAACACTTCCCGGTATAAGCTGGACGTGGTTACGGTGTATAAGGGAATGGGCTATGGCGGATCGTCCCCCTACTGGGCGATCAAGCGGCGTCCGGGGTATTATATGAGCGGCATCGTGGGTGCGAATGGGCACCTGAGCTGGAGCAACATGGCTTCCGTCAGGATCGGCGTTCGGCCGGCGACTATCGTGGATTTAAGCAGGCTTGAGGTTACCGGCGGAGCCGGCACGCTGGATAATCCCTGGATCATGAGCGTGACTGGGAAATAAGAAAACGCTGATTGATTCTGTGCGGGCTGAAACCCCTTTCGATCGGACGAGGTATGGTAAGTCCTCTCTCAGGCGGATTTCATCCCCTGGTGCAAATTTTTCAGCGTTTTCCATAAGAAAATCCCCCTGTGAGTTCACAGGGGGATAAATTGATTTCAGGAGATTGCCCGGGCGGATCAATTCCACAGGGACTTGGTGGAAGCTTTCTGTTCTTCCATGACGATGGTGGTATCGCCTTCCACCACCAGCTGGAAGGCGGCTTCATCCCGATGGCTCGCCTTGGCGCCGTTGATGGAATAGCCCTTGGAAATCATTCCGCCAGAGGCGGCCACGGTAATCGTGCTGCCCACAGGGACCTTGCCGGACTCGGAGAAGGTATTGTGCCATCCGGTGAAGCGGCAGTAGGTGCAGGTGACGGTCACCAGGGAGGACTCATCCACGGGCTCCTCCGTCGCCACGGGGGCAGGGGTGGGAGTTTCATCGCCGGGCTTCAGCACCTTGGCGCGGACAGCCGCGGAGGTGGTCCAGCCGCGAACGGCCATACCGGTTACATTGTCTCCTTCCGGGTCAAACCGAATGCCGCCGATGGTAAAGTACTGCAGGGTGCCTTCCGTACCCTCCGGCAGCTTTACATAGAAATTGGCGGAACTGCCGACGGGAAAGGTCAGCTCGGTCTGGGCCGTACCCACAATATCGCCGCTGCGGTCCAGCTGATAGAGCTCAACCTTGGAGCCGGTAATTACGATGGGGGTCGGAGGTTCAGGCGTTGCGGTTACGAAGATGGCATCGGAATCTCCCGCGCCGTCTGATTTCGCGCCGCCATCGTCATCGTCCGCTGCAGCGGGAGGGGCGGCTAAAAGCTCCGCCATGTTCGCAGGGGGTTCCTTCCCCTCGATCAGGAGCATAACCTTGTCCGTATCCACGCCTCCGGACTTCCTGCCAATATGGCAGTAGAGAATCCAGCCATGCATGGATTCAGGAACCCGTTTCAGGGTAATTTTAGGACTGTTGGCATTGGCAACCTTGATGCCCGGGACCACGGAGGAAAGCTTTTTCCCGGTGGTGGTTTCCCCGGTGACCGGATTGATGAAATACCATGTGATGCCGGAGCCGCTGACATTCTTGCCCTTGAACCTGAAGGTGACGTTTCCGCCGGCCTTGACGGTCGTCGTCTCCGGCTGTTCGGTCACGGTGATGGCCGCGTGAGCCAGGGGAATCATCCCCAGGGTGAGGCAAAGGATCAGAAGCAGTGAAAGAAGCCGTTTCATGTATTCATTGACCTCCCTGTCAAAAAACTGGAAGCATTGTATCATAATTTTGTAACAATTGCAATGCTTTCTGAAAATGAGCACCCAGGAAATACACCAGGCAGAAGATCCGCGGATTCCGGGCCGTATGCTGCGGCGGAAATCAGGCGGGCTCGGGCTTTTTTCGCAGCATCAGCAGCCGCAGCATGACCGCTTCCACGGCGCCTTCCTCCCGGAGGACGCCGGATTTGATGGCCAGATCCGTATCCAGGCAGAGGCGAACCGCTTCTTTCACCTGCCGGGCCGTATAGGAGGATGCCTGACGCACGTACTGCTGGGTGATATAGGGGCTCATTCCCAGGGCGGCGGGCATCTCCTTCTGGCTCAGCTTTTCATACTGCATGATCTTGACATGCTGCATGAGACGGAACTGCCGGGTGATCATGGACAGCACCATGATCCGGGATTCCCCGTTCCGGAGCAGATTGCGCAGCTGGGAGAAGGCGGCCGCGTCCTGGCCGGCCAGAATGGCATCCACCAGGGAAAAGACCTTGCTCTCCATAGAGGGAGTGGCCAGTGCCTTCACATCCTCCGGATTGACTTTCGGCTCCTCCGGATGGTAGGCGGCGATTTTGGCGATTTCGCTCATCAGCTGGTTCGTATCTGAGCCGCTGGTAAAGATCAGAAAATCCGCAGTCCGGGCGTCGCATTCCCGCCCCAGATTATGAAAGGCGTCCGTGACGAAGGAGGTGAGGGCCGCGCCGGAAAGGGGCTCGAACTTTACCAGCCCCCCCATCTTTTCCGCAATATTCCGAATTTTCCGCTGCTTGACGGGGAGCACATTATAAAACAGAATCACCGAGGAGGCTGGCGCGTGGGGAAGATATTCCAGGAGCTTTTCGTCCGCTTCGCCCCGGCCGGTAATCGCGGGATAATCCCGCAGGAGGACGAGCCGACGGTCCGCCATGAAGGGAAGGGTTTCCGCCGCGGCGATGAGCGCGTCGGTCTCCGGGGCGGTGAGCCGGGTTTCGTTCAATTCCTCCAGCCCCTCCGGCAGCAGGGCCTTTCGCAGATCCTGCAGGGCGGACTGCTTCAGGTATTCCTCAGGACCTTCGAAAAACAGGACGGAGGGCAGATCGTTTTTCGCCAGCCGTCGGGCAAACTCCTGATGATTCATAGCCTTACCTCATGCAGATACATAATGGACGGGGGTTTCGAACGCTTTCGGTGAGAAACGGGCGGCATCCCCGGACAGGAGAGGCCTGCCGCGTGGGATTCCTCATCCCCCGAGCGGAATACCGAAGAGCGGGGAGTGACTGAACTGATTCCAGCGGGGATCTTACCGGAAGGTTTCAATTTCAAAGGCATTTTCCAGAAACCGAACCCGGAGCATGCCCTGGTCCTGGGTGGAAAAAAGGACGCACCCCTCCTCCAGTCTTTCCCGGAACTGGGCGGTCCGGTCCCTGTTTCCCGTGGACAGGAGCACCGCCAGCGGGCTGACAGCCTCCAGATAAGCCTCCGAGGAGGAACGGGTGCTTCCGTGATGTGCCGCCTTCAGCACATCCGCCGGAGCCGCCGCGTACATCTCGTATCGGCCGTCCAGATCCCCTGCCTGCAGCAGGGTGGTGCCTTTCAGATCGAAAAACAGCACAAGGGAGGATTCGTTGGCATCCTGGCCGGGACGGGTTTTCCCTTCCTCCGGCCAGAGCACGGAGACGGATCCGGAGGGGAGCTCCAGCCGGTCCCCTGCTGCCAGGCTGCGGAATTCGGTACCTTCCCGCTGAAGCGTCTCCAGCAGGGCCAGCACATCCGGGTGCACCTCCGGCAGGGTGGCGTCATCCGGAAGATAGACCAGGGGGATGGGAATATGATCCTCCCGGAGGGCCAGGAGGCCTCCCGCATGATCGGCGTGGAGATGAGTCAGGATCACCGCGTCCGGAGCCAGGCGGCGTCGGTGCAGGAAATCGCTGAGCACCCCATCCTCATAGCCCGTATCCACGGCCAGAACCATATCTCCGTCCCACAGGAGGGCCGCATCCGCGTCTCCTACGCTGAACTGGATGTACTCCGTGCCCCGGTGGGGCAGAGGGATCAGCGATAAAGCCAGCACCAGACATCCCACGGCCGACAGCCATCCTCTGGATCGGGGACGGAGCCGCAGCATGCCGCAGCAGCCCGCTGCCAGCAGGAGGACGCCCGCCGCGGAGAGCAGGGTAGGGGCTTTCGTCCACAGGGTGATGCCCGGCAGGCTTCCCAGCAGGCGCACCAGGGCCAGCAGCCCCTGAGTCGCCCATCTGGCCAGGAAGCAGATTCCATCGGAAAGAAAGGGCAGGGGCAGGGAGAGCAGGGCGGCCCAATAGAGGGCAATCAGCAGGGAGGAATAGGCCATCAGGGGAATATTCAGCAGAAGAGCCAGCAGCGGCAGCTCCTGAAAAGCCTTCAGCTCGGGCAGCAGGATTCCGATCTGGGCGGCAAGTCCGGCGGAGAAGGAGTCCCGAAGCCTGCGTCCCCATTTCCCCTCCGGCTGCCAGAGGGAGGAAAAAAAGGATGAAAGCAGGGTAAGCCCGGCCATGGCCGCAAAGGAGAGCTGGAAGGAAAGCCCCGTCAGCTGCACCGGGGAAAGGGTCAGCATCAGGAGCCAGGCCGCGGAGAGCAGATGAAGCATGCTCCGGGGACGGGCAAGCATCCGTCCCCGCTGATAGAGCAGCAGCAGCAGGGAAGCCCGAAGCACCGGCTGGGCGGAGCCGCAGAGCAGCACATATCCGCCAAGCACCAGGGCATAGACCGGAAGCCTGCACTTCTGAGGCAGGCGGAGCCGGCGAAACAGCAGAGCCAGGAAGGCAATGATGATGCCGGTATGAAAACCGCTGACGGACAGCAGATGGGCAATGCCCAGGCGCGAGAAGGCGGTCCGATCCTCCCGGGGCAGGAAGGAACGGTTTCCCAGCAGCATGGCGGCCGCATAGGCGCCGGCCTCTTCCCCCAGGGGAGAGGACAGCAGCGCCCGGCTCAGCCGGTGACGCAGGGCGGCGGCTGAGCCGGAGAGGGAGAAGGAGGCGGGGAGGGAAACAGCCAGATCCTCCTGGCCGTAGAGGCCCACGGTGATCCCCCTGCGAAGCAGCTCCTCCCGGAAATCGTATCCGTCCGGATTGGAGGGGCCGGAAGGATGATACAGGGAACCCAGAAAGGTGACCCGCATGCCGGGAACCAGGCCCTCCGGAATCTCCTCCGCATAGAAGGACCAGTACGCGCCGCCCCGGAGAGGAACTCCGTCCAGCGTTACCTGGCTGAGGGACGTACGGATCTGACGCTCCGCGCGGGATTCCACTTCCGCGGAAACAATGCCGGAGACCGCATAAGAGCCCTCCGCAGGCAGCGCGGGATGAAAGGCCAGGGCGCCACGCAGGCATCCCAGCGCCAGCCCCAGAGCCAGCAGGGCACAAAAACGCCCCCGGCCCCGGAGCAGGAGGCAGGCGGCCAGTGCCAGTACGCTGCCCGCAGCTCCGTACACCCAGGAGGAGGCGATCCGCCCCAGCAGAATCCCTGCGGCGAAAAAGACCGCCAGGGGCGGAAGCAGCCAGCCTCTTTGCCGGGCGGTCATAGGGAAACCATGTCCCCGGCCCTGGCCAGACGAACCCCGGGGAAAGAGCCTCGGGCTTCCCGCAGCAGCAGGTCGGGAGAGAAGAAGGGATTCAGATGGGTCAGAATCAGCTGCCCGACTCCAGCTTCCCTGGCCAGAGAGGCGGCCAGAGAGGCGGACAGATGGGGTTTGCTTTCCGCCCAGGCGTCCTCCGGGAAAAGGCCGTCCGCCAGCAGCAGATCGCATCCCCGGTAGAAATCCGCCAGGGAGGGCAGGGTATTGGTATCCCCGGTATAGCCCAGGGACCGGCCTTCCGCTTCCACCCGGAATCCTACCCCGGGCACGGGATGACGGGCAGGGCCCACCAGGATCCGGGTTTCGCCCAGGTCCAGGGAATCCCCGGGGGCGACTTCATGGAGATCAAGGCACGCGGCCTGGGCGATCATCCTCCGAATTCCGGAAGACTCATCCGCGGGCCCGTAGACAGGGAGCTTTTTCCCGCAGGATTCCAGCCGATAGATCAGGGGCAGGAGATCGCAGGTATGATCAAAATGCCAGTGGGATATCAGCAGGGCGTCCAGATCCTCCGGAGGAAACTTCTCCGTCAGCCGGGACAGCACCCCGGAACCGAAATCCAGCTGAAGCACCAGATCCCCTGCCTCCAGCAGAAATCCGGAGGTGGCGCCTCCGGAGGCCGGGAAGGGACCGTTTACGCCAAGCAAATGCAAACGCATGGAATCACAGCTCCTCTATGAATTACAGCTCGTTCGGTATCTGTTCAGCCGCTCCGCTTTCAGAACGGAATGATGAACTTCCTCGAATCAAATCTCCCTGACATTCCCGCCGTTATCCAGGAAAACCCGGGCGGCCAGACGAAGGGCCTGATTCACGGCTTCATCGCCCTGGGCGGAATACCAGAGGGAAGGGCAGACGGGCCGCTCCGACAGGCAGTCATTCAGCGCGTCCGCATTCAGGCCATAGTAGTCCGGCAGGGAGAGCAGACGCTTCAGGGCCGCGTGCAGATCCCGGGGAGAGGCATAGTCCGAGGCAAAAAGGCAGATCGTAAGCATACAGGTGAAACTCCTTTCTTTTCAGGGGGAGTATATCGCAGAAGAGGGAAGAACGCAAGGGAATCCGGGATCAGATTCCCCGGCCGGTCCGGAGAGAAAAGGCGATCATATAGGCGGCGAAGGCGGATTCCACGGTAATGACCCGGGCATCCTGGGTAGCCAGCAGCCGCAGCAGGGGAAGATCCGTTCCCAGGGAGGCCAGATACTGCCCGATGAGCACCAGCACCAGAATCGCTGCGGGCACCCACAGCAGATGCGCAAAGGGCTCCCGCAGCCGGGTGGCTCCCGCCAGGGGCAGCAGCAATCCCAGCATAACACCCAGGACGGCCCCCAGCAGCAGATTGCCGAAGAAGGGCCCCAGGGAAGCGAAGAGGGGCATCAGCAGGCAAAGTGGCAGAAGCATGCCCAGGGGGAGCACGATCACCGTCAGTTTTCGCAGAAACATGATTCCTTCCACTCCTCAATCAGTTTCTTTTCCTTCGAGGTCAGTTCCGCCTTCTCCAGCAGATCCGGCCGGAAACGCAGGGTGGCCCGGAGGCTTTCCTGCCGGCGCCAGGCCTGTATTTTCGCATGATCGCCGTTCAGCAGCACCTCCGGCACAGTCCGTCCCTCCCATTCCCGGGGACGGGTATACTGGGGGTATTCCAGCAGACCGTCCGAGAAGGATTCCTCCTCAGGACTGTCGCTGGAGCCAAGGACTCCGGGGATGAATCGGGCCACGCAGTCCGTCAGCACCATGGCCGCCAGTTCGCCTCCGGTCAGGATATAATCCCCGATGCTGATTTCCTCATCCACGCAGGCATCCAGCGCCCGCTGATCCACACCTTCATAATGCCCGCAGAGAAGGATAAGCTCCTCCTCCAGCGCCAGCTCACGGGCCAGGGAGGTGCTCAGCCGCTTTCCCCGGGGCCCCAGGTAAATCCGGCGGCCCCGGAAGTTCTCTCCCATGGCGAAGCGCATGGCGTCATGGATGGGCTGGGCCAGCATGACCATGCCCGCGCCGCCCCCGAAGGGATAATCGTCCGTGTTTTTGTGCTTCCGATCCGAAAAGGGGCGGATATCGATCAGATCCACCTGCAGAAGCCCCTGTTCCCGGGCCCGGCCCAGGATGCTGGCGGAGAGCACGCTTTCGAACATCTCCGGAAAGACCGTCAGAATTTTAATCCTCAAAGACAGCCACCTCTTCCAGCCTCCGGGAATCCACGCGGATCACCCGCTCCGCCGTGTCCACCTCCGGGAAGACCGCCCGCAGGGCGGGAGCCATGAAGGGCTTCCGGCCGGAAACGCCTGAGAAGGCCCAGGTGTCCACGGAGCCATACTGCAGCACTTCCCGCAGAATGCCCAGCTGGGCGCCGGTTTCATCGACGGCCATGCAGCCGATCAGATCGGCGATATAGTCCGATCCTTCCTCCAGGGGAGCCGCATGGGCCCGGTCAATATACAGATGGAGACCGCGCAGGCGTTCTACATCCTGGGGAGAGGCGCATTCCCCCAGCACCGCGTAGACGAATCCCTCGTGAATGCGCCGCAGGGAAAAGGAAAGGGGAAGATAGTCTTCGCCCTCCTTCCGGTACAGGGTTTTCCAGGTTTCGAAGAGCGAAATATCCGCCGTCCAGGGCTTGATCTTGCATTCCCCATGCAGGCCCTGAGGCTTCAGCACTTCACCGATCATCAGATACTGTGTCATCTTTTCTGTCCCTTTGGAGACGCTGAAGGAATGTACCCGGGAGGATCCTGTCTGACAGAAATCAGACGGCCCGCCGGGAAAACCGTCCGTCAGCGCCTTGATTAATACGGAAAGGCGGAACCCGCTGGATCCGCGGATTCCGCCTTTGCTGCCGGTTATTCCTGAATTTCGACAAAAACGGGTTTGGCGTTTTTTGCAGTGGCCGCTTTGATCACCGTGCGGATCGCTCTGGCGATGCGGCCCTGCTTGCCGATCACCTTGCCCATATCGTCTTCCGCCACGTGCAGCTCGAGGATAATGGCCTCGGGCCCTTCCGTTTCGGTGACGACCACCTGGTCAGGGTGCTCGACGAGAGAGCGCGCTACAAAAGTCAGCAATTCTTGCATGGAGACATCCTTTCTGCCAGACGGCTGTCGGAGAAATTAAGCCTTCTCTTCGATAGCGCCGGTTTTCTTCAGCAGAATGCGAACAGTATCCGTGGGCTGCGCGCCGACACCCAGCCAGTATTTCGCGCGATCATTATCCACCTTGATCTCGGCGGGCTTGGTCATGGGATTGTAATAGCCAATTTCCTCGATGAAACGGCCATCACGGGGGCTGCGGATGTCAGCAACGACCACGCGGTAGAAAGGCTTTTTCTTCATACCCATTCTCTTCAGACGAATCTTAACAGCCATTGATTTGGTTCCTCCTGGTTAAATAGAATAAATATTTTATGGAAATCATATACGGGAGTATATGAGACCAAACACATTTGCGGGGGCGGGCTTCCGCAGCCCAGCCTATGGGAAAACCCGAGGCATGCTTACATGCCGGGGAATTTCATACGGCCCAGACGGCCCCGAAGCTTCTTGTTTCCCATCATCTGCTTCATAAGCTGCTGGGACTGTTCGAACTGGCGGATCAGCTGGTTTACATCCTGCACGGTGGTGCCGGAACCGGCTGCAATGCGCTTCCGGCGGGAGGCGTTCAGAATTCCGGGATTCCGGCGCTCCGCGGGCGTCATGGAGCGGATGATGGCCTCAGGCTTCTTCATGGCGTTTTCATCCACGTCGATGTCCTTGCCGCTCATGCCGGGGAGCATATTGATCATGCTCTTCAGCCCGCCCATTTTCTTCATGCTCTGCATCTGCTCCAGAAAGTCCTCCAGGGTCAGCTTATCACTGAGTCCCTTGCGGGCGAACTTCTCGGCATCGTGCTCGTCGAAGGCTTCGGCGGCCTTGTCGATCAGGGTCAGCACGTCTCCCATGCCCAGGATCCGGCTGGCCATCCGGTCCGGATGGAAGGGTTCAACGTCCGTCAGCTTTTCACCGATACCGCTGAATTTGATGGGCTTGCCGGTGACCGCCTTGATGCTCAGGGCCGCGCCGCCCCGGGTATCGCCATCCAGCTTGGTGAGGATGACGCCGGTCACATCCAGCTTTTCATCGAAGGTCTTGGCCACATTGACCGCGTCCTGACCGGTCATGGCATCCACGGTCAGCAGAATTTCGGCGGGGTGAACCGCGCCCTTGATCCGGAGAAGCTCGTCCATCAGGGCTTCGTCGATATGAAGGCGGCCGGCGGTATCGATAATCAGCACGTCCCGCCCGTAATACCGGGCGTTCTCCACTGCCTCCAGCGCCGTCCTGACCGGATCCTGCGTTCCCTTTTCAAACACGGGAACCCCCACCTGCTGGCCAACGACCTGCAGCTGCTTAATGGCGGCGGGACGGTAGATATCACAGGCAGCCAGCATGGGCTTTTTGCCCTGCTTGGACAGATAGCCCGCCAGCTTGGCGCACATGGTGGTCTTGCCGGCGCCCTGCAGGCCGCAGAGCATGATGACCGAGGGGAGAGAGGAAGACCAGTTGAGACGGCTGTTGGTGGAGCCCATCAGGGTCGTCATTTCTTCCCGGACGATGCTGATAACCTGCTGGGAGGGCGTCAGGGAAGAAAGCACTTCCTGTCCCACGCAGCGCTCGGTTACCTTCTTGATGAAATCCTTGGCGACGGCATAGTTTACGTCCGCCTCCAGCAGGGCCATCCGGACCTCCCGCATGCCTTCCTTTACGGCCTGCTCGGTCAGCTTGCCCTTGCCGGTCATCTTCCGCAGGGCGCCCTGCAGCTTTTCGCTTAAGCCTTCAAAGGCCATTTTGTTCCTCCTGATCCAGGGAGAGCAGCCCCTCCAGGAGCCGCTCCGTCCGGGGATAATCCTTTGCCCGCAGGGAAGAAAGAGCCTGACTGAGACCGTCCTCCATCCTGCGGAACCGGCCGGCCACTCCCAGGGTTCGCTCCATTTCCTCCAGCCTGGCGGCGGCGCGGGAAAGGCTCTCATGCACCGACTGGCGGGAGACGCCCTCCTCCTCCGCAATCTCGGAGAGGGAAAGATCCTCCTCGCAGTGGAGGGAAAGGACACGGCGCTGATTCTCCGTCAGGAGACCGCCGTAGAACGCGGCGAGAAAGGCAAGATCCACCTTCCTGTCCAGATCCTCCCGGGCCAACGGAATTCCCTCCTTCGCCGGGCACAGCACCCGCGCAGAAGGTTATTATACACAAAACAGAAAAGCTGTCAAGGGCAATTCCCTGACAGCTGAAAATTTCTTCCGCGCGTTTTTCCTATGATCTGGTCCGGCGGGAACGGGAGGCCGTCTGCGCCTGCTTTTCGTCCGCCGCAGCCTGAAGGGGCATGGGAACGGGAGGATCTTCCCCGTAGGCATCGCTGCTTTCCGGCAGGCCCTTTTCCACCAGCCGCCGGTTCATCATGGTCTTGAACATGGCGTAGAGAACGGCGCAGACCGGAACGCTCAGCAGCATGCCCACAAATCCGAAGAGGGCGCTGCCCACAATAATGGCGACCATGGTCAGCAGGGAGGAGATTCCCGTATAATCCCCGAGAATTTTCGGCCCGATAATGTTTCCGTCCACCTGCTGCAGGATCAGGATAAAGATGGCAAACTTCAGGGCGGAGGAGGGATTGACGATCAGCAGGATCAGAATGCTGGGAACGGCGCCGATGAAGGGACCGAAGAAGGGGAGAATGTTCGTGACCCCGATGATGACGGAAATCAGCGCGCTGTACTCCAGCCCCGCGATCAGCATAAAGACATAGCACAGGACGCCCACGATGAGGGAGTCGATAATCTTGCCGGTGGTAAAGCCGGCGAAGGTGCGGCTGGCCCTGCGGACCCAATAGATGAACAGCTCGCAGGTATCCTTCTTCATGAGGGCGTAGCACAGCTTCTTTCCCTGGCGGGCCAGGCGCTCCCGGTCCCACAGCAGATAGAAGGAAACGATGAGGCCGATGAAGAGGGTAAAGATGGCAGTATACACCATGTTGTAGGAGGTGCGCAGCACGGTGGGCAGCAGACTGGCGTAGTTGGTGGCATAGGAAAGGAGATTCTGCCAGGTGGAATTCAGCGGATCCACGTCCTCGCTCACAAGCCCCAGCCTTTTCAGGTACTGATTGATGGCGTCATCATTTTCATCGACGAAGCGGGTCACCTGATTGACCAGGGTAGCGCCGGAATCTGCGACCTGGGGCAGCAGAATATAGCAGAAAAGCACCAGGAAGGCTATAATCAGCAGCAGGGAGGCCACGGTAGAGATGATCCGGACCCCTTTGGAGTTCGGCTTTTTCCGGAACAGGGTTTTCCGCAGAAGGGAGGACAGCCTCCGGTCGATGGGCATCTGAATGAAGGCCAGAGCTCCGCCGAAGAAGAAGGGCGTCAGGGTAGACATGAGCGAGGACAGAAAGGCGGTAATCCTGTCCAGATAGATCAGCACCGCGGCCAGCAGCGCTGCAAAAGCGATGACCGCCATGGCGGCCCGGGAGACTTTCCGGTATTCCTCCGGGATCAGATGCTTCAAGGTCAATGCCTCCTTTTTTTAGCAGGCTCAATCCGCGGGTTCCTGAATATACGGCTGGACGGTCTCCGGGTTTCCGCCCCGGGAGAGAAAATCCTGAATGGCGTCCTGAAGTTCATAGGTGAATTCCTCCAGGCAGAGGCCGTTTTCCATAATATAGGCGGCGACGGGAATGCCCACATAGCGCAGATGCCAGGGCTCGGTGTTGATTTCGGTCAGCTCCTGCTTGTCCGCGGGATAGCGGATGATGAAACCGAACTCATGACAGTGCTCCGCCATCCATTGACATTCGGGCTCCTTCATCATTTTATCGTTCATGGCCTTATCCCTCCAATTGGAAGGGACCACATCGCAGCCCAGCCCCGTCTGATGATCGCTGGCCCCGGGCATGGAGACCCAGCCGTCATCCTTCCCGTTGTTCCGTTCCAGCCGGTTCCGGTACATGGTGCGCTGGGTCTGATAGGAACGGTAAGCGCTCTTCAGATACAGCGACCGGTACCCGTTTTCCTCCGCCGCCTCCCGGATGGCGGCGTTCATATCGCACAGGGCCTGGGCGCATTCCTCCCGCAGAAGCTGGCCGCCTTTGGGCTGGACCGCCCAGTAGATGCCCCCGTTCTTCGGCTTGGAGGGCACCTTGACCAGATCCTGCGGAACATAGTCGTCGGCGAGCAGATAATGCTTATTGGCGAGACGGATGTATTCCGGATTCATGTCCTCCAGGGGAATGGGAAAGGTCCATTCCACCTCCCCGTAGGTGACCGCGTCCAGATCCACGTTCTCCACGATCTCCTCGATCAGCAGATCCTCGTCCTCCTCCGCGGGGGCGGAGAGACAGGGATAAAGCAGCAGCAGCGCAAGCAGCAGGGAAAGCTTTTTTTTCATGATTCATTCTCCCGGATTGCAGGATACCCTGCGTTTTTCAGAGACGCCGGAGCAGGGGCCTTTGCGCCTGCCCGGCTGCGTTTCAGCTGAAAACATGGCGTGCCGCCGATGAGGCGGGATGAGATCAGCTTCAGTTATTCCGCAGGTCTCCCCAGAAGAAGAGCGCCACGGTCCCGGGACCTGTATGAGCGCCGATGGTGGCCCCGATGGGGAAGAGCTGCACCTTTCCCTTCATGTTCGGAAATCTGCTCTCCACCAGGGCGGCCACGGCCCGGGCGTCCTCCAGGCAGTCGGAATAGGAGATAAAAACCTTCTCGTTATACCGGGCCCCATTCTGGGCGTGCTCCTCCATGCGGGCTACGATCTCCCGGATCACCTTTTTCTTGGTCCTGATCTTGTCCCGGGGGATCAGACGGCCCTGATAGTCCACATTCAGCAGGGGGCAGATATTCAGCATACGGCCGAAGAAGCCCGCCGTTTTGCTGACCCGGCCCCCGCGGATATAAAAGGTCAGATCCGTGGAGAAGAACCAGTGATGCAGAAACAGCTTATGATCCTCCGCGTAGCGGTAAAGCTCCTTCAGGGAATAACCCTGATCCCGCAGCTCCGCCAGCTTGTCGATCAGCAGCCCGAAACCGGAGGAGGCGGCCAGGGAATCCACCACATAGATCTGCCGGTCCGGGAATTCCTTCCGCAGCTCCTCGGCGGCAGCTCGGGCGGAATTGACCGTGCCGGAGATGCCGGAGGACAGGGTCAGGTGCATGACGTCCTTCCCATTCTTCAGGAAGGCGCGCCAGAATTCCATATATTCGGTCATGTTGACCTGGCTGGTACGGGATTCCTCGCCGGCCAGCATGCGCTGATAGAAGGTATGGGGATCCATGGAAGCCCACAGATCGTCCGAATACGCCTTTCCTCCCAGCTCATAGTGAAAGCAGACAAAGGGAACCCGGATCCGCTCCAGATACTCCGGGGTCAGATCCGCCGTGGAGGAGGCACAGAGTACATAAGTATTATCCATCAACCGATTCTCCCGTTGCGATAGATTTGCTCCCCCTTTTCCGCCCGATGGCCGCGAGCCCGGGAAGGGCCCCCGCCGCGCCATATCCCCATAAAGATAAGGGGACGGCGCGTTTCCGCAGGGGATCCTGTTTTTGAGGAGCTATGGCTAACTATACCCCTTTTCCGGTGGGAACGCAAGGAATATTCAGGGATTTTTCCTTTCTCCTTCAGCTTTTCATCACGGAGAAAAGGGAAAATGAGATTCGGTTATTCATGAAACCGCTGAGGCGATACGCCTTCCGGCGGCGGCCGCGGGAGGGAGAGCGGACAGCCTTCGACCGAGGGAAGGGGACCGCCGCCTGCGGCATGGATCATGCGCTGCTGCTCCGTTCTTCTCTTGTTTTCCCCAGGGAAGACAGGTATAATAGCGGAAGAATTCCGGAACAGGAGCAAGGAGAAGGAACAGGAAAATGACAATTCTGATTGTAGACGATGAAGCGCGTATCCGTACGCTGATCGCGAAATACGCGGCCTTTGAGGGGTATGCCACCGACGAGGCGGATAACGGCATGCAGGCGGTGGAAAAATGCCGGGAGAAGACCTATGACCTGGTGATCATGGACGTGATGATGCCGGAGCTGGACGGTTTTTCCGCGGTGCGGGAGATCCGGAAGGAGAAGAATATCCCGGTGATCATGCTTTCAGCCCGGGGAGAGGAATATGACCGGATTCACGGATTTGAGCTGGGCGTGGACGACTATGTGGTCAAGCCCTTCAGCCCGCGGGAACTGATGATGCGGGTGTCCGCGGTGCTGAAGCGCAGCGGCGCCCTGCAGGATTCGGCCGAGGAGATCGTTCGAATCGGGGAGCTGGAGGTGAACTTCACGGCCCGCAGGGTCAGCGTGGGGGGAAAGGAGTTGGACCTGAGCCCGAAGGAATATGACCTGCTTTTTTACATGGTCCGAAACCGGGGAATCGCCCTGACGAGGGAAAAGCTGATCAGCGAAGTATGGGGATACGATTTTTTCGGGGACGACCGGACGCTGGACACGCATATCAAACTGCTGCGAAAGGAACTGGGGCCCTGCGCCGATCTGATTACGACGCTGCGGGGCGTGGGATACCGCTTTGAAAAGGAATAAGACAAACACCCTGGCTTACCCGGACGCGTTTATTGCCGGAAGACTGGGGATCCGGAACAGGATGCTGATTCAGCTGGCGCTGCTGGTGGCCTTCATCCTTTCCCTGGTCTGGGTATGCCAGATCGCCATGCTGATGGGGTTCTACGAGAGCTACCGCAGCAGCCAGGTGCGGGAAGCGGCGCATGTCATCCTGCAGAATATCGATCACGACGATCTGGAGGAGCTGGCGGACCGGATCAGCGCCGAGAATGAGGTCTGCATGCTGATGGTGGACGAGGGGGGAGAGGAGCTCCTGTCCATCGACCATGTACGGTTCTGTCTGCTGCATAGGATGAAAAAGCGGGAGCTCCAGGCCCTGATGGAGCGGACCCCCCAGGACGGGACGGAAATTGTGGAGCGCACCAGCGTGGCTCCCTTTCGGAACGAAAACTACCATCCGGAGGTATTCGAAGGAGAAGTGCCTGTGGATCAGGCGAGCAGCGGGCGGAACATGATTTATTCCCGGAAGGTCTTCTTCGAGGACGGGTCTGCCGGATACCTCATGATTAACGCCCAGCTGACCCCCACCAAAACCATCCGTTCCATGCTGAAACGGCAGTTCCTGTTTATCTTCATCTTCATCGCCGTGACGACGGCCGTGATCGGGTTCATGATGGCGGAAAGCATTTCCCGGCCCATTATTGAGACCAACCGGGCGGCCAGGGCGCTGAGCTGGGGAGAGTACACCAGGCCGGCCTGGGGCGGGGGGTATCGGGAGATCGCTGAACTGAACGATACCCTTGTCCAGGCGGCAGACGATCTGAAAAGGGTGGAGGATCTTGAAAAAGAACTGATCGCCAATATCTCCCATGACCTGCGAACCCCGCTGACCATGATTCAGGGATACGCGGAGACCATGCGGGACATCCCGGACGAAATGAACCCGGAGAACATGCAGGTGATCATCGATGAAACCCACCGCCTAGCCTCCCTGGTTAACGAGGTGATGGAATTCAGCAGGCTGCGGGCCGGAGGGCAGCAGCTGACCCTGAGTGAATTTGACCTGACCGAGACGGTGAAAACCATCTGCCAGCGGGTCGGGGCCATGACGGAGAAGGACGGATACCGGGTGATCTGCCAGGCGGAGGAAAGCCACATGGTGCGGGGAGACCCTGCGCGGATTGAGCAGGTAGTCTACAACCTGCTGGGCAACGCGCTGACCTATACGGGAGAGGACCGGCAGGTGATCCTCCGGGAGGAAGAACAGGAGAAAACGGTAAGGGTGAGCATTTCCGATTCGGGTAAGGGAATCGCGCCGGAGGAACTGCCCTATATCTGGGACCGGTATTACCGGACGAAAGAAAGCCACCGGCGCGCCGTGATCGGATCCGGGCTCGGGCTCAACATCTGCCGGAGCATCCTGGAAAGTCACCGGGTGAATTACGGGGTGGACAGCGTTCCCGGGAAGGGAACCACCTTCTGGTTTGAACTGGGAAAAGCCTGACGGCAGGGGAAGGCCGGGAATTCAAAAAGGGAGAAAGGAGCTGACGGCCTACAATGACTGCGCCGGTTGCTGACAGGCAGACAGGCAGAACTGTATATTTTGATTATCTCAGAGTGTTCGCCACTTTTGCCGTGATGGTTCTGCATGCTTCCGCTTCCACCTGGTTTGCGGCAGATGTAAACGGGTTCCAGTGGAAGACGGTCAATTTTTATATCTGTATCACAAGATGGGGCGTGCCCGTATTTGCGATGATCAGCGGGGCTTTATTTCTGAACAGGGATATTCCGATCCGCAGGATCTATTCCAGATATATATGCAGACTGGCCATCTCCTTTGCGGTATGGGCCATCATCTATGCCGCTTTTGCCGGGGGGAGCATTCGGACCATGATCGCGTCTGCAGCTGTGGGATACTATCATATGTGGTATATTCTGATGACAATCGGGTTATATATGTGTATTCCGCTGATAAAACCGATTGTCCGGAATGAAGCCGGAATGAAATACTATCTGGTGCTGGCGTTCATTTTCGCATTTGCGATTCCGGAAATTGTGACGCTGGCGAAGAGCCTGGGAAATGAGACGGTCATAAAGGCGGCAGGTGCGCTGGACGATAACCTTCACGACATGAGTATGCATGTTGTCCTGGGATATACTGGCTATTTCATCCTGGGGTATTTCCTTCATCGGATCACCCTGAGCAGAAAACAGAGGATCGCCATCTATGTGTCAGGATTATCCGGATTTGTGTTCACCGTGGGGATGGAATTGCTTTTCGCTTCCCGGAACCAATACAGCGGCGGTATTTATATAGACTATTTCTCGGTGAATATCCTGATGGAATCCATCGCTGTGTTCACATTCTGCAGGTATCATCAATTTAAAGGACGCAGATGGAATCAGCTTTTCAAAAATCTTTCAAAGTACAGCTTCGGCGCCTATCTTGTGCATGTGCTCGTGATTGAACAGGTGACGGACCGCATGGGCCTGGATGTACTCTCATTCAACCCTGTCCTTTCCGTTCCCTGCACTGGCTTCGCGGTCTTTGTCCTGTCCTTCTCCGTTTCGGCGCTGCTGAACCGCATTCCGGCCGTAAATCAATATATTGTCTGACAGTTCTGCTTTGCATGAAGAAACGCCCTATGGTATAATGCTCCCTGCCTTCCCGGCATACGGGAAGGTAAGGGAGTGTTTTTTTCATGCACGTGCATCGATGCGATTTATGCCATATCGATCTGGACCGGGTCTCTGTCCGGCGGGGAGGCCAGACGCTTCTGCAGGATATCTCCATGCATGTTCACTGCGGACAGCTGACCGTTCTGATCGGACAGAACGGGGCGGGCAAGACCACCCTGATCCGGGCGCTGCTGGGGGAAATTCCCCACGGGGGAACCATCCGCCACGTGGATAACGCCGGGCGGGAACTGGCTCATCTGACCCGGGGATATGTGCCCCAGCACCTGCAGTTTGACCCGGAGATGCCGCTGACGGTTCGGGAATTCCTGGCCTGCTCCATGACCCGGAGACCCGTATGGACGGGCGTCAGCAAAAAGATCCGGGAAGAGGTGAACCAGGCGCTCAGGGATGTGGAGGCGGAGGAACTGGCGGATACGCCCCTGGGCCGCTGCTCCGGCGGGGAACTGCAGCGGGTGCTGCTGGCCCTGGCGCTGCACCCGGCCCCGGACCTGCTGGTGCTGGACGAGCCGGTGAGCGGGGTGGACCGGAACGGGCTGAAGCTGTTTCTGGATACGGTAACCCATCTTAAAAAAACCAGGCATATGGCCATCCTCCTGGTGAGCCATGACCTGCGGCTGGTGCGGGAATACGCGGATCACGTGGTGCTGCTGGAAAAGAATGTACTGACTCAGGGCACGCCGGAGGAGGTATTCCGCTCGCAGGAATTTGAAAACGTCTTTGGAACGGGGGAGAAGGAGGAAGAACACCGGGAAGGGCCGGCCAGGACGGTGGATTTCCGGATCGCGCTGGAGCGGCACCAGGACGGGGAGGAGGAGAGCTGATGGAAGGGATTTATCTGATCATGGATCTGCTGCTTCCGTTTGAAGCGCTTCGGTTTTCCTTCATGAAGAACGCGCTGCTGGCCGTGCTGCTGCTGACTCCGCTGCTGGGGCTGCTGGGCACCATGACGGTGAACCATCAGATGGCCTTCTTTTCGGATGCGCTGGGCCATTCCGCCATTACGGGCATCGGCCTGGGGATGATTCTCGGAATGAGAAACGACCTGCTGGCCATGCTGATCTTCGGCATCGTGTGGGCGATTCTGATCTGCCTGATCAAGCAGAGCGGCTCCGCCTCCACGGATACGATTATTTCCGTATTCTCCTCCACGTCCATTGCCGCGGGATTGCTGATTCTGGCCCGGGGCGGCAAGTTCGCGAAATACTCCTCCCTGCTGATCGGGGATATCCTGGCGGTATCGGCGGGAGATCTTCTTTCCCTGGCCATCGCGCTGCCGGTGGGCATCGGGCTGTGGGCAGTGATGTACAATCATTTGCTGATTACCAGCGTATCCCCCTCGCTGGCAAGATCCCGGGGAATCCGGATCCGGCTGGTGGAGGGCGCCTTCGTGGTGCTGGTGGCGGTGACGGTGATGCTGGCCATCCGCTGGGTCGGCGTCATGCTGATCAACGCCCTGCTTATTCTGCCGGCGGCCGCCGGCAGAAATCTGGCCAGGAATTCCCGGCAGCACGCGGCGCTTTCTGTGCTGATTGCCCTGGTCAGCGGCGTGACGGGACTTTTTCTTGCCTACAGCCAGGATACCAGCGCCGGGGCGTCCATCGTGCTGGTGGCCGCGGCCTTTTACGCGCTCTCCCTGCTGGCCAGGAGATGGAGAAAATAAAGGAAGAACGGACGGGAGCTGAGGAAGGGCAGAAATAGTTTGAAAAAACAGCCCTGTTGTTGTATCATATTCAGTTGGTTGACCTGGACGGCCCCGGGGCCGTGCATATGAAGAACGAGGAGTCTTAAAGCTTCCATGGCGAAGATTATCGCAATTACAAATCAGAAGGGCGGCGTCGGGAAGACGACGACTGCCGTGAATCTGTCCGCCTGGCTGGCCGAGATGGGCCGGAAGACCCTGATGGTGGACCTGGATCCACAGGGGAATACGACCAGCGGACTGGGCCGGCGGGTGAAGGAGAATAACTCCATCTATGATGTGCTGATGGGGCGGGCCCACCTCTCCGACTGCATCCAGAAGACCGACGTGAAGAAGCTGAGGCTGGTGGGATCGGATATCCGGCTGGCCGGGGCCGAGGTGGAGCTGGTGGGCGAAGAGCGGCGGGAATACTACCTGAAGACGGTGCTGGGGCCGGTAAGGGATGACTATGAGTTTATCCTGATCGACTGCCCGCCAAGCCTGAGCCTGCTGACGCTGAATGCTCTGGCGGCGGCGGATTCGGTCCTGATCCCCATCCAGTGTGAATACTATGCCCTGGAGGGGGTGACCAGCCTGATGAACACCATCGGGCGGGTGAAGAAGACGATGAACCCTCATCTGGAAATCGAAGGCGTTCTGCTGACGATGCTGGACGGGCGGACCAATCTGGGCCTGCAGGTGGTGGAGCAGGTGAAGAAACACTTTAAAAAGGAAGTATTTGCCACCACGATTCCCCGGAACGTCCGGCTGGGGGAGGCGCCCAGCCACGGGGAACCCATCCATCTGTATGACCCGAAGAGCACCGGCGCCCAGGCCTACAAGGCCCTGGCGAAGGAAGTGATCCAGCGGAACAGAAAGAAGGAATAAAGGAGGACGGCATTCATGGCAAAGAAGGCGCACGGCCTGGGCCGGGGGCTGGACTCCCTTTTCCAGGAGGCGGAGGACTGGGACAGCACGGGGCTGCAGGAGATCGAAATCGCGGATCTGGACATCAACCCGGATCAGCCCCGGAAGAGCTTTGACGAAGAGAATATCGGTCTGCTGGCGGACAGCATCCGGGATCAGGGCGTGCTGCAGCCGCTGATTGTCGTTGCCTCCAGCAACGGCAGATACCGGATTATCGCCGGAGAGCGCCGGTACCGGGCCAGCCGCCAGGCGGGGCTGGAGAAGGTGCCCTGCATTGTAAAGGATCTGGATATCGTTCGTCAGATGGAAGTCTCCCTGATTGAGAATCTGCAGCGGGAGGATCTGAACCCCATCGACGCGGCCAGGGGCGTCCGGGCCCTGATGCAGCGGTGCGGATATACCCAGGACAAGGTGGCTTCCCGGCTGGGCAAGAGCCGGCCGGCCGTGGCGAATCTGCTGCGGCTGCTGAGCCTGCCCGAGGAGATTTCCGACATGGTGCGGGAAGGGCAGCTGAGCGCGGGGCATGCCCGGGTGCTGGCGGGACTGACCGAAAGGGAGGATCAGATCCGGCTCGGGCGGAAGGCCGCGGAGGAAGGGCTCAACGTAAGACAGCTGGAGGCGCTGGCGGCCCAGATCAAGGCGCCGAAGAAGGAAAAGGCCTCCGGAAGGAAAAAGCCCCTGGATCCGGAGCTGATGGAGCTGCAGGAGCGGCTGCTGGAGAAGACCGGCATGCGGGCCACCCTGAGCGGTACGGCCAAAAAAGGAAAGATCATCCTTCAGTATGGCAGCCTGGATGAACTGAACCGACTGAGCGAGATATTGGACAGAATCGGATGAGAAAGAAGGATTTACCTCAAATGCCCTGGTGGGACGGGCCTCTGAGCCATCCCTTCTACAGCAAGGTGGTCAAGCGGGGGATTGACTTTTGCCTGGCGCTGATCCTGCTGATCCCGGGGCTGGTACTGATGATTCCCCTGGCCATCTGGGTCAGGCTGGATTCCCCCGGGCCCGTGATCTATAAGGCGGTGCGGGGAGGATATCACAATCAGCCCTTTACCATCTATAAGTTCCGGAGCATGGTCGTGGGGGCGGACCGGACCGGCGGAACCACCGCGAAGAATGACAGCCGGGTGACCGGAGCGGGCCGGATCATGCGAAAGCTGAAGCTGGATGAGCTTCCTCAGCTGTTCAACATCCTGAAGGGGGACATGAGCTTCGTGGGACCCCGGCCGGAGCTGCTGAAGTATACGACCCAGTATACGAAGGAGCAGGAATGCATCCTGTGGGTGCGCCCCGGAGTTACGGACCGGAGCAGCATCGTCTATATCTCCCAGGATGAGATCGTAGGGGAAGAGGATCCGGTAGGGAATTTCGAGCGGCTGGTGCTGCCGAAAAAGAACCGGATGCGGGTTGAGTACGCTCGGAATCAGAGCTTCCCGCTGGACTGGCAGCTGTTCTGGGAGACCATCGCCGGCGTCTTCCGGAAGGCGGAAAAAGCCGCAAAGGAGAAATGACGGATGAGTACGGACAGCTATGAAGCGCGGGTCCACAGCGCATTTGGGGGGAAGGTCCCGGACACACGGGATCCCAGGGTGCTGGCCTGGCTGATTCGCCGGAACGGGCTGGAAATGACCCATCTGAGCCGGGGAAGCCATATCGGATCCGTTTTCAGCGCGGCGGAGATTATCGCCGTGCTCTATGCCTCCGTGCTGCATGTGGATCCGGCGAATCCAGGCATGCCGGACCGGGATCGGATGATCCTGAGCAAGGGGCATGCGGGAAGCTCGGTATATTCGGCCCTGGCGGAGACGGGCTTCTTTCCGGTGGAGGAGCTGAAAACCCACTATGCAAACGGCTCCCGGCTCAGCGGACATGTGAGCCATAAGGGGGTGCCGGGGGTAGAGGTTTCCACCGGAGCGCTGGGCCACGGCCTGGCGATCGGAACCGGCATGGCTCTGGGAGCGAAGATGGACGGAGCCCTCTGGCGGACCGTGGTGGTGCTGGGAGACGGGGAATGCGACGAGGGGGCGGTCTGGGAGAGCGCCCTGCAGGCGGCGCAGTTCGGACTGGACAGGCTGGTGGCCGTGGTGGATTACAACCACATGCAAAGCCTGGATTTCGTGGAGAAAACCCTGCGGCTGGAACCCTTCGAAAATAAATGGAAGGACTTTGGCTGGAATGCCCTGAGCTGTGACGGGCACGATACGGATCGCCTGAAGGAGGCCTTCGCCTGGGCCTGGGGAAATGCCGAAAGCGGGAAGCCCTCGGTGATCCTGGCTCATACCGTCAAGGGGAAGGGCGTCAGCTTTATGGAAAACAATATCCTGTGGCATTACCGGACTCCCCAGGGGGAGGAGTATGAGGCGGCGCTGCGGGAACTGGAGGAACAGAGACCGTGAGAGACGCGTTTGTGCGGGCGCTGCTGCGCGAAATGGAGCGGGACCCCCGGGTGGTGCTGGTAACGGGGGACCTGGGCTTCGGGGTGCTTCGGCCGGTGAAGGAGAGGTTCCCGGAGCGGCTCATCAACGCAGGAATCGCGGAGCAGAGCATGGTGGGGATGGCTGCCGGCCTGGCCATGACCGGGCGGAAGGTCGTGGTCTATTCCATCGGGAATTTTCCCACCCTGCGGCCCCTGGAACAGATCCGGAACGACTGCGCGTACCACGAACTGGACGTGAAGATCGTCTGCGTGGGCGGAGGATTCGTCTACGGCAGCCTGGGCATGAGCCATCACGCCACGGAGGACATGGCGGTGATGCGGGCCATTCCCGGCATCACCTGTTTCGCTCCGGGGGATCCGGCCGAGACGGAAGCTGTGGTGCCCGAGATGTTTGCCCGGCACGGGACCTGCTATCTCCGGCTTGGACGGGGCAATGAGCCCCGGGCCCATGAAGGGGAAATCCGGGACTGGGTCTTTCCCCGGGCGATCCGCCTGCGGGAGGGAAAGGACATTGCCCTGCTCTCCGCCGGCGGGATCCTGACGGAGCTGAAACGGGCCGCGGAAATCCTGGCGGAAAAGAGCGTGCTGGCGGAAGTGGTCAGCTTTCCCTGCCTGAAACCCCTGGATCGGGATACCCTCCTGGAGCTGGCGGGCAGGTATCAGCATCTGATCACGGTGGAGGAACATACCGTGACGGGCGGGTTCGGCAGCGCGGTCTGCGAAGCCGTGGCGGAATGGGGCCTTCCCTGCAGGGTGCACCGGATGGGGCTGCAGGATCAGTTTGCGGTGGTGGTAGGAGATCAGAAATATCTGCGAAAGGTCTACGGGCTGGACGCGGAAGCGATCGCGAAAGAAGCGGAAGAAATACTGGGAAAGCGCTGATTGATTCCATTCGGGGGTTCATCGCCTGTGCTCAGACGATGGCCGACGAAAGAGAGCCATGAATTCAAACCCGGCGGTTCCCGCCGGGAAGGGGAATCCTCGGCGTTTTCCTGACAGCGGCGGACGGAGTAAAATGAAAAAAGAACTGACACTGGAGGAGATTCACGGGGAGCTGCTGGAGCAGCTGCGGGATATTACCGCGGTATGCCGCCGGCACGGGATCCAGTACAACCTGATGTGCGGAACCCTGCTGGGGGCTGTAAGGCACAGGGGATTCATCCCCTGGGACGATGATGTGGACTTGCTGATGACCCGGGAGGAGTTTACCAGATTCCGGAAGGTTTATCCGGAAGAGTGTGATCCCCGGTTCGAGCTGACCTATCTGGATACCTGGACGCCCCGGGTCATGAACCGGGATCCGGAGAAGGCCGCAGCCTTCACGGATCTGTTCATCCTGGATCCGCTGCCTCCGGAGGGATGGCGGAGAAAGGCGCACCTGCTGCATCTGCATCTGCTGCAGGGCATGATGAAGAAGAAGGTGGATTACAGCCGGTTCGGGCTGAAAAACCGGATTCTCCTGCGGGCGACCCACCTGATGGGACTGCCCTTCTCCTACGCCTGGAAGGCGAAGCGGTATGAGCAGGTGTCCACAAAGGTGAAGGAGGGCCGTGACCTGCACATGAGCAACGGAGCTTTCGAGCTGATGACGCATGTGTGGCATCCGGAGCAGTTCGCGGAGAAGGTAACCGCTCCTTTTGAGGACGTGGAATGCCTGATTCCGAAAAAGTATGACGAAGTGCTGACGGTTCTGTTCGGCCCGGATTATATGACGCCCCCGCCTCCGGAAGAGCGGGTAGCGAAGCATTTGGACGTGTAAAAGAATGGAAATGTATTTTTGCCCTCTTTTCTCCGGCTCCAGCGGGAACGCGCTGTTCTGCCAGTATGGGAACACCCGGCTGCTGATCGACGCGGGAAAGCCGGGAAGGCAGCTGGAAGAGGCCATGGGGAGCATCGGGGTGGACCCGGGAACCCTCAGCGGTATCCTGATTACCCATGAGCACAGCGATCATATCCATGGGGCGGGGATCCTGAGCAGGAAGTATCATTTGCCCCTGTATGCCACCCCGGGCACCTGGGCGGCCATGGAAGGGAAGATTGGGAAGATTCAGCCCGAGTTCCGCCGGGAGATTCAGGCGGAACGGGATTTCTACCTGGGGGAGATGGGTGTGGTGCCTTTTCCCATCCCTCATGACGCGGCGGATCCTGTGGGATTCCGGCTTTACGGCGGAAGTCTGAGCATCGCCACGGCCACGGATCTGGGGCATTTTTCCCGGTACGTATACGATCAGATCGCAGGCAGCGATCTGATTTTGCTGGAGAGCAACCATGATCCTGATATGCTGCGGGCAAACCCCCATTACAACGCCTTGCTGAAGGCAAGGATTCTGGGGGATCACGGGCACCTGAGCAACGAAAGCTGCGCGGAGGCGCTGCTGCGGCTGGTGGCGGCCGGCACGGGTACGGTGCTGCTGGGACATCTGAGCGGGGAGAATAATACCCCGGAGCTGGCCCGGCGGGTTTCTACGGAAATCCTGGCCCGGGAGGGCATCACTGCCGGGAAGGACATGCGGCTGGATGTGGCTCTTCGGGATCGGACTGGGATGGTCTATACCATCAGAAGCAAGGAGTAACGGATGATTATCCTATCACTGCAGGGGATTCAGAAGAGCTTTGGAACCCATGAGGTGCTCCGGAACGCCACGCTGACCCTGCAGGACGGGGAGCGCATGGGGCTGGTGGGGGTCAACGGCAGCGGTAAAAGCACCCTGATGAAGATTATCGCAGGCCAGGAAACCCCGGACGCCGGCATCCTCAGTATCCAGAAGGGTCTGAAGCTGGGTTACCTGGCCCAGCAGGGGGAGCTGAGCGGGGAAGAGACCGTGCTGCGGGTGCTGGAGAGCGTGTTCGACCACATTGTAGCGCTCGAGCAGGAAATGCGGGAGACGGAGGAGGCCATGGGGGCCGCCGCGGGAGACCCGGAGCTGCTGAGAAGGCTGGGGCAGAAATATGACAGCCTGACCCGGGCCTTTGAGGAGGGAAACGGCTACGGATGGCACAGCCAGGTGCAGGGAGTGCTGGCGGGTCTGAATCTGAGGGCCTATCAGGATCAGAAAACCCGGATTCTCTCCGGCGGGGAACGGACCCGGCTTTGTCTGGGACGGATGCTGCTGTCGAACCCGGACCTGCTGCTGCTGGACGAGCCTACCAACCACCTGGATCTGAAGAGCATCGCCTGGCTGGAGGATTATCTGACCGGCTACCGGGGCGCCGTGCTGGTGATCAGCCATGACCGGTACTTCCTGGACCATGTCTGCGGCAGGATGGCGGAGCTGCTGATGGGAAACATTGAGACCTACAGCGGCAATTACACGGAGTACCTGGAGAAACGAACCCAGGTCTACGAAACGAGGATGAAGGCCTGGGAAATGCAGCAGCGGGAGATCGCCCGGGAGCAGGCTATCATCGCCACCTATCGAAGGTTCAACCGGGAGAAGAGCATCCGGGCGGCGGAGAGCCGGGAGAAGCGGCTGGAGAAGATGGAACTGCTGGAAAGGCCCCAGGAGGAGGGAGCCATTCATTTCCGTTTCCAGACCCGGCGTCGCACCGGCGAGGACGTTCTGATCGCAGAGGGGCTGCGGAAGGGCTACCAGGAGCGAACCCTGTTCGAAGAATTGAATCTGCATGTCCGCTCGGGGGACCGGATCGCGCTGATCGGGGATAACGGAACGGGAAAGACCACGCTGTTCAGATGCCTGACGGGCCAGGAAAAGCCGGACGGCGGCATGATCCGCTGGGGCGCCGGCGTGGATATCGGATACTATGACCAGCATCAGGCGGGGCTGAACGAAAGCAAGACCATGCTGGACGAGGTATGGGACCGGTTTCCCCGGATGGAGCAGTATGAGGTGCGCGGGGCCCTGGGCCAGTTTCTGTTTACCGGGGATGAAGTATTTGCCCCTGTGCATACGCTCAGCGGCGGGGAGAAGGGCCGGGTGGCGCTGACGGAGCTGATGCTGCGGAAGGATAATGTGCTGCTGCTGGACGAGCCTACGAACCATCTGGATATGGACAGCCGGGAGGTGCTGGAGGAGGCGCTGGACGGCTTTGAAGGAACCATCATCGCGATCAGCCATGACCGGTATTTCATCAACAGGTTTGCCACAAAGGTTCTGGTGTTGGAGGACGGAAGGCTGAAAGAATACCTGGGAAATTACGATGATTATTTTGTCAAGGTCAGCCGGGACCAGGAGCCGGACGGGGATCTGCCCCGGATGACCCGGACCGCTGCGGAAAAGGAAAAGCGGAGGAGCCGGGAGGAACAGCGCCTCGAAAAGGAAAAGAAGGAAAGAATACGGACGCTGGAGAAGAAAATCGCCGATGAGGAAGCCAGAGCGATGGAGATGGAAGCCCGACTGGCGGATCCCGCGACCTGGCAGGATCCGGAGGAAGGGGCCAGGCTGACCCGGGAATATAATCAGATGAAGGAAGAGATTGACAGGCTGTACGCGGCCTGGGAAGAGGCGGAGAGCTGAGAAGTCCTGAACCGATCCGAAGAAAAACGGGAATCGGGAATAGGACACACCAGAGAGCGTGTGCAATATCCAAAGGGAGAAGAGAAGCAGAATCAAGGGATTCAGCGGCTCTTCTCCTTTTTTTGAGGACAGGAAAAGGAAAAAAACAGGCCAGGGAGCAGGAAAAATGGACACACAAGAAGACGTGTTCAACATGAAAAGTGAAAGCTGAAGGAAAACAAACCTTTTCGAAGCATAAAGAATCAAAAAATTGCAAAAATTTTTTCGAAAAACACCCCAAACCCTCTTGATTTCCCCGGTTGACCCGTGTATAATGCGACTGTTGTCTGTTTAGGGATGAAGGGGTAAGTTGCCGTCCGGCCAGACGGGTAATTATCCTGGACCAGCCCGCTAATCGGGCGACGGACTCGAAACGCCGAACCCGGAAGCGCACCTGCGAGCGCCTCCCAAACGCGGCGAAAACGAGAACGAATCATAGGAGGTTAAAAGGTAATGGCCAGCCAGAAAATTCGTATCAAGCTGAAGAGCTACGAGCACAAACTGATCGATCAGAGCGCCGAGCGGATCGTGGAAACCGCCAAGCGCACGGGTGCCCGCGTCTCAGGCCCCATCCCGCTGCCCACCGAACGCGAGATCGTGACGATCCTGCGCGCTGTTCACAAGTACAAGGACAGCCGGGAGCAGTTTGAGCGCCGGACGCACAAGCGCCTGATTGACATCATGAACGCGAATCCGAAGACCGTAGACGCCATGTCGAAGCTGGATCTTCCCGCGGGTGTCGAAATCGAAATCAAGCTGTGAGCGGGAGGAAGAAAGCAATGAAGAAAGCGATCGTGGGCAAAAAGATCGGTATGACGCAGGTCTTCGCGGAAGACGGCCGCCTGATTCCGGTCACCGTGATTGAGGCGGGCCCCTGCACCGTCGTGCAGACCAAGAACAAGGAAAGCGACGGCTACGATGCCGTGCAGGTCGGTTTTGGCGATCTGACCGAGAATCGGGCCAAGAAACTGCTGAACAAGCCGGAGCTGGGCCATTTCAAGAAGGCCGGTGTGGATGCAAAGCGCCATCTGCGGGAATTCCGGTTTGACGACTGCAGCGGATACAAAGTAGGCGATGTGCTGAAGGCGGATCAGTTCGCCAGCGGCGACAAGATCGACATCACCGGCACCAGCAAGGGCCACGGATACACCGGCGCCATTCAGCGCTGGAATCAGCACACCGGCCCCATGGCGCACGGTTCCAAGTACCATCGCGGCGTGGGCTCTCTGAGCGCAAACTCCGACCCGAGCCGGGTGTTCAAGAACAAGCACATGGCCGGCCACTACGGTGTGGATCGGGTCACGGTGCAGAATCTGGAAGTCGTCCAGGTGGACGCGGAACGCAACCTGCTGCTGGTCAAGGGCGCTGTGCCCGGCCCCAACGAAGGCCTGCTGATCATCCGTGACACCGTGAAGGCGTAAGGTTGAGAGGAAGGAGAAAGTACAATGGCTAAGACTGCTCTTTATAATATGGAAGGAGCGACCATCGGAGAAGTGGAGATGAGCGACGCGATCTTCGCGGCGCCGATCCATGAAGCCGCCATGCATCTGGTCGTCCGTTCCTACCTGGCAGCCCAGCGCCAGGGCACCCAGAGCGCCCTGACCCGCGGAGAGGTTCGCGGGGGCGGCCGGAAAATCTATCGCCAGAAGGGCACCGGTAATGCCCGGCACCATGGCAACCGCGCGCCTCAGTTCAAGCACGGCGGCGTGGTGTTCGCTCCCAAGCCCCGGGATTATGTGGTGGCCGTGAATAAGAAGGTTCGCCGCCTGGCGTTCCGCAGCGCCATGACCGCCAAGTTCAACGCCGGTGAGATCATCGTTGTGGACAGCCTGAACCTGAAGGAAGGCAAGACCAAGCTGATGGCCGAAGCGCTGAAGAAACTGGGCGCCGAGAAGAAGGCCCTTGTGGTTCTGCCGGAGCGGGAAGAAAACGTGGTCCGCGCGACCGCGAATCTGGCGGAAGCCAGCACGACCTACGTCAACACCCTGAATGTGTATGACATCCTGAACGCGGGCAAGGTCGTCCTGACCAAGGCCGCCAAGGAATGCGTCGAGGAGGTGTACGCGTAATGAAGACCGCATATGATATCATCAAGCGCCCCATCCTCACCGAAAAGGCCTATGAAGGCATCGATGAAAAGCGCTACGTCTTCGAAGTTGACATCCACGCCAACAAGGCGGAGATCAAGAAGGCGGTCGAGACGGTGTTCGCCGATGACGGCGTGAAGGTGGAGAAAGTCAACACGCTCCGCACCATCGGAAAGATCAAGCGGCAGGGCCGCACCCAGGGCAGGACGCCCGAGACCAAGAAGGCCTATGTCACGCTGAAGAAGGACTCCAAGCCCATTAAGTTCTTCGAAGGCATGGCTCAGTAAAAGCAGGGAGGAGACGAAAACATGGCTATTCGAGTTTACAAGCCGACTTCGCCCGCCCGGCGCTTCATGTCGGTTCTGACCTACGAGGAGATTACGAAGAAGAAGCCCGAGAAGAGCCTCATCGAGTACCTCAAGAAGAACGCCGGCCGCAACAATCAGGGCAAGATCACCGTCCGTCATCAGGGCGGCGGTAACAAAGTCAAGTATCGCATCATCGACTTCAAGCGGGACAAGATCGACATCCCCGCCAAGGTCAACGCGATTGAGTATGACCCGAACCGCAGCGCCTTCATCGCTCTGCTGTTCTATGCCGACGGCGAGAAGCGCTACATTCTGGCTCCTCTGGGCCTGAAGGTCGGGGACACCGTGATTTCCAGCGACAACGCTGACATCAAGCCCGGCAATGCGCTCCCCATCAGCAACATTCCCGTCGGTACGCTGATCCACAACCTGGAGATCAAGCCCGGCCGCGGCGGACAGCTGGTTCGCAGCGCGGGCATGAGCGCCCAGCTGATGGCGAAGGAAAACGGATATGCCCAGGTGCGTCTGCCCAGCGGCGAAATGCGGAAGCTGCCGCTGAACGCCAAGGCCACCATCGGCACCGTCGGCAACACGGATCATGAGAACGTTCGCCTGGGCAAGGCCGGCCGGGTACGCCACATGGGCGTCCGTCCCACCGTCCGCGGCGTCGTAATGAATCCGAACGATCACCCGCACGGCGGCGGCGAGGGCAAGAGCCCCGTCGGTATGCCTGCTCCGGTAACCCCCTGGGGCAAGCCCGCGCTGGGCCTGAAGACCCGGAAGCACAAGAAGTATTCCAACAAGATGATCGTCAAGCGCGCCGGCAAGAAGTAATCGGAAGGAGGCTACTGAGAGGAAATGAGTCGTTCCATTAAAAAGGGCCCCTATGTAGAGGGCGCGCTGATGAAGCGCATTAATGAGATGAATGCATCCGGCAAAAAGAACGTCGTGAAGACCTGGAGCCGCTCCAGCACGATCTTCCCGGATTTCGTGGGACACACCATCGCCGTTCATGACGGACGGAAGCATGTGCCGGTCTATGTGACCGAGGACATGGTGGGTCACAAGCTGGGCGAGTTTGCCCCCACCCGCACCTTCCGCGGCCACGCGGGCGACAAGAACAGCAATCGGAAGTAAGGAGAGGAGTTGAAAGTCAATGGCTACCCGTACCAAGGAAAAAGCGGCAGCCCGCAAGGCGAATGCCGATAAGCGGCCGCAGGCTCATGCCAGATACGTTCGCATCTCTCCCCGGAAGGTTCAGATCGTCATCGATCTGATTCGCGGCAAGGATGTGGATGAAGCCCTGGCCATTCTGCAGTACACCCCCAAGGCTGCCTGCCCCGTGGTGGCGAAGCTGCTGGAAAGCGCCATCGCCAACGCGGTAAACAACCAGGAGTTGAACCGCCAGAACCTTTATGTCGCTGAGGTGTATGCCAACCCCGGCCCCACCCTGAAGCGGTACGTTGCCCGCAGCCGCGGCAGCGCATCTCCCATGCTCAAGCGCACCAGCCATATCAGCGTGGTGCTTGACCAGAAGTAAGGCGAAGGAGGATTCAACATGGGTCATAAAGTAAATCCCCATGGCGCGCGCGTTGGTGTGATCTATGACTGGAGCACCCGCTGGTACGCCGGGAAGAAGGATTTCGCAGACAATCTGATCGAAGACTACAAGCTTCGTAAGATGCTGAAAGAAAAGTATTATTCCACCGGTATTTCCCACATCGATATCGAGCGCACCGCGCAGACCATGACCGTGAACATCTTCACCGCAAAGCCCGGCATGATCATCGGCCGCGGCGGCGCCGGCATCGAGGAACTGAAGAAGACCATCAACGATTTCCTGGGCCATCCCGCCCATATCAACGTGATGGAAATCAAGCAGCCTGACGCGGACGCGCAGCTGGTGGCTGAGAATATCGCCCAGCAGCTGGAGAAGCGCATCAGCTTCCGCCGGGCCATGAAGCAGAGCCAGCAGCGGGCCATGAAGATTCCCGGCGTCAAGGGAATCAAGACCGCGGTTGGCGGACGTCTGGGCGGCGCGGATATCGCCCGCACGGAGCGCTATCATGAAGGCTCCACCCCGCTGCAGACCCTGCGCGCCAACATCGATTACGGCTTCGCCGAAGCGAAGACCACCTATGGCCGCCTGGGCGTTAAGGTATGGATCTACAAGGGACAGATCCTGCCCAGGGCCAAGAAGGCTCCCATCGCGAAGGAGGGAAAATAACCAATGCTGATGCCTAAGAGAGTAAAGCGCCGCAAGGTTTTCCGCGGTCGCATGAAGGGCAAAGCCCAGCGGGGTAATTTCCTGGCTTACGGAGATTACGGCCTGCAGGCCATGGAGCCCTGCTGGATTACCAGCCAGCAGATTGAGGCGGCCCGTATCGCCCTGACCCGTTACACCAAGCGTGGCGGTCAGGTGTGGATCAAGATTTTCCCCGATAAGCCCGTCACGGCCAAGCCTGCCGAGACCCGCATGGGTTCCGGTAAAGGTGCGCCGGAGTACTGGGTGGCCGTGGTGAAGCCCGGCCGGGTTCTGTTCGAGGTCAAGGGTGTTCCGGAAGAGACCGCCCGTGAGGCCCTCCGGCTGGCCGGCCATAAGCTTCCCCTGAAGACCAAGTTCATGATGAAGGCCCCTGAGGCCAAGACTGAAGCGGGTGGTGAAGAAGCATGAAGGCAAATGAATTTACTGCAATGACCAAGGAGCAGCTGGAGGCAAAGGTGACCGAGCTGAAGAGCCAGCTGTTCAGCCTTCGCTTCCAGCTTGCGACAGGCCAGCTGCAGAACACCATGCAGATCAGCGAAACCAAACGCGATATCGCACGGTGCAAGACCATCCTTCGTCAGAAGGAACAGGCCTGAGGATAGAAAGGAGGCAGCTGGAAAATGGAAGAAAGAGGACTTCGTAAGACCCGGATCGGCGTCGTGATCAGCGACAAGATGGATAAAACCTGCGTCATCCAGATCAAGACCCGCGTTCGTCATCCGCTGTACGGCAAGATTATGAACCAGACCAGCAAGTTGAAGGTTCATGACGAGAACAACGAGTGCGGAATCGGCGATACCATCCGCGTGATGGAAACCCGCCCGCTGAGCAAGGACAAGCGCTGGCGCCTGGTTGAGATTCTCGAGAAGGCGAAGTAAGCGGACATGGGTACAGTCCCAAGGGGAGACGGTTTGTCTGAGCCTTTGCAGACAGATGCCTGCCGTATCCTGATCCGGGGACTGATCCCTTCGGTTGTGTAAAGTAAGGAGGAAAATCACAATGATTCAGCCGCAAACCCGGCTTAAGGTCGCCGATAACTCCGGCGCCAAGGAAATCATGTGCATCCGTGTTCTGGGCGGTTCCTTCCGTCGCGACGGCAGCATCGGTGATGTGATTGTTGCCAGCGTGAAGTCGGCGACCCCTGGCGGCACCGTGAAGAAGGGCGAAGTGGTTAAGGCCGTTGTCGTCCGGATGCGCAAGAACAAGCGTCGCCCCGATGGCAGCTATATCAAGTTCGACGATAACGCCGCTGTCATCATCAATGATCAGAAAATGCCCCGCGGGACCCGTATCTTCGGGCCTGTGGCCCGTGAGCTGCGCGAGAAGGATTTCATGAAGATCGTCTCCCTGGCTCCCGAAGTACTGTAAGGAGGCGGAACGGTTATGCATGTAAAGTCCAAAGATACCGTCATCGTCATCTCCGGTAAGGATAAGGGAAAGAAGGGCAAGGTTTCTGCCGCGTTCCCGAAGCTGAACCGGGTGACCGTGGAAGGCGTCAACGTAGTGACCAAGCATCAGAAAGCCCGGAATCAGATGCAGCCCGGCGGCATTATCCATAAGGAAATGCCCATTGATGCCAGCAATGTGATGCTGGTATGCCCCAAGTGCGGAAAGGCCTGCCGTGTCTCCCACAAGGTGTCCCGGGAAGCCAATGAAAACGGGAAGATGCAGCGTAAGATGATCCGTGTCTGCAAAAAGTGCGGCGCGGAAATTGACTGATAAAGGAGGAACGCCAGAATGGCTACCAGAATCAAGGAAAAATATCTGGCCGAGGCTGTTCCTGCTTTGCAGCAGAAGTTCGGCTACAAGAACGTTATGGAAATCCCGAAGCTGAGCAAGATCGTGATCAACATGGGTCTGGGCGACTGCAAGGACAACGCCAAGGCCATGGAGATGGCGGTGAATGAGCTGACCACCATCGCGGGCCAGAAGCCCATGGTGACCAAGGCCAAGAAGTCCATCGCGAACTTCAAGGTTCGTGAGGGCATGAACGTTGGCGCGAAGGTAACCCTGCGGGGCGAACGGATGGAAGAGTTCATGGACAAGCTGGTTTCCGTGGCACTTCCCCGCGTCCGCGACTTCCGCGGCGTAAGCGCCAAAGCCTTTGACGGCCGTGGCAACTATGCGCTGGGCATCCATGAGCAGCTGCTGTTCCCTGAAATCGAGTACGACAAGGTAGAGAAGATCCGCGGGATGGAAATGATCTTCGTTACTACTGCGAAGACCGATGAGGAATGCATGGAACTGCTGCGGCTGCTGGGCATGCCTTTTGCCCAGGCATAAGGACCAAGGTTAAGGAGGAAAGAAAAAGTGGCTAAGCTGAGCATGAAACTCAAGCAGTCCAGAGCGCCTAAGTTCTCTACCCGCGCTTATACCCGCTGCCGCATCTGCGGTCGGCCTCACAGCGTGCTGCGCAAGTATGGCGTGTGCCGTATCTGCTTCCGTGAACTGGCCTATAAGGGACAGATCCCCGGAGTGAAGAAGGCCAGCTGGTGAGTGAGCCGACCGGCTCCCCAGTGGGGAGTTCGCCGGAAGGCGAAAGGAAGGCAAACGAATCAGCCGAAACGAGCGGGGCCGCCGCTCCAAGGCGGCACTGCGACGATTGAGGCTGCGGAAAGCCTGCGCCGACCGACTCTCCAGCGGGAAGTTCGCTTAGGCGCAATTGGGTTTTGGTAACTCGCGGGAAGGCGAAGAGACAGTTTCGAACCGCCCGCGGATCATGGAACAGGCGGGAAAACCCCGAACCGTCCATGAGATGATTTTACAAGGAGGTCAAAACCATGGTAGTCAATGATCCCATTGCCGATATGCTCACCCGCATCCGGAATGGTCAGGTGGCCCGTCACGATTTCATTACCGTGCCCGCCAGCAAAACCAAGAGAGCCATCGCGAAGATCCTGCTGAACGAAGGCTTTGTGAAGGCTGTGGACTATATCGACGACGGACTCCAGGGAGAGATCAAGATCACCCTGAAGTATCTGAACGGAAAGCAGCAGCCGGTTATCGCCGGTCTGAAGCGGATCAGCAAGCCCGGTCTGCGGGTATATGCGAAGTGCGAGGAGCTGCCCCGCGTACTGGGCGGCCTGGGCATTGCCATCATCAGCACCAGCAAGGGCCTGATGACTGACAAGGATGCAAGGAAGAACGCTGTGGGCGGCGAAGTGCTGGCCTACATCTGGTAAAAACCGACACGCTATAGGAGGTGTGAGAAATGTCTCGAATCGGAAAGCTTCCGATCACAGTCCCCGCGGGCGTGACGGTTACGGTGGATGAGAACAATCTGGTCACTGTGAAGGGCCCCAAGGCCACCCTGTGCCAGCAGGTGAATCCCATCATCACCGTGAAGCAGGAGGGTAACATCCTGACCCTCGAACGCCCCTCGGATGCCAAGCCCCACAAGGCCCTTCACGGCCTGTACCGGGCTCTGATCCATAACATGGTCGTCGGCGTATCCGACGGATTTACCAAGCAGCTGGACCTGGTGGGCACCGGTTACCGCGCCGCCGCGGAAGGCAAAACGCTGACCATCAACATCGGTTTCAGCCATCCCGTGGTGCTGGAAGCGCCTGAAGGGATTACCTACGAGACCCCGAACCAGACCACCATTCTGGTAAAGGGCGCCAATAAGCAGCAGGTCGGCAACCTTGCCGCGGACATTCGTGCCATCCGGAAGCCGGAACCCTATCTGGGCAAGGGCATCAAGTATCATGATGAGCATATCCGCCGCAAGGAAGGCAAGGCCGGTAAGAAGTAAGAGAGGGAGTGACTGCAAATGTTCAAGAAACGTGACCGGAACGAAGTTCGCGTGATTCGTCATGCGCGGGTCCGTAAAAAGATCAGCGGCACCCCCGATATGCCGCGTCTGTCTGTCTATCGCAGCAACAAGCACATGCAGGCCCAGATCATTGACGACACCAAGGGCGTGACGCTGGTAGCCGCCAGCACCCTGGATGCCGCTCTGAAGGGACAGCTGGAGGAAGTGGACAAGAAGGGTGCTGCGAAGCTTGTGGGCAAACTCCTTGCTGAGCGTGCTCTGCAGGCTGGCATCAAGAACGTGGTCTTCGACCGGGGCGGGTATGTATATACCGGCCGTGTGGCCAGCCTGGCCGACGGCGCCCGGGAAGCCGGACTTGAATTCTGATGAAGGAGGACTACGCAAATGCCCAGGTTTGAACAGGAAAGCGAATTCAAAGAGCGCCTGGTGTCGGTCAATCGCGTGTCCAAGACCGTAAAGGGCGGCCGCAATATGCGGTTCAGCGCCCTGGTTGTGGTAGGCGATGAAAACGGACGCGTGGGCGCGGGCATGGGAAAGGCTGCGGAAATTCCGGAAGCCATTCGTAAGGCCGGCGAAGACGCGAAGAAGCATCTGGTGAATGTGCCCCTGGACGGCACCACCATTCCTCATGAGATGACCGGATATTATTCCACCGCCAAATCCGTGCTGATGCCCGCTCCCGAAGGAACAGGCGTTATCGCCGGCGGCGCCGCCCGTGCGGTGCTGGAAATGGCCGGAATCCGGGATATCCGGACCAAGAGCTACGGAACCAATAACCCCATCAACATGGTGAAAGCCACCATCGAAGCCCTGAAGAAGCTTCGCAGCGCTGAGCAGGTAGCCAAGATGCGGGGTAAGACCGTAGAAGAGATTCTGGGATAAGGAGGACGAAGAGATGAAACTGAAGATTACTCTGGTGAAATCTCCCATCGCCACCCTTCCCAAGCATAAGGCGAACGTGGCAGCGCTGGGACTCCGCAAGGTGGGCCAGACCGTGATTCATCCGGACAATGCCGCCGTTCGCGGCCAGATCTTCACCGTGAAACATATGGTGAAGGTTGAGGAAGTTGACGAATAAAGGAGGAATAACCCATGAAACTGCATGAACTGCATCCCGCTGAAGGGTCCACCACCGCGCAGAAGCGGCTGGGCCGCGGTACCGGTTCCGGTCTGGGCAAGACCTCCGGTAAGGGACACAAGGGTGCCAAGGCCCGCAGCGGCGGCGGCAAACGGCCTGGATTCGAGGGAGGTCAGATGCCTCTGTATCGCCGGGTCCCCAAGCGCGGCTTCAACAATATCTTCGGCACGGAATATGCGGAAGTGAACGTGGAGCGGCTGGACATTTTCAATGACGGCGATACCGTCACGCTGGATATGCTTCTCGAAGCCGGAATTATCAGGAAGACTCTGGACGGCGTGAAAATCCTGGGCAACGGCGAGCTGACAAAGAAGCTGACTGTGCAGGCCAACAAGTTCACGGCCGTTGCGAAAGAGAAGATCGAAGCTGCTGGTGGGAAAGCCGAGGTGATCTGACATGATTGAAAACATCCGTAAGATGTGGAAGATCGGCGAGATCCGAAAGAAAATTATCTATACTTTCCTGATGCTGGTGCTGTACCGGCTGGTTGGCGTGATTCCCGCGCCCGGCGTAGACGCCGCGCGGGTCATGGCCTCCAGCGGAACCAGCAACCTGCCGCTGCTGGAGCTGGTCAATATGATGACCGGTAACAACTTCAGTCAGATGACGGTGATGGCCATGGGTATTACGCCCTACATCAACGCCAGCATTATTATGCAGCTGCTGACCATCGCGATTCCCGCCCTGGAGCGTCTCTCCAAGGAGGAGGACGGCCGGCAGAAGATCAACCGGATTACCCGCTACGTCACCGTTGGACTGGCGGCGCTGCAGGCCATCGGCCTGGTGCGCGGTCTGGGCTATATCAAGAGCGGCGCCCTGAACTACATCCTGGTGGGTGTGACCATGGCTGCCGGCACGGCCCTGGCCATGTGGATCGGGGAGCGGATTACTGAGAAGGGCATCGGCAACGGCATCAGCCTGCTGATCTTTGTCGGTATCATCTCCAACCTGTTCAACGGAATCGTCTCCGGCTTCAACACCGCGGCGACTTCCGGAACCACTTCCGGCTGGATCAATCTGCTGGTCATCATCGTGACAACCATCCTGATGACCGTGGTCGTAACCTATGTTGAACTGGGCGAGCGCAGGATTCCGCTGCAGATCGCAAAGCAGGTCAAAGGACGCCGGGTATACGGCGGACAGAGCACCCACATGAGCCTGAAGGTAGTCTCCGTGGGCGTGCTTCCCCTGATCTTTGCCTACAGCTTCCTGGCCTTCCCGGGCACCATTGCCCAGCTGGTGGATCCGCGCGGCAACGGCTGGTTCACTCAGTTCTGGACCAGAAACATGTATACCGGTTCCGTCTGGTATATGATCATCAGCGCGCTGCTGATTATCGCCTTCACCTTCTTCTACTCCAGCATCAGCTTTGATCCCAAACAGCAGGCTGAACAGCTGCAGCAGCAGGGTGCGGTGATTCCCGGACAGCGCGGGAAAAACATCCGGCAGTATCTTGCCAACATCGTGAACCGGCTGAACCTGTTCGCGGCTCTGTTCCTGGCGGTTCTGAGCGCAGTGCCTACACTGCTGCTCCGCCTGGCCGGTGTCAGCGTTCCGTTCGCAGCCAGCTCTATCCTGATCGCCGTGAGCGTCTCTCTGGAGACCATCCGGACCCTGCAGGGCGAGATGAGCATCCGGGGCATCGATATGGATATGGATAACGTTGGATTCATGTAATCTGAAGGATCACGTAAATGCGGACAGGGGCGGGGTTCAGCCTCGCCCCTTCCATCGTGTACAGAAAGGAGATCGAAAGGATGAACATTATTTTCCTTGGACCTCCCGGAGCCGGGAAGGGAACCCAGGCGCAGAAGATCTGCGCCGCGCTGAATATTCCTCAGATTTCCACTGGCGACATCCTTCGCCGGGCCATGAAGGAAGGCACCGAAACCGGCCTGAAGGCCAAGAGCTTTATCGACGCCGGACAGCTGGTGCCGGATGAAGTGATCATTGACATCGTTAAGGAACGGCTCCAGATGGACGACTGCAGGAACGGATACATCCTGGACGGATTCCCCCGGACAGTTCCTCAGGCGGAAGCGCTGGATACCTTTGCAACCATTGACAGCGTCATCGAGATTGACGTGAAGGATCAGGTGCTGGTGGACCGTCTCAGCGGCCGCCGGGTCTGCGTCAAATGCGGAGCAACCTATCACACGAGCATGCTGAACGGCGCTACCAGGTGCAGCGTATGCGGAGACGAGCTGATTCAGCGGAATGACGACAAGGCGGAAACCGTGCTGGCCAGGCTGTCGGTCTATCATGACCAGACTGCTCCCCTGATCGGATACTATGAGGCCAAGGGGCTGCTGAAGAAAATCGACGGCGCCCAGGGGTTGGAGAATACCACCCAGGCCATTCTGAACGCGCTGGGAGCGAATGCATGATCAGTTTGAAGAACGCCGCCCAGATCCAGAAGATGAGGGACGCGGGGAAGCTGCTTTTCGAAGTGGAATCCCAGGTACGGGAGGCCATTTGCCCGGGAATTACGACCGCTGATCTGGATGTGCTGGCCGAACAGCTGATCCGCAGGGGTGGCGCGATTCCCTCCGAGAAGGGCTATGAAGGCTATCCCTGCTCCATCTGCGCCAGCATCAACGATGTGGTGGTTCACGGCATTCCAAGCGACCGGGATGTGCTTCAGGAGGGGGATATCATCTCCATCGACTGCACCCTGGTTCTCGACGGCTGGCAGGCGGATTCCGCCTTCACGGTCGGCGTGGGCAAAATCAGTCCCGAGGCAGCCAGGCTGATCCGAAACACCGAAGAATGCTTCTGGGAAGGAATCAGGCAGTGTGTCGCGGGAAACCGGCTGGGTGATCTGGGACACGCGGTGGAAGCCCATGCCAGATCCGCGGGCTTTACGCCCATCCGGGACTTTACCGGCCATGGTATCGGAAGAAGCATGCATGAGGATCCCTCGGTTTACAACTATGGGGAACCCGGCCGCGGATTCCGGCTGAGAAAGGGAATGACCATCGCGGTGGAGCCGATGATCGCCGCCGGCAATTGGCATGTTGAGATCGCGGACGACGGTTGGACCGCCCGGACCAGGGATCACAGCCTGTGCGCCCATTACGAACACACCATCGCGATCAATGAGGAAGGATATCCCGATATCCTGACCTTGCCGGATTTTGATTGGGAAAAGACGCCCCTGAACGCAGGAGGCTATCCGCGAATCTCCCATCTGGCGGAAGACTGAAGGGAGAGGAAGCATGAAGGAGCCGTTTCCCTTTGAAAAGGGGCGAGTCGTTCTGAGCACCCAGGGACGGGATCGGGGAAGGTATTTCCTGGTGCTGGAGAACCTTGGATCGGAACGGGTTGCCGTTGCGGACGGAAGAACCCACAGGCTCGCGAACCCGAAAAAAAAGAACATCAGGCATTTACAGGCGAAACCAAATGTGGTAAACTTTGATACGGTCCGTCCGGAAGGGGGACCGATTCAGGACAGCGACCTGCGCAGGGCGTTGGAAGCATGCGGATTCGCTGTGGACTGTTCGCTGTGCGAGGAGGGCTGATTTTTTGTCCAAGAGCGACATGATCGAAATGGAAGGCAAGGTTGTGGAAGCCCTGCCCAACGCCATGTTTCAGGTGGAGCTTCAGAACGGCCACCAGATCCTGGCTCACATCTCCGGAAAGATGCGGATGAATTTCATCCGGATTTATCCCGGGGATAAGGTAACGATTGAGCTTTCGCCCTATGATCTGACCCGCGGCCGGATCACCTGGCGCAGCAAAAACTGACCGATGCTTTCTCCCCAGGCTGGAGAAGGTTTCATCCCATGTAAGGAGGTAAAGTCCCATGAAAGTACGTCCGTCTGTGAAGCCGATCTGCGAGAAGTGCAAGATTATCAAGCGCAAGGGCCGCGTCATGGTCATCTGCGAGAATCCGAAGCACAAGCAGAAGCAGGGCTGAGCAATAAACCGGGGCCGATTTCGGCTCCGTTTTTTTTCTGTCTGATATTGCGAAAAAGGCGGGATCATGGTATAATCCGTTCATTCGCCGGAGTGGCGGAATGGCAGACGCGGCGGATTCAAAATCCGTTGGCCTTAAAACCGTGCGGGTTCAAGTCCCGCCTCCGGCACAGCCCTGAAATCTTAGGGTTTCAGGGATTTTTTATGCCCTGAAACAGAAACGAAAAAGAGGGAGAAATGACAGAGATGAGCGATTATGTCAGCCTGCTGGCGGAACAGTTCGGCCTGCGCAGGGAGCAGGTAAAGGCCGTGATTGAACTGCTGGACGCGGGGAATACCATTCCTTTCATTGCCCGGTACCGAAAGGAAGCGACCGGATCTCTGGATGACCAGGTGCTGCGGGAGGTATCGGAGCGGCTGGCCTACCTGCGGGGACTGGACAAGCGCCGGGAGGAGATTCTTTCCAGCCTGTCAGAGCTGGGGGTGCTGACGGAGGAGCTGAAGGACCAGGTGGGCCGCGCCGCCACCCTGTCCGAGCTGGAAGATCTTTATCGCCCCTTCCGCCCCAAGCGCAGAACCCGGGCCACCATCGCCAGGGAGCGGGGGCTGGAGGGATTGGCGAACTGGCTGATGGTGCAGCCGCTGCGGGGAGACCCCTGGGCAAAAGCGGCAGAATTTGTCCATCCCGAGAAGGATGTGCCGGACGCGGAAGCTGCGCTGGACGGAGCGAAGGATATTATTGCGGAGATGGTCAGCGATGACGCGGCCCTCCGCAAACAGCTGCGGGAGATGATGACCCGGGAAGGCATCCTGACCTCCAGGGCGGCCAAAGAAGAGGACAGCGTGTACCGCAATTACTACGATTACCGGGAACCGGTGCGCACCATAGCGGCCCATCGGATTCTGGCAGTTAACCGGGGAGAGCGGGAGGAATTTCTGAAGGTCGGGATCGAAATCAGCGACGAAAAGATGATGATGACCGTGCGGAGCGCCTTTCAGCGGGGCCAGTCGCCCGCCGCTCAGATGGTGGGGGAGGCCTGCGACGACGCCTGGACCAGGCTGCTGTATCCCTCCCTGGAGCGCGAGATCCGCGGCCTGCTGACAGATCGGGCCAATGTATCCGCCATTAAGGTATTCTCGGACAATCTGCATCAGCTGCTGATGCAGCCGCCCATCAGGGGCAAGGTGACCCTTGGCGTGGATCCGGGCTTCAGAACCGGATGCAAGCTGGCGGTGGTGGACGAAAACGGAAAGGTGCTGGACACGGGCGTAGGCCACTTTACCCTGCCGGGCAGCGAAGCGGGCAAGGCGGCGGCGGCAAAGCTGATCAAGGGCTTCGCGAAGAAGTACGGAATTACCGCCATCGCCATCGGAAACGGAACGGCCAGCAGGGAAAGCGAGCAGTTCATCGTCAGCCTGCTGCCGGAACTTCCGGGAGCCGCGTATATGATCGTCAGCGAGGCCGGAGCTTCCGTCTATTCCGCCAGCAAGCTGGCGGCGGAGGAGTTTCCTGACTTTGATGTGACCCAGCGAAGTGCGGTGTCCATCGCCCGGCGGATGCAGGATCCCCTGGCAGAGCTGGTGAAGATTGATCCCAAGGCGATCGGGGTGGGACAGTACCAGCATGATCTGAAGCAGAACGAGCTCACGGCCGCTCTGGACGGGGTGGTGGAGCAATGCGTGAACCAGGTGGGCGTCGAAGTATCGACGGCCTCCGCGGCGCTGCTGAGCCACGTAGCGGGGATTGGGCCCGCGCTGGCGAAGAACATCGTGGCTTACCGGGAGGAAAACGGCATCTCCTCCAGGGCCGCGCTGAAAAAGGTGCCCAAGCTGGGCCCGAAGGCCTTTGAACAGTGCGCAGGATTCCTGCGGGTGCGGGACAGCAAAAATCCCCTCGACGCCACCGCCGTGCATCCGGAGAGCTACGAAGCGGCCAGAACGGTTCTTGGCAGCCTGGGATACAAACCGGAGGAAATCCGGGGCGGAATTGCCCAGGTGGCTGCCCGGGCCAGAGAATACGGGATGGAGAAGCTGGCGGAGGAGGCGGGCATCGGCCTGCCCACCCTGCAGGATATCCTTTCAGAACTGCAGAAGCCGGGCCGGGACCCCCGGGATGAACTGCCGAAACCTGTTCTGCGGACGGATGTGCTGGACATCAAGGACCTGACGCCCGGGATGGAGCTGACGGGGACGGTCCGGAATGTAATCGACTTCGGCGCCTTTGTGGACATTGGGGTGCACCAGGACGGACTGGTCCATATCTCCAGGATGTCGAAGAAGTTCATCCGCCATCCCTCCGAAGTCGTCAGCGTGGGAGACGTGGTGAAGGTATGGGTGATCAGCGTGGAGCCGGAAAAGAAGCGCATCGCCCTGACCATGGTGAAGGACTGAACTGACTGCATGAAACAAATCACCCTTTCCAGCGCTGATCCGGGGCTTGTCAGAGAAGCCTGAATCGTGTAAAATAATGTGATTGAAAAGCAGCATCTGATACAGTTCACGACAGAGAACGGGGGCGGAATCTATGGATAAGTGGGATCGCCGGTTTATGAAGATGACGTATACCATCGCGGATTGGTCCAGCTGCTACCGGAAGGGACGCAGCATCGGATGCGTGATCGTCCGGGACAAGCGAATCATGACCACAGGGTATAACGGCGCTCCCGCCGGGATCAGAACCTGCCGGGAGAAGGGGGAGTGCCTGCGGGACAAGCTGGGAATTCCCAGCGGAACCCGGATGGAAACCTGCTACGCGGTGCACGCGGAGCAGAACGCCATCGTGCAGGCCGCGAAGCTGGGGGTTTCCATTGACGGAGCGACCCTGTACTGCACCCACCAGCCCTGCAGCATGTGCTGCAAGATGATCATTAACAGCGGAATAACCCGCGTGGTTTACCGGGAAGGCTATCCGGATCCCTTTACCCTGGAGCTTTTCGCGGAGGCCGGTGTGAAGCTGGAGAAATTCGAGGAGGCGCTGGAGGAAGCATGAAATATCATATCGATACGATTCCCGTCTGGGATGCCCAGAAGCTGGACGGGGAATGCCTGCTCTGCGCGCTGGAGCGGAAAACAGAGCTGGGAGAGGCGGAGCGGTACCTGGGGGCTTCGGTCATGGAGCCGGACGTTCGGATCCAGGTGAATGACCGGGGATTCTGCCGGAAGCACCATGCGATGCTCTTCGGAATGAGCAACCGGCTGGGACACGCCCTGATGCTGGAGAGCCACATGATTGAGAACCGGGAGCGGCTGGAGAAGAGCTGGAGCGCCCTGGAGAAGGCGGGAGAGCAGCTGAGCGCCACCACCCTGGGGGATCGGCTGAACGGAAAGATGAAGGCTGCGAAGGAGACCGTAGTCCAGGAAGCCCGGAAGATCCAGGAGATGTCGGGAACCTGCCTCATGTGCGATACGATCCGGGAGAACATGCGGCGCTACCTGCACACCTTTTTCCACCTGTATCAGCATGACGGGGAATTCAAAAGAAAATTCCTGGAGGGAAAGGGTCTGTGCATTCCCCATCTGGGACAGCTGATGGAAGCCGCGGCGGAGGAGCTGGGCGCGAAGGAGCTGGGCCAGTTCGTGAGGGAGCTTGCCGTCTGCGAAAAGCGGAACCTGGACCGGATGCAGGAGGATATCTCCTGGTTCATCAAGAAATTTGACTACAGGTTCGATAAGGAAGACTGGAAGAACAGCAGGGACGCTGTGGAGCGGACCGTGAACAAGACCCGGGGATGGTGCGTGGGAAAGGAGCCCAACGAAGGCTGAAGGGGAGGAAGAAGCGGATGACCATCGAAGATGTGAAGAACATTCTGGAGGCGGAGGTGCTGACAGGCGGGGAGCGGATGGATGAGCCGGTGGATACCGCCTGCGGCTCCGATCTGATGAGCGACGTGCTCGCTTTCGTCAAGGACAAGACCGTCCTGATTACGGGGCTGATCAATCCCCACGTGGTACGGACCAGCGAAATGCTGGACATCACCTGCATCGTATTCTCCCGGGGAAAGCTGCCCAGCCAGGAGATCCTGGAGGAAGCGGATGAAAGCGGGATCACCGTGATGGCTACCAAGATGACCACCTATACGGCCTGCGGCGAGCTGTACCTCCATGGGCTTCCGGGAACGAAGAAGCGGGCTGCGGAAGGGGCGTGACGGAATGGCGGTTCTGATGGAAAAAACCTTTCCGGTAGAAGCCGGCGCCTATGAAACGGCGGGGGAAGCCTCCACCACCATTAAACGGACGCTGAAACAGCTGGGGGTCAGCGCGGAGGTGCTGCGGCACGTGAGCGTGGCCTGCTACGAAGTAGAACTGAATCTGGTAATCCACTCCCTTGGGGGCGAGCTGATTCTGCGGGTTGAGCCGGAGAAGGTGACGCTGATCAGCAAGGACGTAGGGCCCGGGATTCCCGACATTGAGAAGGCCATGACGGAGGGCTTTTCCACCGCCAACGAGGAAGCCCGCACCCTGGGCTTCGGCGCCGGCATGGGTCTGCCCAATATGAAACGGAACGCTACGGATTTTGACATCCAGAGCGAGGTCGGAGTCGGGACCACCATTACCATGGGCTTTGCCCTGCAGGGATAACGCAGGAGACTGGAGCGAACATGGAACAGACAAAGCGATTTCACTCGGTCCGGCTGGAAGCGGATAAATGCCGGGCCTGCACGAACTGTCTGAAAAGGTGCCCCACGGAGGCCATTCGGGTGCGGGGCGGCCGAGCGCATATTATAGACGAGCGATGCATCGACTGCGGCGAATGCATCCGGGTCTGTGACTATCATGCCAAAGTGGCGGTGACGGATCCGCTGAGCGCGATAGAAGGATGGAAGTACCGCATTGCCCTGCCTGCGCCGAGCCTGTACGGGCAGTTTAAAAACCTGCAGAATATCGCCCAGCTGCTTTCCGCGCTGAAAAGCCTGGGATTTGATGATGTATTTGAAGTGGCCAGGGGGGCGGACGTGGTGAGCCGTGCCATCCGGGAACGGCTGAAAAAGCCGGATCTTCCCCGGCCGGTCATTTCCTCCGCGTGCCCGGCCATCGTACGGCTGATCCAGGTGCGCTTTCCGGACCTGATCGACCATATCGTGGACATCCGCCAGCCCATGGAGGTTGCGGCCATGATCGCCAAAAGAGAGTTTGCCCGGAAGCATCAGGTGCCGGAAAGCGAGATCGGATGCTTTTTCCTGACGCCCTGCCCGGCGAAGGTGACGGCCATCCGGCATCCCATCGGGCACGAGAAGAGCGCGGTGGACGGGGCCATCAGCGTGATGGAAATCTATGGCCCCCTGAGTGCGGCCCTGCGGAAGGCTCCCGTGGACGAAAATCTGAAGACATCCTCCGACTTTGGCGTAGGCTGGGCCCGCAGCGGCGGGGAATGCGACGCGGTATGCCCCATTGAGAGCATGGCGGTGGACGGCATCGCCAACTGCATCCGGGTGCTGGAGGAGATCGAGGACAACCGGCTGAACGGACTGGAATTTTTCGAGGGAGCGGCCTGCAACGGCGGATGCGTGGGAGGCCCGCTGAACTTTGAGAACACCTACGTGGCCCGGAACTGGATCCGGCGGCTGGTGGACACCCGGGACGCGGACCTGAATGTGGACAGCAGCATGATGACCAAGTATGACCTGTACGACAGCAAACGGATTCAGCCCAACAGCGCGATGAAGCTGGACGACGATCTGGTGGAGGCGCTGCGGAAGATGCAGCGGATCGAGGAAGTCTATGAAACCCTGCCGGGGTATGACTGCGGCAGCTGTGGAAGCCCTACCTGCCGGACCTTTGCGGAGGACATCGTACAGGGAAACGCCCGGGAAATGGAATGCATCCACCGGATGAAGGATCATCTGAAGGTGATGGCTCAGCAGATGGTGGACATCGCCCGGACCACGAGAGAATAAAGGAGGCGTAAAGCAAGATGACAGTACAGGAGCTGATCGAGCTGACCGGCGCGAAGAATATGACGCCCGATGCCCCGAAGGATACGGAGGTTACCTGCGGATACACCTGCGACCTGCTCAGCTGGGTGATGGCCCACGGAAAGGCGGGGATGGCCTGGATCACGGTGCAGACCCACATGAATGTGATCGCCGTGGCCAGCCTGATGGAAATGGCGGCGGTCATTATTCCGGAGGATATCGAAATGGAGGAGGCCACCCTGGCGAAGGCCCGGGAGGAGGGAATCACCGTGCTTCAGAGCAGCAGAACCGCCTATGAGCTCTGCGCGCTGATGGCCGACGCCGGCCTGCCCGGAACACCCCGGGAGGGATAAAAATGCTGGTTGATTTGCATATGCATTCCTGTCTCAGCCCCTGCGCGGATGACGACATGACGCCGGCGAACATCTGCGGCATGGCGCATATCAAGGGGCTGGATGCGATCGCGGTGACGGATCACAATACCGCCCGCAACCTTCCCTATGTGAAGGAAGCCGCGGACTACTACGGGTTGATCCTGCTGCCGGGGATGGAGATTACCACCAAAGAGGAAGTGCATCTGCTTGGGTATTTCCGGGACGTGGAGACGGCTGTGCAGGTGGGAGAAATCTTCTCCAGCCATCTGCCGCCCATGAAGAACCGGCCGGACTTTTTCGGGAACCAGCTGGTGATGAATACGGATGACGAGGTTCAGGCGATCGAGGACCGGCTGCTGATCGGGGCCACGGACCTGACCCTGCAGGAATGCGCTGCCATTATCCGGGAGCATGGGGGCGCGGCGGTGCCAGCGCACATCAACCGGGGGCATGGACTGCTGGTGAACCTGGGACTGTTCCCGGAGGACGTGGAGTTCCCGGTGGTGGAGGTGCGCCCGGAGCTGCCTGTGAATGAAAAGCTGATTCAGGGAAAGCGGCGCCTCTGGTCTTCGGACGCCCATCATCTGGGGGATATTCTGGAGGCGGTCAGCGACCTGCCGGTGGATCGGTTTTCCCTGGGGGGCCTGTTTGACGCGGTCAGCGGAAAATGATAGAATGCCGAAATGGCAAGGGGGTATGCGATTTGCAGAGTATGACTGGCTGCGGAAGCGGCCGGGCAGCGAGGGACGGATGGGAGGTTACCGCAGATCTGAAGACGGTGAACCACCGCTTTCTGGACGTAAGCCTTCGACTGCCCCGAAATCTGCTCTTCCTGGAACAGATGACGAGGGAAAAGCTCTCCGCCGGGCTGAAGCGGGGGCACGTGGACGTCTTTCTGACGGTACGGAATACGGAGGAAGGGGCCCAGGAGGTACAGACGGATCTGCATCTGGCCCGGGATTACGCGGAGGCCGCCCGGAAAATCGGTGATTCGGTGGGGATTTCCGGCGAACTGCGGGCCAGGGATCTGATGGCGCTGGAAGGTGTCGTGACCCTGACTGAGAAGGAAATGGACCAGAATACGGTGATGGATCTTTGCAGCGAGGCGCTGGAGGAGGCCATCGAGGGCGTAAGGGCCATGCGGGAACGGGAAGGCGTGCACCTGCGGGAGGACCTGAAGAGCCATCTGGACGCCGCGGCGGAGCTGCGGAAAATGATTCTGGCCCGTGCGCCGGAAGTCGTGACGGAATACAGGGCCCGGCTGGAGGCCCGGCTGGCTCAGATGGACGTTCCCACCGTGGATCCTCAGCGCCTGGCCCAGGAGGTGGCGCTGCTGGCGGATCGATGCGCTGTGGATGAGGAGCTGGCCCGGCTGGAAAGCCATGTGACGCAGATGAACCGGTACCTGGATGCGGAGGGGGAAATCGGGAAGAAGATGGACTTCCTGATCCAGGAGATGAACCGGGAAGCGAACACCATCGGCTCCAAGGCTTCGGATGCCCAGATCGCCCAGCGGGTCGTGGATCTGAAGAGCGAAATCGAAAAGATGCGGGAGCAGATCCAGAATGTGGAGTAAGAAATGCAGCTGGTAAACATCGGATACGGAAACCTGGCCGCGGCGGAACGGGTTCTGGCGGTGGTGGCCCCGGAGGCCGCGCCCATCCGTCGGATGATCCAGGATGCCAGGGACCGGGGCCAGGTGGTGGATGCTACCTGCGGGCATAAGACAAAGGCGGTGCTGGTGATGGACTCGGGATACCTGATTCTGTCCCCGCTGATGCCGGAAACCATTGCCGGACGAATGAATCCTCGAAAGGAGCCGGTGCCGGGATGAAGGAAACGAGAAAAGGAATGCTGCTGGTTATCTCCGGTCCCTCCGGAGCGGGAAAGGGAACCCTGGTCGGCCGCCTGCTGGACAAGGATCCCTCCTTCTGCTTTTCCGTCAGCGTGACGACCCGGGGAATCCGGAAAAATGAAATTCAGGATGTGCATTATCACTTTATTTCTGATGAAGAATATGATAAACTGCTGGAGCAGGACGCCTTCCTGGAACATGCCAGCGTCCATGGAAACCGCTACGGTACGCTGAAGAGCGAAGTTTACGGGCGGATGGAGCGGGGGCAGAACGTGCTGCTGGATATTGATCCGCAGGGCGCCAGGTCTGTGATGGAAAAGGAGCCGGACTGCGTCAGCGTCTTTATCCTGCCCCCCAGTTACGCGGACCTGAAGGTGCGCCTGCATACCCGGAATACGGAAAAACCGGAGGAGATCGAGCGCCGGCTTGGGAACGCCCGGGGTGAAATTTCCCAGATGAGGAAGTACCGCTATCTGATCGTCAACGATGATCTGGATCTGGCCTTCGACCAGCTGTCAGCCATCGTTCGGGCGGAGAAGCAGAATTCCGTCCGGTACTTTCCTGAAATTGGATAAGAAACAGGAGGAGCAAAAATATGTCCATTGTAGATCCCAACGTGCTGGAGCTTCTGAATCACGCGGACAGCCGGTATACCCTGGTGGTGGAGGCCAGCAAACGGGCCCGGGAAATTGTCAGCGGCAGCGTGCCGGCCATCAATGCGGAGGGGATGAAGCCCCTGAAGGCCGCGGTAGAGGAGATTAACCGGGGCCTCCTGACTTATGAGGTGCCCGAGGAAGAGGAGTAAGAAATCAGATGAATCTTTCCGGCAGAGAGATTGTGCTGGGCGTAACGGGAGGCATTGCCGCGTATAAAAGCGCGGATCTGGTCTCCCGTTTGCGTCATCTGGGCGCCCGGGTCAGTGTCATTATGACCAGGAACGCTGCGGAGTTTGTCGCGCCGCTGACCTTCCAGACCCTGAGCGGAAACCAGGTGGCGGTGGATACCTTCCAGGCCCCGGAATACTGGAACGTTGAGCACGTGGCGCTGGCGAAGCGGGCGGAAGTGTTCGTGATCGCTCCGGCTACAGCCAACCTTCTGGCCAAGATGGCTCACGGGATCGCGGATGATATGCTGAGCACCACCGTGCTGGCCACCAAGGCGCCGGTGCTGGTTGCTCCGGCCATGAACACGGGAATGTGGACGGCTTCGGCTACCCGGGAGAATGTACGCATCCTGAAGGACCGGGGAGTTCATTTTATTGGGCCCGGAAACGGAATGCTGGCCTGCGGAGACAGCGGGGACGGGCGAATGAGCGAACCGGCGGAGATTGTGGAGGCCATTGACGCCCTGCTGAATCCGAAGAAGGATTATGCCGGCCTGAAGGTCCTGATTACCGCCGGCGCCACCCGGGAAAGGCTGGATCCGGTCCGGTTCCTGACCAATGATTCCAGCGGAAAGATGGGCTTTGCCCTGGCGGAGGCGGCCAGAGACCGGGGAGCGGAAGTGACGCTGGTGAAGGGGGCTGTTACGGCGGAGGTTCCCACGGGCGTCCGGACGGTGGAGATTGAAAGCACCGGGGATTTGCTGGAAGCTATGCTGCGGGAAGCTCCCGCCCATGATGTGGTGATTCAGGCAGCCGCTCCGGCGGATTACCGGGCGGCGGAGATTTCTCCGGTGAAGATCAAGAAACGCGCCGGGGAGGAGCTGGTTCTGCGACTGGAGGAAACCCCGGACGTGGCCCGGGCCGTGGGCGCCGGGAAACAGCCCGGACAGGTGCTGGTTGGCTTTGCCGCGGAAACGGATCACCTGCGGGAGCACGCGGCGGAAAAACTGGAAAAGAAGAATCTGGATCTGATCGTAGCGAACGATGTGACCCTGCCCGGCGCGGGGTTCGGCGTGGATACGAATATCGCCACCCTGATCACCCGGGAGGGGATGAAGGACCGGCCCCTGCAGAGCAAGCGGGCACTGGCGGAGGATATTCTGGACGAAGCAATGAAAATCAGAGGCGCGGGCCGCTGACTTTCATCCGGGCGCGGCGGAATGCCGCGCTTTTTTTGTACTTTCAGAAAGAAAAAACCAGAATAGCTGATCTGATATGAAAAGAAAACCGGGAATTTTGCTAAAAAGTGCTTGACAAACCAGATTAACTGGCTTAAACTCGTGCCAGGATCAGAAAAGCTGACAGGCTGGAGGGAGGCGCCGCATGAAGACAAAGGGATACGGCGGGATTGCCGGAATGGAAAAGCTGTCTCCGGAGGAGATCAAGGAGCGGAACCGGGAGTTTTACGGATCACGGATTAAGGCATACCGGATCCGGGCGGGCCTCTCCGCCGAACAGCTGGCGGAGGCGCTCCATCTTTCCAAAAGCTCCGTACGCAACTGGGAATGCGGACTGACCCGGCCGGATCCGGAATTTCTGTACCGGATGTTCGGGATTCTGCAGATGGAGCCGAATGAGTTTTTCGGGATCAGGGAGGGAAACGGAGAGCTTTCCTCCCGGGAAAAAGAGCTGATTCGCATCTACCGCGGGCTGGATTCCAGGGGACAGATGGATCTGGAGGGAATGGCGGAAATGCTGGCGCAGCGGATGGCCATGCGGGAGATGAACCGGATTTATCGGGAATATGAACCGGTGGCCTGCCGGGGCCGGTGCCTTTCGGCGGGCAGCCTGGGGGACGACTGGGCGGACCGCCCGGAAGAAGGAGAAATCCTGCTGCGGGCGGAGGAAGCGGTGAAGCGGGCGGACGAGGTGATGACTGTCTCCGGGGAGAGCATGGAACCCCAGTTCTGCGACGGGGATCGGGTGCTGATTGAATTCTGCGGAGAGATCCGTGTGGGGGATATCGGAGCCTTTTATGTGCCCGGCGTAGGGGGCGTCATCAAGCAAAAAATGCACGACCGTCTGCATTCCCTGAATCCGGCCTACGATGATATCTTTCCCTATGAGGAGGGAGCCCGGCTGATTGGGCGGGTGATCGGCACGGTGAAGAAGGGAATGATCGCGGACGCGGAGACGGAGCAGCTGTACCGGGAGGCCGCGGCAGAGCGGGAGAAAAATCCGGAATTCTTTGACGCCTTTTCCGTGGCGTGAGGGCCGTGAAAGGAAAATACCGATAAGTTCCAGCAGCGGCGATCGTTGTCTCTGATCAGGCAATGACCGCTGTTTTCAGCGCTTCCGCCGCGCGGGGCAGGGAAAACGGGCGTCCGGGCTTGCATCGGGCGGACCGGAATCGGGAAGGAAAGGAGCTGGGTTTCATGGGATTCGGCCGGGGCCGCGGCGCGGAGCGCATCTACGTGAAGGTCAACTCCGATTTCGATTCCACGGGGTATATGATTCCCCGCTCCATTACGTGGAAGGACGGACGGGTTTTTCCCATCGAGGCGGTGAAGGATTTCCGCCCGGCCTCCTCCCTGGACTGCCGGCTGCCGGGGGACTGCTATACGGTTATCATCCGGGGAGAGATCAGACATCTGTTTTTTGAACGTTCACAGGACCTGTTCCCCAGTCATTTCGGAAGGTGGTTTGTGGAATCCATCGGTCTGTAAACGAAAAGGAAAAGGAGGACTTCGGACATGGCGGAAGGGCAGAAAACCTATATTGCCATTGATCTGAAGTCCTTCTATGCTTCCGTGGAGGCGGCGGACAGGCAATATGACCCCCTGAACACGAACCTGGTGGTAGCGGATCTGTCCCGGACGGAGAAGACCATCTGCCTGGCGGTTTCCCCATCGCTGAAGGCCCACGGCATCTCAGGACGGGCCCGGCTCTTCGAGGTGGTCCAGCGGGTGAAGGAGATCAATGAGGAAAGATTCAGAAATGCCCTCCGGCAGGGCCTGCTCCCCAAAGATCCGGAAAGCGGGGAATACCGTTTCACCAGCGCCTCTTTCGACGCGGAAGCGCTGGAAAAGGATCCCTCGCTGGAGCTTTCCTATATCGTGGCGCCGCCCCGGATGAAGCTGTACGAGAAGATCAGCACTAAGGTTTTCTCCATTTACATGAAGTATATCAGCTCCGAGGATATTCATGTATATTCCATCGACGAAGTATTCATGGATGTGACCCCCTATCTGAAGACCTACGCGGTCACCTCCCGGGAGCTGGCGATGCAGATGATCCGGGAAGTGCTGTACACCACCGGGATTACGGCGACGGCGGGAATCGGGACCAATCTGTATCTGGCGAAGGTGGCCATGGACATCGTGGCCAAGCATGTGCCGGCAGACAGGCAGGGGGTTCGGATCGCGGAACTGGACGAGAAAAAATACCGGGAGCTGCTGTGGTGCCATCAGCCGCTTACGGATTTCTGGCGGGTGGGGCGGGGAATCGCCCGGCGGATGAAGGAAATGGGGCTGCATACCATGGGGGATATTGCCCGGCAGAGCGTCCGGGACGAATCCATCCTCTATGACGCCATGGGCATTAACGCGGAGCTGCTGATCGACCATGCCTGGGGATGGGAGCCGACGGATATTGCAGCGATCAAGTCCTATCGGCCGGAAACCAGCTCCCTGTCCCAGGGACAGGTGCTGACGGAGGCTTATCCCTTTGAGAAGGGGAGGCTGGTCGCCCGGGAGATGGCGGAGATGATGGCCATGGATCTGGTGCGGAAGGGAAGCGTGACCAGACAGGTGACCCTGACCATCGGATATGACCGGGAGAGCCTGGAATATGAGTACAGGGGAAAGGATATCCGCTCATCCACCTTCCGGGTGGCGGGGACGGGAAAGCGGTATACCGGGACGGTGATTCCGGATCCCTACGGCAGACCTCATCCCCGGCATGCCCACGGCACGGAAAATCTGGATCACTATACCAGCTCCGCCCAGCTTCTGACGGGAGCGTTCATGACGCTCTTTGATCGCATCGTGGATCCGGATCTGCTGATTCGCAGGCTGATGCTGGCTGCCTGCGGGGTAATCAGCGAGGACGAAATTCCGGATGATATGCCGGAGCAGCTGAGCTTCTTCGTTGATTACGAAGCGCAGGAGCGTGAGCGGGCGGAAAACCGGACCGCGGAGGAAAAGGAGAAAAGAATTCAGAAGGCCGCGGTCCTGCTGCAGGACAGATACGGGAAAAATGCCCTGCTGAAGGGAATGAACCTGATGGAGGGAGCAACGGCCCGGGTGCGGAACAGCCAGATCGGCGGGCACCGGGCCGGGGAGGACGGGGATCCGGACAAATAAAAAAGGGACGCCGCAGGGCTCAGGAAGCCTGCATGAGCGTCTCCGCAGAAAACGGGGAAAGGAGAGAGACACGCATGGCGAGGGGGATTACGGGAAAGGAGCCTGATCCGCGGGCGGTCTATGCGGATATCTTCGACCTGCCCCACTGGCAGTCCCCCGACAGGCCGCATATGAGCCTGCACGATCGGGCGGCTCAGTTTGCCCCCTACGCGGCGCTGGTAGGATATGACGAGATGGTAGGGGAGGAGGCCCGGCTGACGGAACAGCAAAGGATCCTGGAGGGGCAGCCTCTGGAAATCCTGAACCGGAAGCTGAGCCTGATTGCGGAGGCGACGGCGGCGGGGCAGCACCCGGAGCTGACATTTACCGTCTTCATACCGGACGGGCGGAAGGCCGGGGGCGCCTATACGGAAATTACGGACAGGGTAAAACGCATCGACCCCGCGGAACGGAAGGTGGTGCTTCAATCGGCGGAGGGCCGCGGAAAGCACAACATAACCCTCGACTTCGAGCGGATTATGCACATAGAGGGAGACCTGGTGGATCATCTGGAGGACGGCTGAACCGGCTTCGAACAGGACGCGGCATCAGTCCGGCAGCGTCTGATCAAAGGGCAGGGCAATCTCATTGGTGCCATCCGCCCAGAGCCGGTCCAGATGATAGAAAGCGCGCTCGTCCCGGTGGAAAAGATGAATCAAAATATGGCCGTAGTCCAGCACAACCCAGCGGCCTTCCCGGACGCCTTCGGAGCGGCGGAGGGGAACGCCTTCCCCGGCCAGCATGGCATCCAGGTCATCCGCCAGGGCGCTGACCTGCGCCGCGGTACGGCCGGAGGCGATGATCATATAGTCACAGAGGACCGTGAGGTGGCCGACCTTCAGGGCGACGATTTCTCCGGCCTTGTGATTATAAAGAGTCTGGGCAATCTGGAGTACCAGTTCCTGATCCTGCATGCAATTAACCTTCCTTTTTTCTGTTTGCTGTTCAGCCGCTCAGGGAAAAACTGATTTATTCTATTCAGGCTGAAACTGCCTTCGTCCGGGCGGATTTCAGCCCTGGGGCATTTGTGAAGCGGTTCCCCCGGGACCGTTCAGCTTTTCTCCCGAACCTCGGGAAGCGTCTTCAGCCAGGCGATGGTTTCCTGGGTGCGGGGATGGAGAAATTTTCCCCGGGAGATCACATAGGAGGCGGTGCCTTCCAGGCTCATCAGCAGCGCCCGCTCCAGAGAGATCCGGGACATGGCGCGAACCTGCTCCAGCAGGGGAAAGCTTTCCCGGGTAGGTTCGATGGTATCCGCCAGACAGACGACCATGGCCAGGCGGGACATGCCGGCATGGCCGGTATTATGCCAGGAGATGGCCTCCAGCACCTCGGGATCCTTCATGCCGTATTCATGCTCCGCAACCCACGCGCCGGCCAGAGAATGCAGCAGCGCGTTGCTGGAAAGGACCGTGGGATCATCCGTCAGACGATGACTGCGGGCGAGGACCTGCATCTCCTTCAGGGGCATGCACTTGGCGCAGTCATGGAGAAGACCTGCCTGCTCTGCTTTCCCGGGATCCACTCCGTGAATCGTCGCAAGGCGGCGGGAAAAACCGGCCACGGACAGGGAGTGGGCAAAACGGTGAGGCGTCAGAGCCGCGAAGAGCCGGTCAATCCATTCCTCCGAACGCTCCACCTGCCGATTCATCCCGTAAAGTCCCTTCAGGGCACAATACTCCCGTACCGGGGAATAAAGATTCGGCGTGGAAAGGCCCCGGGAAAGATGATCCCGGATCATGGTGGAGGAAATATCGATCGCCCGGGCCCGGATGATGGAGATGCGGGCGCCCTGAGCGATGAGCCTGTCCTTCTCTTCTTCAAACGCCGCCCGGGGTACATTGGGCCGGGGGCAGATTACAAAGGTGCAGAGGGACAGGACCTCGGGGAGCCGGTGCCAATGATGAAGCTTCAGCAGTCCGTCCGCCCCGAGAATGAAAAACAGCTCGGACTTGGGATGCTGCTTCTTCAGCGTCAGCAGCGTGTCGACCGTATAGGCGGGAGCAGGGGCATCCAGTTCAAATCTGGAGGGGAGGAGCCGGGAATCCTGAGAGCAGGCCGCCACGACCATCTTCCATCGGTCCTCCGCCAGGGCGGAAGAAGGTTTATAGGCATGATCCCCCGCGGGAAGCAGATAGAGCCGATCCAGCCTGCAGGCTTCCAGAGCGCTGACCGCGGTCTGGATATGCCCCTGATGAATCGGATCAAAGGATCCGCCCAGAATGCCGATTCTCTCTTTCGCCAACAGACCCCTTCTCCCTTCCGCCCGGATTTCCCTGACTGGCAATGCGCCGCATTTTTTTCTATTATAATCGATTGCGGGGCCGGAGAAAAGAGGAAAATTTATAAAAAAGTCTTGCAATTCACGGGAAAGCATGATAACATAACGTTCGGTGATTTTTTACTCGGATTCCTGAGGGAGGTGAACCACGTTGCCGAACATCCAGTCCGCCAAGAAGCGCGTGAAGGTCAGCGAGAAGAAGAATCTGCGGAATCGCATTGTGAAGAGCGGAGTGCGTACTTCCATTAAGAAGTTTGACGCCGCTGTTGCTGCTGATCCCAAGGCTGCGCAGACCCAGCTGAATGCCACCGTCGCCGCCATCGACAAGGCCGCGACCAAGGGTGTCATCCATAAGAACGCTGCCAATCGTAAAAAGGCCCGCCTGGCGAAGCAGCTGAACAAGGCTGCCGCTGTGTAAGGTTTCAGCCGGCGCCGCATTACGTTCAGAAATAAAACGCCCTTCCATGTAAAAGAATGGAAGGGGTTTTGTTTTGCCCAAAAACGGGGGAACGCCTGCCGGCAGCCGGAGTTCAGGGAGCGGAACCGCAGAGCTTCCCGTCGGAAAATGCCCGGGCATTTCAGGGCATCCTCCATTTCAGCGCCAGGCCGGATTCCGGCCTGAGCTTTCAGCGGCCCGGGGAAAATATGCCGGCATATCACAAAAAGAATCTTTTCAAACTTTGTTTTTTCATGATATAATGATCTGAAACACGCCGAGTGAAGGAGGTGCCCCGGTTGAACGATTTCTGGACTTCGTTCGATAACATGGTCTGGAACCTGACCCATCGGCTGGGCATCGTGGATATTGTTGACATCGTCATCATGGCGTTGATCTTTTACGAGCTGCTGATCCTGCTGCGCAGAACCCGTTCCAGCGCCCTGCTGAAGGGCCTTTTCCTGCTGCTGGTGATTGTGGCCGTCAGCTCGCTGCTGGGGCTGACCAGCCTGAACTGGCTGCTGACGACTCTGCTGAATAATGGGGCAGTGGTGCTGATCGTCCTCTTCCAGCCGGAAATACGCAAGGGCCTGGAGAAAATGGGACGGAGCTCCCTGCTGCGCAAAGGGGCGGACGGAACTGAGGACATGGATCGGCAGGAGCGTATCGCTTCGGAAATCGTGCAGACCCTGCTGGACCTGAGCCATCGGCGGGTGGGCGCTCTGATCTGCATCGAGCAGCGAACGGGTCTGCAGGATGTAATCGATACCGGGACGCGGGTGGACGGGGAGATTTCCGCCCCCCTGCTGGAGAATATTTTCGAGCCCAATACCCCCCTGCATGACGGGGCGGTGGTCATCCGGGACGGCCGCGTGGAAGCAGCGGCCTGTATCCTTCCGCTGACGGAAGCAAGCGGGGTCTCCCGGGAACTGGGAACCCGGCACCGCGCGGGCATCGGGCTGAGCGAAATCTCGGATGCGGTGGTGCTCATCGTTTCCGAGGAAACAGGCACCATCAGCATGGCCCGGGGCGGCATGCTCCGCCGGCCGCTGACGGAGGAGAACCTGCGTCAAATCCTGAGGGAGTTTTATGCCTCAGACAGTTCCTGGCTGGTTTCTTTCTGGAACCGCCTGCGGAGGGACAGGAAGGGGGCGGAAGCATGAACCAGGAAAAGAAAACCTTTCCGGAAAAGCTTTTGAGCGTGCTGCGGCACGCGGTGCTGCATAACGGCTGGTTCAAGCTGCTGGCCCTGCTGATCAGCGTTCTCCTGTGGGCCGGCCTGATCAGTCAGGACGAGACCCTTACCCGGGATAAAACTTTCTCCGATATTTCCGTTACCGTATCCGGGACGGACACCATGAAACGGAACGGTTATATCGTTACCAGCGATCTGGCGAAGGAACTGACCGGGGTGACCGCGGTAGCCGCCGTGCCCCAGAAGCAGTACGATAACGCGCAGGCATCCGCCTATAATGTGCGGGTGGATCTGAGCCGGATTACCGGCGTCGGGAGCCAGGAGCTGAGATTGCTGAGCTCCAGTTCTTCCGTCTATGGCAGGATCACGGGGATTACCCCTGCCAGCGTAACGGTGGACGTGGAGGATTATGTGACCCGGTACAGGATTCCGGTCTCCGTGAGCGTGAATGGGGATCTTCCGGCCGGATGGTATATGTCCACTCCCAGTGTGGATCCGCCGCTGGTGGTGGTGAGCGGACCCAGAACGCTGGTGAACGGCATCAGCCGGGCCCGGGTCTTCATAAATCCGAACGAGCTGGACTGGGAGGAGGGCACAGCGGTATTTTCCGCAGCACTGGCCCTGTATAACCGCAGCGGCGATCCTGTAACCGATTCACTGCTGGAAGTGAGCTATGACGGCGTATCGCTGGACAGCGTAGTGCTAGAAACCACGATGCTCCCCACCGCGACCTACGATGTAACTGAAATGATCGGAACGATCAACGAAGTGGCGGAGGGATATGCGGTGGAGGATATCCACGTGAGCCCTGAGCATATCACCGTGGCCGCCCGGAGCGAGGTACTGAATCAGATGACGGACCTGGCGCTGAGTGAGCATTATGTCGACCTGAAGGGCCTGACGGAGACGACGAGCTTCCAGATTAAGGTTTCCAAGCCCAGCGAGGATGCGGTGCTCAGCAATGAGACCATCACGGTGACCGTTGAGGTTGAGCCGGATGGGACGAACAGCGAGGGAAACTGATTCCTGAAGGAGAGAATGCATGGGAACGCTGGCGAATTCGCTTTTCCGGACAATGCTGGGCTGGCTTCGAACCCTCAGCGCGGAGGTCTGGAGCGCGTTTTCCTCTCAGGAGGGATCGAGTCTGCTGGGCTGGATCGGGAATAACTGGAAACTGATTGCGCTGGTTCTGTGCGTGTTCGGCGCCGTGACGGATCTGATCGTCTATCTGATCCGATGGCGGCCCATGCGGGTCTGGCGCAGCTTCTTTTACCGGCTGCGCAACCCGGAAAGGGAAGAGGAAGAAGAGAATCCCGTTCCGGAGGAGCCTGCTGAAGACTACTCCTTCCGGCAGAACTATGCTCCCGCAGCGGAAGCGGAAGCCTACGGGAGAATCACGGAGAAAACAGATTCTGAGGAGAACCGGGAGGAACAGGAGGAACAGGAAGCTTTTCCGGCCTGGCAGAAGATGGAGCCGGAAGGCACGACAGCCTATTTTGAGCAGGCAATCCGGCCCCGGCGCCGGCGGGTGACCAGGCTCTTTACGGAGAAGGGCGAGGACACGGTGACGCCGGATCAGCTGATCGACCAGTACGCTGCCTATCGCAGACCCGTGTATCCCCGCAGCTGGAAGGCGGATGAGGGGGATTCTGAGGAGACGGAATGAACGAAGCGATTGCTTTTCCCCGGTTTATTGTGCTGACGGGCAACTACGGCAGCGGAAAGACTGAGCTGGCCCTGAACCTGGCCCTGGACTTTGCGGGCCAGGGGGAGAAGGTTACCCTGGTGGATCTGGACATCGTGAATCCCTATTTCCGCAGCGCGGAGAAGGCCGGGGAACTGGAGCAGGCGGGGGTTCGGCTGCTGATGCCCACCTTTGCGCTGACCACGGTGGATATTCCGGCTCTGCCGGCGGAAATACAGAGCGTATTCGAGGTCCCCTCGGACCGGGTCATTTTTGACGTGGGCGGGGATGATACAGGTGCGGCAGCGCTGGGAAGGTATGCTCCAAGCTTCCGGAAGGTTCGGGAGGAAACGCTGTTCCTGCTGGTGGTGAACTGTATGCGCCCGCTGACAGAGACGGAGGAGGATATCCTGGATCTGGCGGGCAGGATCGCCGCCCGGGGACGCTTTGGGATTGACTGTTTGGTGAACAATACCAATCTGGCGGACCGGACGGCGCCGGACATGGTGACTGCCGGAGAGCAGACCGTGCTGAAATGCGCGGAGAAGATGGGCGTGCCCCGGGTGATGACCACCGGGGAGGCCGGTGTGCTGCAAAAATGCGCGCTGCGTACGCCCGCACGGGCAATAGAGCGGAGGATGGTGCCGGAGTGGATGACGGAATGACGACCCAGCTGCCGGAAGCATGGATTCGCAGAGCGGGGGAGCAGCTGGGAGAGGCACTCCCCCTTTTCTTATCCGCCATGGAGTGCCCGCCTGTCCGCGGGATCCGGATGAATTCCATGCGGCCGGGCAATGCCCCTTTTCGTGATGCAGAAGCAAAAATTCCCTGGGAAAGGGATGGATGGGAACTGGCCCCGGAGTCTCCGGCCGGAGCCACAGTGGCGCATGAGGCGGGCCGGTTTTATCTGCAGGAGCCCTGCGCCATGCTGCCGGCCCGGGTGATGGACGCAGCGCCGGGGGAGACGATCCTGGATCTTTGCGCCGCCCCCGGAGGGAAATCCACTCAGATGGGGATTGACATGAGGGGAGAGGGTCTGCTGATCTGCAACGAGCCCATGCCAAAACGGACGGCCATTCTGAGCCGGAACCTGGAGCGGATGGGAATTCCCAATGCCATCGTTATCAGAGCCTATCCGGAGAAGCTGGCAGCTCTGTGGCCGGAGGGGTTTGACGGGGTACTGGCAGACGTGCCCTGCAGCGGGGAGGGGATGTTCCGAAGAGTTCCGGAGAGCCGGGCGGAATGGTCTCCGGAAAAGGCAGCCGGATGCGTACTGCGGCAAAGAGAGATTCTGGAGGCGGCCGCAGGCATGGTCCGCCCGGGAGGCCGCCTGGTTTATTCCACCTGCACATGGAACCCTGCGGAGAATGAGGAACAGATCTATACGTTTCTCCGGGATCATCCGGAGTTTGAGCCGGAGGGTTTTTCCCTGCCGGAAATCCGCGCGCCGGAGGGAATGTATACCTGCTGGCCTCACCTGATCCGGGGAGAAGGACAGTTTGCGGCAAAACTGCGAAAAAAAGGGAACGGGGAAGCGATCCTGCCCGAAGAGAGAAAAGCGTTTCAGGCTTCGGAGGACGCGATCCGGTGCTGGAAAGAAAGCGGCCTGAACACGGAGGCCCCAAATGCCGCCTTGGGAACCGTGCTGACAAGGATCGGCCGAATTCCCCGGCTGAGCGGGATTCCGGTCCTCCGGCTGGGACTTCATCTGGGAGAGACCAGGGGAAGGATCTTTCAGCCGGATCATGCGGCCGCCCTTGGATTCCGGCCTCCGGATGTGCCGAAAATGGAATTGACAGACGGGGAAGCTCTCCGGTATCTGGCGGGGGAGGCGATCCCCGGGGAAGAAAAAGGCTGGTGCCTGATGACCTGGCAGGACCTGGTGCTTGGATGGGGCAAGGGCAGCGGCGGCACGGTGAAGAATCATTATCCCAAGGGACTGCGCAAAACCAGACTGACCGTATAGGGAGGGAAAAGGAATGATCCGGAATGTGGTGTTTGACATGGGAAATGTGCTCATCAGCTTTGATCCCGGAGAATTTATGGATCGGGAGGGGATTCTGGATCCGGGAGACCGGGAGATTCTGCGGAAAGAATTATTCGGCAGCGTGGAATGGGCCCAGATGGATATGGGAGTGGAAACAGAGGATTCCTTTGAGCCGAAGGTGACCGCGAGAATTCCCAACCGGCTGAAGGAGCCTGCCAGAAGGCTGATGCGGAACTGGGCTTTTCCGCGGCATATGATTCCCGGCATGGAGGAACTGGTGAAACGGCTGAAGGAAGCCGGATACGGCGTATACCTGCTGAGCAATGCCAGCGTTGGTCAGCCAGCCTACTGGAATAAGCTGCCGGTGAGCAAGTATTTCGACGGAACGCTGGTTTCCGCCTTTGTGAAGACCGTGAAGCCCTGCCCGGCGATCTATACCCTTTTTACGGAAGAATTTGATCTGAAGCCGGAGGAATGCCTCTTTATTGATGACGCAGCGATCAATGTGGCCGGGGCCATCGCGCAGGGGTGGCAGGGGATCGTGTTTTTCGGAGACGCAGCGGAGCTGGAACAGAAGATGAAGGCGATGGGAGTAAAGATATAAGAAAACGCTGAGTCATCCCATTCCGGCGGTCATCCTTCCTTTGCCTGGATGAAGACCGCCGAAAGTGGGTGATTCAGCGCTTTTCCTAATGTGGATTTTTGTCTCACCGGATCATCTGTGGGCAAGGGCTCTTGCTTCCCGGAGGCCTTCGGCCAGGGCCAGGATATCCTCCTCCGTGGTGTAGCGGCTCAGCCCGATGCGCAATGCGCCGTCAATCACCTCCGGCCTCATGCCCAGGGCTTCCAGCACGTGGCTGCGCTTTCCCTGTTTGCAGGCGGAGGATTTGGAAACATAGATTTCCTTTGTTTCCAGGTGATTCATCAGCACCTCGCTGCGCCATCCGGGCATGGAGACGCTCAGAATATGGGGAGCGTCCGTATCCAGATACCTGAGTTCCGGTATGGCCTCCGTAAGCTTTCGGATCGTCAGCTGCTTCAGGCTGTGAATCCGGTCGGTCATTGCGTCCTGCCGGCAGGCGACGGCGAAGGCCGCGATCTGGGGCATGGGTTCCGTACCCGCCCGCCGCTCTGATTCCTGGCTTCCTCCTACGATCATGGGCTTCAGCTTCAGCCCGGAACGGATGTACAGTGCACCGATGCCCTTTGGAGCGTGAATTTTATGTCCGCTGAAGGAAATCAGATCCGCCCCCAGGGTTCGGGCCTGGAAAGGCACCTTTTTGAAGGCCTGAACCGCGTCCGTATGCAGAAGCGCGCAGGAACCCGCGGCCTTCAGAATGTCAGCTACAGCCCGGATATCCGTTACGGCCCCCGTCTCGTTATTCACCATCATCAGAGAAATCAGAACGGTGTCTTCCCGCAGTGCCTCCGCTACGGCGGCGGGATCAATTTTTCCGGTGCTGTCCGGCTTCAGCCGGGTGACGGAATATCCCCGAGATTCCAGCAGCTCCAGGCTCCGGCGGACGGCATCATGCTCCACCAGGGAGCTGATGATGTGCTTTCCCCGGCGCTTCATGGATTCCGCACCGGAGAGAAGCGCCCAGTTATCGCTTTCGGATCCGCAGGAGGTAAATACGATCTCCGAGGGGGATCTGGCGCCGATGGCCTGGGAAACCGCTTCCCGGCTTTCTTCCAGCAGCCTGCGTGCTTCTCGGCCCCTGGTATGGGTAGAGGACGGATTGCCGTAATTGTCCGTCATGGCCCGCAGCGCGGCTTCCGCAGCCTCCGGGCAGACCCGGGTGGTCGCGGCGTTATCCAGATAATGCTCCAAGAAAAAATCCCTCCCCGCGTGGCAGCGTTTCCTCGGGATATGCATCAGAAAAAACGCGGCTTATGCTTATCGCATGCGCAACTATATCACAGGAAAGCTTTGAAAAAAAGACTTGACGGACATAGATGATTGCAGTATACTAACCGTTGGTATCAATAGCTCCGCTAGCCCCGGTAGCTTTTGTACGATTGCCGGACGTGCGACCATCACGGCCGGTTCCCCGGAAGGACGCATAGATTCATTTGAGGAGGGAAACCCTTGAAAACGTTTGTACCGAAGACCGCGGACATCGACCGGAAATGGTACGTTGTGGACGCGGAGGGTCTGGTGCTGGGTCGTCTGGCCAGCCAGGTAGCGAACATCCTGCGCGGCAAGAATAAGCCCATCTACACCCCCAATGTTGATACCGGTGATTATGTGATTATCATCAATGCGGATAAAGCTGTGCTGACCGGCAAGAAGCTGGATCAGAAGATCTTTTATCATCACAGCGGCTATGCCGGCGGACTGAAGGAAACCACCTATCGCAAGCTGATGGCTGAAAAGCCCGAGCTTGCCGTGCGCCACGCGATCGTGGGCATGCTGCCGAAGGGCCCGCTGGGACGGAAGATGGCGAAGAAACTGAAGGTTTATGCCGGAGATCAGTACGAGCAGGCTGCGCAGAAGCCTGAAGTTCTTGATCTGAAGAAGTGACGCGGAAAGGAGTAAACGAACAACATGGCGAAGGTAGATTACAGTGCTGTTGGCCGTCGTAAGAAGGCTATCGCCCGCGTCCGTCTGGTTGCCGGCGATGGAAAAATTACCATCAACAAGCGCGATATTGATCATTATTTCGGACTGGAGACCCTGAAGATGACCGTACGTCAGCCCCTGGTGCTGACCGGGAATAACAGCTTCGATGTGGTTGTGAATGTGAACGGCGGCGGACTGACCGGTCAGGCCGGTGCCATCCGTCACGGGATCAGCCGCGCGCTGGTGAAGTCCGATCCGGATCTGCGCGGAGCTCTGAAGAAGGCAGGGTTCCTGACCCGCGATCCTCGCATGAAGGAGCGGAAAAAGTACGGCCTCAAGGCTGCACGTCGTGCTCCTCAGTTCTCGAAGAGATAATCGGCTACAAGAAAGATGCGAAAAAGCCCGGAAATACGCCATTTCCGGGCTCTTTCTTTACTCAAAATCTTTTGATGGGTTATCCCAGGGTTTGACCGATTTTGACGGCTTTTTTATAGTTAACGATGGGCTAACCGGCGGTTTTCGGCCCATTTTCGGCCTCTTTTAGTTAACAGATGGGTTAACTGAGGGAGAGTAAAAAGTCGATTTTCAGTGGTTTGAAGGGCGGCATGTCTCTCTGCAGAAAACATGCTTTGAGGCCATGAACGAGCCTTATTCAGGTGCCCTGTTCCGATTAAGTGCATTTGATGGAATCTGACCGAATCCGGCATTTTTAATTCGGTTTTATTTGCTATAGACGCTCAGCAGAAAGTTCTTCCTGCCGGGCGTCTTTGTCTTCTCAGAAGAATAGACCTCCTTACATAGCCCGGTGACTGTTTAACGACGGTGACCGGGCTTTTTTCTTTTCTGCAGACTCTGCAGAACCATCATTGGAAAACAAAGGAGGATATTGAAAGTCTCCTTGTTTTTTGAGGTTTAATACATTATAATATACACATGTGTTGCTTTACAATCATCAATGTATTGAAATATGACGGATAAGCAACAAAGAGGAAAGAAGTGTAGGAAATGGAAGAAGATCGCAGGGTGCGTCACACTAAGAAACGAATCCGTGAAGCATTGCTCGACTGTCTTGTGACAGGAAGCCTTGATAAAGTGACGGTCAAGAAAATCTGCGAAATAGCGGATATCAACCGAACTACTTTTTATGCACATTATAACGATCCATATATTCTATACGAGCAGATTGAGAAAGAGGTAATTGATGGATTGACTTTGTTTCTTGCGAACTTTCAAGATCGGACGATGGATTATGAAAAACTGTTGGAGTGCATCTTGCTTTATTTTTCGGAATACAGCAGAGAATTTCTGATGTTAACAAAAACAAACAGCGTATCATTTCGCAAGGCATTTATTGATCAGATCAGCAAATATGATTTCCTTCCACAGATCAAAAATGCAGAGGATATAATATATGCACAAGACTATTATATAAACGGCGTTTTGAGTGTCGTAACGCGATGGCTTGCGGAGGGACAGAAAAAAAGCATTACGGAAATGGTTTCGTTAATTGTTCTCTTGACGGGAAAGGATACAAGGCGATGAATCATAAGGCAAAGAAATTTATTGATGATGTTAAGGAAATCATAAAAATCTATTTTGGGCTTGACGCGGAAACAAAGCGTCTGATTGGAACAGGGGTTTCTTTGATGCAAGGAATTGGTTTCATTTTCATAAAGCTGATAATCGGAATTTTCTCGCGTTCCTTTGTATTCTTATATTCCTGCCTATATGCGCTCGGTATGGTGGTATGTCGAATTATATAT
>JAFPWU010000019.1 GCA_017412715.1 Clostridia bacterium
TGATCAGAATTCCCGATTCATTCAAGAAAATAGTTGTTGTGAAAGATTATGTAAAACCGTGGCGGGATGAGAATGGAATTCAGTACGTTGGCATTGAGGATTTCCTTCTGGATGAGAGCCTTATTTCCAGATAAAAACGATCTGTGGAAAAAATGCGGATGCCGCAAAAATTTCAGGTGAATGACTCGAAAAGATCAGCATTGCTGATTGACCAAGGGGTGCAAAGGCGCGAGACCTATTCTTGACAGGGCTTATTTCGATGAGAAGAGATTAGGTTCACGCGGATCGTTTACGATGGCCTCCGACTGTCGCCGAATCCGTATCAGCGTCAGGCTTTGGTGAGGACGGCTTTTCTGGTGCGGTCGAAATACATAAGGGCATATTTGCGGAAGGCTTCCACGGCTTTCGTGTTGTTGTGCTTCAGCCAGGGATAGATACAAAGCTGGCGGTGGCAGGGCGGATTGATGATATGGAGCAGGGCAATGTTATGGCTGTCGATGCTGTTGGACCAGGAAACCTGGGGAAAGAAAGCGACGCCAAGGCCGAGGGAGATCATGCTTCGAACCGCGAAGGGATTATCGCTCTCAAAAACGACCCGAGGCTCAAAACCGGCCTGGTGGCATACCCGGTCGGAAAGCTTCCGCAGAACCGTTCCGGTACGCATCAGGATGAAATTGTCATGCTGCAGATCCCGAAGATATACTGACTTGCGCACGGCCAGGGGATGGGAAAGGGGAACGGCAATCAGCACTTCCTCATCCAGGAGCAGATCCGCCCCGGAAGGAATTCCGTCATCGGAGACATAGTTGATGCAAAGATCATAATCGCTGTTTTTGTTGTGCTGGATCATTTGATACCGGACTTCTGGATAGAGCGCGCTAAATTCGGACAGAAGCCGGGGCATGAGCGCGGAAGCCGCAAAAACCTGAAGCCGGATTATACCGCTGATTTCTTCCTCTGATTGTGTAAGTTCAGCGCAGGCATTCTCCAGTTCCTGGAGAATATGGATTACATGCCTGTAAAAGCGTTCGCCGGATTCCTTGAGAATCAGCTGCTTCTTCTCCCGCAGGAAAAGCAGCGCGCCGATTTCCTTTTCGAGACGGGCGATGGACTGGCTGCCGGCGGACTGGGTAAGGTGCATTTCATCAGCGGCCTGAGAAATGGATCCCGTTCTGGCCACTGCGACAAACAAACGTAACTGCTCAATGTCCATAAAATCCCTCCTAACGCAGCCCGTGATCGGGTTTTTTTAACTTTAGCACACCACTCTCTTCCACATAAAATTAAAATAATTAATGATCTGGATTAATAATATAAATTTGACTAACAAATAAATCAAGGATAAGATGATTACAACAAAAACGCGCGTAATGTTTGTTAAGACGTCTTGAACTGTTGGATCGTATTATTATTACGATGATTCGGTCTGGTGGAAAGGGGGGCGGCCATATCTGAGCTTTTTTGAATTGGGGATGCTGCTTTGTTTTGGCTTCTCCTGGCCTGTCAGTGTGGTTAAATCCATTCGAACGCGTTCATCGAAAGGCAAGAGTCTTGTATTTACACTGGCCATTTTCATTGGTTATATCTGCGGCATCATACACAAGCTGCTTTACAGCCGCGATGTAGTCCTGATCTTCTATTGTTTCAACCTGATGATGGTTGGAACAGATCTGGTTCTGTATTTTGTGAACCGGGAACGGGACAGGCTGGCGGCCGTGGCAGGTTAATGGATGCCAGACGGATGGACGGATGAATCTGCTGCCGGAAAGGACAAAAGTATGGACTATCAGAAGATTCCATTTTTTGACGATCATTCACATCCGCTGCAGCCGCATCTTTTGAACATGACGGCGGATGAACTGGCTCTGCAATGGCTTCATGGATTTCGAGATCTTCCGGACGGGAAGGTGAGCGACTGGCTGAATGTTCATGTTCATAATCAGGGCGTAGTTACCGTGATGACGCACCTGCTGTCCAAGCTGCTTGGCTGCGAGGAAAACCTGCAGGCCATTGCGGCGGAAAGGGCCAAAAGACTGAAGAACGGCGTGGGCCCCTATGCGGAAATGCTGTATGCGGACGCCGGAATATTCTGTACGCTGATTGACAGCGACCTGCCCTGGAACGATCCGCAGCTGGATCTGTTCCCGGGCCGGGTGATCCGCCATATTCAGATGGATCCGATCTTCTATGAACTGCTTAGGGAAAGCGATACATTTGCAACCCTGAAGGAAAGGTTCGTCAAGCAGATTACGGAGATGGTGCACAAGGGATACGCATCCATCAAGAGCCATGTGGGCGAAGAATTCTCCATGGATATCCGATACGTACCGGACGAGGAAGCGGAGGCGGCGCTTGGTGCCGCGAGGGCAGGCGACCGGGAATCGCAGCGCACGCTGTATTACGCAATCTTCCATCAGGCGATGCTCACCGCTCAGACGCTGAAGGTTCCGATCCATGTCCACAGCGGAATCACCGGAGGATATTGGGACGGCAAGATGTACGATACGGATCCGTACAGGATGGGACCGTTCCTGCGGAATGTGCCGTATATGCAGGGGACGGACCTGGTACTGCTCCACTGCAATTATCCCTATGTGGGAGGTGCCGCCATGATGGCCCAGGTATTCCCGCATGTGTGGGTGGACCTGGCCTGGACGCTGCCCTGGACGGCCATGCAGATGGACAGCTCCCTGGAGAGCCTGCTGGCCATCGCGCCGGCGACCAAGATCATGCTGGGCAGCGGCCAGCACAACATTCCTGAAATTGCCTGGCTGTCCTCCCGGGTGGCCCGGAACAGCCTCGAACACGTCATGCAGAAACTTGTCAAGGAAGACCTCATTTCTCAGGATCAGGGTTTCCGGATCGCGGAGCAGATCATGTTCCGCAACGCCTGCCGGCTGTATGGGATTCCGGAGCCCCGCTGAAGAAAGCCTCTGTGAACAAAGGACTGATTTGGAACTTGAAAAGAAGGAGGATCATCATGAAAAAGTTTGTTGCAATGCTTCTGGCCGCTCTTCTGGCGCTGAGCCTGGTGGGAGCAAATGCTGAAGCGGATAAGATCGAGATTGAATTCTGGAATCTGTTCGGCGGCCTGGACGGAACCTATATGACGGCTATGGTAGACGAATTCAACGCGTCTCAGGACAAGTATTTCATCAACTGCATCACTCAGGACTTTGGAAGCTATTACATCAAGCTGAAGACCGCCGTGTCCGGCAATGAAGCTCCGGATTTCTGCATCTCTCATGATGACTATGTGTGGGGCCTGGTGAAGGAAGGCATCCTGGAGCCCATCGATCAGAAGGCTGAAGAGCTTGGCGTGGATTTCATCTGGGATAACTACATTGAGAAGCTTGATATGCTTCGCTTTGACGGTACCATTTACGCAGTGCCGCTGGACGGCGTGCTGCGCATCATGCACTACAATAAGGCGATCTGCCAGGCGGCGGGGCTGCTGAACGAGGACGGCACCCTGAATATCGAGCCCGGCTTGGACAAGTGGGTGGAAGCGTTTGAAAAGGTGAAGGCAGCCGGATACGCGCCCTTCGTCACCCGTGAAAAGGGGTCTCACCCGGTCTATCTCTTCAACGCACTGTACTATCAGTTCGGCGGCACGCAGCCCTGGATCGCTGACGACGGTTCTTCCGTGACCATCGAGAAGGAACCGGCGATCGCGGCGCTGGAAGCCTACCGCACCCTGTGTTCTTACAACTTCGAAGGCGTTGACAGCGTCAGCGAGATCTTCCTGGAAGGCAATACCGCTTTCTGCTATGACCAGTCCGCTTCCGCTGCTACCTATTTCGAAGGCCTGGGCGAGAACTACGGAGCGCAGTCCACGCCTCAGTGGGGCGAGACCCGCAAGACGGCAGTATACAGCCATACCTTCGTTCTGCCTGTGAATGCTGACCGTACGGAGGAGCAGACCCGCGGAGCGCTGGAATTCATTCGCTGGTTCGGCATCAACAACTGGGGCTGGGCGGCCTGCGGACATATGCCGGCTTACAAGCCTGTACGGGATTCCGAAGAGTTCAAGGCGGATCCGCTGCACGCGCTGTATGCTGACTCCGTGGATATGCCGACCGACTCGCTGACCTATGGCGCTCCGATCGCCATGAAGGGAAGCGCCGAGATGAACGATCCGCTGTATGAAGTGGGCCGCGGCGAAATCACCGCTGAAGAAGGGTACGAGAAGATCGTGGAGAATCTGGAAGCGCTTCTGGCGGACTATCAGTAAACCATCACTGGCAAACTGAACGATTCAGAGGGCCGGACCTCGGTCCGGCCCTCTTATAACATTTTGCGAAGGAAGATGCCTCGGATGAAAAAGAAGAGAAACCTTGGGAATCCGGTGGGTGTGAAGGATTACGAAGGCTATCTGTTCCTGATCCCGCTGCTGATCCCCTATCTGATATTCACGTTCAGTATGCTGGCCACCTCCTTCGGGCTGAGCTTTACAAATTTCAAGCTGAACAAACCGCTTGAATTTGTCGGGCTACAGAATTATCAGGTCCTGTTCGGCGACAAGAAATTCTTTTCGTCCCTGCTGAACACGCTGAAGTACGTGGCTTTCACCGTGCCCTGCATGCTGATGATTCCATTCTTGCTGGCCCTGATGCTCAACTCGAACAATCTGCGCGCCAGGGGGTTTTTCCGTGTCACTTTTTTCTATCCGCAGGTGATTGCCGTATCGATTATCACCGTTCTGGCCAGCTACATTTTTCAGCCCTATACCGGCCTGGTAAACGGACTGCTTCAGACCTTCAGGCTTCTGTCACCGGAGGTGGAAATCCTGTGGCTGGCGGACAAGAACCTGGTGTGGGTGACCATCGTCATTATGGCGGTATGGCGCTCCGCCGGCTATAACATGATTATCTATCTGGCGGGAATGCAGGATATTCCGGATTCCTATTATGAAGCTGCTGATCTGGACGGCGCCAGCGGGCTCCAGAAAACCTGGTATATTACCCTGCCTTGCCTGAAAAGCATTCATGTTCTGACGCTGTTCCTGCAGCTGATTGCCTCCTTCAAAGTTTTCAGCCAGATCTATCTGCTGACGGAGGGAGGACCAAGCGGCGCGACCCGCACCTATATCCAGTATCTGTATGAAACGGCGTTCAACAAATGGCAGCTGGGCAGGGGCTCTGCGGCGGCCATCGTGCTGTTTCTGATCATTCTGCTGGTAACCCGCGTCCAGCTGAAGATCTCCGACCGGTTCTCGGACTGAAAGGGGGGGAAGGAAAGATGAAGAGCAAAGCGCGCAAGTTTGTTTTCTATTTCTTCCTGATCTTTATCTCCCTGATCTGGTGGCTTCCGCTGATCTGGACGGTGATCGTTTCCTTTAAACCGGTAGGGACGCCTCTGGCGAACCCGGCCACCTGGTTCACGTCCGCAAATACGCTGGACAATTATCACTATGTGTTTACAAACTCCCAGTCCCATATCCCGCTGTGGATGTTCAACAGCCTGCTTACCGCTTCGGTCAGCACCGTTCTGATTGTGATCCTTGCGGCGCTGGCGGGATACGCGTTCTCCTGCTTCAACTTCCGAGGCAAGCAGTTCTGGTTCTGGGTGATTATGTCCGGAATGATGATTCCGTTCCAGAGCCTCCTGATTCCGATGTATATCATGTTTAACAGAATGCGGCTGCTGAATACTTATCTGGCCCTGATTCTTCCCTATCTGGGATCCGCGTTCGGCGTGATTCTGCTTAAACAGTTCATCGATACACTGCCGAAGGACCTTTTTGACGCGGCGAGGATTGACGGATGCAGCTCCGGCCGTATTTTTATCAGCCTGGTGCTTCCGCTGATCAAGCCCGCGCTGGCATCCCTGTGCATCTTTACCTTTCTGCAGCAATGGAATGATTTCCTCTGGCCCTTTATCAGCATAACGAAACAGAATATGATGACCATTCCTACGGGCATCGTCCTTTTCAAGAGCCAGTCTGAAATGGACAAGGGTTATGCCATGGCGGCCAACGCGGTAGCTATTGCCCCCGTATTGATCGCATTTCTGCTGTTCCAGAAAAACATCGTCAAGGGTGTTACCCTGTCCGGAATCAAAGGATAATTGGAGGATATATTCATGCTTGATTTTGCATTCTGCAATCCGACGCAGCTGGTATTTGGAAGAAAAGCCCTTGAGGGGCTGGGCGAACGGGTAAAAAAATGGAGCGAACGGGTGCTGGTGGTCTATGGAGGCGGCTCTGTCAAAAGATCCGGCCTGCTGGACCGGGTTCATCAGGATCTGACCGCTTCGGGCGTCTGGTTCCAGGATCTTCCCGGCGTACAGCCGAATCCGGTGATTTCCCTGGTGAGAACCGGCGTTGAAATCTGCAAGCGGGAAAAAATCGGATTGATCCTGGCCGTTGGCGGAGGCTCCGTGATCGATACCTCCAAGGCGATTGGCCTTGGCGCGCTGTATGACGGGGATCCCTGGGACTTCTTCTGCGGACGGCAGGCGGAGGCCACGGTTCCCGTCGGCGTGATTCTGACCATTCCCGCGGCCGGAAGTGAGAACAGTATGGATGCGGTGGTCACCAATGAGGAAAGTGGACTGAAAAGGGCTTCCTGCGCAGGGGATTTCATCCGGCCGGTTTTCTCCCTGCTCAATCCTGAACTGACCTTCACGCTGCCGCCATACCAGACAGCCTGCGGCGTCTGCGATATGATCGCTCATGTGCTGGAAAGGTATTTTACGCTGACACCCCATGTGGATTTGACGGACCGGCTGTCCGAGGCCCTGATCGTAACGGTTATGGAAAACGCGCCGATCGTCCTGAAGGATCCGGAAAACTATGACGCCCGGGCGGAGATCATGCTCTGCGGAACCTATGCGCATAACGGAAGCCTGGGCGTAGGCAGAGCCTCTGACTGGGCCTCCCACGGAATGGGGCATGAGATTTCCGCGCTGACCGGAGCGGCTCACGGCGCCACCCTGGCGGTTATCATGCCTACCTGGATGAAATATGTGCTGCATACGGATGTCCGCCGCTTCGCCCAGTTGGCGGAGCGGGTGATGGGCGTGAAGCCGCAGGAAAATGAGGAACGGACGGCTCTGGCGGGAATCGACGCCTTCCGCGCCTTCCTGACGGGCATCGGCCTGCCGGAAAAACTCTCCGAACTGGGGGTCCGGGAATCGGACATCCCCCTGTTGGCCCGGAAATGCCACAGCACCGGAAACGGATTCAGAAAGCTGAACGAGGAGGACATCGCGGCCATTTACCGGATGGCGCTGTAACTTCACCGGCGAGGAGTTAATGAGGATCCTGAACGAAAAAGGCGGGGACGGCGCGCAATAAGTCCCCGAAAGATACACCAGGAGCCGGCGGGAATTTTCCCGCCGGCTCCTTTATTGCGAGCGTTCCGGCTGCCCGAACAGAATGTACCCAAACAGCAGGAAAAGCCTGGACGTGAATGCGCAAAAATGCGGATGCCGCAAAAATATCATGGAGTCCATCATGTTGCCGCATGAGAGAAATCAATTAGATAGGGATCAGCTGATCCGTAAATAGGACAATGGATGGATGAGCGCCTCATTTCCCGGTAAAAACGATTTATGCTTTGCAAGGATCTGATCTGTGTGATATCATAATTACGGATCATATTTGATCCATATCTGCCTGTTATAGCTAAAAATGGACAACATATTATCCGGAGTTAACCTATGAGCGAATATATCTGGGAAACAGCGGAGGAGATCAATCTCCAACTGGCCAGGAGGATCAGCCGAATCAGAAAGCGCCGCGGCATATCGCAGGAGCAGATGAGCGAGCGGTGCGGCGTAAGCTATGGAAGCATCAAGCGCTTTGAGCGAACCGGCCAGATTTCTTTGCTCTCCCTGACCCGAATCGCTATCGCCCTGGGCTGCGTGGATGAAATCCGGCACCTGTTTGAAAATGTGCCCTACGGAAGCATTGAGGAGGTCATTCGTGAACGGGAATAAACTGGACGTGACCTTCCATGGCCGGATGGTGGGCCGCCTTTCCGAAACGCCGGATCACCGGGCGGCCTTCGCGTATGCGCAGGAGTGGCTGAAGGACGGTTTCCCGATCAGCCCCTTCTCCCTTCCCCTGAGGCAGGAGGTTTTCATCCCCGCGGCCAGGAACTTCGGCGGGCTTTTTGGCGCTTTCGCGGACAGCCTTCCGGACGCGTGGGGCCAGCTGCTGATGAATCGCATGCTCCAGAAACGCGGAATCCATACGGACGGGGTCGGACCGCTGACCCGGCTGGCCATCATCGGCGGCAGCGGCATGGGAGCCCTCTGTTATCAGCCCGCCTGGGAGACATGGACCCCGCAGGAGGTGGCCGACCTGGATGCCCTGGCTCAGGAATGCCGGCGCATTCTGAACCGGGAAGAAGCGCAGGATGCGGATCGGATGTTTGCCCTGGCCGGTTCCAGCGGCGGCGCAAGGCCGAAGGTCATGACGGAGGAATGGATCATCAAGTTTCCCGCTTCCGCCGAGGACCAGGATGCCGGCGTCATGGAGAAGGCTTATATGGACTGTGCAGTGCGCTGCGGAATCGCCGTGCCGGAGACAAGGCTGCTGCCCTCGAAACGCTGCGGAGGGTACTTTGCTGTTCGCCGCTTCGACAGGTCGAGGCATGAAGACGGAGGGCTTCAGCGCCATCATATGCTCACGGCCGCGGCCATCCTGGAGGCGGACTGGCGCACTCCCGGCCTGGACTACCATACGCTGATGAAGCTGACAAAGATCCTCTGCCGGGACCGCCGGGAGGATATGGAGCAGATGTACCGGCGCATGTGCTTCAATGTATTTGCGCATAACCGGGATGACCACAGCAAAAACTTTTCATATCTTTATGATGAAAAAAAGGATCGATGGTTCCTGTCGCCTGCCTACGATCTGACCTGGAGCAGCACCTATTACGGGGAGCATTCGACAACAGTGGACGGCAATGGCAGGGATCCCGGCATAAAGGAGCTGATGGCCGTCGGAAAACGGGCCGGCCTTCCGGCCAGGCGATGCATGGAAATGGCCGAAGAGATCCGGTCCGAAGCGCTGCCGCTGGAGGCGGAATTCCGGATGGAAAGATGAATGCGAATCAGGCCGGATCGATGGCAAAAATAAGTCCCCGGAAGATACGCCAGGAGCCGGCGGGAAAGATTCTCGCCGGCTCCTTTATTGCGAGCGTTCCGGCTGCCTGAACAGAATTCCGCCAAACAGCTGAGAAGCGTTACGATGTTCGCCAGATGCCGCCGGATCTGACCTCGGGAGATGTGCAGAACGCTGATTGGGATCAGGGAAGAACAAATTTAGCAGTATTTTTAATTTACTGCTAATATTCAGTTGATAATGCTGCTAGCATAAGTTAGCCTAAGAAAGGCTGAAATTTAGCAGTAATTTTGATTCACTGAGAAAATCCAGTGGAAGGAGGTGCGGCAATGAGCAGGATGAATTCACTTCCCGGATCCTTGACAGAACGAAAAGCTTTTACGCTCCAGGAGTTTTCCGCGGCCATGTCGGATCAGTATAAAATGACTTCTCCGCAGATTGCCTACGATCTTCAGAAGAGGCTTGATACGGGCGCCCTGGTCCGTTTAGGCTGGAATCAGTACACAGTTGAGCTCTCGAAGCCGAGGTATGCGCCGCATTATTCCGACCTTGCAGATGAGATCGCAGGCATCATAGAAGGGGCCTATGTTGGACTTGATTTTCAGATTTCTGAACTCATCCTGCTGAATGAGTTTATGAATCACCTGATAGCCCATAACACGGTATTTGTGTTCGCCGAGAATGATTTTCAAAACTATGTTTTCGACACATTGAAACAGGCTTATCCCGGACGGGTCATGCTTCGCCCCGGCGTAAAGCAATATTATCAGTACCTGCAGGAGGATATGATCGTTATTCTCCGGCTTCCCACCGAATCTCCCAAAGGATTTGACAAACTATGGCATATTCGGCTGGAAAAGCTCATTGTAGAATTTTTGACCGACAAACTGATCCGCCGCATCGTCCCGGAAGGCGAAAAAGAGACAATTATCCAAGGAGCTTTTGACACGTATCTGATGGACACAAATACCATGGTCAGATATGCGAAGAGGAAAGGGGCCGAGTCAAAATTCAGACAGGCAATGGCAGCGTATGAGGTGACAGACCTATGATTATTCGAGAGAATTACAGTGAACAGCATAGAGGAAAGCGTAGACAGCAGCGTATCTTCGGATCAAATAATCTTTTCATACGGATTTCCTCTGACTTTTTATCTGCATTGTAAAACAGAATATTCAAGATTGTCCGGAGAAGAGGAAAAACGGGGACTGAGAACGTGAGCCGGGAGGGATGAATCAGGCCAGATACTCATGCAGGGTGCGGCGGATGAGGTCCCGCACCTCCGGGCTCCAGAAATTGCCCTCGTGCTCTGCGCCGTCCACGTACCAGGCGGACACCCGGGCGCCGGCCTGGAGCAGACGGGTGTAAAGCGCCTCCATCTGCTGATAGGGCACCACAGGATCTCCGGTGCCGTGCAGGAGCAGGAAGGGCGGAATGTCCGCGCCGTCCCGTACGAGGCAGACGGGACTTGCTGTCCGCATCCCCTCGTCCCATTTGGCAGGATCGGGGCCGAAGCAGGAGGCCAGGAAGGCCTGCATGGCGGGGAAATCCTTCGCCGGAGCGAACATGGCCGGCAGATCCGTGGGGGCAAAGCAGGCTACGACGCCGCAGACCGCGTCGCTCTCTGCCGCGTATTCCGCCGTCTTCAGGGCCGGATCATCCCCCGTGAGGCCCAGGAGGCAGACGGTATTGCCGCCGGAGGAGGTGCCGAAGGCCGCGATGCGGGCTGGATCGATGGCATAATCTGACGCGTGGGCCCGGAGAAAGCGGATGGCGCATTTCACATCCTGCAGAAAGGCGGGGAAGAGATGCCCGTCCCGGGTGCTGCGATGGGAGACGGTGGCTACGGCGATGCCCTCCTCCGCAAAATGGGATAGCATGGGAATTTCGTAGCCCCGGTTGGGGGTGGTCCAGGCGCTGCCCTGCACGAAGAGAATCAGGGGGCAGGGGGCGACCCGGCTGCGGTCATCATTTGCGGCCCAGGGGAGCAGCAGGGTCAGCTCCTGGCCGTTTTCCGAATAAACGATGGGCGGCAGCATTTCCGCCTGGCCCTTCAGGGCAGGATTCATGGGAAGATGGGGAATTTCCTGCAGCATGATCTTTTCCTCCTTCAGCATATCGATTCCTTTCTTCAAAAAGGCGATGCCGTTCCGATGCCCGAGGGGCCGCCGGGAGTCTGCCGGCCGTTCCGGAGGCCTCCCGGATTTTTTTGTGTTTTTTTCCATATGGACATGCGGGGACTTTTTCCATATGATGGAAACAGGATAAACAATATTGCGCGCGCTGTCAAACTGAAATGAATAAAAGGAGGAGATCGGCATGAAGCGGGAGATGTACTGGCAGGCGGAGGAGGGCGGCGTCTTTACCCTGTACGGGGAAGGAAGGCCGCTGCTTTCCGCCTCCGCCGCGGCCCAGGACGCGGAGACAGGGGAGACCATTGACAGCCGGCGGGCGAAGGCCGCGGGAGCGGAGGAGGAGGCCGGCGGGCTGAAGCTGACATGGGAAAGCGGGAATCTGGTGCTGACGGAATATCTGAGCGTCGGCCCGGACGGGGCTGCGGTCCGATGCGGGCTGCGGAGAAAGGACGGAAAGCCGGTAAGCACCCGGAGCCTGAAGCCCCTGATCGCCCACGGAAAGGAGGACGAAACGCCCTATCTGTGGCGGGATCTGGGGGCGAAGATGCTGCTGGTGCCCTATGACAACGACATGTGGATGCGGTACGAGGCGGCGGCCCTGCGGGCGGGGCGGAAGAGCTGGGATCTGACCGTGCTGTTTAATGAGGACAGCCGGGAGGGGCTGCTGATCGGCGCCATGGACTTTGACACATGGAAGAACGCGGTGGCCTGCCCGGGAATGGACGCGCGCATCCTGGAGGCCCGGTGCGGCCAGGGGGCCAGCGACGAGGGCAGCCATGACTATGCGCCCCACGGATGCATCGAGGGGGAGGAGGTCTGCTCCAGCCGGTTCCTGATCCGATGGGGGAAGGACTGGCGGACCCTGCTGGAGGAATATGCCGCAGCGCTTTCGCGGGAGCGGGGGCCCAGGAGATGGAACCGCGGCGTGCCCTTCGGCTTTAACAGCTATGCCGGGCTGGCCCGAACCCTGAATGCGGACAACTTCCGGGAGAGCGGAAGGTTTGTGCGGGAGAGGCTGATGCCTGCGGGATTTGAAAACCACGGGGAAACCTTCATTAACCTGGACGGGGGATGGCAGCGGATTCCGGATGAGGAAAGGCTGCGCATCCGGGACGAGCTGCATGCCGCCGGACAGAAGGCCGGGATCTACGACGCGCCCTTCGCGTGCTTCTGGCCGCTGGACCGGGAGATCCCCCTGATGCCCGGCCATACCTTCAGCGAAATCGTGCTCCGGGATGAGAAGGGGGAACCCCTGCCCCGGATTGACCGGGCGGTGCCCTACGACGTGACGCATCCCCTGTGGCTGGAGTGGACGGAGAAAAAGGCGAAGCAGTTTCTGGAGGAGGGGTATGACTACCTGAAGATCGACTTCCTGAGCCACGGGGGCATGGAGGGATGCCACTGGGATCCCGCCATCCGCACCGGGCGGCAGGCGCTGGATTCCGGATACCGGGTGTTGGAGCGGCTGTTCGACGAGAAGCGGGCGGGCCGGCCCTTCTTCCTGAGCCTGAGCATCGCGCCGCTGTTCCCCTACGGATTCGGAAACGCGAGGCGCTTTTCCTGCGACGCCTTCGGGCTGGCGGAGGACGTGGAATACGTGCTGAACGCCCAGACCTACAGCTGGTGGACCGGGGGAACGCTGTACGAGTTTAACGATCCGGATCATATCGTGCTGCAGCGCAGCTTCTGCATGCTGCGGGATTCCACGGAGGGAGAGGCCCGGGCCAGGTATACCTCGGCGGCGATCGCCGGATCGGTGATGCTGCTGTCGGAGGACTACGGACGGCCGGGGACGAGGGAGCGGACGAAAAGGATTGCCGGCAATGCCGCCGTGAACGCGGTGGCCCGCAGCGGCGTCGTATTCCGGCCGGCGGACTCCGCGGGCGGATCCGCCTGCCCGGTGTACACGGCGCGGATCGGCGGGGAGGAATACGCGGCGCTCCTGGCCTGGAAGCCCATGGAGGTTTCGGTGAGCCTGGAGCGAAGCGGGCTGCCGGAGGGAACCTATGAGGACCTGTGGACCGGGAAGCGCATTCGGACGGAGGCGGGAAGGCTGCGGTGGTCCTTTACCGAAGCGGACGCCCTGCTGCTGAGAAAGGTATAGGGAAAAGCTACGCGGGCGCTTCCGCTATATGGCTTTATCGATTTGAACGGAAGCAAAATTACCCGGGGTCTATGGGTATTTGCCCTTTTTCTGCCCAGATTATCCCAAAAAGAGAGCGCGAGGCCCTACGGGGCGCTTCATAATGACGACATAATGCCATATATTTCTGTCATTATACCATAGACAGATGAGGGCAGGATTCCTATAATCAGGGTATCAAATGCGGCCAAAGCCGCAGAGGAGGATAATTACATGAAGAAACTCGTCAGTCTGATTCTGGCGGCTGTGATGGCCCTGGCCGTCATGCTGCCCCTGGCCGCTACGGCGGAGGAGCCCGTGACCATCTCCTTCTTCGACAAGAACTCCGGCGTCCGCACCTTTACGGATCCGGTGGCTGTGGAGCTGGAAAAGCGCACCGGCGTCAAGATCGATCTGATCAGCCCCTCCGGCAACCCGGCGGAAAAGCTTAGCCTGATGCTGGCCGGCCAGAACTATCCGGACATCGTGCTGATGGACCGCGGCAGCGACATCGTGAACCAGTACATCGAAGCCGGCGCGCTGGTCAACCTGAGCGAATATCTGGACCAGATGCCCAATGTGGTGGCCATGTACGGCGATACGCTGAACAAGACCCGCTACAGCGACGGAAACAACTACTATCTGTCCAACTGGTACGGATACGATCCCGATCCCGTGAGTGGCTTCATCTGCCGGTACGACTACATGATCGAGCTGGTGGGCCAGGAGCGGGCGGACTCCGCGGAGCCCTTTACCTGGAGCGAATTCAAGGGCCTGCTGCAGAAGTTCAAGGAGACCAATCCGGACGCCACCACGCCCCTGGTGATCGGAGAACCCATCAGCGGCGGCATCAACAGCATGTTCGCCGGCATGAACCGCCTGTATCCCTTCTATGTGCATGACGGAAAGCTGGAGCACAGCGCCCGGGATCCGCAGTTCATGGATGCGATCCATCAGATGAACGAGCTGTACCGGGAAGGCCTGCTGGATCCGGAATGGACCTCCAACAACCAGGAGCTGCGGAACCAGAAGCTGAGCAACAACGGCGTGTTCGCCTACGCGGGCGCCTACTGGGATACCTGGACCCCCTCCGCGGCCCTGCTGGCCAGCCAGAATGAGAACGCGGAATACCTGGCCTATAAGGTGGTCAACGACGGCGAAACCGATTTCGCCCTGCCGCTGGCCGGCCGTTCCTCCCTGGGCTGGGATGCCATCGCGATTACCACCAACTGCAAGAATGTGGAAGCCGCGGTGAAATTCATCGACTACTGCGCCTCTCAGGAGGGCCAGGATCTGCTGCTCTGGGGCATCGAGGGCCAGGACTGGGAGTTTGTGGACGGCGTCCGCACCCCCATCGGCGACATCGTGGCCCGGTATCAGGCTGACCCCGCCAACACGGTGGACCAGACCGGCATCACCAAGTGGACCTGGTTCGTGAAGAACGACGTGCATCCGGACGACGGCACCACCTGCCGCATCTGGTTCAACGAGAAGGACCGCTGCGCCACCTTCGCCTATCGCAACCTGACCGACGGATACTATGACAGCGCGGAATTCGCCTCCCTGGAGCCCGCCGGCTCCACCATCGAAGCGCTGCAGTACCAGGGCGTGGTGGACGTGTTCAACCAGTTCTATCCCCGGATGGTCAACGCGGCCACCGTGGAGGACTGCGACGCGCTGTACGCCGAGATGATGTCCAGCATGGAGAGCGCGGGCCTGGAGAGCGTTGAGAGCTACATCAGCGAAGCCTATTTCGCCCGTCTGGCCCTGTGGGGACTGGAGCCCACCAGCAAGTAAAAAGCATCTGAGGTGATCCCTTCGCCTCTCCCGATTCCCGAGAGGCTGATGAAGGAGGCAGGATTGGATGAGAATGCAGAAGCAGCCCCCGATCCTGCCTCTCTTTTTTCGACAAGGAGGAGCTATGAGCAACGCTGTGATGCCCAAGCATAAGGTTCGACTGCGCACCCGCCTGTGGGATCAGCGGTATCTTTTCCTGCTGATGCTGCCCGGCGTCATCTGGGTGCTGATCATCTGCTACGCGCCCATGTCCGGCCTGTATATGGCCTTCACCAACTACCGCCCGACCCAGAACGGATACTTTGCCGACCTGCTGGGCGCCAAGTTCGTGGGCTTCCAATGGTTCGACTACTTCTTCAAGAACGACTTCTGGATGATCATGCGCAACACGCTGGCCACCAGCCTGCTGACGCTGCTGTTCTCCTTCCCCGCGCCGATCATCCTGGCGGTGATGCTCAATGAGCTGCGGAGCCTGAAGCTGAAGAAATTTATTCAGACGGCTTCCTATCTTCCCTACTTCATCTCCTGGGTCATCGCGGCGAACATTTTCCTGACCTTCCTTTCCGGAAACGGCCTGGTGAACGATCTGCTGCTGGCCCTGGGGCTGACGAACGAGCGTATTCTGTTTTTCCAGCACGGGCCGTACTTCTGGTGGATTATGGCCATCGCGAACACCTGGAAGGGTATCGGCTACAACGCGATTATCTATCTTTCCGCCATTTCCGGCATCGATGAGCAGCTGTACGAGGCGGCGGAGATTGACGGGGCGACCCGGGTGCAGCGCATCTGGCACATCACCCTGCCCACCATCCGGCCTACGATTTCCATCCTGCTGATCCTGGCCATCGGCGGCATTCTGTCCACCGGGTTTGAGCAGCAGCTGCTGATGGGAAACAATGCCATCCTGAACTACTCCGATGTGCTGGATACCTACGCCTACCGGTACGGCCTGGCCAAGGGCATGTATTCCTACGGCACGGCGGTGGGTCTGTTCAAGTCCATCGTGTCCTTCATCCTGGTGATGAGCGCCAATAAGATCACCGCCAAGCTGAATGACTCGGCGCTGTTCTGAGAGAGGAGGGAAATCCATGACGACAATGGCCCGCAAGCCCGTATCCAACCGGATCCGGGAAAACAGAACCGCCGGGGAATGGGTGCTGGATATTTTCAAGATCCTTTTCCTGGCGGTCGTGACGATCGTGACGGTGTATCCCTTCTGGAACATCTTCGTGGTATCGCTGAATGACGCCACGGACGCCGTGCGCGGAGGGATCTACTTCTGGCCCCGGGTATTTTCCACCTACAGCTATCAGGAAATCCTGGGACGGCCCGCCTTCCAGCATTCCATTCTGGTGACGCTGGCCCGCACCGTGATCGGGACGCCCCTGGCGGTGATGGCCACCTCCATGCTGGCCTATCCCCTGAGCCGGAAGGATCTGGTGGGGCATAAGTTCTGGAGCCTGCTGTTCGTCTTCACCATGTATTTCGGCGGCGGACAGGTGCCCTATTACATGGTGCTGAAGAACCTGGGGCTGCTGGACAACTTCATCGTATTCATCTTCCCGCTGATCATGAATGTGTACAATATGATCCTGATCCGGTCCTACATCGATTCCATGCCGGAATCGCTGTTCGAGGCGGTGAAGATCGACGGCGGAAACGACCTGGTGATCTTCTTCCGGATCGTGCTTCCCCTGGCCAAGCCCATCCTGATGACCGTGGCGCTGTTTGTGGCCATCACCCAGTGGAACAGCTGGTTTGACGCCTATCTGTACACCTCCTCCCAGAATCTGAAGCCCATGCAGTCCATCCTGGTGGAGATTCTGAACCAGTACCAGACCGGGGCGACCACCTCCCAGCAGATGGCGGCGGGCAAGACGGGCGCGGCCACCGTGACCCCGGACAGCATCCGCATGGCGGCCACCATGGTTGCCACCATCCCGATTATCCTGGTGTATCCCTTCATTCAGAAGTATTTTGTCAAGGGCATTATGCTGGGGGCCGTGAAGGGCTGAGCGCTTTTTGGCTTCCCGAACCGCGGCGGACTCATGATGAATCCGCCGCTTTGATTAAATCACGGAAGGTGAGCGCATGATCGAAAAGCTGGGACCCCCTTCCACGTTCCAGTCCCCGAGCTACCGCGGAATTGAGTATCTCCGCAGCACGGAAAGCAGCCTGTACATGAAGACTTGCGGCATCCAGCGGTGCCTGCCGGGATACACCTATCCCCATAACGCGAGGGAGGGATACCATCTGCACGTAGTGCTGTCCGGGAAGGGAATATTGCGGGTGCGGGGGCAGGAGTTTCACATCCATAAGCGGCAGATGTTCCTGCTTAAGGATTCGGAGGAGGTCTTTTACCAGGCGGATCAGGAGGATCCCTGGTACTATGTCTGGATAGCCTACGGCGGCGATCTGGCCCAGCGGTCCATGGAATTTGCCGGATTCACCGAGGGCGTTTACGTGCAGGACTGCCGGATCGATCCGATTGAGTTTTCCTCCATCGTGACGGAAATTCTGGAGAGGCCGCACCTGAACATTTCCAGCGAGGTGTACCGGCTGGGGCTGGCGATTCGCTTCCTGTCCCTGGCGATCGAAAGCTGGGAAAAGCGGTCGGACGCCCCGCGGCAGAAGGCCGACCTGGCCGTGGAGGACTACGTGGCCTATGCCGTGCGGCTGATCCGGAACAACTACGCCAGCATCCGGATCAGCGACGTGGCGGACTATATCGGCATCAACCGGACCTACCTGACGTCCATTTTCCGGGACCGGATGAAGCTGTCCCCCCAGGAATACCTGATGCAGGTCCGCATGGAGCGGAGCCGGGAGCTGATGCTGAACACGGAGCTGCCCGTTCACGTGGTGGCCCGGGAGGTGGGCTACACCGATCAGCTGGCCTTTTCCAAAATATTCAAAAAGAAATTCGGGCTCAGCCCGGAGCAATACAGAAGGAAGCATCGCGATGAATATTCAATTGAATGAATCCACAGGGGTTTTTTCCCTGACCACGGAGCATACCCTCTATCAGCTCAGGGCGGACCGGACCGGCGTGGTGCTGCATCTTTATTATGGCAGGAGAGCCGGCGGGGAGATGGACTATCTGATCCGCCTGGCCGACCGGGGATTCTCCGGAAACCCCTATGAGCTGCAGCAGAACCGGGGCTACTCTCTGGATACCCTGCCGCAGGAATACCCCGGAAACGGGGTGGGAGACTTCCGGCTGCCGGCGGTGCAGGTCCGGGCGGAGAACGGAAGCCGCAGCGCGGATCTGCGGTATGAGGGATACCGGATTGAACGGGGGCGGGAGGAAAAGCCGGGGCTGCCCCATGTGCGGGAGGCCGGGGAGACGGAGACGCTGGTTCTGATCCTGCGGGACCCGGTGATCGGGCTGGAGGTTCAGCTCCTGTACCATGTATTCCCCCGGCAGGACGTGATCGTGCGCTCCGCCCGGCTGGTGAACCGGAGCGGGGAGCAGCTGGTCCTTGAAAAGGCCGCCTCCTGCAGCGTGGATTTCCCCTACGGAGCCTGGGACGTGATCCATTTCCACGGCCGGCATAACATGGAGCGGATGCCGGAGCGGACCCGGCTGCCCCGGGGCATGACCTCCTTCGGATCCAGAAGGGGCATGAGCAGCCACCACCACAATCCCTTCGTCATTCTCTGCGGCCGGCACGCCACGGAGGATACCGGGGACTGCTATGGATGCATGCTGGTCTACTCCGGGAACCATCTGGAGGAGATGGAGGTGGATCAGACGGGCAGCACCCGGCTGGTTGCCGGCATTCATCCGGACGGCTTCGCCTGGACGCTGGCCCCCGGGGAGGGCTTCGATACCCCGGAGGCGATCCTGTCCTTCAGCGGGGAGGGCCTGAACGGCCTGAGCCGGAACTATCACCGGATCCTGCGGGACCAGGTGATTCCCCGGAGATTCCGGGAGAAGACCCGGCCGGTGCTGATCAACAGCTGGGAAGCGGCCTATTTCGATTTTGACGCGGAAAAGATCCTGCGGTTCGCCCGGGCCGCCCGGGAGATGAACATCGGGATGCTGGTGCTGGACGACGGCTGGTTCGGAAAGCGGGATGACGATACCTCCGGCCTGGGCGACTGGACGGTGAACGAAGGGAAGCTGGGGTGCTCCCTCCGGGAGCTTTCGGACAGAATCCATGGGCTGGGCATGTCCTTCGGGCTGTGGTTTGAGCCGGAGATGGTGAATGAGGATTCTGACCTGTACCGGGCGCATCCGGACTGGGCCCTGACGGACCCCGGCCGCAGGCCCATGGTCGCCCGGAATCAGCTGGTGCTGGACATGAGCCGGCAGGAAGTGGTGGACTATGTCTTCGGGGCCATGTGTGCCGTGCTGGATGGGGCCCGGATCGAATACGTGAAGTGGGACTTCAACCGTTCCGTCGCCAACTGCTATTCCCGCGCCCGGGGCGCGGACCGGCAGGGGGAGACCGCCCACAGGTTTATGCTGGGAACCTATCAGCTGCTTGCCCGGCTGCGGGAAAGATATCCGGAGCTGATGATCGAGGGCTGCTCCGGCGGCGGCGGGCGCTTTGACGCCGGGATGCTGTATTACTGTCCGCAGATCTGGTGCTCCGATGATACGGACGCGGTGGAGCGGCTGGAGATCCAGCGGGGCACCTCCTACGGCTATCCCGTCAGCGCCATGGGGGCCCATGTTTCCGCCGTGCCGAACCATCAGACGGGGCGGCGGACGCCGCTGCGCACCCGGGGAATTGTAGCCCAGGCCGGCACCTTCGGGTACGAGCTGAACCCGGAGCAGCTGACGGAGGAGGAGCGGGAGGAAATCCGGGGCCAGGTGGCCGACTACAGCCGCTATGCCCCGCTGATCGCCAGGGGAGACTACTGGCGGCTGGGCGAAATGGACGACGCAGGGGACTATACCGCCTGGATGTTCTCCGCCCCGGACGGCAGCGAGGCGCTGGTGAGCCTGGTGATGATCCACGTGAGGGCCAACGGGCCCTTCCCGCATGTGAAGCTGCGGGGCCTGGCGCCGGAAGCGGAGTACCGGCTGGAGGGCACGGAACAGCGGTTCAGCGGTGCGGCGCTGATGTATGCCGGATACAGCTTCCCCCAGCTCCAGGGAGAATATCCGGCGATGCAGCTCCACTTCGTGCGCATGGAGGAGAAACTGCATGTTTGAACAGATTCAGCGGATTCCTGATACGGTGATGATCGAGGAGCGGGAAGCCCGCCCGGAGGACGGGAAGGAAGGCCGCTTCAGCCTGGGGGACGTGACGGTATGGACGGAGCCCGGGGCGGCGGGAATGCCGGTTCGGATATCCGCCGGCGAAACCCCGGTGCGCAAGGTGCGGCTGCGCTGGCATACGGGCCGGAGGCTGCGGGGGCAGGTGCTGGGGGATGCCTGGGAGCGGACCCTTCGGTTCGGCGTCAATACGCTGGCCTTCCGGATGCCGCAGCACAGGGCCTTCTTCGACATCGACGCCGACTGCATCGGCATTTCCGAACGAATCGACTGGAAATATAACCGGCAGTGGGGCGAGCTGCTGGCCCGGAGCGGAACGTCCCTGTTCTACTCGCTGAAGCCGGACACCCTTCCGCCGGAGCAGGAGCGGGAGCTGGACGGCATGCTGCGGGAAAACGCGGAACCCCATGCCCCCGCGGAGCCCCTGGACTGGATGGAGACCGCGCTGCCCCAGGAATGGAAGACGGACGCCGGAGAGCAGCATTTCAGCTGGTACGAGCCCTGGGGGCTGCGGGTGGCCTGCGGAACGGGTCCCGTGTGGGAAAAAGTCTGGCGGGAAGTCAGCAGGGATCTGGGCTGAACGGACGCTTGCCGGGGACAGAGCAATTGGGGAAGCGTTTATAAGAATCCAGCACGAAAAAGACGGGGACGGCGCGCAGTAAGTCCCCGGGAGACACGCCATGGGCCGGCGGGAGAATTCCCGCCGGCTCGTTTCTTAGGGAAGGGCAGCATAAATGCGCTTAGGCGGTTTTCTCCGGAGCGAAGTTGATAACCGCAGGAACAGCATCAGGCTGCTTTCTTTAACTGGAAAGATAAGAACAGGATGTATTTAGCGATATTTTTGATTTACTGCTAAAATTCAGTTGACAATCAAACAGCCTAAGGGCATTTCGTGAAAAAATTGCGGATGCCGCAAAAATTTCATGTAAATGACTTGCTATGTTCCCATCCCGATGATACAATAGCCTTGTGAAAAAAATGCGGATGCCGCAAAAATTTCATGGAGGTAATCGCGATGCAGTATGCGAGAAATCAATATATGGATCAGCTGATTCGGAAAAAGGACAATGGAAGGATTAAAGTCATTACAGGCCTTCGACGGAGCGGGAAGTCCTATCTTCTGTTTACCCTTTACCGACAGTACCTCCTGGACCATGGCACAGGAGAAGATCAGATCGTGGAAATTGCCCTGGATGAGATCGACAATGCGAAGTACAGGAATCCATTCGAACTGAACAAATACGTGAAGGATCGGATGCAGGATAAGGGAAAACGCTATTATGTGTTTATTGACGAAATCCAGTTTGTGACCGAAATCCCCAATCCGTATGTGGATGATCCAAATGAGAAGCTCACTTTTATTGACGTAGTGCTGGGGCTGATGAAGCTTCCGAATGCAGATATTTATGTGACGGGAAGCAATTCCAGAATGCTCTCGTCCGACATTCTGACCCAGTTTCGCGACCGGGGCGATGAAATCAGGGTGAATCCGCTGTCATTTGCGGAAGTCTACGAGCATTATGAGGGCGATAAACGCGGAGCATGGCGCGATTACTACACTTATGGCGGTATGCCGCTGGTGTGGACGATGGAATCGCATGAGGAGAAGAGCCGCTATCTGCGGGATCTGTTCAACAGGACTTATATCAAGGATGTCCTGGAACGCCATCAGATCAATCATGATGCGGAAGTTCTGGAAATCCTTTTGAATGTGCTGGCCTCCGGCGTCGGCTCCCTGACCAATCCGAGCAGGCTGTCAAATACCTTTGCCAGCGAACGGCAGATCCGGATCGCGCCGGATACCATTGACAAATACATCGGTTTCTTCATGGAAGCGTTTCTGATCCAAAGGGCGGAGCGATATGATGTGAAGGGACGGAAGTACATCAAGACGCCAGTCAAGTACTATTACTCCGATCCCGGTCTGCGAAATGCAAGGCTCAGTTTCAGACAGCTGGAAGAAACGCACCTGATGGAGAACATTCTTTATAACGACCTGATTCGCAGGGGCTTTGATGTGGATGTCGGTGTGGTTGAGCAGAACGTCAGGGCCGATGACGGTAAAAAAGTCCGAAGACAGCTGGAAGTAGATTTTGTGGTCAACAAAGGCGAAGAACGATACTATATTCAATCCGCATTGTCCATCGATGATCCGGATAAGAAGCAGCAGGAGATAGTTTCCCTGATCAGAATTCCCGATTCATTCAAGAAAATAGTTGTTGTGAAAGATTATGTAAAACCGTGGCGGGATGAGAATGGAATTCAGTACGTTGGCATTGAGGATTTCCTTCTGGATGAGAGCCTTATTTCCAGATAAAA
>JAFPWU010000001.1 GCA_017412715.1 Clostridia bacterium
GCGAAAACGATCCTATCCATTGTGTTTTCCTCCTATTCCGGTCAATGATGGTTTTTCTTTTCCGGTGTTTTATAACAAATCTCAGTTTGCGGATCAAGGCTGTCGTTCGGCTGGGAATACCATGGATGCCAGGTATTGTTTCGAGCTATGTCATATCGCCGATATACTCCTTCAGATCAAATACAAGAAATCCGAACCCTTTGCCGACCGGCTTCAGGTTCGGATTTCTCGTGTATGGTGGAGCATAGCGGATTCGAACCGCTGACCCCCACACTGCCAGTGTGGTGCGCTACCAGCTGCGCTAATGCCCCGCGAACAGGCAGTACTATACCACAACCTGTTCAGTTTGTAAAGAGTTTTTTCAAAATCTGTTGATTTTCCCACTTTTATGCCACTGTATATCTTTTATTTGTTGAAATAGCGTGGTTTGCTCCCACATTAAGTGGGAAAATGGGTGTGTTATTCTTTTTCCCAGGACAGGACCTGCCCCTCGGAATCGGAGACGATCCGCACCCGGTACAGGAAATTCAGGCCTGGATCCGCGGCCGCCTTGGATTTGGACAGTCCTGCAAAATCCTCATGGGTTTTGGGCTTTGCTTCGGCATTCCCGGTTTCCGTTTCCGTGCCCGCGGAAGCATCCTGGACAATCTCATAGACCGCCACGTTCCACCGGTCCTCCTTCCCCAGGAAGGGATGGTAGGCGGCTTCCACCACGGCGACGATGTCCTCCCGGCCCTGCAGCTCCGGATCCTGTGAGAGCACCATCTCTCTGCAGCCGAGGTTGGCTTCCCGTCGCTCCTGGGCCGTATAGCTGGCGGAGAGAGAAACCTGATCATGCAGATAATAGCTTCCTCCCGCAAAGACGCAGATGCCGAACAGGCTGAGTGCAACCAGCTGGATCCAGCCCTTCCGGCCGAAAGTCAGCCCGTCCGCCCGGCTCCGCATCACCCCCATCCGGGACAGAGGCGGCATGGCGGCCCGCAGGAAGATCACCAGCACCAGGGCTTCAAAGGGAAACAGCGCCATGTTCTTGATGATCCGGGGCAGATCAAAGATCGCATAGCTCTTTCCCAGCACCATCTGATAATAAAGCATCATCACCGGGGTCTGCAGCACCAGATTGACGAAGAAATTGATGGAAAACCTGGCCAGCAGCACCCGAAGCACCGTGATTTTTGCCCGGTACAGGAACAGGGCAAAGATCAGGCTTCCGGCAATTTCGATAAAGATGAAAGGGAAAAAATAGGGGCCGCTGGGCACCAGCAGGCACCCCAGGGTATCGGAGATGGCCGCAGCCAGGATGGCCACCACAGGGCCGTAGCTCATGGCCCCCAGCGCATTGACCAGGAAGGCGGTGTTAATATCCAGATAGGGGCCGATGGGGATCTTCACCGCCTTCATTGCCACGCGGAGGGCGATCATCAGAGCGGCAAAAACCAGCACCCGGGTATCCTTCATCTCCGCGGCGGCATCCTGCCAGTAAGCCCTGCTGAAGGGGTGGTCGTAAAGTCTTCCGGAACCTTTTCCTGACATGAAAAAAACCTCCTTTCAGAGCATACACATGCTGCATAAGGAGGCTAAATATTTCCTCATTATGGAATCAGCGGGTGCGGGCCTGCAACCGCGGCATCTGCCTTCGTCCCCCGTTCAACTCCCCGTTCCGGAGGCACTTAACGAAGCAGGCCCTACTCTGACGTGCATTATTATATGCGACGTCCTTGCCCTTTGCAACCCCTTCGGGAGGAAAAACAATTTGAGAACCCTTACAGGGACTTCAGGTAATTGCCTAGCAGTTCCCCGGCCGTCCGGTTCCACTCCGCCGCCGGATGAAATCTGGCCCCGCAGTCTTCGGGCCGGTAATCCGGGAGAGCAAAGGTGTAAAGGTCCGTCATGCCACGCTCCCTGGCCCGTTCGGCGGCCTCGTCGGCAATCTCCGGATGGCAGTCGGTGGAGGGCTTGATCCAGACGATCTTCGCCTTCGGATTATTTCTGCGCACCTTCTCCAGCAGGCTCAGGCAGCCCTGGACAAGGGGTTCATGATCTTCCTCGAAGCTCTGAAGATGATTCATCCCGCCCGCGTCATTGCTCAGCAGCCGGATGCATACGATGTCCGGCTGCCAGGAGGAAAAGTCATACTCCTTCCTGCACCCGCGGGCTTCCGCCTCCGGGCCGAAAAGAACCCCCGCGATCTTTTCGTATCCGTCGGACATATTGCGGTCCTTATCGTGCAGATAGTTCCAGACCGTGCCATAGCCGCTCTGGCTGAGAATCCGGAATTCCGCGTTCAGCATTTCCGAAGCCACATAGGCATAGTTGGCCCGGGCGGAAAACCAGGCGGTAATCCACTCCTCATTTCCCCGGGGAGCCAGGGTTCCCTCCCCGCTGGTCAGGCTGTCGCCGATGAACTCAATCTTCAGATCCCGCCTCGGAAGAGGAAGCAGTTCCCCCTCAAACCGAAGGGAACGCAGCCGGAGGGTCGCCGCCGGCGAATCCGGCATGCACTGGGTTTCCCGCATCAGGGTAACGGTCCGCTCCCGCTCCGCCTCCATGCCCAGGATCAGCGGGTAGAACCGGATTCCGGGCTCCACCGGGAAGCGGCAGATCGGGCGTCCGTCCGCCAGCACGATCACATAGAAAACCGGGCGCACCTCCGTAGCCTCGATCTCCGCCCAGACATCGGATCCCCGGAGTCTGAATTCCACCCCCGAGCCCGTCCAGTCCAGGCACAGGGGTCTCTGGGTCTCATCCATTCGCCCCATCAGGCGAAGCTGCGGGTTGCCGGGCTCAACAGGAATCGTCGTCATCCTCATTCCCTCTCTGTATGTCCGTCGTTTTCATCCCGGAAAAATCTCCCATTCTCCGGAACTTATTTCCGTCTATTCGCTCCTCAGGGCTTCCACAGGATCCTGTTTCGCGGCCTTTCTGGCCGGGATAAATCCGCCGATCAGCGTCAGGCCCACGCACAGCAGGATCAGGATTCCGCCCGCTCCCGCAGGCAGGAAAGCCCTGATTCCGTCCTGTTCCGCCAGTCTCCGGATGATGTAGTTGATCGGAATCTGCAGCAGCAGCGTCAGCCCAATGCCGAAGGCTCCCGCCAGGATGCCGATGATAAAGGTTTCCGCGTTGAAAACCTGGATCACGTTCCGCTTGGAGGCGCCCATGGCCCGGAGGATTCCGATCTCCTTCCGCCGCTCCAGGACGGAAATGTAGGTAATGATCCCGATCATGATGGAGGAGACCACCAGGGACACCGCCACAAAGGCGATCAGCACATAGGTGATCACGTCGATAATCGTCGTCACGGAGGACATCAGCGCCCCCACGTAATCCGTATAGGAGATCGCCTTTTCCGGATACCCCTCCTCCTTCACGGCGTCATTATAGGCCTCCAGCAGGCGGATAATCTCCTCCTTGCTTTCGAAGTCCGTGGGATAGAAGGTGATCATCGTAGGCTGCTCCGCCGCAGCATATCCGAATTTCAGCAGATTTCCGCTCAGGGTGGCGCTGGCCGCGGCCGCCCGGGCGGAGAAGTACTCCTGCAGCCGGGCCTCCCCCATCTGAAGGGAGACGGCCTCTCCGATCTTTTCCGTATCAATCTGGACCAGATTCATCAGCAGGGGAATTCCCGCGTCGATCATTTTCTTCAGGGTGGGCGATTCCCCGCCCCTGTTCATCTCCCGCAGGATAGCCACCAGCCGCCTGGCGGTCAGCCGGGTCTCCTCGGTCTCCAGGCTGTCCAGATCCTGCCAGCGGAAGGAAACGGCATCCCCCAGCTTTTCCGGATGGATCTCGATCATCTCCGTCAGAAAGCTCAGATCCGTCTCCGGCACTTTCCCGAAGCCGCTGCCGGTCAGCACATCCCTTTCCGGCGCAGCCAGCTGCGCCTGAACCAGCGGGCTTTGCAGGGCCTCCCGTATCAGCCGCTGAATGAGTTCCGCCGGATATTCGATGCCCATCTCCAGCATCCCGAAGGAGCCACCCTCCTTCGGTTTGGCGACCCCCACGATGCGCATTTCCTGGCCCTTCTCCCGGATCAGGGAGAGCATGGCCTGCTCATCTTCCTTCCGGTCCGCCCACAGGCCCAGCCGCTCGTCATATACATATCTTTCATAGGCCGGCAGCAGCCGGAAGCTGATCCCCAGAAACTCCTCCGGGGCATAGCTCCGGGATCTGGTCAGCCCGGTATCCACCTGACTGCCCGCCACGACGCCTTCAATCATGGCATCCAGCTGGGCTCCGTCCCGCAGGCCCATGGTATACAGCAGCACGTCCGGAATCCTGCCGCTGCCGGAGAGCACCAGCACGCAGTCCGTATCCTTCTCCGGCCATTTTCCCGCCAGGATCTCGTAATCCTGCCGATAAAGGTCCTCCTCCTCCGGCAGGGCCCGGAACAGCTCGTTGGCGCGGTAATTCGCCATGATGCTGCTCAGGCTCTCGTCCATCTGGACCCCCAGGGTGGACAGGGTCTGATCCGGATTCACCTGCCGGTATCCGTCTTCCTTCAGCAGGTAAATCTGGGGCGTAATTCCATAGGAATAGGTAATTCCTCGGGCATAGGCCTCCATGCCGCTGTATCCGCTGTCCAGCCATCTCTTCAGGGACGCCAGATCATTGGTCGCCGCGGAGGCCATAAATCCGCCCATCATCTGGGCCTCCTGGATTCTTCCGTCCTCCGCCCCGGCGGCCGCCTCCTGCCGCAGCTGGGCCATGGCCAGCAGGGAATCCTCCATGGAGAAGGCGGAATTCATGATCTGCAGGGGATACTGGCTCAGGCTTTCCTGCTCCATCCGGCGGATATAGGCGTTGGCCCCGTTGGACAGGGACAGGATCAGGGCGATGCCCACGATCCCGATGGACGCGGCGAAGGCCACCAGGGCGGTCCGCGCCTTCTTGGACCAAAGATTGGCCAAGCTCAGGCTCAGGGAGGTGGCGAAGGACATGGAAGGCTTCCGCAGCCTCCTCTCCTCCCCCTCGGATTCCGCTTCCTCGTAGGGATTCGAATCCTTCGTGATCTGCCCGTCCTTCAGCTTTACAATCCGCGTGGCATATTTTTTCGCCAGCTTCGGGTTATGGGTGACCATGATCACCAGGTGATCCGCGGCCACCTCCTTCAGCAGCTCCATCACCTGCCGCCCCGTATCCGTATCCAGGGCTCCCGTAGGCTCGTCCGCCAGCAGGATGGCCGGCCGGTTCACCAGGGCCCGGGCGATGGCCACCCTCTGCATCTGGCCCCCGGACAGCTGTCCCGGCTTCTTCTGGGCCTGTTCCTTCAGGCCTACCCGTTCCAGCGCATCCAGGGCCCGTTCCCGCCGCTCCTGCCTGCTGACCCCGTTCAGGGTCAGGGCCAGCTCCACGTTCGCCAGCAGCGTCTGATGGGGAATCAGGTTATAGCTCTGGAAAATGAATCCTACCGTATGATTCCGGTAGGTGTCCCAGTCCCGGTCGCTGTACCTTTGGGTGGACACGCCCCGGATTTTCAGATCCCCGCTGTCGTATCGGTCCAGTCCCCCGATCATGTTCAGCAGCGTCGTCTTTCCGGACCCGGAAGGCCCCAGGATGGCCACAAATTCCTTTTCGCGGAAAGACACAGAAACCCCGTCCAGCGCTTTCTGGACGAGGGTTCCTGTGCGGTATTCCTTCCGCAGGTTCTGAATTGTCAGCATATGTTCTGTTCTTCTCCCGGGATCGGGGGCTTACCCGTTGATCGGATCCTCATCCGCGGGATCCGGCGTCACTTCAGGCATCACTTCGGGTGTCACTTCCGGCGGAAGGGTCGGTTCGCCGGCTTCCGGGGCCTCAGCCTCCTCCGGGGCGCCGAATTTCTCCTCCACCCGTTCCTTTGTGTCCTCCACGACCTTGTTCAGGTCCTCCAGGGTCTCCTCCGCCACGTCCTTCACGTCCTGGACAAACTCCTCGGCTTCCTTCACGCGCTCGTCGTTGCGGATGCTCTCCGTCACATCGTCGACGATGGCCGCGCCCTCGTCCACGATCACGTCAATATGCTCCTGTACCTTATTCTTCAGCTCATCGTCCGTCTCCTCCCTGGTCCCGACGGTTCCCGCGCCGAGATTAAAGGCAAACAGCAGGCTCAGCAGCCACGCGATAAACTTCATAGAGATTCATCTCCTCTCCCGATTTTCAGCATTCAGCTTTTTGGGCCGCTTCTATTTTACACGGATTTCTTCTCTTTGACAAGCCCTTCCCGGCCCCTGTCCGGGGCCCTGTTTTCCTGAAGCTTTCCTCCCGCAGGCGCAAAAAAATGCGTCATCCGGAAACCGGATGGCGCACATCAAAGAATATTTTACTTGGTATACTTGGCCCGGGCCGTGTAGTGGGTGTGCAGCAGCTCATGAGCCTTGTGGCTGTTGGGCTCGCCCAGGTAGCTGTCGTAAGCGGCCTGGATGGAGGGATTCTCATGGCTCTTCCGGATGGGCTTGCCCGCATCCTCGTCATACAGAGCCTTGGCGCGCAGCACCTTGGGATCCAGCTCCATGCGCTTCTGAGCGCTGACGATGGGCTGGCCGCCGCCGGTAACACAGCCGCCGGGGCACGCCATGATTTCAATGAAGGTGTACTTCTTCTCGCCGGCGCGGATGCTGTCCAGCAGCTTGGCTGCGTTGGCGGTGCCATGGGCGATGGCCACGGGCACGTCCAGATCGCCCACCTTGACGGTGGCTTCCTTCACGCCCTGAATGCCGCGCACTTCATGGAATTCCACGGGATCCAGCGTCTTGCCGGTCACCTTTTCATACACGGTGCGCAGAGCGGCTTCCATCACGCCGCCGGTGGCGCCGAAGATGGTGCCTGCGCCGGAACTCTCGCCCAGCACGTTGTCAAAGTCTTCGTCCGGCAGGTTCAGGAAGTCGATGCCCGCTTCCTTGATCATCCGGGCCAGCTCACGGGTGGTGATGACCGCGTCCACGTCGGCCATGCCGTCGTGGCCCATTTCCGGCCTCTTCGCTTCGAACTTCTTTGCCGTGCAGGGCATGACGGAGATGACGCGGATCTTATGGGGATCGATGCCTTCCCGCTCCGCCCAGTAGCTCTTGATCATGGCGCCTTCCATCTGGTGGGGGCTCTTGCAGGAGCTCAGGTTCGGGATGAAGTCCGGATAATAGGTTTCGCAGAACTTGATCCAGCCGGGGCTGCAGGAGGTGATCATGGGCAGCACGCCGCCGTTCTTCAGGCGTCCGAGCAGCTCGGTGCCCTCTTCCATGATGGTCAGGTCAGCGCCCCAGTCGGTATCGAATACCTTGCTGAAGCCCAGCCGGCGCAGGGAAGCGGCCAGCTTGCCGGTCACGGAGGTGCCGATGGGCATGCCGAATTCTTCGCCCAGCGCGGCGCGGACCGCGGGAGCGGGCTGCACGACGGTGATCACTTCCGGATCCGCCAGCATATCCCATACTTCCTTCGTGCCGTCCTTCTCATACAGGGCGCCGGTGGGGCAGGCCGCAATACACTGGCCGCAGTTGATGCAGGCCACTTCGTTCAGGCTCTGATCCCACGCGCTGCGGATCTGGGTCTTGAAGCCGCGGTTCACCGGGCCGATGACGCCCACAGCCTGGGTATTGTTGCAGGCGGCCACGCAGCGGCGGCACAGGATGCACTTGTTGTTGTTCCGGACGATGGAGGGGCTGAGATCGTCGATCTCATAGCTGTTCATCTTGCCGGCGAACCTGCCTTCGTCTTCCACGCCCAGGTCCATGCACATCTGCTGCAGTTCGCACTTCTGGTTCCGGTGGCAGGAGAGGCACTTCTTGTCGTGGTTGGAAAGCAGCAGCTCCAGGTTGATCCGCCGGGCTTCCCGCAGCTTGGGGGTGTTGGTCTTTACGTTCATGCCGGGGGCCACGGGCAGCACGCAGGCCGCTCCGAAGGCCCGGGCGCCGGTGTCCACCACGCACATGCGGCAGGCGCCGATCTGGTTGATATCCTTCAGATAGCACAGTGTCGGGATGTTGATGCCAGCCTGCTTCGCGGCTTCCAGAACCGTCGTGCCGGCGGGAACTTCGACGCTGACGCCGTCAATCGTCAGCTTCACGAGATTATCCATGTGTTGTTTCCTCCTTGCGCGATTAGTCCTTGATGATGGCGCCGAACTTGCAGTTGGCCATGCACTGTCCGCACTTGATGCACTTCTTGGTGTCGATCACGTGCTTCTCCTTCACGGTGCCGGTGATGGCGCCCACGGGGCACTTCCTGGCGCACAGGGTGCAGCCGCGGCACTTGTCGGTGATCACATAGTTCAGCAGGGCCTGGCAATGATGGGCCGGGCAGCGCTTTTCCTTGATGTGGGCCTCATACTCATCCCGGAAGAACTTGATGGTGCTCAGCACGGGGTTGGGAGCCGTCTGGCCCAGGCCGCACAGGGCGCTGCTCTTGATATTCTCCGCCAGGCTCTCCAGTTTCTCGATATCGCCTTCCTCGCCCTTGCCTTCGGTAATCCGCTCCAGGATTTCCAGCATCCGGCGGGTACCCACCCGGCAGGGGGTGCACTTGCCGCAGCTCTCGTCCACGGTGAAGTCCAGGAAGAAGCGGGCGATGTCCACCATGCAGTTGTCCTCGTCCA
>JAFPWU010000020.1 GCA_017412715.1 Clostridia bacterium
TTATGGTTCGAATTCATGGGCATACACGAGGCTCGGTCACATAGAATTGTCTTCGTCTGAGATGCCAGAGCTGCTCAGTCATGGAGATGTTACTGTAAAACTATCAGTGGAATAGGGCACAAACAATATGTACGCACTAAGGCTCCCACACTGCCATCATCGGCGGCTGGGAGCCTTGCTTTATGGTTAGGTCGCAGAAAACGAAGAATGTACGATGGGTCAGAAGAAAAGTTTAATGAATGGATTTTTCGTTTGGGAGATACCACAGAGGAAGAAGGGACAGAGTAACACCTTTTAACGATTTGCCGCACATTTTAATTATTCCCGCACCTTTCAATTATTCGACCACATTTTAATTATCTGCTGGTCGGCGGTGCACCGGGGGGTAAGTTTCTCCGGCACCGCACACGCACAATGACAACTGCATAAAGCATCAAGGGCTTTCACTGCTCTGCCGGAATGACCGGTAGGACCGTGAAAGCCCTTGATTTCTTTATGTTTTGGGCATTTATGTGCCGGATGCTGCCTTTCTCATTTGTATCTAAGACAGCGTCTTCCCGGGTCAGGCCATTTCCTTCCAGATCTTCTGAAGTTCCTCAATGATGGGCAGATGCTGCGGGCAGGCGGCTTCACAGGCGCCGCAGCCTATGCAGTTGGCAGGGGTATGCCCTTCCTTGCAGATGGCCTGATACCCCCAATCCTTTTTCGGATCGACTCCGTACAGTGACATATTGTTCCGGATGGAGAAGATTCTCGGAATATCAACTCCCTGGGGGCAGGGCATGCAGTAACGGCATCCCGTGCAGCCGATCCGGGTACGGTCCAGATAGGCCTTCCGGACATTTTCCATCAGGGTCAGCTCCTCGGGCGGCATAATGCCTGCGCCAACCGTGTCAAAGATGCGGAGGTTATCGTCAATCTGCTCCGCCTCATTGCATCCGGACAGCACAGTGGCCACTTCCGGATGGTTGCAGAGCCAGCGGAAAGCCCATTCCACCGGGGAACGCTTTACGGGGAAGGCATCATACAGGGCCTGCACGTTTTCCGGGGCATGAGCCAGGCGGCCGCCCAGCAGGCCTTCCATGATCACCACCGGGATGCCCAGCCTGCCGGCCAGCTCCAGCCCTCTGGTTCCGGCCTGATTATCCACATCCATGAAATTGTACTGGATCTGCACCATATCCCAGTCATAATCCTGAAGAATGTACTCGAACTCCTCGTAGGGTCCGTGGAAGGAGAAGCACTTATACCGGATTTTGCCTTCTCGCTTCTTATCGTCGAAGAATTCCCGGGCCCCGATGGATTTGAAGTATTCGTACTTTTTCCGGTCGATGCCGTGCATCAGATAGAAGTCGATGTGGTCTGTCTGCAGCTTTTTCAGTTCCTCATCCAGCAGCGCCTCCATCTCTTCCCGGTTATGGACGGCGCTGTCCGGCATCTTTGTGGCGATGGTCACCTTCTCCCGGTATCCGTCCTTGAGGGCCTTTCCGAGCACGGTTTCCGAAGTTTTATCCAGGTAGACGTAGGCGGTGTCCATGTAGGTCACGCCCCCGTCGATGGCCCGGCGGATCAGGGAGATGGCCTTCTCCTCGTCGATCACGCTGTCTCCGGAGGCATTTCCGTTGAAACGCATGCACCCCAGACCAAAGGCGGATCCCTGAATGCCCAGCTTGCCAAACTGACGATACTTCATGCGACCTTTCCTCCTTTTTCTGTTTCAACTGTTTTTGCCTTCAGATTACTTCTTTGCTTTTTTCTGCCTGCGCAGGATCAGGCGAACCGCGAGGATCAGGATCGCCAGGGCGATCAGCCAGGGAAGGGCTTCCGCTGTGAATACCACCAGGTCCTCCAGGAACTCTCCGAAGCTTTCCAGGGAACGCTTCATTCCGCTGACGATCCGCTGGCCCAGGGTGATGCTCTGCATTTCCGTGACCCGGGTTTCGCGGACGCTGACGGTGACGGTGCTGTATTCCACCTTGCTGTCATAGCCCTTCAGCTGTCCGGTGTAACGGTCGATATAGTACTGGGTATCCGCGATGGCGGTCTCAATCTCAATCAGATCGGATACATCCTGAGCGGAGCTGATCATGGCCTGCAGCCGCTTCATCTTTTCCTGCTGGGTGGTCAGCCTGTCCTGGATATCATAGTAGGAATCCGATACATCCTCGACCTGCTGGGTCATGCCCGTAATATCCCCGATCCGGCCGGCTCCTTCCAGAAACTCGTCCAGCCGGGAGGCGGGAATGCGCAGCGTCAGGGACGCGGAGCGGAGCTGGCCGCCTTTGGCGTCCCCCGAGGAGGAGAAGTATTCCACGCGGCCGCCCATGGAGGCGGTCAGCTGTTTCAGATTCTCCAGATCCGCGTCATAGGCGGTGGTCTTGATGGTAAAGGAGGCGGAGCGGATCAGCTTTTCCGCCCGGCTCTCCGATGTTCCGGAGGTGTCGCCGGCGGCGGAGGATTCGTCCATGAGCATGGCTTCTTCCTCGAAAGCGTAGGCGCCCGCATCGTTGGCCGCTACGCTCTTGGCAGCCGCATAGGTTCCGCTGGCCTCGTTCCATGAAGGCTCAGCGCTTCCGCCGTCAGAAGTCCGCACCGTCCTGGCCGGCATCGATTCCCGGGTGAGCAGCGTTCCCCCGACCAGGAATACGATCGCTGCGGCGGCCGCAAGCCAGCCCTTCCAGCGGAATTTTACGGTTTTTTTCCCTTCCTCCGGGAGTGTGAACATGTTTACTGCACCTCCTTTGCGTGCGGATGGCGAGGCCATAGGAAGCCTTCGCCCAAAGCGCATTTAATCAGCGCTTTCCTGCATGTCCCCGGATTCAGAATCCGGCGGACGATGACCGGCGGCGAGCTTCCGCTCCCGCTCCTGCCTGGAATAGACGCATCCGCACCAGTTCTGCCGATAGAGGTGGTACTGGGCGGACAGTTCAATGGATCTTTTATAGCCGTTCTGCTTTTTGAAATCGCTGTGGAGGAAGGGGATGCCCAGCTCCTCCGCCAGGCGCCCGCCGATCTCGTTGATCCAGCGGGAGGATTTATAGGGGCTGATGGAGAGGGAAGTGGTGAAGCAATCGTAGCCGTGGGCCCGGGCATATTCCGCGGTTTTCCGCATGCGCAGCTCATAGCACAGATAGCACCTTTCCCCGCGCTCCGGCAGATGCTCGCGGCCTCTGGCGATGGCCTCGAAGGCCTCGTGATCATATTCGGCCACCAGCACCCGGACGCCCCCGTCGGGGCGGAACTCCCGGATAAACCGCTCTTCCTCCCCGGCCCGCTTCAGGAACTCTGATTCGGGCTCAATATTGGGGTTGTAGTAGTAGATATCCACATCATAATCCTGCTGGATCCGCTCCAGGGTGGCCGAGGAGCAGGGAGCGCAGCAGCAGTGGAGCAGCAGCTTCTGTTTCATCGTCAATATCCCGCGATTTCGGTCGGAGGGGGACCCGTCGCTCCGCTCCGGCCTGTTTATTTCCAGTCCAGGGGGTATTCCGGCACGGAATATTCCAGCTTTTTCCCGTTGTCCTTCAGGACGGTGAGCACGGAATCGATTCTGGCGCCGGTGGTGTAGGGGGTGGGAATGAAATCATTCCGCTTGTCCACGGAGGAAATCCGGATGGGAATGATCCGGAAGCCCCGGGAGGTACAGACCCCGTCCTTGACCCGGAAGCGGATCTGGAAGACGAAGGAGGACATATCCGAGGGCTTGGAATTGCCGGAGAAGCAGAAGTTCCCCAGGGAATAGCAGATATAGACTCCGTTATAGTACTCGATGGGATTCATCCGGTGGGAGTGATGGCCGACGACCAGATCAGCGCCGGCATCCACGGCCAGGCGCCCCATGCGGATCTGGTTGTTCGTTGGGGTATAGTCCAGCTCGTTGCCCCAGTGGAAGGAGACGATGACCAGCGGGTAGACCGCCTTGGCGGCGGCGATATCCGCGGGCACCTTGTCCCAGAGGGATTCGTACCGATCGATGCAGAGGTAGGAGAGCATGGCGATCTGGATGCCCTTGCACTCGAAGACGCCCATATGCTCGGAATTGGACCAGACGATGCCCGCGTCCTCCAGGGTCTGCTGGGTTTCCTGATATACCTCCTCGCCGTGATCCATCACATGGTTGTTCTCCAGGGAGACGGCCTCGATGCCATTGTCGGAGAGCATGGAGACATAGGAAGGCGGCGCGCTGAAGAGAAACTGGTTTTCCCGTTTGTTGGACGGAATATAGGTGGATTCGGTCAGCGTGCCCTCAAAATTCACCAGGGTCAGATCATCCTCGAGGAAGCAGTTCCGCATGTTCTGCATGGTGAAGTTGATATCCCCGTCATGGGCTCTCAGCTCGTCCTCAAAGATGTTCTTCTTCTTGCGGGTGTCTCCGCCGATGGTGAAGTCGCCGGTGCAGGTAATGGTGATGAGGGAGGAACCGTCGGTATCCACCAGCTCCTTTTTCTCCTCCACGACTTCTTCGATCACATCCTCTATCAGGAGATCCTCATCGTCCTCATCCACATACTCGGCGGAGGACAGGGGAGCCAGCAGCAGGCCTGCCGCCAGCAGGAAGGAAAAGATTCTTTTCATTGTCAAAACTCCCACTCAGGAACGATATTTATTCGCTCCGCTTAACGGACCGGACAGTGCAGGAAGCCTCTTCTGACTACCCGATCTCCCGGACGAACTCCGCGATCCGGTCCAGGGCGATGTTCAGCTTGTCCAGGGCGGTGGCGTAGCAGCAGCGGATATTGCCTTCGCCGCAGGGACCGAAAGCGTTGCCGGGGACGGCGGCCACATTCTTTTCCATCAGCAGGCGGGAGCAGAACTCCTCGCTGGTGAGGCCGGTGGAACGGATGGAGGGGAAGACATAGAAGGCGCCGTAGGGCTCGAAACAATGGAGCCCCATGGCCCGGAAGCTTTCCACCATCAGGCGGCGGCGCCGGTCATAGCTCTCCCGCATGGTCAGCACGTCGGCGTATCCGTTCTCCCGCCCGGTGCGCAGCGCTTCCTCAGCGGCTACCTGGCCCATGCGGGGGGCGCACATGATCCCGTACTGGTGGATCTTGTTCATGACGGAGATCATTTCCTTCGGCCCGCAGGCATATCCAACCCGCCAGCCGGTCATGGCAAAGGCCTTGGAAAAACCGTTGATGGTAATCGTCCGCGGCAGCATCCCCGGCAGAGAACCGAAGGAGGTATGGGCTTTGCCGTCATAGATCAGCTCGCAGTAGATTTCATCGGAGATCACCATCAGGTCATGCTTCTCGATGAGGGGAACCAGGGCCTCCAGGTCCTTTTTCTCCATGATGCCGCCGGTGGGGTTGTTGGGGTAGGGAAGGATGAGCGCCTTGGTGCGGGACGTAATGGCCGCTTCCAGATGCTCCGGCTTCAGGCGGAAATCATCTTCCTCCCGGGTGACGACGCCCACGGGAGTGCCGCCGGCGAAGATGACGCTGGGGGAATAGGAGACATAGCTGGGTTCGGGCACCAGCACCTCATCCCCGGGGGAAATCATGGCCCGCAGGGCCAGATCGATGGCCTCGCTGGCCCCCACCGTGACGAGAATCTCCTCCCCGGGATCATAGGAGAGGGCATAGCGGTCCGACAGGTACCGGCTGATCTCCCTGCGCAGGGAAAGAAGCCCCCGGTTCGGGGTATACTGGGTCTCCCCGTCCAGCAGGGAATTGATGGCGCTGTTCCGGATATGGTAGGGGGTTTTGAAATCCGGCTCGCCTACGCCCAGGGAAATGGTATCCTTCATGGTGGAGGCCAGGTCGAAAAACCTGCGGATGCCGCTGGGGGGGACGGCGACGACGCCGGGATTCAGAAAACGGTCGTAGGTCACGGAGAGATCACCAGCCTGCGATCAGATTCATCCCCCTCAAAGATGACGCCTTCCTCCTTGTAGCGCTTCAGGACGAAGCTGGTGGCCGTGCCGGTAACCAGCTCCAGGGTGGAGAGCTTGGCGGAGACAAAGGAGGCCAGCTCCCGCAGGGTTCTGGCTTCCACCAGCACCAGCAGGTCATATGCGCCGGACATGAGGTAAACGCTTTTCACTTCGTCAAAGCGGTAGATCCGGGCGGCCACGGCGTCAAAGCCCATGTCCCGCTGAGGGGTGACCCGGACCTCGATCATGGCCTCCACCCGCTCCCGGTCGGTCAGATCCCAGTTGACCACCGGGGAATAGCGCAGGATGACCCGGCGCTTTTCCAGGCTGTCAATGGTTTCGGCGACTTCCTCCAGGGTGGAGCCGGTCATGGTGGCCAGCTTCTCCAGGGGAAGACGGCAGTCCTCCTTCAGCAGATCCAGGAGGGAGGATTCAAGCTTCGTCATTTTCAGACACTTCCTTACTTTTCGGAAATCAGATTTACAGAGGATATTTTACAACAGAACAGGGCAGGGCGCAAGTTGAAGAAAACGGGGGAACGTGGTACACTTTTCCCCGGGGGCGGACACCGATTGGGGAGAAAACGCTGCCCGGTCCGCCCTGGCCGAAGGAGCCAGAACCGCGGCGATCCCGGCCGGAATTCCCTTTGGCAGCGTTTACCTGAAATAATGGAGGGCAAAACCATGAATCATAATCCCTATCTGGACATCCTGCCGGAGGTGGCGGAGGCGCTGGCCGGCGGAAAACCTGTGGTGGCGCTGGAATCCACCATTATTTCCCACGGCATGCCCTATCCCCAGAACGTGGAGACGGCGCTGAACGTGGAGAAGATCATCCGGGAAAGCGGGGCCGTGCCGGCCACTATCGCCATCATCGGCGGAAGGCTGAAGGCGGGGCTGAGCCCGGAGGAGATTGAATATTTCGGCAAAAAGGGCCGGCAGATCGCCAAGGCCAGCCGGCGGGACATTGCCGCCATCTGCGCCAGGGGGGAGGACGGCGCTACCACGGTGACCACCACCATGATGATTGCCCATATGGCGGGCATCCGCTTCTTCGCCACCGGCGGCATCGGCGGGGTGCACCGGGGCGCGGAGAAGACCATGGATATCTCCGCGGATCTGGAGGAGCTGGCCAATACCCCGGTGACGGTCATCTGCGCGGGGGCCAAGGCCATCCTGGACCTGGGGCTGACGCTGGAGTACCTGGAGACCCATGGGGTGCCGGTGATCGGATACGGCACGGAGGAGCTGCCTGCCTTCTATTCCCGGCATTCCGGGCTGAAGGTGGACTATCGGATGGATACCCCGGCTGAGATTGCCGCGACCTTCCTGGCCCAGCAGCAGATGGGGCTGAAGGGCGGCATGCTGGTGACCAATCCCATTCCGGAAGCCTATGCCATGGACGACGGGATCATCAACCGGGCCATTGACCAGGCGGTGGCGGAATCCGTGGAGCAGGGCATCAAGGGCAAGGAGATTACCCCCTTCCTGCTGGCAAGGGTGGCGGAGCTGACAGGCGGAGACAGCCTGGATTCCAATATCCAGCTGGTCTACAATAACGCCAGGCTGGCCAGCCGCATCGCGTGCGAATACGCGGCGCTGTCCGCAGGGGCGGAAAAGACCGAATAAAAGCAACTATTCAGTCCCACAAGCGAAGCGCTGAGGTGTTCCACTTCCGGGGGCCTCGATTCTCGCCGGTACTTAGCGATTGGCAAGCCGTAAGGCGCAGACAGAGCTTAGTACCGTTGCGTAAGTGAGCGGAGCCGAGAGGCGTCCTCCGGGGTGGAACAACCTCAGAGAGCGGAGCGTATGAATAGATAAGTGAATTACGGATATACAAAAACCACAGGCGGGAAGGCCTGTGGTTTTTGTATTCGCTGATGGATTCCGCCGGGGAGGTCAGCTGAGACGCCGGATCCCGTCGGCCAGACGGCGCAGGGTTTCCTCCCGCCCCAGCAGGGCGGCGATTTCGAAGGCGCCGCCGGGGGTATTGGCCACGCCGGCGATGGCGATGCGCAGGGGCCAGAGGACGGCGCCGTTTTTCAGCCCCGCCTGCTGGATGGCTTCCATCACCGCGTCATGCAGATCCGTCTCGGTCCAGTTGGGGAGGGACTCCAGAACCGGCTGCACCAGCTTCAGGGAAGCCAGGGAAACCTCCGGGTTGGTCTTCATCTTCTTATGGGTATACAGCTCCAGATCGTAATCCGGCAGCGCCCCCAGGAAGGAGACCATGTCAGGCAGCTGGTTGAAGACCTCCGTGCGGCTCTGGGTCAGCTCCGCCAGGCGGCGATAGTCGATTCCCTTGCCGGCCAGCACCCGGTCAAACCAGGGGGTCGCCATCTGCAGATAGGTCTCCGGCGGCAGCCGGCGGATATACTCCGCATTGAACCAGGTCAGCTTGGTGACATCAAAGATGCCGGGGGAGTTGTTCAGCCGGTGAATGTCGAAAACATCCACCAGCTCCGGCAGGGTGAAGAATTCCCGCTCGTCCCCGGGATTCCAGCCCACCAGGGCCAGATAGTTGATCAGGGCCTCGGGCAGGAAGCCCTTCTCCACAAAATCGGAATAATAGGCGTCCCCGTCCCGCTTAGAGAGCTTGTGCTGGGCATCCCGCATGACGGTGGTCAGATGCACGTAGACGGGCTTCTCCCAGCCGAAGGCGTCATAGAGGAAATTGTACCGGGGGGTGGAGGAAAGATATTCCATCCCGCGCATGACGTGGGTGATGCCCATCAGGTGGTCGTCGATCACGTTGGCGAAATTATAGGTGGGCATGCCGTCCTGCTTGATGAGCACCATATCGTCCATGGCCTCGGCATTGGGGAAGGTCATATCGCCGAAGACGGTATCGTGATAGGAGGTTTCCCCCTCGGTGGGGGCGTTCATGCGGATGGTCCAGGGAATGCCCGCCGCCAGCTTCTGCTGTACCTCCTCGGGGGACAGGTGCAGGCAGTGCTTATCGTACTTCCAGGTGCCTCCCGCCGCCTCCACCGCGGCCCGACGCTCCTCGATCTCCTCCTTGGAGCAGAAGCAGTAATAGGCGTGGCCGGATTCCACCAGCTTTTTGGCATAGGGCAGATACAGATCCTTCCGGTCGCTCTGGACATAGGGGCCGCAGGGGCCGCCCACATCGGGGCCCTCATCCCAGGTCAGGCCGCAGCCCTTCAGGGTTTCGTAGATGATTTCCGTGGCGCCGGGAACGAAGCGCTCCTGGTCCGTATCCTCGATGCGGAGAATGAACTGGCCGCCGTTCTTGCGGGCGTACAGGTAGTTGTAAAGCGCGGTGCGCAGGCCGCCCAGGTGCATAAAACCGGTGGGACTGGGGGCGAATCTTGTGCGAACTGTCATTTTCTTCTATCTTCTTTCTGTTGATAATTCCGGAATGACTTACCTCGTCTGCTTCGCGAAGGTGTCCCTGAGGCCGACGGTGCGGTTGAAAACCGGGTGATCCGGGGCGGAATCGGGATCCTTGCAGAAATATCCGGTGCGGAGGAACTGGAAGGACGCGCCGACCTCGGTCTCCGCCAGGAACCGCTCGCAGAGACCCTGCTTCATGGCCAGGCTTTCCGGATTCAGCCGGGAGATGAAGTCCTTCTTATCCGGGGCGTCCTCTTCCTCCTCGTCCACATCCTCGCCGAGCAGGGGCTCATACAGCCGGGCTTCGAAGGGGATGCAGTCGTCGGCGGGAACCCAGTGGAGGGTTTTGCCCTTGATCTTCCGGTCGGCTCCGGCGCTTCCGGAGAAGGAATCCAGATCCACGGTGCAGCGGACTTCCAGAATGTTCCCGTCCTCATCCTTGACGCATTCATCGCAGCGGACGATATAGGCGCCCTTCAGGCGCACCTCGTTTCCGGGGAACATCCGCTGATACTTCTTGACGGGGACTTCCATGAAGTCGTCCCGCTCGATGAAGATTTCCCGGCCCATGTGCAGGGTACGGGAGCCCATCTCCGGATGATCCGGGTGATTTTCCAGGATGACTTCCTTCTTTTCTCCCTCAGGCCAGTTGGTCAGAACCACCTTCAGGGGATCCAGCACCGCCATGGCCCGGGGCGCCTTTTCGCCCAGGTCGTCCCGGACGCAGTGCTCCAGCACGGCGTAATCCACGGTGGAATCCGCCTTGCTCATGCCGATAATGCTGACAAAATTCCGGATGGACTGGGGCGTATAGCCTCTGCGGCGCATGGCGCTGAGGGTGGGCATCCGGGGATCGTCCCATCCGGCCACATAGCCGCCTTCCACCAGCTGGCGGAGGTAGCGCTTGGACATGACGGTGCGGGTCATGTTCAGCCGGGAGAACTCCAGCTGCCTGGGGCGGGCGGGGAGCATGTTGGCGCTCTTTTCCACCACCCAGTCGTACAGGGGCCGGTGAATCTCGTATTCCAGGGAGCACATGGAGTGGCTGATTCCCTCCAGGGCATCCCCGATGGGATGGGCAAAATCGTACATGGGGTAGATGCACCAGGTATTCCCGGTGCGCCAGTGCTCCTTATACAGGATCCGGTACATGGCGGGATCCCGCATGACGATATTGGGGGAGGCCATATCGATCTTGGCCCGCAGGGTCTTGCTGCCTTCCGGGAATTCCCCGGCCCGCATCCGGCGGAACAGGTCCAGGCTCTCCTCCCAGGGGCGGTCCCGCCAGGGGCTGTTCTTCCCGGGCTCAGTGAGGGTTCCCCGGTATTCCCGCATCTCGTCCTTGCTCAGCTCGTCCACGTAGGCCAGACCCCGGCGGATCCAGTCCTCGGCGATCTCGTAGCACTTTTCGTAGTAATCGGAGGCATAGTATTCGCCGCCCGTCCAGTGGAACCCAAGCCAGTGGATATCCTTCTTGATGTTTTCCACATACTCGGTATCCTCCTTGGCGGGGTTGGTGTCATCGAAGCGGAGATTGCATTTGCCGCCGTACTTTTCCGCGGTGAGGAAATCCATGATCAGGGCCTTGCAGTGCCCGATATGCAGATAGCCGTTGGGTTCGGGAGGAAAGCGGGTATGAATCTCCTGATACCGGCCCTCCGCCAGATCCTGCTCAATGGCGTCCCAGATAAAATTGCTGCGTGCTTCTTCCATCTTTTTACTCCCTTCCGAACTCTGCCCTGAGGATGGGAACCGCGGGAAGGCGGCGCCGGATCCGATGAGGGCAAAACGCACGTGGTTATTATACGGAAAAGCGATGGGGGATGCAAGGGAAAAGCGGGGGGCAATTGTTACATTTTCCTCGTATTTTCACGGTTTTTCCCCTTTTCAAACCAGGGGAATCATAGTATAATTGCCTATAGGTATGCGAAGACGGAGGATATTGCCATGACTGAAAGATTCGAGACCATGAAATTCAAGCCCATCGAGGAATCGGGAAATGAGGCGCAGGATATCCTGATGTATGTGTATCAGGCGCTGCAGGCCAAGGGGTACGACCCGATTACCCAGCTGGTGGGATATATTTATACCGGGGATCCGACCTATATCACCAGTTACAATTCCGCCCGCAGCATGATCTGCCGGCTGGAGCGGGACGAGATCATTGAGGAGCTGGTCCGTTCCTATTTGATGACGCATTGAGGGATTTTTTCCCGGAAGGAGTGCCGGCTGCCGGCACTCCTTTTGCAGAAAGGGGAAAAGTGAAATGGAAAAAAAGATTGTCGCGATTCTGCTGACGGTTCTGCTGGCCACGCTGGCGACGGCCGCCCTGGCGGCGGACGTGTTCCGCTTCGACAGCAAAAGCATCGACCTCTTCGAAGGCGAGGAGGCTCTGATCCCCCTTGTGCGGGAGGGCAATCCCGCCGAGACGGGAACCCTGACCTATACCGCGGTGAACCCGAAGGCCGTTTCGGTGGCTCCGGACGGGACCATCAGGGCCCTGAACAAGGGAAAATCCACGGTGAAGGTGACCCTGAAGACGGGAAAGCGCACCTGGACCGCGTCCATGACGGTGAACGTGCTGCGGGCGGTGACCAAGGTGACCCTGAACACAGGAAAGATGACGGTCTATCAGCCCACGGATCCCATGATCCAGGGGCTGCTGCAGGAGGAGACCCTGCATGACGTGATCGTGCTCCCGGTCGGGAAAAGCCTGGAGCTGAGCACAACCTGCACCCCGTCGGATGCCAGCAGCAAAAAGGTGGACTATACTTCCACGGACGAAGGGGTCCTGAAGGTAGGGAAATCCTCCATGCGGGCGGTCCAGGCGGGGGAATGCGACCTGACTGTGGCCAGCGAGCAGAACCCTGAGGTGAAGGAGATCTTCCATGTGCTGGTGACCCAGCCAGTGACGAAGATCAGCATTTCCGCCCCGTCGGGGAAGACCGTCAGCGTGGGCGGCACCCTCAGCCTGCAGGAGGTTCTGGAGCCCGCCAACGCCAGCATTCAGGCGGTGACCTGGAGCAGCAGGAACGAACAGACCGCCCGGGTGGACCAGAACGGCGTGGTGACCGGGCTGAAGCGGGGCACAGCCACCATCCAGGTGACGGCGGCGGACGGCTCCGGCAGGTCTGGCAGCATCAGCATCACCGTGGCCCAGCCGGTCAGCGCCATCGTCTTCAAGGAGAGCGGGCTGAATCTGGCCAACGGGCAGCAGGGAACCGTACACGTGACGGTGCTGCCGGAGAACGCCAATGAGAAGGGGGTCACCTACTCCTCCACGGATGATACGGTGGCCACCGTGAACCAGAACGGTGTCGTCCGGGCCATTTCCCGGGGCGAGTGCTCCATTATCGCCACCAGCAAAAGCAATCCGGAAGTCTCCGCGGAGATTAACGTGAGCGTCGTGCAGCAGGTGACCGCAATCACCTTCCCGGGCGGAACGGTCTCCCTGCCGGTCAGAACCTCGGCCCAGCTTTTCTGGCAGGTGGCGCCCGAGGATGCCACGATCAAGGACGTGGTGTTTGCCACAAACAATAAGAAAGTCGCGACGGTGGACGCCCACGGGGTGGTGACCGGCATCGCCCGGGGAACCGCCACCATTACGGCCACGGCGACGGACGGATCCAGGAAGAAGGGCCAGGTGAAGGTCACGGTGACCCAGCCCGTGGAAGGAGTCTCCATCCAGTACGGGGTCTACCATATCCAGCTGGACAGGAGCCTGAACATCAAGGCCATCATCAGCCCCAGAAACGCCAATAATCAGAATGTGCACTTTACCACCGGGGACGAATATGTCGCCACCGTGACCGATAACAAGAATATCGGCCGGGTTCGGGGAAGGCACGCGGGAACCACGACCATTACCGGCGTAACCGAGGACGGAGGGTATTCCGCCTCCGCGGAAATCCGGGTCGGGGACTTTAACCGGGCCGTCATTGTGGACGATCTATACCTGGAGCGGGACAATATCCGCATCGTACTGCGGAACCGGAGCGACTTTACGGTGGACCGGGTCTACTTTACCTGCGAAACCTATGACGCAAACGGACAGCCGCTGGTATGCAACTCCGACGGCGTCAGCAATTCCTTCAGCGGCGCCTATCGCCAGGAGCTCTATCCCGGGGATATTTCCGAGCATTACATCTTTGATTTCGGGGATTACGTGCAGCCCACCGCCATGATCGCCCGGGTTGTGCTGAAGGTGACCGGATGGCGGGACCTGGAAGGATACACCCGGAACATTCCCGAGGATGAGTACCCCAACCAGACGTATACCCGGTATATTCCGGTGGTGCTGCCCGGGAACAGCGGCGAAAACGGCTGAGAAAGAAAGATATACAGAGAGAAAATATGCCAGATCTTGTGGTAATTGGCGCGGGACACGCCGGGTGCGAAGCAGCCCTGGCCGCCGCCCGCATGGGAATGGATACGTTGCTTCTGACCCTGAACATGGACGGGGTGGCGCTGATGGCCTGCAATCCGGTGATCGGAGGCTCGGCCAAGGGACACCTGGTACGGGAAATTGACGCCCTGGGCGGGGAGATGGCGCTGGCCATTGACGATACCTTCCTGCAGAGCCGGATGCTGAATACCGGCAAGGGCCCCGCCGTGCACGCCCTGCGCGCCCAGGCGGACAAGCAGGCGTACCAGAACCGGATGCGCCGGGCTCTGATGACCCAGGAGCGGCTGACCCTCCGGCAGGGGGAGGTCGTGTCCATTGAGACGGAAAACGACCGGGTGACCGGAGTAACCACCGCTACCGGCCTGCGGATCCCCTGCGGCGCGGTGGTCGTCGCTACGGGGGTTTACCTGCAGGGGAGGATCATTATCGGGGAGCACAGCCACGCGGGCGGCCCCCAGGGGCTGATGAACGCGGGGGAGCTGTCCGGGGGACTGATCCGGCTGGGCTTCGCCCTGCGGCGCTTTAAAACCGGAACCCCGGCCCGGGTGGACCAGCGGACGATTGATTTTGACGAGATGGAGAATCAGCGGGGGGATGAGCCGGTAGTGCCCTTCTCCTTCCTGAATCAGGGCCGCCGCCTCGAGAATACTTACGCCTGCTACCTGACCTGGACCAATGAGGAGACCCACCGGATCATCCGGGAAAACCTGCACAGGGCGCCCCTGTACAGCGGCCAGATCCACGGCATCGGGCCCCGGTACTGCCCTTCCATTGAGGACAAGATTGTCCGTTTCGCGGATAAGGCGAGGCATCAGCTGTTTCTGGAGCCGGAAGGGGCCAACAGCCTGGAGTGGTATGTGCAGGGTATGAGCTCCTCCATGCCGGAGGATGTTCAGTGGCAGATGTACCGGACCATTCCGGGGCTGCGGCGGTGCCAGCTGACCCGGCTGGCCTACGCCATTGAGTATGACTGCATCGACAGCCGGGAACTGAGGCCCACCCTGGAAAGCCTGCGGATCGGCGGGCTGTTCTTTGCGGGCCAGATTAACGGCACCAGCGGATATGAGGAAGCCGGAGCCCAGGGGCTGCTGGCGGGCATGAACGCGGCCCTCCGGATGCAGGGCCGGGAGCAGGTGATCCTGACCCGGGATATGGCCTACCTGGGGGTGCTGACGGATGATCTGACCACCAAGGGGACGGACGAGCCCTATCGGATGATGACCTCCCGGGCGGAGCACCGGCTGTATCTGCGCCAGGATAACGCGGATCTGCGGCTGACGGAGATCGGGGCCGCGGCGGGGCTGGTGACCCCGGAACGGCTGGAAGAGACCCGGCGGAAGCGGGAGGATACGGCAAGGATTCTCTCGGAGCTTAAAACCACCCGGTTTGCGCCGGGGGAAAAGCTGGCCGCCTTCCTGGAAAAGCGCGGACAGCCGGAAAGCGCGGGATCCGTCAGCGGGGAGGAGCTGCTGAGACGGCCGGGAATCGGCCTGCGGGATCTGGCGGAGATGGAGCCAGAATGGGAAAAGGTTTCCGCCCCCGCGGCGGAGCAGGTGGAAATCTCCGTGAAATACGCCGGATATCTGGAAAAGCAGGAGACCCTGATCCGGAAGGCACGGCAGGCGGAGGAAACCCGCCTGCCCGAGGATGTTCCATACGAGGAAATTGACGGGCTTCGGCTGGAAGCCCGCCAGAAGCTGGCCAGGCAGAAGCCGGTATCCCTGGGCGCGGCGGGCCGGATTCCCGGCGTCAATCCCGCGGATGTGGCCGTGCTCTCCGTCTGGCTGGAAAAGGAACGGCGGAGAAAAGCAGCGCCGGTGGAGAAGGGTGAATGATACGGACAGGAAGGACGGGGCGGAGCTTGAAGAAGCAGGGTGAAAAATGGTTCATCGGGGCTTTTGCGGCGCTGATGCTGGCTTTCAGCCTTTTTCTCGCGGCCGGCGTTCTGATCCGCGCCCGTCTGGATTTTCAGCTGGAGGATCTGAGCCTGAGCCTGGAAACCAGCCAGGGGAGGGAGCGGAAACAGCAGTATGAGTATGACCGGGTGACCGAGGAGCTGCCCAGGGCCCGGGAGAAGCTGGCGGAAGCGCAGCCCAGGGCGGACGAGGCGAAGGAAAACGTCAGCCGGCTGAAGGAAGAACGGAAGCGGCTCCGGAACGAAAAGAAGGAACTGGAGCAGGGGAGAGGCGAATGAGCAGGGGAATGAAATGGATCCTGACCGTGACGCTGCTGGCGGCCCTGGCCGTGACGGCGGTGCTGGGAGCGGGGATCCTCCGGGACCGGCGGCGCGTCCGGGAGCTGACGGCGCAGCTGGCGGAAAGCCGGGCCAGATGGGAGGATATCGCCGAGCGGAAGGAAACCCTGCAGGCGGAGCTGAAAACCGTTGAGGAGGCGCTGAAGGAAGCGAACCTGACCATTGAGGAGTCCGAAACCCGGGCGGAGGAGCTGCGGGAGGATATCGCCCGGCTGGAGGCTGAGATAGAAGCGCTGAAAAAGGACGGGGAAAACGCGGAAACGATTCCCGGCGAGTGAGCCTGCCGGATTTTCGGGCCGGATGTTTTTCCGGGAAAGATGATTACAGGCATCGGAGGAGGAACGCATGAAAGCGAGCATCAGAAGGAGCGCGGCCGCGGGGGTTCTGATCTGCATGGGCTGCATCGTCAACCTGAAGGCCGGCGGAGGCCTGGCCGGCGCAGTGCTTTTCAGCGCCGGTCTGTGGTTCGTGGTGAATTTTGACGCGGAGCTGTTTACAGGCAGGGTGACGCGAAACGACTACCCCTGGCTCCAGAAGGCGATCATGCTCGGCATGAATCTGGTGGGCGCGGGGGTCTGCGGCCTGCTGGCGTACTGCTTCCTTCCGGAGATCCGGGAAAGCGCGGCGGCTGTTACGGCCTCCTATTCGGATCCCCTCAGGGTGACGTGGCAGGCCGTTATGTGCGGCGTATGCATGTATCTGGCCACGACCCCGCCTAAGGAGGGGGTCAGCAGATTCCCCTTCGTGGTCTATGGGGTTGTGCTGTTTATCCTCTCCGGCTATGGGCACTCCATCGCGCTGGGCGGCTACGCGGCCATTGCGGGAGGCATCGCCTGGTGGGTGATTCCGCTGGCGGCGGTCGGAAACGGGCTGGGCAGCTATGGAATCAAATGGCTTCTGGAGAGATGAACCATTGGATCATCCGGCCCGAAGGAAATTCAGCAGATATTTTGTTATATTTTTATTTCAATGTATTTACAAATTCGTAACATAATAGTATGATGTAACTGTGAATATGGATCATTGCGTCCAGGGGACGTCAGACATCCTGACCGTGCGGAAACCCGATTCAGCCTGGCCGGCCTGGATGGCTTCAGAAAAAAGAGGAAAAAGGAGCGGAAAAGATGAAAAAACTGGCGATGCGGGCGTGGATCATTGTGATAGTTCTCGTCCTGGGGATGGCTTCTGTCGCCTGCGGGGAAAGCGGCTCGGCCGAGGCCCATACGGAAGATACAAGCGCGGAATCCAGCTATGCCGGCGCGGGGGATGCCTCCAGCGGCGCCGCGGAAGCGCACACTCCGAATACGGACGCGGAAGCCAGTTACGCAGGCGCCGGCGGAGCAAGCTCTGCCAGCGGATACGCGGCCACGCCGGATACGACGGCTGAAACCAGCGTAACGGGAACGGGAAGCAGCTCGTCCTCTTCCTCCTATTCTTCCACCACGACGACGACCACGACGACCACTTCCACCAGCAGCTCCAGCAGCTCCAGCTCCTCCTCTTCCGCGGGAGGCTCCGGTTCCTGGGATCCGCTGCCCTGGCCGCCGGTTCCGCCGACCCCGAGGCATCATTCCTCCGGCTCCAGCGCACCGGTGGACTCCATCGTCAAGTCCGAAGACGTGACTGGGAAAGGGTGGACCATCATTTCGAAGGTAAATGTCCGCTCCCTGGCCTCCACGAAGGCTTCCCTGGTCCGGCAGATCAGTTCCGCCTCCACGGAAGTCATGGTGACCTCCGACGTTCTGAACAGCGCCGGTGAGAGATGGTACGGCGTCAAGCTGTATAGCGGCTATGTGGGCTACATCCGGGCGGACCTGCTCCGGGTGGAGCTGGAGAAGCAGGAAGCGGCTCCCGCGGCCGCGGCGGCCCCGGCGGCTGCAGCGGTTCCGGCAGCCTCCTATCAGATTCCCTCCGGGGCGAAGAACCATCGGGTCATCTATGTGATCGTGGAACCGGTCGAGGAGGAAACGGAAGAAGAGCCGGAAATCATCTATATCACGCCAGAACAGGCTGCCGAGATGGGGCTTCTGGACGGGACGGCTCTCCAGGTGGAGGACGAAGACAGCGAAATGCCCATTAACGGCTGAGCGAAGGCAGATAACAGTTTGCTGAGCAAGGATTGTTCAATTATCATTCTCAGTCAGGCACGCGGATGAAAAAGCAAGCAGATGTATTGAACTGCCTGCTTTTCGCATGTCCGGAACCGAGGGCGCTTTCAGCCCCGGCAGCATATATTTCTGCAAATGCTTGCCTTCTGCTCTGCACTGTGATATAATCCCGGCACTCCGGGGCGGAAAGCCCGGAAAAAGAAAGGAGCAAATAAAATGAAAAAGCTGGTTTCTATTCTTCTGGCAGCTGTATTATGCCTCACCGCGGCTGCCTCCGTGGCCGAGGGGATCAAGATGGGACATGTCCTGGCGGCGGCGCATGGCGCGCAGTGCTTCGCGGAAGTGACTGTGGCCATGGACGGCGATAAGATCGTCGGTGTCTACATCGATGAGTATCAGTACATGGATCCCACTCAGGAAGGCGTCGTGCCCGTGCCCAACAGCGAAGGCATGGCCAACAACGTGAAGGAAGGCGTTGTGCTGGCCAGCAAGAAGGAGAGCAACTCCTACTACAGCGGCCTGATGGCGAAGGTTGCGGGATCTACGACGGAAATTGCCGCCAACTACGCGGCGATCGAAGCCTTCTGCACCGGCAAGACCGTGAGCGAGCTGAAGGCTGAAATGGAAGGCAAGGATGCCGCTGCGGCGGTGGACGCTGTTTCCGGCGCGACCCTGGCGGATACGGCCAACTATATCGCGGCTGTGATCGCGGCTGCTGAGTCTGTCCAGTAAAAAAGCTGCACCCATTTCCTCCCCGCTGCTGGCGGGGAGGTTTTTTCGCGTCGAGGAAAGGTTCATGAAGGAGGCACAGTTGTTGGATTAACAAAAGCCGGAAAGAGCTTCCGGCTTTTAGTCATTTGAACAAATATGCATACCGCCGCCGCTGTTCCATCACGATATCCTGAACCCGCTGACGGGTTTCCTGCGGATAAATAACCGTCCGGTCAATTTTGCATCCCGTGAACACCTGACCGTTGTACAGAATTTCCTCAGGATCATAATCAAGATATTCATCCTGTGTAACCCCCAGGAGCTCCCTCAGATCCCGCACATCGTCCCCGTGCAGCGTTTTCCTGTGTGATATATTCAGACACCGGAATCACCTCCTCCCGATTATTATGTCACATTTGTTGCGGTTTATTAATAGTTATTAATCACATATTTTTCGACTTTCGGACAAGGGACGAGTCTTTTGTATATCCATAGCCCCTTCTTTTTCCGAGCCGCCACGGATGTTCTTTTTTGGGGAAGAGCCCTGGGGATGGCATTTAATCGTCGGATCGTGGTATAATTCCGCCAGAGAGCTTCAGAGAAAAGGAACCCGCAGAAAAGACGGGAGAAAGGGAGAAGACGGGCATGAGCGGAAACGGAAGGGGAGCAGGATTTCAGCCGGCAGCTGGGGAAGCGCTTCCTCAGGAGCCCGAGGATCTTTTCCTTTTCCGGAGGATCCGGGAGGAAGAGACGGAGCAGGCTGCGGAGATTGAGACGATCTGCTTTCCGCCGAACGAGGCCTGCAAAAGGGAGCATATGATTTCCCGGATTGCCGCGGCCCGGGATTTCTTCTGGGTCGCGGAGGACAGGCATAAGGGGAAAATCGCGGGCTTCATCAATGGGATCGCCACGAATGAAGCGGCATTCCGGGATGAGTTTTTCACAGACGCGTCCATTCACGATCCCGCGGGAAAAAACATCATGATCCTTGGGCTGGATGTATTGCCGGCGTACCGGGGGAAAGGGCTGGCGCGGGAACTGGTGCGCCGCTATCGGGACCGGTTCCTGGACCGAAGGCTGGTGCTGACCTGCCTGGAGCGCCTGGTGCCCATGTATGAGAAATTCGGATTCCGGAACCTGGGCCTGTCCGCCTCCCTCTGGGGCGGGGAGCACTGGCACGAAATGGACATGAATACACCCGGGATTCTGAAGGCGGCGGAGGAGTATATCCGGCAGCTCTTCGCGGGTAACGCGGACGGCCACGGCTGGGATCATTCCATGCGGGTATACCGGAACGCGATGGTGATCGCGGAATCCGAGCCGGCCGCGGATCGGATGATCGTCGCGCTGGCCGCGCTCCTTCATGACGCGGATGATTACAAGCTGTTTGAGACGGAAAATAACGCAAACGCCCGCAGCCTGCTTGCAGGGCTGGGGATTGACCCTGTGGCCCGGGACCGCATCCTGGCGGCCGTCAATGCCGTCTCCTTCAGCAAAAACAGGGGCGCCAGACCGGATACCCTTGAAGGGATGATCGTACAGGACGCGGATCGGCTGGATGCGATCGGCGCCATTGGGGTCGCGAGAACCTTCGCCTTCGGCGGCGGACACGGCAGATCGCTGGAAGATTCCGTGGACCATTTTTACGAGAAACTGCTCCTGCTGAAGGACCTGATGAACACCCGGAAGGGCAAGGAAATGGCTGAAAGTCGCCATGCCTTCCTGGAGACCTTCCTGTGCGAATGGAACGCTGAGATGAATGGGCTTACCGGGAAATGAACAGGGTAAATGCATAAAATGCAAGCTGCAACCTAGGAACAATACTGAACACAGGAAACAGTTGGAATAACTGCAAAGGTACCTGGATGATGAGTTCAGGGCGGACGGAGTTTATGCTAGAACACGTATGAAGATTGAATAGGAAAAGCAGTTGGCAAACTACTGAAGTAGCAAAGCGTTTACCTGTAGTTTGCGTTCCAGATTCTGGCACGGTAGACGGCTGTGTGCAGAGGCACCTCGATATATTTGTCGGTATCGGAATCATAGAGATGGAGGGCGGCGGAGTCCCATATCTGCCAGGTCCCATCAGCGATGGTCTGAACGCTGATGCTGCCCGCACTGGAACAGCTTTTCGTGTTTGCTTGGAGCATTTGATGGCTTCCGGGATAATCCATGTCCCACTTTCCAAGGACTTTGTCGTAAATGAAAGGCGCGGAAGAGATCACCCAGAGCGTATCGGGATTCCCGTAGGAAGCAAATACATCGTGTCCGTTGGCGATGGGCAGCCTGACGCGCAGCTCCCTGCGCTCCGTCAGGCCGGGGGCGGAGGGAGAACCTGAGAATTCATAAGCTGTCAGAGTGCTTTTTCCTACGGCCCAGAGCACTTGCATATCAGGATCCCACAGGAGCCCGTGAGCGTCGATAAAATCATACTGGACATAGCCCTGATTGCTGTTTTCAGGATAAATACGAATGAAGTTTCCCGTACTCGCTGCGATTACAACACAGCCGTTGGGCAGCAATTCAATAGCGTGGGGATTATCGTGCGGATCAAGCGTATCCTGCCACACGCATTCGCCGGTGGGGTACTGTGCTATCGCGCAAAAGCCGCCGGAAGCGCAGGTGAGCAGAACCTCTTTGCCATGCTGCGGATGTCTGCGAAGACGAGCATCGGAAGGGAATGTATATCGGTCTGTATCGCAGAAACCCTGCTCCTCCGATGGCGACCAATGCCAGGCAACCGTATATTCGTATGCCTGAAGATCCATGGAAATGACCGTGATCTGCCGGTTTTGCTGATCGGTCAGGCCGATCAGAAGCTCGCCTTTTTCCGCGGCACCTTTATGCATAGACAGTCCTCCCTCCGCGAGACAGAGCAGGAAACAGGAGATCAGAAAAATGAATTTTATCTTCAACCTTTTCACTCTCTTGCATATTAACGCTCTTTGCATGTGCTGCTGCTTTCACGGATAATCAGTTTGGGAATGATCGCAGCTGCCTGCTTGAAGGTTGAATTGCCATCATTGATTCGGCTCAGCAGAATCGCGACGGCGACCTTGCTTTCGGCGGCGGCGTCGTAACTGACGGTCGTTATGGAATGAGGCAGGTACTTAGAGAAGTTGGCATCGTCAAAGCTGACGAGGGACAGGTGCTCCGGGGCGGAAAGACCATGCTCAGAGAGGGCACGCAGCGCGCCCAAAGCAATGGTATCATAGCCGGCGACCACTGCCGAAGGCAGTTCATTTGCCTCCAGAAGGCGGCTCATGCATTCGTAGCCGCATTCCTCGTTGCGCTTTTCGGACAGGTAGATATTTTCCGGTCGCAGGGGGATCCCCTTGCTTTCCAGCCTTTTCTGGAGATATTCCAGCCGTTTTCCCACCAGATTATCTCCGATAAAGGCAAAGGATTGATGATCCAGGGAGAGCAGATAATCCGTGATCAGCTGGATTGCATAATTCTCGTCAACGGAGACTGTATCAAAATCCCGGGAAGTACAGTTAAGGCCGATAATCACCAGAGGCATATCGTTTACTCCGGACAGGGCATGTATGGACGGGGAAACATCGCTTTCTTCCGTAATGAAGATGACGCCGCTTACGTTCAGCGAAATTAATTCTGCAATACATTCCTTTTCAATGTCGGTAGAGAAATTGCTCAGCATAACAACGGTTTTGTATCCCTTGTGATGCAGGAGTTCTGTCAGTTCCGTTACAAGGGAGGCATAGTAAAAGCTGGTGATTTCTGGACAAATGACCCCTACGATCTGCTTCTGCACAGCTTTTTTCTTTGCTCGGTTCGGCTTGGCGTAACCGATTTGACGGGCTTCGGAGATGACCTTATCCCGGGTGGATGCACTGATATCGCTGGAGCCGTTTAATGCTTTTGAAACGGTTGTTTTATTGAGCCCGAGGCGTTTTGCGATGTCATTGAGCGTAGCCATATACGTATCCTCTCTTCTTCGGAAATGGGGAAGGGTGTTATTGCACCCAGAGACTGTCCATAAGGGCAAGCATTTTTTCTACAAGGATTTCTCCACTTTCGGGGCCACAGGTGGTAGATGCCGGCGCGCTGGAATAAGATCCGCCGAGTATTGCCTGAACGGTGGGAAGATAATCCAGATAGTCATCGGTCATTTGCAGGACGACTGGCTGCTCGGCTTTCGCCCGTGCTTTGATCCTGAATGCGTAGTCTATAAACAGCTCGAATGGACAGCTTGCAATGACCATATCATTGATTCGCCACGCATGTATTGGAGCGTCCACATATTTCGAGCGATTTTGCTGAACATATCGGCTGTAAATCCCCATCGGCTCAAAAATACGCACGAGATCTTCCCCGCGCAGCGGGTGATCAGCGGAAAAAGAGGCTTTTTCGGCTTTGAGTGTGGCGACAGCCTGCAGGTATTCTTCTTCGGAAACCAAACGAATGGGAAGACGGACCGTGGCTGTGCGGTGACAGAAGACAGGAGAGGCGTGGATCCAGAGCCGCGCCTTTTTGTATCCGCGGTAAACAGAATCAGAGATCCGGGCAGCTATATCATGGCAAAGGTCGGCCATGTCGAAATTGCGCAGCACCTCACCGGACTGGGCGCTCCATGCTTGCAGTTCCTGTACATTGCTTTTGCTGATCTTTACCAGGTCCACGGGACTCTGATCGCCGGAAGCACCGCAGAGGGAGAGAACAGGGATGGCACCGAGACGCTCGCGGATAGCATCTCTCGTGTAATACCAGTAATCCGCGGTGAGGAAGGAATGAAGTTCGAATACCTGGGAGGGACAAGGCACACATACGGCCACGCCGGTTATTGCACCTGCGGGATCAAAGGTGAAGATCATATCGACGCTGTGATCGCTGGCACCCTCAAAACCAAGAAAATTCTCCTGAGAACAGACGCCATACATATGGGTTTTTATTTTTCCTTCTGATTCTTTGAAAAGAGGACGCCGATTGAAGGCGACAGCGGCATAATCGGAAGCGACAGCGATTTTTCCGGGCTTTCGGCTTTGCAAGGCTTCTCGGATCGCCTGTGATACGCGTTCTATCAGGAATGCGTTCAGGGCTTCGCCCTCAAGCAGGCCTTCAGGCTTTTCGGGTAGGGCAAGCAGATCCTCCCCGAAGAAGTCCAGCGCATCCTGAGAAAACAGAAAGGGTTTATCCTGAATGGAGTTATGTGTGTGCGTCGCAGAAAAAGAGATGCAGGCAGGGTCAAAATGCTCCAAATCTCTAAGTGAATTGCGAATCCTGTCAGTGATCCTGCGCGGAGGAACACACATGATATCCAGGGAAACCAGAACCGCCTGGAAGGAACCGTTATCCAGAGCCAGGGCAGTCGCGTACAGCGGGTCGTGAACGTATTTCGATATCCGGGGATAAATCTGGCCGCCATTATAAACTGGCCTATTAGGCGTAATACTGACCTGGGACCAACCGATATGAAGATGATCCATGTTTCATTCCTCCGAAACTTGATTGGATATATTATAACAAACCAGAGGGAAAAGTCAATACAAATAACATTAAGTTTCGAAACTGTTTTATGCATAAATTTACAATTCATTGCTATTTTGACAAAATTTCAACCATAATACTATTGACACGACTCAAAATGGTGACTATAATAAGCGTGAAAGTTGCGAGAATGAACAAGATAATTTCGAAACTTTAGAAGGAATGAAGCGTGATGAAAAATAACAGGCGGGGGATGCTGAACGGGAAGAAGCTGAAGCGCACGATAACTCGTGAATGGCAGCTGTATTTGCTGGCGCTTCCCGCAGTGATCTATCTTTTTCTGTTTCATTATGTGCCCATGTATGGTGTGCAGATCGCGTTTAAGGATTTTGTCGCCATCAAGGGGATCGAGGGAAGCCCATGGGTGGGATTCAAGCATTTTGAGCGTTTCTTTTCCACCTACATGTTTGAAAGAGCTTTTTCCAATACGCTGATTCTTAGCTTCATGGGTTTGCTGATTGGTTTTCCGGTTCCCATTATATTGGCGCTGCTGCTGAATCAGTTACCGGGAAAGAAGTTCAAAAAAACAGTCCAGACAGTTACATATGCTCCACACTTTATCTCGCTTGTCGTGATTGTAGGTATGATGACACTGCTGTTTTCTCCCAATACAGGGATCGTGAACAAAGCGCTTGTCCAGCTGGGGGGCCAGAAGACCAATTTCATGGGAGAGGCAAAATATTTTCGATGGATGTATGTTCTCTCAGGCGTGTGGCAATCAGCAGGATGGGGATCCATTATCTATCTGGCGGCGCTCAGTTCCGTCGATATGGGATTGTATGAGGCCGCCCGTATGGACGGCTGCAGCAGGTTCGGTTTGGTGCTTCATATCGACATTCCTTCGATCATTCCCACCTGCGTGATTATGTTTATTATGGAGATGGGCAGGCTGATGAGCCTGGGGTATCAGAAAGCGTACCTGATGCAGAACGACCTGAACCTGTCCGTCTCCGAGATCATCGATACATATACCTACAAGGTGGGACTGATTAACAATAAATTCAGCTATTCATCGGCGATTGGGCTGTTTACTTCGGTGGTGAATATCATTCTTCTGGTCGGTGCGAACACATTGAGCAGGAAGGTTACGGAAGAGAGCCTGTGGTAAAAGGGGATGAGGGATATGAAACACGCGGTTCTGAACAGGAGAAAAATCCGAAGGACAAGCGGCGATATCCTTTTTGATACCGTCAACTATATTATTCTGGCTCTGGTCATGCTGATTGTGCTCTATCCATTGTATTTTGTTGCCATTGCATCATTTTCTGAACCCAATATGGTTAATACAGGGCAGGTGGTTCTGCTTCCCAAGAGTCCCTCGCTGGATGGATATAGGAGAATTTTCAACAACGCGAAAATATGGAACGGGTATTACAACACCATTCTTTATACGGTAGCTGGAACGGCGCTCAACATATCCCTGACGATGACGGTAGCCTACACGCTGACGGTGCATCGCTTTTCCATTAAGAAGATTCTTCTGGTCTATCTGATGATACCTGTTTATTTCAGCGGAGGGCTGATCCCGACATTCCTGCAGGTAAAGGCGCTAGGCCTGGAGAACACCCGTCTGGCATTGATCATACTGAACGGCCTGAACGTGATGAATGCGATTATTGCCAGATCGTTTATCCGAAGCTCTGTGCCTCAGGAACTGAGCGAGGCGGCGGAAATAGACGGATGCTCCCATTTCGGGATCTTTTTCCGGATTGTGCTGCCGCTGACGAAAGCGGGAATCGCAGTGCTGGTACTCTACTATGCGGTGGCGCACTGGAACGAATACATGCTGGCGCTGATCTATCTACGCAACCCCAAACTGTATTCGCTGCAGATTATTCTCCGGGAGATTCTGCTCCAGAACCAGGCACAGGATTTTATGGACGATATCGTGTCCGCAACGGAAAAACAACGTGCGGCGGAACTGATCAAGTACGGGGTGGTGATCGTGTCCTCGCTGCCGATGCTGATTCTGTATCCGTTTTTGCAGAAATATTTTGTAAAAGGAACCCTGATAGGATCAATTAAGGGATGAGCGGAGAAAGGAACCCCGCGAGTTTACTTTGGCTCAAACCGATATGCGGCATGACGTAAAGAAGTGCGTGAATCGGTTATAGCATAAACAGAAAGGAGAGAAACACGATGAAAAAGAGTATCTCAATGGTCCTGACGCTGGTATTGGTTCTGTCCATGGTCTGTATAGCCATGGCGGACGGACTGTCCGATCTTGGCTTCCATGAAAGCGGAATGCCAATCGTCGACAAAGAGATCACATTACGGGGCGTCGCGAAGCAAGGTGCAAATGTGGGTGACTTTAACGACATGGTGTTCTTTGATGAGATGGGCAAGCTTACTAATGTCCATATCGAATGGGAAATGATCCCCTCAGAAGCGTGGAACGAGAAGATAGGACTTATGCTGGCCACAGGTACAGATCTGCCGGATATCTTCTACGGCCATGGCTGTCTGACGACGGACAAGGTGGTGGAATACGGCAATCAGGGTTATTTCGTGGATATGAAGCCCTACATTGAAAAATACGGAGAAAACCTGAAGATTCTGACTCAGGAAGTTACCGGGCTGCTGGATGCGGCCACCACGCCCTCCGGCGCCATTTACGCGCTGCCCGCGGTGCACGGTATCGCCTCCAACGCCAACAATGCACTCTTCCTGAACAAGATCTGGCTGGACAAACTGGGACTTGAGGTTCCTACGACCACGGAAGAATTTGTGGAAGTGCTCCGGGCTTTCAAGAACGGCGGAGACCTGAACGGGAATGGCCTGGATGATGAAATCCCCTATAGTTTTCTGCCGGGCGATTCCGTAAACGGTATATATCCCCTGTTCGGCGCGTTCGGCCGCGTGGACAACGGAAACCATCTGGTGACCGAAAATGGAAAAGTAATCTTCACGGCCATTGAACCCGAGTATAAGGAAGCTGTCAAATGGTTCCACCAGCTGGCCGAGGAAGGTCTGATTGACCAGGAATGCTATTCACAGGATGTCAGCATGTTGTGGTCCAAGATCCAGCAGGAGAACCCCAATGTGGGCTGCGCGTCCTTCTGGACTGCCCAGTGGGCGACGGGCGCCGAGACTATAGAGGAAGCGAACAAGACCTGGGTGCCAGTGGCTCCGCTGATTGGGCCTGCTGGCGTGCAGCTGTGGGAGCAAATCGATACGAGCGTGTTTAACATGTGCGCCTTCGCAATTACATCCTCCTGCAAATATCCCGAGATTGCGTTCCGCTGGGGTGATTATCAGTATAGCGTGGATGCCGCCCGGGACTGCAACTTCGGACCGCTGGGAGTATGTGTGAAGCAGAACGAGGACGGCTCTTACGAGTGGGTGGAAGAGGTCAACGGCGAGCCGCTTTCCTCCAACCTGATTCGTGCCAAGTATGCACCGATGAACTATGGTATTTTTGCCAATCCTCCTTCCCGTTGGGTATTCGAGTACAATTATTTCGGAGCGACGGAGAACGAGAAGAATATCGTGCTGAATGGCAGCGTGTACGGCCCGTATCAGACGGCCAACTATTTCCCCACCATGTACCAGACGGACGAAGAGGTGGAGGTCATCAGTAACCTGAAGACTGATATCAACAGCCTGGTAGCAGAGAAGACAGCCAAATGGATCATGGACGGCGGTGTCGATGAGGAATGGGACGCCTACCTGGAACAGCTCAAGATCATCGGTATAGACGAGTATCTGGCGGCATACGAAAGTGCGTATGATCGTTACCTCGGCAAATAATCACGGCTGATACGGGGAGGCGCTGAAAGGTGAGCGCCTCCCCGTATATATCAACTGAAAATATGTCTGAGAGTAAAAGAAAATGAGACAGATAATGAAGCAGTTTGTTCTCCGTTTTTCGGACATGCATGCGCTTCCAGATGCCGACGCGGTCACGGAAGCTTTTCAGAGAAAGCTGAATGAGCGAGGCTGCGAGCTGGGGACGGAGGGATATTCCGTGCAGGTAACCCTGGATCCGGGACTGCCGGAAGGAACCTATGCACTGTCAGCGATGCAGGAAAGCGCAGAGCTGACGGCAGCCGATCCGTGTGCCGTCATGGCAGGCCTGGGAGAATTCCTGCTGGGCTGGCGTTTTGAAGGCGGGATTGCTGTCCCAGAGCGCCATATCAGATTCACTCCCAGAAGCAGGTTCCGCGGGCTTTATTTCGCGACGCATTTTCACAATTTCTACCATACGGCGCCAATGGAAGCCGTATATCAGCAAATCGAGGATGCTGCATTCAGAGGCGGGAACGCCATCACGGTCTGGTACGATATGCATCATTTTACCGGGATTGATGATCCCGCCTCCGGTCCCTATTTGAAACGCCTGCAGGATATTTTGTGCTATGCGCGTAAGCTGGGAATGCGGACCTGCCTGACCATGCTTTCCAACGAGGGCTTTGCCGGAACGCCTGATAGGCTGAAGGCGTCTTCCGCCGTGCAAAACGGGTATCACAGCGTGCTGGACGGGCATTACGGGGTAGAGATCTGTCCGTCCCGGCCGGGCGGGATTGAAGAGATTATTCGCCAGCGCAGAAGTGTGCTGCGTGCCTTCCGCGGCTGCTCCCCGGACTATGTCGTATATTGGCCGTACGATCAGGGCGGTTGCACATGCGAAAGCTGCGCGCCATGGGGAACCAACGGCTTTCTCATCCTGTTCCCATATTTTGAGGAAGCGGTGCGGAAGGAACTGCCGGACACGCGGATCATCATGAGCACCTGGTATTTTGACCATTTTATTGATGGAGAATGGGAACGGTTTTTCGATCTGATCGGCCAGGATCGTTTTAAAAATGTTCATTGGCTGATGGATTTTTTCCCGGAGGGAAAGATGCCGGACTGTATCCTCAGCCACGGACTTCCGGCCGACAGGGAAATGATTGCATTTCCTGAGATCAGCATGTATGGAGGAAAACCCTGGGGAGGCTTTGGGGCTAATCCGCTGCCCAGCTTTCTTCAGCGTTCAAACGACTGCGGTGAGAAGCTGTACAGTGGGATATCCTGCTATTCTGAAGGAATCTTTGAGGATATCAATAAGACGATCATGCTGCTTTACATTTCTGGCCGGGAGAAGGATGCGCGCTGCGCAATCCGGGACTATGCCAGCTGGGAACTGATGACAAATGACGCCGACAGCCTTGTGCGCCTGGCGGAGATACTGGAGGAGACACTGCCCCGGGAGACCGTCCTGACCGCTGAAAGTGTGCGCTTTCGAATCATGAAACCAGACCGTGTTCGGGAGGCAGCCGGGATAGCCCGGGAAATCGACGCAACGATGCCGGAACCGGCCAGGAGCAGCTGGCGGTGGCGGATCCTGTATCTCCGAGCGCTCATAGATGAAAGCATTCTGCGCAATGACGGTTTCGTTTCGGAAGAGACGGATGAATATCTGAGAGAGCTTGAGAACATCTACAGGATTGTTCCAGAGAGCCTGAGGGTTGTTTCTCCGCCAAGCCTGAGCACCATACAAAACAAGTGGTTGAAATACGAAGCAGAATGGAAAAGCGAGCAGCAGAACGGAGATTAAACCATGAAAAATACGGTAGGGTTTGTATGCTTTGGCGAGGTCAACACGCCTTTCCATCGCCTGCAGGAGAAGCATGACAGGGCGGTTCAATCGCTGAAAAGCCTGGACATCGACCTGATAGACGCGGGGATTGTGATCGATGATCCCCAATATGAAACCGCAGACATGGCGCAGGACATCCTGAAGCGGAAGGAGATGTCGGCGCTAATCGTCTGCGTTGCAGGCTGGGTGCCCACCCACGCGGTCATCTATACGATCGATCCTTTCCGGGCGATGCCGGTGCTTCTGTGGGGCCTTTGCGGAGCCGTGGAACAGGGAAAAATCGTCACGACAGCCGAACAGGCCGGGACGACCGCAATCAGGCCTGTACTGGAAGCGATGGATTATCGCTTCAAATTCATATACAACGTCATTGGGAAACCTGAGCCGCTTGACGAGATCCAGGCTTTCCTCCGCGCTGCGTTCGCGGTTCAGCGTTTAAGACGTGCTCGTATCGGCTCCATGGGCTATCGGGATATGCTGCTCTACGGCACACAGTATGAGGGACTTTCCCTCCGGGGACAGATCGGCCCCGAGGTGGAGCCGTTTGAAATGCTGGAAATGCTGCAGCGCATGAAGCATATCACCCAGGATCAGATAAGCGCTGCGATACAGAATTTTTGCGGCGACTGGCATATCCAGAAAGCATGCGACAAAGCTGTACTGGAAAAGGGCGTGCACTATGCACTGGCGTTGGCGGAAAAGATCAAAGAGCGCGGTTGGGATGCCATCACGCTGATCGATGTCGACGGTATGAAGAAGCTGCTGGGCTATCCGCCGGCAATTGTTTTCATGCTGCTGGAGAGGCTGTGCAGCGTATGTACCATCCCGGAGAACGATGTAATGGGTAATGTGACGCAGCTGATGGCCCGTTATGTGACGGGGCAGACTGCGCATTATATGGAATATTATGAGTTTTTTGAACGCAGCCTGCTGATCGGTGTGCCGGATTATGTGCCGGTTACCGCGGTGAAGGATCAGGTGGAGCTTTTGCCCACCGCCTTTGGTCTGCTAGATGAAGCTCTTCTCAATGTGAGCAAGGTCAAAACGGGTTATGTGACCTGTGTGCGTCTGTATTATAAAAAGGGGCGTTATTATCTGCATATGTACACCGGTGAAGCCTGCCCCCCGCCTGCATGGGAAGAGTTTGGCTGGGCGCCTCCGGCGCCGCAGCTGCCCAGCCTGGAGGTATTCCCGGACAGCTGCACAGTAGAGGAATTCGCTCAGAAAGTATCCGGCCAGCATGTGATCGTCTGCTACGGCAACTTCCGAAAGGAATTCAGAGAGCTCTGCCGTATGCTCGATATCACGATGGTGGAATAATTATTCGCCGGCCACGGGAGGAGATGGAATCAGGATGGAGGAACTGCTTCTGGGTATAGATGTGGGCACAACATCGGTAAAAGCGTCACTCTACACGCCGTCTCATTTCCAGGTGGTCAGTGCCTGCAGGAACTATACGCTGGAGACTCCGGAAAACAATCTGGTGGAATTTCCAGCGGAGGAGTACTGGAACATAGTCTGTCAGATGACGCGCGAATTGATGGAGCGGGCGCAGGGAAAGGTGACAGCCCTGTCGCTAAGCTGCCAGGGGGAAACGCTGATTTGCGTGGATCAGTCTGCAAAGCCGCTGCGAAAAGCAATCGTCTGGCTGGATAACAGGGCCGAAAAAGAGGCGGACGAGCTTAAGATGATGTTCTCAGCTCAAAGCGTATATGAAGTATGCGGACAGGCGGATATGGTAGCGACCTGGCCAGCGGCGAAAATACTGTGGATCAGGCGGAAAGAACCGGAGCTGTTCCGACAGACTGCGCGTTATCTTCTTCTGGCGGATTATCTTATGCTGCGGATGACCGGGAAGGCCATCGGAGACAGCAATCTGTGGGCTTCCAGCGCCATGCTGGATATACATACCGGTCGGTGGTGGCTGGAAATGCTGGATTATCTGGGCCTGAAAAAAGACAGGCTGCCGACCATTGTTCCCTGCGGGACGCCTGTCGGCAGGCTGCGACTGGAGGCCGCGGAGCAGATGGGGCTTCCTGCCGATTGCCTGGCTGTGGCTGGAGCACTGGATCAGACATGCAACATGATCGGATGCGGACTGACACGCAGCGGATCCATTCTGGAAACGACCGGATCATGCCTGGCTGTCGGCGCCGTTCTGGACCGCTTCATTCCGTATAAGCCCGGGATAAAGCTGACCTGCCAGAATTTCGCTTTGCCGGGCTCCTACACCGTCCTTCAATGGTCCCAGTCCGCCGGGATGACGCTGAAATGGTTTGCGCAGCGTTTTTATCCGGAAGAGTCTGATATGGAAACGGTATATCATGAAATCGACCGTGAAGCGGAGAAGGTCCCGCCGGGATCCGAGGGGCTGGTGATGCTTCCGCATCTGACCGGAGCGGCCAATCCTGAGTACGACAGCAACGCCACTGGTGTATTTGCTGGAATACGCCTGGGCCACGGGAGGGCTCATTTCGCCCGGGCGGTCATGGAAGCGGTTGGATGCATGCTGCGGAGAAACCTGGAGCAGATATCGTCTCTGGGGATTCAGCAGGACCATATATATTGCGCCGGCGGCGGGGCATCCAGCGGGCTGTGGCTGCAGATTAAGGCGGATCTGACGGGAAAGACCATGGTTCCGATCAAAACGAGGGACAGCGCCTGCCACGGTGCGGCCATACTGGCGGGCGTCGGCTCAGGCCTGATGGATAGTATTCATTGGGGTGCTCCCCCTTCGGATGGAAGGGAGACGATGCCTGAGGTCAGCAACCGGACCGTATATGAAGAAACATATCGGAACTATATCCTGCTCTATGAGGCAATGAAACAGTACTTTGCGGTGGTCGGAGGAAAAAAATTCTATGAAAAAAAGGATCGGGCCCCCTTTTTTTGAAGTGGGTCCCAAGGCTTATCTGTACGGAGAAGAGGCTTTGGAGCTGGCGAGAATCGCAGAAGAAGCCTCCAGAGAAACAGGCGTATCGGTGATCTATACGCCTCAGCTGACTGACCTCCGGCTGATCCGGCAATATACAGAAGATCTGGTACTCTGTGCGCAGCATATGGATCCCATCCCGGTGGGCAGAGGGCAGGGAAGCATTCTTCCGGAAGCTCTGCGGGCTGCGGGCGCGGATGCGGTGATGCTCAATCACTGTGAAAAGCCCATGACCATCGAGAACCTCTCAAAGGCGATCAGCCGGGCGGCGGATTTGGAGATGCTGAGCATTGCGTGCGCATCCTCCTGCAGGGAAGCATCCATGATTGCCTTGCTGCATCCGGATATCATTGTCGTAGAACCCTCTGAACTGATCGGAACGGGGGTCACCAGTGATATAGACCTGGTCACCGCGTCCAATCAGGCGGTACGGGGGATGGATCCTCATATCCTGGTGCTGCAGGGGGCCGGCATCAGCACGCCGGAGGATGTATACCGGGTAATTCTGGCCGGCGCGGACGCCACAGGCTCATCCAGCGCCGTGTGCAGGGCCAGGGATCCTGGCAGAATGCTCAGAGAAATGCTGCGAGCCGCGGAGCAGGCCTATATGGACAGAAAAAACAGGGAGGCGAAAGACAAAAATGGAGTTTAAAGTTGTTCAGAAAGAGCTGGAACTGCAGTCACGCGGATGGATTCCGACGTTTCACGACGTGACGAAGGAAGTGTGTGAAATTGTGCGGCTGTCAGGCGTGAAAAACGGCACGGTATGCATAGCGTCCCATCATACGACGTGCTCCGTTATGGTGCAGGAATGCTCGCATGATATGGACAGTTTCGATCTGGAATTTCTGCAGCATGATCTGCTGGATATCATGCGCAGGCTGATTCCGGATTATACAGAGGAGCACCAGTACAGGCACCCTGGCCCGATCCACGCGCAGTTCGGAAGATATGTAAACGAACCTGGAAACTACACCAGCATGAACACTGACGGGCATTTGCGGTCCGTGTTCTTTGGCCGGAGCGAAACGATGACAATCAAGGACGGGATGCTTGACGGCGGCGAATTCGCGAATATATACTTTATTGACTGGGATCAGGTGCGGGCGCGTCACCGCCAGCTGAATATTACGGTTATGGGGACCACGGAAGACGTGGAGGACCGTAAATGGAAGGGCGGAGAGACTATCAACACGCTGCGCAGGTTTACCGACAAAGAAAAGGCGTATATGCCGGAGTTCGATCATCAGCTGAAGGACAGAATATGAGCAGTGGAATAGATAAAGAACGGCTGGCGGAAAAAGTGAAGGAGGCCTTCACGATTCAGGCTGATGCGTTAACGCATCAGCTGGATCGCCTGAAACGTGCGGAACTTGTGCGCACTGCGGAAATGCTGGTCGATGCGCCGGTCATTGGCGCTTCTGCGTGCGGGCATTCCGGGATCGCGTGCATGCATTTTGCACATCTGATGTGCTGTGTTGGAAAGGCGGCCAGGTTTATTTCTCCGGCGGAGGCTGTCCATGGCGGCCTGGGCTTCCTGCAGCCGGGCGGTATCATTCTGCTTGCTTCCCGGGGAGGACGGACAGCGGAGCTGGCGCCTGTTCAAGATTACTGCAAGGAGAATCATATCAAAACCATCGTGGTGTCGGAAAATGCAGGTTCCTTGCTTGCAAAAGATGCGGATATGGTTCTTCTCATGACGGTGACCCGTGAAATAGATCGGAATAACTGTCAGGGTACGACCAGTTTTCTTGTTATGTCCGCCATATTTGAAGTGCTGCAGATGCTCATGATTGAGATTATGGATTTTTCAGATCAAAGATTTGCGGAGATTCATCCCGGCGGGGCGGTGGGAGAAAGGCTGAGAGGAGAAAGGGCATGAAGGTGTTTTTGGATACTGCCGATCTGGAGGAGATCAGAGCGCTATATGATATCTATCCGCTTGATGGCGTGACAACAAATCCTACCATCCTGGCCGCCGAAAAAAAAGCGCCATACGAAACGCTGACAGAGATACGGAGCTTTTTGGGGCAGGAAGGTGTCCTCCATGTTCAGGTGATTTCAAGAAATGCAGAGGATATGATTGAAGAAGCGTATCAAATCTGTAACCGTCTGGGAAGCAATACCTATGTAAAAATACCTGTTGTGCCAGAAGGGCTGAAAGCAATCAGATTTCTGGCTAAAAATGGAATGCGTGTGACAGCGACAGGCATTTATACGCTGCAGCAGGCTTTCTGGGCCGGCAAGTCTGGTGCGGCGTATGTGGCGCCTTACGTCAACCGAATCGAAAATCTTGGCGCTGATGGTATTCAGACTGTTTGTGACATCCAAAACTGCTTTGTCCGAAATGGAATAGCGACGGGCATACTTGCTGCAAGTTTCAAAAACATCCGGCAGGTGATGGCACTGGCTGAAAACGGGGTTGCCTCAGTGACAGTAGCGCCGGCGATACTTCGGGGAATGCTTGAAAACGCAAGCGTTGATCTGGCGGTTGACCGGTTCATTAATGATTTCGAGAATGCGTTTGGAGTCAGTGCAACCATGAGCACCATTGCAGCAGTCCTAGAGGGAGAATAACGCATGATGATCAGGCTGAGGCATACGCAGGACCATCCGATATCAGTTGTTTATCCGCAAGACGGCACGGAAAGCGTATTCGATATGGCGGAAAATCTGGCTGGCTTGATCAGGGATATCTGCGGGATATATCCGACACTGCTTTGTGACGCGGACATGGGCGCAAATCAGGAGACCGCGGCCATTTTGCTGGGTGAGACAGAGCTGGCTGTGTCAGTTCAGGCATTGCGGGATATTGGGTACGGGGAATGTGCTTTCTACTTAAGCGCCGATAAGAAAAGCCTTGCCGTGGCGACACGCACGGAAACGCTGCTGCCGGAAGCGATAAGAAACTTGACGGAGACGATGACCTGGCACCAGGGTGAATTATTGCTGCAGGACCGGCTGATGAGCCGGCACATCTACAGCATAGGCATGCTGCGGCACGTCCCTCCGGTTTGTGCCGGAAAGCGAGTTCAGACGCGCAGAAGCCTTGATCTGTGCGATCAGATCGTAATCGAAGGTATTACCCAAAGAGATTGGGAAGATTATCAGTCCGCGCTCCTGGAGGCACGGTTTAAAAAGAAATACGAAAACAAGATAGGGGGCAATTCCTTTTTTAGATATGAGAAGGAGGAATGCTCCTTATATGTCTATTATACATCCTTTAATCGGACGATGCGTCTATTGGCGGAGCCAGTGCGCAATGTCCATATGGACAGGAAACGGAATGGATCGTCAATAGTGACACCGTTAATGACCGTGATCGGGGGAAGGTTTTCCACTGAATCGAGATATTTAAACTGCGATGCTGGAAGCGGCAACATGGGCTATGTGTTCAGATTGGAGGATGGCCGATTTGTTCTGGTGGACGGGGGGATGGACTCCGGAAACTATGCGGAAAATATTTATCGTACGCTCTCAGAGCAGAGCCCTGAGCCCTCAAATATTGTGATAGCCTGCTGGTTCCTTTCCCATACGCATATAGACCATACAGGGGCGTTCATGACAATGGCGGAAAAATACGCAGACAGGATAACCGTGGAGGAGATTGCTAGTAATTTTCCGTCCATGGCGGACGCGGCCTGTTTCAGGGAAGCATGGAATACACGGCGCATAAAGGAGCATATCCATCGGTATTTCCCTGACGCGAAGTATTCAAAGGTGCATACAGGGCAGAAGCTTTCCTTCACCGGAGCAGAGGTGGAAATTCTGTATACGCAGGACGATCTTGTGCGCAAATCTCTGTCCCTGGCCAATGAGACATTGAACACCGCTTCGATTTGCATGCGGATTACCATTGGCGGAAATACGATCATGCTTCCGGCGGACTGCGACGAAACCGCAAATCATATTCTTCTGAATATGTATGGTGATTATCTGAAGAGCGATATCCTGCAGGTATGCCATCACGGAGGATGGGGCGGAACAACTGAATTTTACGCATCGGTTGATCCAGAAGTTGCTATTTTCAGTACGTCGGATGAGCTTTATTCCAAATATCTGCAGATCCGATATAACCATGATTTGGTATATGATATGCATGTTCAGGAGGCGTACAACAACGCGGAGCGATGCAGGGTATTTACCCTTCCTTATCATCCGGCTCATAAAAACCTTCCCGAAGATCCGAAGGAAGATTGCCTGTATACAGAAGCAAAACAGCTGGAAGCTCTGGCTTCTCTGGAAAACCTGAAGAAGAAAAACGCTGTTATGCAGCAGAAATAGCGGAACGGGCAGTATTGTACGTTTTCTGCTGATGGAAAATCATTTCATGATACAACCTGAATATGCCGGGCCTCTTTTCCATTTCATACTCGATTCAGTCATGGAACCGTGGTATACTTAATTCCGATGTTATTCCCATGATATACAGGCTGAAAAGCCCTGCCGCGAACCGCGGAGAATGCAGCGGGTAAAAATGGACGGAGGTGAACCGAACATGATTCCTTATCGGGTAAATATCAACGGGATAGAGGTTTCCGCCTCCTACAGCGAGAGAGCGGTAAACGGCATCTTTCTTCCTCTCCTCAGGATGCTTTCCGCCATGCAGCGGGAACGGGGCCGCCGGATTCTGGTGATGCTGGCGGCTCCGCCCGGAGCGGGAAAGAGTACGCTGCTGAGCTTTCTGCAGGATCTGTCCCGCCGGGATCCGGAGCTTCCCCGGATTCAGACGATCGGCATGGACGGCTTTCACCGGCGGCAGGAGTACCTGCTCAGCCATTTTACCGAACGGGACGGGAAACAGATTCCGCTGGTCAGCATCAAGGGAGCGCCGATGACCTTCGATCTGGAAAAACTGACCGAAAGCGTAAGGGAAATTGCTTCCGGCGCGGTCTGCGGCTGGCCGGCCTATGACCGGCTTCTCCATAATCCGATTGAAAACGCCGTGACCGTGGACGGAAATATTGTGATCCTGGAAGGAAATTATCTGCTGCTGGATGAGAAGGGATGGAGGGACCTTTCACGCTGGGCGGATTATACGGTTTCCGTTTCGGCCGGTGAGGAACTCCTCAGGCGCCGCCTGATCGCGCGCAGAATCAGCACAGGCGTATCAGAAGAAGAATCCGTCCGTTTTGTGGATTTCAGCGATATGCCGAATGTGCGGCTTTGTCTGGAAAAAACGAAGAAAGCCGACCTCAATCTGCGGATTGACGAAGAAGGGGACTATCACCTGGAAACGGAGAGGACACCTGACGGATCCATCCCGCAGGAACAGCCGGAATGATCGGGGAGAGCAGACTCCGCTCAGATGATGATGGTCACGATATTGAGGCCAAAGGTATTCTGATATTGGATGGATTTGGATATTTTGCCGGCGATGCGAAGCCCGATATTATGGGTTTTGTCCTCCGGATCGAAGAGCTTTGACGCCTCGACGGGATTGAAGGAGATACAGTCATCCTTCAGGTTCAGCCGGATTTCATCCCGGACCAGGGAGACCCGAAGGTCCAGCCGGTGCTTTTTCTGATCGGCTGAGAAGCCGTGCTTTACGATGTTGCAGGCCATCTCCTCCAGACAGATGGACGCGCAGTACCTGCGGAACGGATCCACCCCGCGCTCATCGCAGAACTTCCATACGGCCCTGGAAACCTCCGTGGCCTCCTCCAGGCTGTGAATGGAAAGATCCATCCTGTTCTCCGCGGATACGCCGAAATCCGCCGGGAAGCACATCGCGTCGGACAGGGTGCAGAGGACCTTCCGGTTCCGGATTGCCGCGTAGGCATAGATCAGCAGGGCGCAGAGGAGGCAGCTGAGGATCTGGGCGGTCCACATGCCGTCCATGCCAAAATGGGGAATCAGGAGCAGGGCCAGGAGGATGATAAAGACAATCCCGTCCATGAAGGAGATCGTGCGGACGATTTTTTCCTGGCCGAGACAGTGGTAATAATTGGAGAATCCGACGGTGAAGGCCGAGAGGATGGAAGAGAAGGGGAAGAGCAGGAAGCCGTGCAGCGCCATGGGATAAACCGGCGAGGCGGGATCCCGGAAGAAGATGCGGGTAAGGGGCACACAGCTGGCGGAGAGGGCCAGGGAGACGAAGATGACCAGGGTGAGTCCGTAGCGCAGAAATGATTTCATCAGGGTATAGAGTCCGGCCCGGTCCTCCTCGCCCGCGTAAACGCTGCCCAGAACCATCACGGCGGAGGTGACCCCGGCGGGAACCGCCCAGTAGATGCAGCCGAAGGAATTGACCGCTGAAAAGGCCTCCAGCCCATGCTGGCCGACGGAGGCCGCAATGATGCGGTTCAGCAGAATGCCGCGGAGGAAAATACAGGCCTGGGATGCCGCACCCGGAAAGCCGTTCAGCAGGATATCCTTCAGATCACTGACGATGACATTCCGCGGCACGAGGCGGATGGCGGATTTGCCGGAAAAATAGTGCAGCGCCTGGATGAGGAAGAACAGGAAGTTAGCGGCGGAGGTGGCCAGGCCGAGACCGAAAAGCCCCATCTTCAGCACGCCGATGAACAGCCAGTTCAGCAGAACGTTGGAAGCGAACATGACCAGGATGGCCGCATAGCTCCGCTTCTCCTGCTGCTCCAGCTGCAGGAAGGCGGTCAGCTGGGTTCCCATACAGAAGAACGGAAGGCCGGCGGCATAGCCCCGGATATAGGCGGCCAGATCTCCGGCCAGCGCCGGGGAAGCCCCCAGCAGGGAGGTGACCGGCCCTGGCGCCAGCACGCAGAACCCCGTCAGCAGGAAGGAAACCAGCACAATGGCCTCCATGTCCAGCGTAAAGACGCTGTTGGTCCGCTCCGACATATGCTTTCCGAGATATCGTCCGCAAAGGACCTGGGCGCCCGAGAAAAAGAGCACGTTGACCGCGTTGAGCAGATTGGAGACCGGGCCGAAAAGCCCCGTAACCGCCATGGCATCCTGATTCAGCAGGTTGGCCGCAAAGGCGTTGTCAATAATCGCGTTGGCGCCGCCGATGAACACCAGGATGATCTGAATGGGGAGCAGCTTCATATACAGCCGCGGAATGATTTCGGAATGTGCCTGTTTCATACATTATCTCTCGCTTTCTGTCAGGGGGTCAGGGCTTCCTCAGGGACGCTGGGCTTTTCTCATGTTCAGGAGGTATCCCGCTCCTGAACCGACCAGGCCGCCGACAATATGGGTCAGGTTCGATACGTTGTCCTGCACCGTGAAGCCCTCCCAGAGCTGCTGCCCCAGGTAGATGACCGCCACAAGAACGAAGGTCAGCGGGATTTCACCTTCCCGGAATTCCGTAAAGGAGGTCAGCAGGATAAAGGAGAAGACCACTCCGCTGGCTCCCAGCAGAAGGGAGCGGGGGAACAGCAGATTGTGAATCAGCCCGGTAATCAGGGCGGTGACGAGAATCACCGTCAGCAGGTTTTTCCATCCGTACTTTTCTTCCAGCGCCGGGCCGAGCAGCAGGATATACGCCATATTCCCCACAAGATGAGCCAGGCCGGAGTGACCGAGTACGTGGGTAAAAATTCGAATGAAGGAAAGGGGATCCGAAAGAGAGGCGGCGCGGGTAGAAAACAGAAGCGCGGTGCTTTTTCCTCCCGTCAGCGTACCCAGCAGGGTGACCGCCGCGCAGGCCAGGGCAAAGCCCAGCACCAGCGGAGAATTGAACGTGACGCGAAGTTTTTTCTCCATCCTCATATTCCTCCGGTTTTCATTTCTATTCATATTATATCAAACTGCCGCGGGCTTTGTCACTACCCGTCTTCATTGACGAACCTCTTTTGCGCGCATATAATAATCACCGTCAGGGCGCATCTATTAAACTGGTCGGAGGCCTTTGAATGGTATTCAGCTCAGTCGTTTTCCTGCTGGTCTTTCTTCCCGTCACCTTCTGTGTGAACCTGCTGATGAAGAAAAACCTTTCAAACTGTTTTCTGCTTCTGGCCAGCCTGTTCTTTTACGCGTGGGGAGAGCCGCTGTTCGTTTTCGTCATGATCGCCGTCATTCTGATCAACTGGTTCTGCGGCATGCGGATCGGCAGGACGGACGGGGCGGGGAAAAAGGGATGGATGCTGTGCGCTGTGATCCTCGATCTGGCGCTTCTGGGCTGTTTTAAGTACCTGTCCTTTCTGGTCAGCAGCCTGAATCAGCTGGCGGGCCGGGATATCCTTCCGGTCCCGCAGATTGCCCTGCCCATCGGCATCTCCTTTTTCACCTTCCAGGCCATCTCCTACGTGGTGGATGTCTATCGCGGGAAGGCCGAAAGCTCAAGGAAACTGATTTCTGTCGCCCTTTACATCTCCTTCTTTCCCCAGCTGATCGCCGGTCCAATTGTGAAATATCAGGACATCAGCCATCAGATCGAAAACCGGCAGATTACGGCGGACGGGGTTTCGGAGGGATTCAGACGGTTCATCTTCGGTCTGTCCAAGAAGGTGCTGATCGCCAATGTTCTGGGGGCCTGCTCCAGCAGGGTCCTCTCGTACAGCGTATCCTCGCTGGATTTCCGCGCTGCCTGGGTCGGCGCGCTGGCCTACGCATTTCAGATCTATTATGACTTCTCCGGATATTCGGATATGGCCATCGGGCTGGGCAAAATGTTCGGCTTTACGTTCCTGGAGAACTTCCGCTATCCCTACCTGTCCGCCTCTGTGGGTGAGTTCTGGAGGAGATGGCATATTTCGCTCGGATCCTGGTTCAGGGAATATGTTTATATTCCGCTGGGGGGAAACCGGAAAGGGACAGTCCGCACCTGCCTTCACTTAGCCATTGTCTTCCTTTTGACCGGCCTGTGGCACGGTGCAAATGTCACCTTCATTCTCTGGGGAGCATACCATGGCTTCTTTGCGGTCATCGAAAGGCTTGGCTTTGGGAAACGGCTGCAGAAGTTTCGGCCGGTCTGTGTGATCGGCTGCTTCCTCATCGTTACAATCGGATGGGTGCTGTTCAGCTCCCCAGATACGGCCTATGCGGTCAGGTATCTGGGGCGTATGCTTCTGCCGTGGCGCTATGCGGGCTCCCTGATTCCTTTCCGGTATTATCTGAGCAATAAAACGATCGCGGCCTTCATTTTCGGAGTTCTGGGGGCCGGCCTGATGCAATCCCTCCCGGAAAAGCTGCAAAAAAAATGGAAAAATTCCGTCCCGGAAGCCCTCTTCTGCGTTCTCGTACTGATTCTGAGCATCGCGGCGATCGCGGGCGACACCTATAACCCCTTTATTTATTTTCAGTTCTGAGGTGAAAATAAATGAAAAAGAAAAAAGCCGGTCCCCGGATCATCTTTGCCTCTTTTATCCTGATTCTCTGCCTTCCCTGGGCCTTCTGGCTCCTTTTTGAACAGGTTTCCGATACCGCCAACCATGAAAACCGGTCATTTGCCGCTATGCCGAGGCTGAGACCCGGCACGTACAGGCAGTTCGCCGCCGACTTTACCAGTTACCTGAATGATGCCATGCCCTTTCGAAACGATCTGATTACCCTGAACAGCGGAATCGATTATTCCGTCTTTCACGCTTCTTCCAATGACAGCGTGATCATTGGAAAAGGGGATTGGCTGTTTTACTGCAATCAGGAGGACGGAGATCCTCTGGCCTCCTATCAGGGGAAGGATCTCCTGCCGGAGGACAAGCTGGCCCGGATGGCTGAAAACCTGGTTCAGCAGAGGGATTATCTGGCTTCCCTCGGAAAGGAGTTCGTCCTGTTCATCGCTCCAAATAAGGAAAGAATTTACAGTGAATATATGCCTGAATGGTATGGTGCTCCCGCGGAGAATTATCGCGCGCTTCAGGTTTACCAATATCTGAAGGGAAATACGGATCTCCGGGTTATATACGCTTACGATGAGCTGATGGAAGCCAGGGAAGCGGCGGAGGAAGACCTGTATTATAAAACCGATACCCATTGGAACGCGGTGGGCGGATATATCGGAGCCCGGCTGCTGCTGCGTGAACTGGGCGTGGAGCTGCCCGCGATTGAAGCCGGGGAGATAAAAATCACTCATCAGGGTCAGCATACGGGCGACCTGGCCAATATGCTCAATCTCAGCAGACAGCTCGATTACGCCTCCCCGGAATATCTGGTTTCCGGGTATCCCGAAAATGGCTGTAGCCTGCAGGGGGGAGAGCTTCTGGAGCCTTTTTCCTGCACCGCGGAGGATGCCGATCCGCGAAAGCTTTATATGATCCGGGATTCCTTCTCCATCGCCATGTATCCCTATCTGGGGTCCCAGTTCCGCGAAAGCTGTTTCAGGGACTATTATTCAGACCTGAACGAGGACTTTCGTGAACAGGATCCCGATATTGTCGTCGTTGAGGTCGTGGAAAGAAAGCTGGAGGAGCTTGCCGGTTTTGTCTTCTGAATATGACAGAATGCAGCGGGGCCGCCGGGTGAACAGAATCCGGATGGCCCCGCTGCTCTTTTTTTCAGCTGAATCACGACAAGAAAGCAACGAATCGGAGGTTTCACAAAAAAAATAAAAAGTTACACATGAAACCTGTTCGGTAACCGTTCCTGTAACTTTCACATGCGATAATGCGCTTGCAAGGTGACCAACACCAGATGAAAAAACACAGCGCAGACGCGATGAAAGAGGAGGAACGAACAATGAAGAAGATGAACAGAAAGATCACCGCCCTGAGCGCAGCCCTGATCCTGGGAATCAGCGGAATGAGCCTTCTGGCTCCTGCCCGGGCGGAAGATTTGGGAAATGAGGCGGCCATCGAGGCCCAGATTGCTGAACAGGAAGCCGCCGAGAAGGCTGCGAAGGAAGCGGCGGAGCGGGAAGCTGCCGAGAAGGCTGCGAAGGAAGCCGCGGAGCGGGAAGCCGCCGAGAAGGCTGCGAAGGAAGCGGCGGAGCGGGAAGCTGCCGAGAAGGCTGCGAAGGAAGCCGCGGAGCGGGAAGCCGCCGAGAAGGCCGCGAAGGAAGCGGCGGAGCGGGAAGCCGCCGAGAAGGCCGCGAAGGAAGCTGTTGAGCGGGAAGCTGCCGAGAAGGCCGCGAAGGAAGCTGCGGAGCGGGAAGCTGCCGAGAAGGCTGCGAAGGAAGCTGCGGAGCGGGAAGCTGCCGAGAAGGCCGCGAAGGAAGCCGCTGAGCGGGAAGCCGCCGAGAAGGCTGCCCAGGAGGCCGCTGCGCAGGCTGCTGAGGAAACCACCAGTGCTTCTGAAGAAGAGACCGCTCCTGCGGAAACCGTAGAGACCGAAGCGGTTGCGGAACCTGCTCCGGCTATCGAAACCGAAGCTGAGGCAGAACCTGCTGAGGTCATCGAAAATGAAGCGGTTGCAGAGCCTGCGGAGATTGTCGAACCCGAAGCTGCTGCCGAGACTGAAGAGACTGCCGCCACTCAGGAGATTGTCGAGACCGAAGAAGCGGCTGCGGGTGAAGAAGTGACTGAAACCGAAGAAGTGGAAGAAACCGCCGAGGAAGCCGACGGCGAAGAGGTTGAAGAAGAAGCCGAGGAAGAAGCGGAAGAGGTGGAGATCGAAGAGTACGATACCCCCCTGTCCAGCAACGGTATTTACTACATCTACCAGAGGGATGGGAACGGAGCCCTGATTCTGGATGCCAACGGCGACCCCATCGCCATCCTGGAAGAGGGTCAGGATATTCCGAAGTCCTGGCTGCGGGATGAGAACGGCGCCCTGATCCTGGACCAGGAAGGCAACCCCGTCGTGACCCAGTGGGTTCCCGCCGGCGCCGTGTATGTCCAGACCCTGGAGGACCAGCTGAACCCCAACCGCTCCATTGACATCTACCTGTCCTTCGACGATGAGAAAGCCTGCCTGGGATCCACCGTCCGCTTCACCGCCGTGCTGAACGGATATGATAACGCGGTGTACAGCCTGCAGTGGCAGCAGAGCGAAGACGGCGCCATCTGGGAGAACATGCAGTCCGCCAACAGCGCCAA
>JAFPWU010000021.1 GCA_017412715.1 Clostridia bacterium
AGCTTCTGTCCCAGCATGGACAGCTTGGCTTCCGTGCCTGCGATGGTCTTTTCGTAGTTCTGTACACCAGCCCCGGCCAGACGGAAGGTGGACTCGGCTTCCTTGATCTGCTGGTTGATGGTGCGCATATTGCGCGAGAAATTGCTGGAATCCAGCGACAGCGCGACCACCAATTCGCGCAGTGTTTCAGCCATAAAAGTTCACCTTCTTTTCCATTGTGGTTTTGGGGTGACGGGCATATAATAGTAGTGCCCGTATGGGCAATCTGTACAGCCTATGCTCCAAAAAAGGAGAAGCAGAATGAGCAAGCAATTTGAGGAACTTCGCCGCGAATTATTTAAGTCTGATTGTGATGTTGTTCTTGCATTAAGATTAGCTCATACAATTGCGAAAAAGAATAAAATGAACGATTTCGACATGTGGATACAAAATGAACTGAATGGGTATAAATGTACTACTAAAGATTTGCCGAACTATAGAAAAATCAAAGGAAACATAAAGGCATTAAATCCTTTTTATGGCTGGATTCCTTATGTAATAGAGGATAATGAATTGGAGAACCTTTTCTCAACTGCAACAATGTTCGAGCCCATATCTTCTATTGTACAATTATGTAAAGATCAAAAGAATAGTATATACACTTTTCGTTATCGAGGAGATATACACAAAAAGCTTGAAGAGCAGGTAGATGCTGAACTAGATATTCAGCTTCATGTAAATATAGCTCATATTTGTAATATTATCGAAGCTGTAAAGTCACGACTAACCGAGTGGGTGATAGAAAACGATATTGATGATAATGGTAAAACTGAAGTGATGGAAGAACCTACAGTAGTAAATCAGAAAAAGGCTTTTATAGTTCATGGGCATGATGGCGAATTGAGAGAATCGGTTGCCAGATTATTAGAAAAGCAAGGCATTACCCCCATTATTCTTTTTGAACAACCTAATCAAGGTGCAACTATAATAGAGAAATTTGAAGTGAATAGTAATGTTGGCGCGGCTATCTGCCTGTTTTCTGCTGATGATATTGGAAATACAAAAAATGCCAAAACAATGAATAATAGAGCGCGTCAAAATGTCGTTTTTGAATCAGGTTTTTTCATAGGGAAGTTTGGAAGAAAACGGGTTATAATCATTGCGGATAAATCTGTTGAATTACCTTCAGACCTACAAGGCGTTGTATATACAGATGTGAGTAATTGGAAATATGATGTTCTCAAGGAATTAAAAGCAATGGGATATATAATAGACTATAACAAGCTGGATAGTTGAGAGGTGTCTGCCATGACCAACTTCGATTTTCTCCTCTCCTCCCCGGGTTTTGCGTCCTTTGGGGAAGCGGCGGCGGAAAAGTGCACGAAAAGCACCTGAAACTGACCCGAAAATGACCTGTTTTTGCGCTTGTGGGTGGTACCGGTTCATGATATGCTGATTTCGGAAGGAGGCGTGGCAGATGTATGATCCCACCTATCAGCAGAACGCTGCCGAGCAACAGTATCATGTCGTCAAAGAATCTCTCAAAGCTGCCATGAACATGTTTGATCACTTGCGGCCAGATCAGTAGCGGCGGCTTTTGCAGGAATTGATGAAGGAAAAAGCACTGGAAGAACTCTGGCACAGAATGCAATTGTTCTATTCTGGACAGTAAAAGGGTAACTATTTCTCATTTTATTCGCGCGCGAATTCTGCGCGAATAAAAAAGACTTGATAAGTGACAGGAGGCTCCCACAATGCATGAAAAGCAATTGCGTAAACTCATTGATGAAGGGGAATCGGTGACTTTGGAATTCAAATCTTGGATCATGTGTAAAAACTACAATGAAATCAAAGATTTGGCAATAAAAAGTGCGGTGGCCTTAGCAAATGCACGGGGCGGAAAATGCTTGTTGGGTGTAGAGAATGATGGTAGTATTACAGGATGTCCGACAACCAAAACCAGCCAGGACTTAATGGATACTATTTATAACGGAACCAAGCCAAGTTTATTTACCGATATTGAATTGGTTGGGACTGATGAAGGCTCTGTTTTTGTTATTTCAGTAGATGCGGTATCAATTCCGGTTGCAACATCAACTGGAGTATATTTTCGTCGTTTAGGGAAAACCTCTAAGCCTTTTTTTCCCGTTTCTGAAACATATAAGATAGCAGAAACAATGGACTTTTCATCTCGAATTATTGAAGAACTGGATGAAAGCGCAATTGATCATATGGAAGTTTACCGGTTAAAGGAAAAACTGAGAATCACTGATTCAACTTCAACTTTGCCGGATATGGATGACATAACGTTTCTTGACAATCTTGAATTGATACAAAAAGGAGAAAAAAGAATACAGATCACAGTTGCAGGACTCCTCTTTGCGGGAAAGGCCCAAGTAATACGCGAATATATCCCTCAAGCAGAAGTGATTTATTTGCACTACAGTAGCGACGAGCAGATTGAATATGATAACCGTCTGGACATGCAGTTCCCTCTTATCAAAATATTGGATACTCTGCAGGAAAGAATAAAAGCTTATAATAAACTAATCAACATACAAGTTGGCTTATTCCGCTTGGAAGTATATGCATTTTCGGATGCGGTCTTTCAAGAAGCGTTATTAAATGCTCTTACTCACAGATCTTATGACAGCCCTGCGCCAATTTATATTCGACATTATCCAGGGAAAATTGTAATAGAGAATCCCGGAGGCTTTCCTGATGATATCACGGTGAATAACATTATAACCCATCAGTCGTTTCCTCGTAACAGGCTAATTGCATTAACGTTGCAGCGACTTAAATATGTTCAGCGGTCAGGGCAAGGCGTGGATATCATGTTTCGCAGTATGTTAATCGATGGCAAACCTTACCCTGAATATTCAGCCGCGCCTGAGTCTATTCGTTTAACGCTTTATAGCACAATTGAGAATAAGGGGTTTGTAAAGTTTGTTGCCGAAGAGCAGGATCGTCTTGGGCACCTATTCAGTTTGCCCAAATTGATGATACTACGTTATTTATATGACCATCGAAAAATAAAACTTATTGAGACCTCTAATCTGATTCAAGAATCCAATAGTGTTGCACATAGAGAATTAGAACAGCTTCGCACCTATGGACTTATTGAACCATCCGGAAAAGAGTATATGCTAACAGCCAGAGTTTATGAAGCTGTTAAGTCAGACGTTGCATACATCGTCGATAAAACAATATCACAAATTCAAGCAGAAAGCAGAATTCAAGAGTATTTAACTCAAAAGCCATCTATAACTTCGGCTACAGTTCAACAACTTTGTGGTTTCAATAAAGACCAGGCATATCGCATTCTTTCAAAAATGTGTGGTGATGAAATACTTATTAAGAATGGGAAAGGCAGAGGCACCAATTACTCTCTAAAGAAAAATTATTAATTCGCACCTTATTCGCAAGTTATTCGCGCGCGAAAAATTCCTACCAGTGATTAAACATGTAAATTCCGCACCAACGGTGCGCTCAGTCCGTTTGAAACGGTACGCTTTTTCTTCCTGCGGAGTTTGGTGTCGGGAAGAAGGGGGTGTGCCCCCGCGGCATAGGGGGAAGGGGGGAAAGCCCTTCCCCCTAGAGAGCGCCTAACGGTGCCCGACAAGCCGGGAGATGAAATCACCCCCGCATGCTACGGCCGTTCATCTCCAGTCGGTAAGCGTGTTTCTTGTCGGTGATCCGGGAAAGACACATACTAGTAAGTCTTGATGTTGATTCCATTTTCTTCACACCAAACCGCAACAGATTTTCCGCTGTTCCGGCATTCCATTACCCGGCCACGCCAGAGCTGGAGATATGATTCATGCTTTGCATCAACCAGGCTGATCCCTTCCATATGATCCGTATCCTTTCTGACGGTTTCGCTGGAAGTCCAAGGAGTCCTTAAGACTTCTATAGATACCGTTAGAATATCAGATCTGATCGGGAAGGCCTATACGTCTCGGAATTTACGCTTACTTCCCCGCGATGTTACTGGCACTTAGCGTCCGGTTCGGACGCGGGGACGGGGATAAAATAGGATGGCGGGGCCTGTGGCCCCGCCATCCTGCTATTGTTTTTCTTGCTGCGCCGTCGGATTCGTTCCGCTTCAGGCCTTTTTCCCCTTCCCTTACACCCCTTCCCCGCGATGCCACTATTTGAATTCTCATGATATCTATCATTCAAACATTTCTTCTAACGTAATTAAGACGACATTCTCATGTTTCTTAGTCAAATTATAGCCAGATCTAGAGAAGAAACCATACTTATACGGGTGTAATTGTGTATTCTCTACCTGGTTGATTTCTTCCTTAATCATGCTTTCTGTGATGGTCTCCTTCCGGAATTTTACTTCGTAAAAGATATATCCCTTGGGATCAAGCGTAACGACGTCGAATTCTCCATTCTTTTTATTGACAGGATCATCATACCAATATCTGCCGATTTTATCGAACACCTCATCCAGTAAGCCTTGTCGATTCTGTCGGATCAGGTATTGCCTGCATATAGTTTCAAAAGCCTGCGGAACAAATTGGCTTTCGAAATTATCTGCGATATATCTGCCCCAGAAAGCCTCCTGGTTCATGATGCTGAGCTGAGAAGCGTAACGGAAAATGTATCTGTAGTAAAAACGGGATAGCTGATCAGTGATCACGTAACCTGCTTTCCGCCGGTTGTTTTCATCATTGATGGGTGCCTGCTTTTCTACGATTTCCATGCGGATTAACCGATCCAGCACATCTGCCAATGTTGGGCTGGAAGAAACATGTGACTGAGAAAGAATATCATTAAATCTTGAATATCCTTTTGAAAGCGTTTCAAACACTTCATTGGCATTGGTGATTTTTGATATCTCCGATTTAAGGAACATGATAACTTCATTTTCCAAACGTGAGCCGGATGAAGCAATCAGCTCTGTAATGTTTTCCCGCACTGTCATGCCACTGTCGATTAGCCGGGTATAGTATGGAATACCTCCAAAAACGCTAAATAGCCGTACCTTATCCTCCGGTGAAAAATCAGGATAGAACAAAGAAGACTCCAGGTAATCCATTGGCTTCAGATCGATTGTAAGATCCACGCGCCCATATAGAGGATTTTCCTTCATTAGCAGCGACTTCATAACATCCACAAAAGAGCCGCATAAGATTAACTTCAGCTTAGAGGTGTCCCGATACTTGTCGATCAGGGTTTGAATAATGCTGTCTAAACCAGGGATACAATCTCGCAGGTATGGATACTCATCCAATACAACAATGAGTCTTTTTTCGGCGGCATGGTCAAAAAGATATTCCAAACAGCTTTCCATACTGTCGAAAGAAAGAGGAGGAAAGTGGAAAGCCTCTGAGATTAACTCTGCAAGACTGGCTACGTTACTCAGCTCTGCCGTCTGCTTGCATTCATAATAGATGCTCTGCGTAGCGCTTTCACGCAGGCATTGTTTGATCAGTTCGCTCTTGCCAACCCGGCGACGTCCATAAATAAGAATAGCAGAAAAGCCCGGCATATCCATTGTCTTATGCAGGCGTTTTCTCTCTGTCTCTCTCCCTAAAAACTTCATTGCTCGGTTTCCTCCGACTCGGTTTCGTCCGAGCTAATTATATCGTGGCGAACTATGTCTGTCAATGTGCGATGCGCTTTTTATGCCTGTCTTTGCTAATGCTTTCAATCAAATGTTCCTCTCTCAAGCAGTTTCAGGGCCGCCTTCATGGCTACGGGGAAAGGCAGGCTGAGGATTTCCTCCGGGGGGACCCAGCGGTATCCGGGAACGGGGGGCGGGGGAAAGGGGATTTCCGCCAGGTACAGGTTCATGCGCCAGACCTGGTGGGTAAAGACATGCTTCGCCTCTCCCCGGAAGGTGAGGCTTTGGGGATCCAGGCCGAATTTACGCCGAAGCTTTCCGGGGAGATTCTCCGGGGATTCATGGCCCTCCAGCATGGGGAAGCACCAGAGGCCCTGGAGCATCTTCTCCTCCCGGCACCGGAGAAGTACGCTGCCGCCGGAGAGAAGAATCACCACATCCCAGGGGATTTCCTTCGGGGGCTTCGCCTGAGGCAAATTAGGCAGCTGTTCCGCCGTCCCGGCCTTTCGGGCCTCGCACATCTCCCGCAGCGGGCAGGCCCCGCAGTCCGGCGTTCCAGGCACGCAGATGGTCGCTCCCAGGTCCATCATGGCCTGATTATGATCTCCGGGCCGATCGGCAGGCACCAGATCCCCGGCCAGGACCTCAATCTCCCGCCGGGTATTCGGCTCCGTGGGGTCTCCCTGCATGTTATACAGCCGGGAAATGACCCGGATGACGTTGCCGTCCACGGCGGGCACCCGCTCCCCGAAGGCGATGGAAGCCATGGAGCAGGAGGTATAGGGGCCGATCCCCTTGATTTTCCGGAGCTCTTCCGGTTTCCGGGGAAGGCTGCCATCAAATTCAGCCATCACCTGCTGCGCTCCGGCCCGCAGGTTTCTGGCCCGGGAATAATAGCCCAGGCCCTCCCACATCTTCAGCACATCCTCCTCCGGTGCCTCCGCCAGGCTCCGGAGGGTGGGAAAGCGGGACATGAATCGGACATAGTAATCCCGGACCGTGTCCACCCGGGTCTGCTGGAGCATGATCTCGCTGACCCAGATGCCATAGGGATCGGAGATGCCCCTCCAGGGCATCTCCCGAGCGTTTTCGTCATACCAGCGAAGAAGGTCTTCTGATATTTCTTTTTTTCTCATCTACTTTTCCTGCTACAGTTCTTTGTTTTTCCTCTTCCCCTGCACCCCTTCCCCGCGATGCTACAGGCACATCATGTCAGGTTCGGACGCGGGGACGGGGAAATTGTGCTGCTTGGGGGCTTCGCCCCCAAGCTACCCGTTTTATACGCCTTCCCAGCAACGTTACTGACGCATAGCGTCTGGTTCAGACACGGGGAGAGTTCCGAAAAAACCCGGCCTTCCGGCCGGGTTTGAAGGATTCTGTTTTAATGGATTACAGCTTGGTGCCGCATTCCGGGCAGAACTTGGCGCCGGGGGTCACGGCAGCGCCGCATCCCGGGCAGACGGTGCTGACCGCCTGCTTCGCACCGCACTCGGGGCAGAACTTGGCGCCCTGAGGAATCTGGGCACCGCAGGCCGTGCAGGCCACGGTCGCCGCCGCAGGAGCAGCGGCCGGAGCAGCCGCGGGGGCCGCCGGAGTCTGGCCGAAGCTCTGGGCAAACATCTGACCCATGGCCGCGCCGGCACCCATGCCAACGCCCATGCCCGCCATACCGCCGCCGGCTTCGTTGTTCGCCGCCTCGCGCATGGCTTCCGCCGCCTGATACTTGGCATACTGATCCAGGTTGCCCAGCACGCCCATGCTGGTCCGCTTGTCCATGGACTTCTCGACTTCTTCGGGCAGGGAGATGTTCTCCACCACGAAGCTGCACAGGGTCAGGCCCAGCTGCGCCAGCTTGGGATTGACCGCGTTCATGGTATAGTTGCCCAGCTCCTCATAGTTGGCAGCCAGGTCCAGGGCGGGAATCTTGCTCTCGGCGATGGCATCGCTCAGGCCGGACACGATGGTCCGCTTGATCTGGCCTTCCACGCCGTCCACGGTGAACAGGGCGCTGGTGCCGAAGCATTCCTTCAGGAAGGTTTCCACATTGCTGACCTTGAAGCTGTAAATACCGAAGGCCCGCAGGCGGATCATGCCGAACTCCGCGTCCCGCATCATGACCGGGTTGCTGGTTCCCCACTTCATATCGAGGAACTGCTTGGTATTCACGAAGTACACATCGGACTTGAAGGGGCTGTTGAAGCCGTACTTCCAGGCCTTCAGCGCCGTGAGAATCGGCATATTGCTGGTGGACAGCTCATACCGGCCGGGCCCGAAGATATCCGCCAGCTGGCCCTCGTTTACGAAGACCGCGGCCTGGCTCTCCCGCACCGTCAGCTGGGCGCCCATCATGATTTCCTTGCCGTTCATGTCATACTTGTGCACCATGGTCTTGCTGGAGCTGTCGGTCCACTCGATGACATCAATCAGCTGGCCCTTGATCTTGTCAAAAAGTCCCATGTTCCCATCCTCCTTTTTCGCTCACGCAGATCTTTCCTTTTATTTTAGCCGCCTCACGGCTCATAATCTCCGCACAGAGCATACAGGCAGGGGAGATCCTTCTCCTCCACCAGGTTCAGCCTGATTCCCCGGTACCGCTCCGCATGCTGAATGCCTTCCTTCACCGCGGCCCTCACCTGCGCCGGGGCATCCTCCGCCTGCTTCTCTCCCCGGATGGCCCCGGCCAGCACCCAGATGCTGCCGTTGACGGGAATCAGGGGCAGGATATGCATCCCCGCCACGTCTCCGGAGATGGACTGGTACAGCTCCCGCTCCAGCAGATGCTCCTCATCCCAGTTCAGCTCCGGATCATCAGGCCCTTCGATCCGGTTCAGCCGGAACCGGATGCAGGGCAGATTGGGATCAATCCGGCTCCGCAGCAGCCGAATCTCCCGGGTCATCTGCCGGCAGGACATGACCCTGCCGCCCATAATGCTGCGGAAGAAATGATGCCGCGCCCGGATGAGCATCTCCTGCTCATCATGGCCGCTGCTGGCGAAATCCGCCCGCAGATTGTTCAGCAGACGGAGAAATCCGCTCATATATGTTTTCACTTCCTCCGGAGTGCGCCCAGCCTCCACAATGGGAAGCACAGGATATTCCTCCCGGAGGAACTCAATCAGTTCCTGTTCCGCCTCGTCGCTCAGGGCATAGGCGATTCCATCCACATGGTGTTTCTTCAGACCCTCTTTCGCGCCTTCAAGGTCGTAGCGGACATGCGGCTGCTTAAAGCCCAGAAATTCCCAGTCTTCAATCGCAGCAAAAGCGTTCAGCACATCCTGGCGATCCGAAACCAGCAAAAGTTTATACATAAGACCTCCTCTCAACATAGAACCTGTCACCTGGAAAACGGGAAATCCAGGCTCAACCGTCGGAGTTTCTCCTCCAGCAGTATACCTGCAAAGTTTCCCCCGCGCAAATTTTTTTTATGTTTTTTCCCCGGGGAAACGGGACAGATCAGTCATCCCGATAGGCCAGCATCAGCAGGGCGCCGTCTCCGGTGCTCTCCGCCACCAGCCGGACCGGGAAATCATAATCGTTCCGGAAGATGAAGTTCAGGCTGTCATTGCCCACCGCCGCGTCGCAGTGGATGGGCAGATAGCTGGCCCCGCCGTAGCCGTGGGGTCTCCTCTTCAGGATCGTCAGCCCCGGCAGCTGAATCACGATATTATACAGCGTACTGGAAACCTGACAGGTGCCGCCTCCGCTGGAGAGCACCGCCTTGCCGCCCACCAGACCGATGGCCAGCTTATACTCCCGGTAGGGGCCGATGCTGCCCCTGTTTCCGTCGAACTTGTCTCCGGGCTGCAGCGCTCCCCTGGCGGTAATCTTTTCCGCCCCGTGGCCGATATTCCAGATGCGGTTCAGGTTGTTGGTCTTGGTCTGCTTGTCATTGGTGGTCAGATGCTTCATGGTATAGTAGCTGGTGTAAGCCGCGATGGGGCTTTCCTTGCTGATGGGGGTATCCGTGGGGCTCACGGGGATCAGGTCCTTCAGGTCGTTGGGATCGATATACCCGTAGGAGCGCATGTAGTTCACCACGGCCCAGCCGTCCAGGAACTGCCAGATGGAGATCCGGGTTCCCGGATTCAGCTTGACCCAGTAGGTTTTATACTTCTTTTCCTCCAGGGGTTCCTTCGTCATGGTCTTGCGGACATAGCATTCCTTCGCCACCGTGGCAATCCACTGATGCTTCTGGACGGCGAAGGGCGCCGTGTTCACCGGATCATAGGGAACGAAATCCTTGGAAAGGAACTGGCGCTTAACATAGCCGATCACGCCCTCATACCGGACGATGACCCAGACCAGCCCGACATACAGGACGTCCACGTAGACATTCTTCAGCCCGGTGACCAGCTTTTTGGATTTGATGCTCCGATCGGAGTAGATGCTGTAGGTTCCGATCACGTCCGTAATCTTTCCCCGATACAGGGCAGGGGAATCCAGGGAGAAATCCGCCAGGGTCTTTTCCTGATACACGGCGCTGGGATCCGCGGCGATCTCGTCCTCCGTGTCCTCGCCCTCGGCATCCTCCTGGCCCTCCACTTCCTGTCCGGAGGCGTAGACATCCTCGTCTTCCTCCGCAAGGGCGGCAGGCAACGAGGTGATCCCGATCACCAGCGCCAGGAGCGCAGCCATCCACTTCTTCCAGAAATCCATCCTGTTCACCGATCCGATGCCTCCTCGCAAAGCTCCGGCAAAATCCCGCTCCTCTTTCGGAGCTGGGTAAATTATATCTCTTTTTTCCATTTTTGTACAGCCCGGCCCATCCAGCCCGGCAGCTCACCCAGGCCCAGCACCAGCAGCACCATGATCAGGGCGTAGGCGTAGATCTCGTCATATTCAAAGAAATACCCGCTGGTAAAGACCGCCTTGCCCAGGGAGTTCTTCGTCTGGACCAGGTATTCCGTGGTCACCACCATTCGGATGCCCATGCCCGCGGCGGTCTGCCAGGCCTGGCGAAGATAGCCCGCCATGAGGGGCAGATGCACGCTTCCCAGCACCCGCAGATTCAGGGAGCTGTTCATCCGGTACACGTCGATCAGCTCCGGCTCGATCCGCCGGACGCCCTCGCAGGCCGCCTCGGAGATCATGGGAATCAGGATCAGGCTGCTGGCCGCCACCGGCACCCGGTCGTAGGAGGTCATCACCATGATGATCACCGTCAGCACGATCATGGGGATGGACCGCAGAAACACCATGGCCGGACGCAGCAGCCGGTACACGAAGCCGTTCATCCCCTGCAGAAGGCCCAGGGAGATGCCCGCCCCCGCCGATATTGCCAGCGTCACGGCCAGATGCTTCAGGGTGACCGCCACCTGCTGCCAGGTTCGTTTTTCCCCCAGCAGCCGGAAGAAGGCCTGAAGAATTCGGGGAACCCCGGGAAAAACCAGGGTATCCCCCTTCATCCAGCTGGCCGCCTGCACCAGGGCCGCCAGAAGCAGCAGGCCCAGGCAGCCGGCCAGCACCCGTTGATGATTATTTGCTTTCATAATAGAACGCGTCCGCAGGGACTTCCCCGCCGTACTGGGTCAGGTCGAAGGCCGCGGTCCGCTCGATATCCGCCTTCGCCTCCGCGGCCGGCACAAACCGGATATGGCATCCGGGAATGGCCGCAGCAGCCACCTTGGCGTTGGGCAGGATTTCCAGGGCTACCGCCGCTTCCGCCACCGCGTTTACGTCCGTCTCGGCCTTGCCGGCCGCTTCGGCCACCGCCGCCAGATAGGCGGCCACGTCCTCAGGGTTCTCCGCGGCGGTCTCCGCCCGGACGAACAGGCCCGCCTGGGCATAGCCCTCCATGCCGAAGGCTTCCGCCAGCATGTCCTCCACGGACAGGGTCTTCACATTTTCCTTCTTGATCTTCGCGGCGGTCACCGCGGGATCCGCCGTCACCACGATGGCTTCCGGATTGCTCAGCAGCTCCGCCTGGGTCTCCGCCGCGCCGGCCAGATAGCTGACGCTGCCGGGGACGATGCCCTTTTCCTGCAGCACGGCCAGCACCACGGAGGCGTTGATGGTGTTCTCCCCGAAGAGCACGATGTCCGCGCCCTTCAGGCTCTCCTCGGAGAAGTCCTCCCGCTGGGAGGCAAAATACAGATTGCCCCAGGTCACCACCGCCGCCAGCTGATAGGTGGACTTGCCCGCCTTGAACAGCTTGGCGCCGGCATTGATGGGCGCAATGATAAAGTCCGCTTCATTCTTCGTGAATTCCGCCCCGATGGTGGAGGCGTCCAGGAAGGTGAAGCTCTCGGAATTTTCCGCCGCCATCACTGCTACCGCCAGGGCCGGCGCCCCGGTGGGGGCGGACAGGGTCATGGAGGCAACCTCGGCGGTCGCCGTCAGGGCCAGGCTCAGAATCAGAGCCATGGACAGCATCAGGGTCAGAAGCTTCTTCATTTTATTTATATTTCCTTTCTTTATCCGGGGAAATGCGGATGAATTCCGGATCGCCCCGGATGCCTTTTTTTATTCCAACTTATCGAGCATGACCTCCAGCGCCTTCTGAAGCTGGGGATCGTGTTCGCTGTCGGCAAAATCATATCCGCCGGGATCGTCTTCCGCCAGGGGAATCTCCACATCCGGCTTCAGGCCCACCTTGTGCACCGCGTTTCCTTCGGGGGTCAGATATTCCGCCACGGTCATCTGGAATCCGGAGCCGTCCTTGCCGACCTCGGAAACCGCCTGCACAATGCCCTTTCCATAGGTATTCACGCCCACCAGGGTCGCCCCCGCCCGCTCCCGCAGGGCCCCGGAGAGAATCTCCGAAGCGCTGGCGCTGTTCTCGTTGACCAGGATCACCAGGGGGAGCTCCGTCTTTCCGTTCGCGGTCATGTAGCAATGGTCCTCGCTGCCGTCCCGGTAGACCAGGTAGCAAAGATCCCCCTCGTCCAGGAACAGATCCCCGATCTTCAGGGCGGCGTCCACCCATCCCCCGGGATTATCCCGGAGGTCCACGATCAGGCCCTTCATGCCCTTTTCCTTCAGGGCGTTCATGGCCGACTCGAATTCCTCGTCGCACTTTCCGGCGAACTCATAGACCGCGATCAGGCCCACATCCTCCGTCAGCATGGTGCTTTCCACCTGGTTCACGTTGATGATGGCCCGCTCCAGGGTGAAGGTGATTTCCTCCGCCTTCCGCAGGAAGGTCACGTCCACGCTGGTTCCGGGAACGCCCCGCATGATGTCCACCGCATCCTGCAGCGTCTCCGGGGTCACGTAGAGATCCTCGCCAACCCGGTACAGGATGTCTCCCCGCTGAACCCCCGCCGCCTCAGCGGGACTTCCCTTGAAGACCCGGCTGATGGTGCACAGGCCGGTCAGATAATTAGAGGAGATCAGGATGCCGACCCCGGCGTATTCCCCTTCGTCATCCTCCCACATCTTCTGCCAGGCTTCCGGATCATAATAGAAGGTATAGGGATCGTCCAGGCCGCTGAGCAGCCCCGCGCTGGCTCCCTGGATCATGGCCTTCAGGTCCGGCTCTTTATAATAGTAGGCTTCCGCCGCATCCATCAGCTCCAGCAGCTCGTCGAACTGCCGGTAGCGCTCGTATTCCTCCCGGGAGATGGTCACCGTGTCTCCGGAGGGTTCCGCCGTACCCGTCTCTACGGCTGTCGCACCTGTCCCGGCCTGTTTGCTATACAGCGTCGCCAGGGTTCCCGGCAGCACCGCGCACCCGGACAGCAGGCAGGCCGCCAGCAGCAGGGAAATCGCCAGCATCCATCTTTTCTTCATGACCGCCCAGCTCCTTCTTCATCCTCCGGCCCCCGCTTCCATTTCTCCGGGGGCGGAGCGCTATTATATCACAGATTCCCGTGCTCCCACAAGGGAGCCGTTATTCATCCTCGGACATCATGGTCAGCATCCGGAAGATGACCGCGTCCCGGAAGGTACGCAGATTCAGCCCGGTTTCCCGCTGGATCCGGTCCAGCCGGTAGGTCAGGGTATTCCGGTGCACAAACATCTCCCGGGCCGCCACGGACAGATTCAGGTCCGCGGCGAAAAAATGCTCCGCCGTCTCCAGCACTTCCTCCGTCAGGATCTGCTCCGGGTGGTCCCCGAAGATCTGCCGCCGCATCTCCCGGCGGGTTTCCGTCGGAATCCGCTCCGTCATCCGCTCCAGCAGCTGGTGGCCGTAGAGCTGAACCTGGGCCCGGGGATGAAACCTGTCCCCGATCTCCAGGGCCTCCAGGGCCTCCCGGTATCCGGCGGGCCATTCCTCCGGGGCGTGATGCACCCCGCTGACCCCGGCCTTCAGCCGCAGGCCGCCCTCCCCTTCCAGGGTATCGATCAGAGCCAGGGCGAACTCCGCGATCTCCTCCGGATCCTTCCCAGCCTTGATCATCAGCGCCCGGCCCGCGCCGTCCTCCGCCAGCAGGTCATTCTCCTCCAGGGGGGCAATCTCCCGCAGAATCTCCGTCAGGGGACGGGCCGGCTTTTCCTCCGCCCGCATCACTACCACGCAGCTGCTCTCCGGCAGCCCGATCCGCTCCGCCATGATTCCTGCCCCTTTCCCGCATTAAATCCGGGCCGCGCCGCGCGAAACCCCTTCGGCGGCCGTCCCCCCGGGCGAAAGCTTCCGCATCCGCACGATTCCCTTCTGCCGCTTTGCCCGCTGAGGGGAATTATAGCATATTTCCCCGGCCGCCCACAAGAAAAACGCAGGCGGGAACCGCCTGCGGGAATGGCACCTGCCGGCGAACCGACAGGTGCCATGTTGACGGGGACTCCTGTATCCCTGACGTTATCCTGCAGGGGCACAGGTCCTCTGTACTCAGATATGCCTTCGGCTCATTCGAAGGTCAGTTCCAGGGTCACCTCTCGCAGCGCGGGATCCAGATCCCTTTCCGGCGTCATTTCCAGATAGGGCAGGCCGCTGGCCGCCCAGTGAAGCCGCCGGATCGCCGGCTGCCGGGTGGTGCGCCAGTCCCCTTTTTCGCCGGCTTCCGCAGGGGGAACCGCATGGTAAACCATCACCGTATCCCCGGTTTCCCGGTCCGTCACAAAATTGTTATGCCCGGGGCCAAGCTGGCCGGCCGCGCTTTCCTTGGTCAGCAACGGATACGGCCATTTCTCCCAGGAGGCCGGATTCAGAAGGTCCGCCCCCGTCTTTGCCCGCAGCAGGCCCACATCATACAGGTCCGCCATGCCCGTGGAGGAGCCGGAAATCGTAATCCACAGATCGTCTCCGCGCCGCAGCAGATACGGCCCTTCGTCCACCTCGGTCTCATACCGGTCCCATCCATAGTCCGGCCGGGCCACGCATACCGCGCCGCTGACCAGCTGCCAGGGTCTTGCGGGATCTATTTCCGCGATATCAATCTCCGCGGGTTCAATCACCTGTTCTCCATTTTCCTCATAAATCAGGCGGTTGGACCACATGATAAAATGCCTTCCCGCATCCTCAAAATACGTCATGTCCAGCGAGATCCCGCGGCGGGATATCAGGCTTCCGTCCGGCAGGACGCAATAGCGCGGCGCCTCCCAGGCCCCCTGGTCCAGCGGATCGCCGCTGCAGCGCAGGACTACCGCCTGCACCTTTGTCCAGTCCCCGTCAGGACAGATGGTGGTCAGCATGCAGAGCGCGCCGCCGATTTCGTGCAGCTCCGCGGCCCAGGTGCCGCACATCCGAAGGCCCATCTCCTCTACGGGCACCCGGTAAACCACATGGGGTTCCGCGCCAAAGACATCCTCGATCCGATCCGCGCATCGAAGGGTGATCTGCTGATTTCCGCTGGAAGAAAGATAATATTTCCCCCGGTACAGGGTAACGCAGGGATCCGACATGCCCCGGTACATATTCGGATCATTGATTTCCGAAGCCTCATAGGCGCCGAAGTTCAGCGAAATCGGAAAGGCATAGCCCCGCGGAATCAGTTTCCCGGGAATCCTCCACGTACCCGGCCGCCTCCAGTCCGCCGCGGCCAGCGCCTCCGCGTCCCAGATCGCCGCTTTTTCATGCACGGAGCCGTCGGAATAGCGGCAGGTCACCTTCGGCAGCCGGGAGAGCTCCGGCTTTTCCCCGGCCTTCAGGCGAAGCCGGAGAGGATCGTTTCCCACATGGTGAATCTCATCCAGATACAGCCGGATCCGCCGCAGTTCCCCGTCGGATACCTCCAGCACATTTCCCGGCTGGATCTCCCGCTGCTGCCCAGGTTTATCCCCGGACTGGTCCAGGATCATCTCCTGCCCCGCCGGGCTGAGAAGCAGAAGCCCGTCCCCTTTTCTTTCCCCGGTCTCCCGGATCCGGGCCAGGGGATTTTCGCAGGGCTGCCGCCCCGCCAGGGAGGAAAAATCCTCCGTGTATCCCATGAAGTATCCGCCGTCTTCCCGCCAGGTGACCCGGTAAGCCTTCCGCTCCCCGTCCCAGCAGGCTGCGGGCTCCCGCACCTCCCGGTCCTCCGGGGTCACCCGCAGGAATCCTGCCTCGCGGTACCGGACCCCGTCCTCCGAGCTGAAAAGCTGGATGCATCCCGGGAGGACGCTGTCCCGCCGGTTCCGGTTCCGGCGAATCGCGCAGACCAGGAAGCCGCCCTCCCTGCTGCGGAACAGCCAGGGATCCGCCATCGTCTTGGTTACGCCCTTCGGATCCCCTTCGTCAAAGGAGGCCAGGGGGAACAGGATTCCCGTATCGTTCCGCAGGGGGATAAAATGTTTCCCGTCCTCGCTGAAAGCCAGGTGCATCGCCTGCTCCCAGTCGCAGTTATACGCGGTATGGCCCGGATACCGATCCTCCGGCCAGGTGCCGATTCCCGGCTTGGTGTAGCAGAACAGAAACGCCATCTTCTTCCGCGCGCTCCCTTTCGTTGATATTGTTTGTCCCCCTTTCCGGGAAGGGAAAGGGGGACAGGCCTTGGATTGAGGCTGTGTCTCGCAGAAAGCCGTGCCGCCGATCCGGTTTCAGGCCCGAACCGATCCGCCGCCTTCCGGGAAACACCGCTCCGCGTATTATCCCTTGATACCGCTGGTCGCCTGGCCGGCCACGAAATACTTCTGGCCGAAGAGGTACAGGATCAGCATCGGCAGCATGGACACCGCCGCCGCGGTAAAGGCCAGGGAATAATTGTCCGTCCGGTTGCCGATAAAGATCGCCAGACCGTTGGACAGGGTCCGCATGCTGGACTTGCTGGCCATGATCATCGGCCACAGCAGGTCGTTCCAGCAGTTATTGATGCTCAGCAGCGTGACCGTGATCATCGTAGGAATCACCAGGGGCAGCATGATACGGGTAAAGATGCCGAACTCATGCAGGCCGTCAATGCGGGCCGCGTCCTCCAGATCCTTCGGCAGCCCCTCGAAGGCGGAGCGGCAGAGGAACACCCAATAGGCGGACGCGATTTTGGGAATAATCAGGCCCCAGAAGGAGTTCAGCCAGCCGATGTAATATACCTCCAGGTACAGCGGAACCATGATGACCTGGAAGGGAATCATCATCGTCGCCAGGAAGAGGAGGAACAGCACATTCTTGCCCCGGAAGCGGAAGCGGGCGAAAGCATATCCCGCCAGCGCATTGATGAACAGGGCCGGAATCGTGGTACCGATGGCATAAATCACGGTATTGACCGTCATTTCCAGATAATTGACCTGCTTGAGCACGTTCGCCCAGTTTTCGCTGAAGTGGTTGGCCACGGGGAAATACCTGGGCGGGAAGCTCAGCACCTCCGGATCGCTCTTGAAGGCGCCCAGGCACATCCAGATCAGCGGCGCCAGCAGCAGAAACGCGAAGAAGACCAGCAGAATAAAAATGGGAATATATTTGATCAGCCGGATCACCCGGACCTTCATGGGCGGCTTCCGCTCGGGAATGGCCGGCGCATTCATCGTTTTCGTCATGACTCTCACGCTCCTTCCCCCATCAGTCCGAGGTCTTGTTCATGATCGTGTACATCACGATGGTAATCAGCATGATGAACAGGAAGAGGAATTCGCTCATGGCTGTGGCGTAGCCCGTCTTGTTCATGCTGTTGAACGCCTGATCGTAGATATACACCACCATGGTCGTGGTGGAGCGACTGGGTCCGCCGCCCGTCATGGTATACACGATATCGAACATCTGCAGCGACCCGATGATCCGGGTCATCAGCAGGAACCAGAAGGAGGGCATCACGCTGGGCAGGGTGACCGAGAAGAACTGCCGCACCTTGCCCGCGCCGTCGATGGCCGCCGCCTCAAAGAGGGAATCCGGAATATTCTGGATCGCGGACACCAGGATAATCGCGGAGATGCCGAAGGTTTTCCAGATGGCGACAAAGACCACCACGTAAAGCGCGGTGCTCGTATTGTTCAGCCAGTTCGGATCCGCGACGCCCATCAGCTTCAGCCAGTAGGTAAAGATGCCGATATTGGAGTGCATGACCAGCTGCCAGGTAACGCCCACCGTCACGGCCGAGGCGACCACGGGCAGGAAATAAATGCCCCGGAACAGCTTATTGAGGAAGGTATTCTTCGCCAGCAGGGCGGAAAGCACCACGCCGATCACCATCTGCAGCGGCACCTCGATCGCGGTATACCGGAGCGAAACCAGGATGCTCTGGATAAAGCGGCGGTCCGACAGGGACTTGGTATAATTATCCAGGCCGACGAATTCCGCCTTGCTCAGATCCACGCCCATTTTCTGCGTGCTGATATAAAAGGACGCGACCATGGGCACAATGCAGAAAATGATCAGCAGGATGGCCGCCGGCGCAATAAACGCGTACGCCGTCTTCTCCAGCCTGCGCTCAAAGGAGCGGCTCTTCTTTCTCTTCTTTACAGTCACCGCGGTCATGGCAGATCCTCCATTCCGTCGGAGAAACGCTGAGACCTCAGCGTTTCCCGCTCTCATTTCCCGTCCTCGCCGGAAGGAAAAGGGTGATACCGGAGGATTCCGGTATCACCCCGTTCAAGGCGTTTATGCTGATAAGGTACGATCAGTTGTAATACTCGCTGATGTAGTCTTCCAGATCCGCCTGATAGTCGCTCAGGAAGCTCTGGACATCGTCATAGGTGGGATTGGCCGGGCCGTTGAACACCCAGTTCTCCACAAAGTCCGCCTGCACGCTCGCCGCGTCGGAGAAGAACAGCGTGCCGGGGGCGGTGAACATCTGCACCTGCGCGGTATCGCTGGGGGTCAGGTTCACGAGAACCTCTTCCGCCTGATACTCGGGGCTGTTCACGGTAGGCAGATAGGCATTCAGGTAGCACATGGAGATGGACCACTCGGCGTTGGGGGTCATGCCGCTGTAATCCACGTTCTGGGTCACTTCCTGCGCCTCCAGGCCGGAGCCGGTGAACCACCATTCGATGAACTTCTCAGCGGCCGCCGCGGTCTCATCGGTGGCAGAGGTGGTCATCATGAAGCAGTTCAGATCGCCCAGGGCCCAGTTCTCCAGGTCGTCGCCCTTCGCGGTGGGCAGGCGGGTGATGCCGTAGTTGATGCCGGAAGCATCCAGGGTGCCCTTCAGCCAGCCGCCGTTGGTCATCAGACCGATCTGGCCGGCCGCCATCATGGAGTCGATATCCCGCTCCTTGGGGTTGTCGCCGTCGTCATACAGCTTCTTCATCCAGATCAGGGCATCCGCCAGCGCCTGATTATCCAGCAGATTGGCCTTGAAGCCGTTCTCCTCGTCGCCCACGATCAGATAATCGGTGCCGAACCGCTGAATCACGGACTGGTTCTGGCCGTTGTAGCAGTAGAACAGGCCGGAGCCGTAGATGGGTTTGTCGGCGGTGGACAGGGCCGTGATCTTCTTGGCGGTCTCGGTCCAGCCTTCAAAGGTGGTGGGAACTTCTTCCACGCCCGCGGCAGCCAGCAGATCCTTGTTGTAATACATCATATAGGTGCTGATCTGGAAAGGAATGCCGTACACCTTGCCGTCCCGGATGGCCATGTTCAGATAGGCGGAGGAGAAATCCTCGGCCTTCAGAGAGGTGTTTTCAAAGACGGTGAGGGGGCGGAGATACCCGTCGTACCTGTTCATGTCGTTGACGTTCAGCAGAATCAGATCCGCCGCTTCGCCGGTGGGCAGCGCGGTCTGCAGCATGTCGCCGAAGGACGTGGTCCGGGTCATATCTACGAAAACATCGTCCTGGCTGTTGTTGAATTTATCCACCAGGGCCTGCAGGGCTTCGCCGTCGCCGCCGGTCCAGCTGTTCCAGAACACAACGGTCGTCTTGCCGCCTTCCGCGCCGGCCAGGGAGACCATGCCCAGCAGCATCGCCAGAGAAAGGAATAACGCAACTACCTTTTTCATACTTGAGAAACCTCCTTCTTATTTTGAAGAGCTTTCGCTCATCAATTCGCAAAGCGCCGCACCTTCCCCGGAACGGGGAAGGACGGCTTTTCTGTTTCGCCTTCCAGCATTAACGTTAATGTTGATTTATGCATATCTTAGCATGCCGTTTTCAGTCTGTCAAGCCCTATTTTCTTTTTTAACGAAATTGCGGTTCCGCCTGCTCGCACACGATCCATGAGCAAATTTCAAAAGGTTTTTCACATATCATGAGCGAATGCTGATCTGTATTTCACATTTCATGAGCGAAAGTCAAACGGATTTTCACATTTTATGAGCGAAAGTCAAACTTCCGGCCGGACGGATGTTTTTCAAAAAAAACCTCCCGGGACGAGCCCGGGAGGCGGTGTTTGTCAGATTGCCCAAACTTACTTGTTCAGGATGGTCTTCTCGGTTTCCTTGTCGAAGAAGTGCAGCCGGTTGGTATCCAGGGCGATCTTGATCTTGTTGCCGGCGCGGCTGGAGGTCCGGGGATCAACGCGGGCCACGATGTTGCCTTCCTTGCCGGTGGTGGTCAGATACAGATAGGTCTCGGAGCCCATCAGCTCGGTCACTTCCACGTTCACATCGATGGTGGCGGTGGAGAACTCAGCCAGCTTCTCGGGATCATCATGGATGTTCTCGGGACGGATGCCCATGACAACTTCCTTGCCGATGTAGCTCTCATCCACGAACTTGCTGATCTTGGAGTTGGGCACGATGATCTTGTTTTCGCCGAACTTCGCGACCACATCCTGGCCTTCCCGCTCCAGCTTCACATCGAAGAAGTTCATCTGGGGGCTGCCGATGAAGCCCGCGACGAACTCGTTGGTGGGATAGTCGTACAGGTTCTGGGGGCTGTCCACCTGCTGCATAACGCCATCCTTCATGACGACGATCCGGCTGGCCATGGTCATGGCTTCGGTCTGGTCATGGGTAACGTAGATGAAGGTGGTCTGCAGGCGCTGATGCAGCTTGGTGATCTCGGTACGCATCGCTACACGCAGCTTGGCGTCCAGGTTGGACAGAGGCTCGTCGAACAGGAAGACCTTGGGCTCACGGACGATAGCACGTCCCAGAGCAACACGCTGACGCTGGCCGCCGGACAGGGCCTTGGGCTTCCGGTTCAGCAGGTGAGCGATGTCCAGGATCTTGGCGGCTTCTTCCACGCGGCGCTTGATCTCATCCTTGGGGGTCTTGCGCAACTTCAGACCGAAGGCCATGTTGTCATACACGGTCATATGGGGATACAGAGCGTAGTTCTGGAACACCATGGCGATGTCGCGATCCTTGGGAGCGACGTCGTTCACCAGCTTGTCGCCGATGTAAAGCTCGCCGTCGGAGATTTCTTCCAGACCGGCGACCATGCGCAGGGTGGTGGACTTACCGCAGCCGGAAGGACCAACCAGAACGATGAATTCCTTATCGGCGATCTCCAGGGAGAAGTCGCTGACGGCGGTCACATTGCCGGAGTAGATCTTGTAAATGTGCTGCAGGGACAAACTGGCCATTTCATATTCCTCCTAACATTTTGGGCACTGCCCTTGATGGCTTGTATTCTACCAGATAATTCGGTTAAGAGCAAGAGGGCGTTTTGACTATTTTGTATATTCTTCATTGTGCAGTTTGCACAAATTCCTAATCCGCCAAAACAATCACAGACCGTCCCTTTCGGGACGGTCTGCAAAATATGGAGGATAGGGAGGTCTGACACGAACGCTCGTGTCAGGGAAAAGGGTGGAGGGAGGGTGGTGGTTCCTCTCCCTGCCAACGCCCTGATCATATCCCCCGAATGTGTAGATTGGGTGAATAATCCCTGAACATATCCAGAATCTTCCCCCCCTCGCAATCGCTCCGCTCTCTGCGGCATTCCGCTCAGGGGAAGGAATCGCCCGCGCCGCGGGCGGTCAGGCGCCTTCCGGCCCGGGGGTTGGGGTGGGCGTTTCCGGAGCGACAGTCTCCTCCGGCTTTTCCGCCATGAGGTCGATCAGCTGCTGAGTCACCTTGCCGGACTGATACAGCCGGTTGTCCTTCTGGAACTGCTTGACCGCCTTCACGGTGCCGTCCAGCATGACCCCGCCGATATATCCGTTGTAATAGCCCAGCTCCTTCAGCCGGTTCTGCACCCAGAAGACCTCCGGGCTGTCGGTGTTCTTCTTCAGCTGTCTGTTGCCCAGAACCGGCGCCTCATCCGCGCGGTATTCCGGCTCCGGCGTTGGCACCGGCGTCTCCACCGGAATCGAGGTTCCCTTTTTCAGATTCGGCAGCTGCAGCGCCTTGCGCAGCTCCGGATCCGAGGGCAGATCCTCCCGGATGGACACCACCGTGCCCTCCCCGATATTATCGTAGACCCACTTGGCATCCTGCACCGTCAGGCGGATGCAGCCGTGGCTGGCCCGGGTTCCCAGCGCCTTATAGCTGGAGGTCTTCATGGCGTCCAGGCTGACCGCCGTATAGATAACGGAATGGAAGGCGATGTTGGAATTGATCCGGGTCCAGTACCGGGCGTAGCTGTTTCCCCATTTGGGAAAGACGCACCAGTTGGCGTGCCGCCCGTTCAGCACCCAGTCCCCCACGTCGCTGGGGTTCGCCTTGGTTCCCGTGGAGCAGAGCATCCGCCGCACAGGAATGGTATAGGCTCCCTCCTCGTCCCGGCCGTAGACCGTGGTGACCTGATTGGTCACGTCCACGGTGATGGCAAAGGGCACAGGCGTGGGCACCGGGGTGGGCTTCGGCGTGGCGTCCGGCAGGACGATGCGGGGATCATTGAAGATCACGTTCCAGGTTTCCTCGTCCACCTGGCCGGTCTGTTTCATTCCGTTCTGCCCCTGGACGGCCTTCACCGCCCGCAGGGTCTGGCGAGCAAAGTTTCCGCTGACGGGGCCGGTATAGTACCCCAGCTCCGTCATCCGGGCCTGCAGCTGCTTCACCGTCTGTCCGCTGGAGCCGCTCTTCAGGGTCTTCGTGTAAGCGATATAGCTGTCGGACATGACCACCCCGTTGTTTGCGGCCGTGTCCTCATCGTCCACCAGGAAAGCGCTCAGATCCGGCACCGGGGTTCCGGTGGCCTCCGGCAGGTCGTTCTTCCCCACTGCGGTCCTGGCAAACAGGGCCTGCTGGGTCAGGGGATCCGCCGCTCCGGTCACGGTCAGGCCGTTCTTCTCCTGGAACTCGCTGACCGCGTCCTTCGTGCCCCCCAGATAGTTGCCGCTGATCTTTCCCTTATAATATCCCAGCTCCATCAGGCGGGTCTGCAGCTTCTTTACCTCATCCCCGTCGGTTCCCTGCCGGAGCATCCGATACCGGGCGGAATAAATGCGGCTCTGGGTTTCCGGATCCGCCACGCCAGTCTTTTCCAGGCCGTATTCCTCCTGGAATCTCCTCACCGCGTCCCGGGTTCCTTCCCGGTAGCGGCCGGACAGGTTTCCCGTATAATACTTCAGCTCCTGCAGGCGGGTCTGCAGATCCAGCACGTCGTCGCCCTCGTCCCCGTACTGCAGGGTCCGGGACTCCACGGTCTCCTCCAGCAGCTCGTCCTCATCCGGCAGATCCTCCGGATCCACCTGAGACTCCGCGCCTTCCTCCTCTTCCATGGGAACGGCTTCGCCTCCGTCCACGGGAACCGTCTCCCCCAGACTCATTCCCCAGGTACCCGCCAGCAGGCATCCCGCCAGCAAAAAACTCAAAAACCGCTTCATCGGCCTCACCTCACAGAGATTTGGCCTTATTGTAACATTTTCTTAATCGTTTTGCAAGATTTTCGTTTATTTTGCAGAGCTCTTTCCCGAAGGAGGACCAAAGGCGCAGATCATGCTCTTGACAGAATCCCCGAATTGCTTATAATCCCGCATTTAACACTTGGAGAATAGTAAAACGGCTGGAACCCGCATGACATAAGGGTTTCAGCCGTTGCTCTTGCTTTTAAAATGTTGTATGGAGATCTCTACTTCAAAATTTGTTTGAGCTTTTTGTTAAGCGC
>JAFPWU010000022.1 GCA_017412715.1 Clostridia bacterium
AACCGACCGGGATTGGTCGATCCTCTTGCATATTACCTGAGAAATACTTGAAACCATGTTACGATGTAGCGCCGTATACCTGGCCGGTACGTACGGTGCAACGGGAGGGGCGAGGGCTACCGCCCTCCCTCTACCCTATTGAAATCAGGGTAAAGCTGAATCAATGCGCTTTCGGCAGCCATCGCCTGAAGGGAATCCATCAGCGTTTCCGCAGGATCAATCCGGCATTCCGACGATAAATACATAATTGGTTGTTGCGGTGCCGCCCAGGTTCAGCATGAGGCCGTTCCGGGCCTTCGGCACCTGATAGTCTCCCGCGGTGCCGGTCACCTGGCGGTACAGATCCAGGAACATCCGCGCGCCGGAGGCGCCCACAGGGTGGCCGCATCCGATCAGCCCGCCGCTGGGATTTACGGGCTTTGTTCCGCGGAAGGAAATCATGCCGCTTTCCACCGCTTCATATTCCCGGCCGGGTTCCGCCAGACCGATGGCGGACAGGAGGGCATACTCGGAGCTGGTGAAGCAGTCATGAATTTCAAAAACGTCCATATCCGATACGGTCAGACCGCTTCTTTCATAAGCGTCGAGCGCCGTCTGCCGCGTCCAGGGCAGCAGATACGGGCCATGCTCCGCGTCGGCCATTTTCCGGTCAAAGCGAAAGGGCGCAACCCGATGGCCGAAGCCCTTCACGAGGGGTTTCCCCGTAATTCCCCGCTCCCGCAGGAAGCTCCCGGACGCCAGCGCCACGACGGCCGCCCCGTCCGTTATCTGGGAGCAGTCCGAAACCGCCAGCCGTCCTCCCACCAGCGGGTTTGTTTCCGTTCCGCGGGCGGAAGCCTGGGCCATGCTCATGAACCACTTTCGGGTCTGGGCCAGGGGATTCCGCCGGGCGTTCCCGTAATTCAGGCAGGAGATGGCCGCCAGGGCATCCATATACCTTTTCTCTTCCAGCCGCGGATACTTTCGCAGCGTTTCGTCCGCCAGGCGGCCGAAGAGCTTCGGGAAGGGCATTTCCATGCCTCTGGCTTCCTTTTCGTAATAGGCGGCCCGGCCCAGGTAGTCCCCGCCGGTCCGGCTGTCCACGGTCTTCATCAGCTCCCATCCCACCACGAGACAGAGATCATATTCCCCGGCCCGGATTTTGGTCGCCGCCGCGTCCAGCGCCACGGAGGAGCTGGCGCAGGCCGCCTCGTATCGGGCGGAAGGAACCCCGTAGAAGGCGGGATCCACCTCCGTCAGAAAGGCGCCCAGATGCCCCTGATCGGTGTATTTCTCCGCGAGAAAATTGCCGACAAAGCAGGCCACCCGGTTTTCTCCGTTCAGTTTCCTGATATCATCAAAATCCAGCCCGGCGCCCGCCAGCCCGTCCGCCATGGCCTCCTTCAGCAGGGCGGCAATCCCCTTGCCTTCCTTTTTCCAGTTCCGCTCAAAATCCGTCTGGGCGCCGCCCAGGATATAGACTTCACTCATGCCTCCTGCCTCCCCGATTTGAAATAGCGCCGGTAATCATATCCGGAAGGCCGAATCTCACGCAGGATCCGCTCCGCGTCCGCCCGCTCCCAGATTTCGGGCAGGCGCTCCCGAATCAGCCCGGGCACATCCGTCACCGCGGACAGGGCTTCATACATCGCCAGGGGGGGACACCAGTTGAACCCGGCGGCCATGACGTCATCCGCCGCCCGGATCGAGGTTCCCACCTCCAGGCTGGTCCGGAAGGCGTAGAGCATATATTGAAGCAGGAAGGACAAGCATATCTCCGCCTCCTGAGAATGGTTGTGCACCAGCGCTTCAAAGGCCAGCTGATAATCCCCTTCCTCCAGGCAGCGCTTCATCCGTTCCGCGAAGGGAAAGGCGTAGGGAATCACGTCCCGATAGATTCCGGTGGACAGATCGTATACCGTCATCCGCCGGAAGCCGTTCTCATACTGGACCTGCCGGTACAGGCCGCCCCGGGTTTTCCGCCCCAGCTTTCCCCCGGCGATCAGCTCCCGGACGAAGGCGGGAAGCACGAAGGTGTCCCGGGCATAGTCATCCGTGTTTTCCCGGAGGTTGTCCACGATCGCCCGATGCACGTCCAGCCCGACAAAATCAGAGGTGGCCAGGGGCTCCATGGCCCTGCCAGTAAAGGGCCCCAGGATGGCGTCCATATAATCGATGCCGCCGCTGTCCCGGTACCGCTCCGCGTACTGCATCGCCTGGTTGATAAACTGGAAACCGATCCGGTTGGCCAGAAAAGCGGGAGAATCCTTTACCTCCACCACGGTGCGGAACAGCTGTTCCCGCAGATACCGCTTCAGCGCTCCGGTCAGCTCCGGATCCGCATATTCGGTCGGGGTCAGCTCGCACAGGGGGAGGGCATAGGGAGGATTGAAGAGATGGATCCCGTAGAACCTGCGCCGCGCTTCCTCCGGATAGCATCCGGCCAGCTCCGTAATGGACAGGCCGGAGGATCCCGTGCCCGAAACAGCGTGAGCGGGCAGCGCCTTTCCGACCCGGAGGGCGATTTCCTTTTTGACGGCCATATCCTCCCGGGCGCTTTCGAATACCAGGTCGGACTCCCCGACGCAGGCTTCCAGCATGGACATGTCCGCCGGGATCAGATTGACCCCAATCGCGTCGGCCCGCACGGAGCGGACGATCCGGGGCAGGGTCTGCTTTACCCGGTCCAGGTCCCGTCCGACGCAGTAAACCTTCGCGTTTCCAAAGGAGGCGAAAATACCGGCGATATTGGCGCCCATAGTGCCCGTTACGCCGATGACGGTCACGGTTTTGATGCTCAGCATGCTGCTTTCATTCCTCCAGCCGGGCGATTCCCCGGGCTTCCTTTTCCTCCAGATCCAGGGAGGCGTACCAGGCGGCAAACCCTGTTTCTTCCCAGGGCATATACCGGCCGAAATGCTCCCGCCAGGGATAGGCGGGTTCCCCGGTGAATCTGTTCCGGACCTTTCTGACATCGGATACTTCCCTGGCGGGATTGCCCACCGCCACCGCGTAAGGCCTGACCGATCTGGTGACGATGGCGCCGGCGCCGACCAGGCTGTCCTGTCCGATATCCAGGCCGGGCATCACGACAGCCCCCGTGGCCACGATGGCGAAGGGGTGCACATGGACCCCCGCAAACTCGCTGGAGGGCGGGGTGGGATCGTTGGTCAGCACCACGTAGGGATAGATCCAGACGAAATCGTCCACCTGGGACAGCTGGCCGATATGCACGTTGCTGTGGAGCCGGACATGATTCCCCAGCCGGCAGTTTCCCTGGATGTCCGAAAGCGTGCCTACGCTGACGTGGCTTCCGATCTCCGTGCCCTCCCGGATGGTGACCTGGTGGCCCGTCTGAAAATGCTCCCCGATGACGGATCCCCCGTAGAGAATGGAGCCGCTGCGGATCAGGGCGCGGGCGCCAATCCGCAGGGGATGCTCATGGGGCTTACGATCCAGGCAGAAATCCATGCCATATTCTCCCAGGATGCAGTTCGCGCCGATCAGGGAATCCTCTCCCAGGGTTACGCCGGAACGGATGAGGGTATTGCTGTCGACATAGCATCCCGCCCCGAGGGTGACATGATCCTCAATGATGCAGTTATGTCCCAGGGTGACCCCTTCCCCTATCCGCACATCCTGTCCGATCACGCAGTTCTGCCCCGTTTTCAATCCTGTCCGCATTCGTCGTATCTCCTTTGATTTCAGGCAACATGGATCCGGCATTTCCAGGGAAAAGCCGGATAAAAGCTCTTTCGGCAGCCATCGCCTGAGGGAAGGCGGACCGCCGGAATGGAAAAAAGCGCGTCCCTAAAAATTCACCACGATGATGTCTCCGATCCGCCGGATGGATCCGTCCGCCGGATAATGGGGCATGGACCGCACCTCCGGCAGCTCCGCGTAGGGAGCTTCCTCCGCCCAGGCGGGGCTGAAGCCGCACCAGCGTTCCATGAACGCCCGCCAGGCATAGGAATTCAGGATTTCATCGGTGCCTCCTCCGTAAGGGGGAAGATGAATGAAGTCCAGCTCTCCGATATGGTAAAGGGTCTGATCCCGGATCTCCTCCGGATTCAGGAAGACGACCGGCGTATCCGCGGAAAAGCCCTCCGTTCCGCGGATCTGGGCCGCCAGGGCGGTAAACCAGGAGATGGCCTGCTGCTGCTGGAGGGCGGCTTTCAGATAGCACTGGTTGTCAAAGCGGGCGTCCATGACGCCCATGAGCCCAAGCATCGCGGCCGCGGCCGCGGAGGCGGCCCGCCGAAGACCGGGACGGGGCAGCAGGGGCCGGTCCAGAAGCCAGGCGAAGAGAACCGCCTGGGAGACCAGGCTGAAGGTCATAAGTCCGTGCACCCGATCCGACATCACGTAGATGAAATTGCAGCCCAGGGGAAAAAGCGCCAGCACCAGGACTCCCAGCAGGGCCCGGGCTTTGCCGGTTTTCCCGTCCCGTCCGATCCGGCAGAGGAAAAGCGCGCCCATGACCGCGTCCAGGACCAGCATGGCCAGGTACACATACCAGGCATGCATGGGATACATGTCCGCCGGCACGTTCCGGGTGGGCAGAAAGAATTCCCCGTATGCGGTTTTCACCCGGGAAAGATAGGCGGAGAGAGGGGTGCTCTCCTGCTGGTTCATTCCCATGTATTCGTTAAGCTCCAGCCCGAACTTCGCCAGAAAAAAGCGGTTGGCCGCGTAATACAGCGCCATGACCGCCAGGACGCACAGCAGCTGCGCCAGAAAGGTCTTCACATAGAAACCGGCGGGCTCCGCCCGTTCGGAAAGCAGCTTCAGGTCCCAGATCAGCGCCAGGCTCAGCAGCAGGGGCACAAAGGCCTGATAGATGCCTACCGAACAGCAGCCCAGAAGGATGCCCAGGCCCTTTCGCCACCAGTTTCCCCGGAGAATCAGGCAGGCGGCGGATATCATCATGAGCATGGCCAGCATGTAGTAGGGAAGGGTGAACATGTATCCAAAGAGCCCGGCGATGACCGGGAAAGCCGCCAGGACGCATCCCAGCGCGCCGCACAGAAGAGGACGGCGGATATCCAGCAGCCAGACGATCAGACAGGCTGCCGCGCCCAGGCACACAAGGGCAAACAGCCCGTTGAACAGGGGGAGGCTGTACTGCCCGTCCCACAGGAGCATGGATTCCAGCCAGCCGACCACATGCAGCATCCACCGCCCGGAAGAGATTGTTGAGCCGCTCCAGAACAGGCCGAAAATGTCGTCGTGAACCGAATACTTGTTCAGCAGCCCCATGCCGTGGGCGGCCAGGCCGAAGCACAGGCAGCTGAGGAAGGCCGCCTTTATCCGGGGGCTGATTCCGCGAAAGATGCCTGTTTCTGCCATCCCCTTCATCTTTGAAGCTCCTTCCTGATGATTTCTTTGCGGGCTGGAATCACCCTCGCACCAGCTGGGTATGTCAAGTCCCTGCTCAGGCGGATTCCAGCCCTGGGGCGTTGATTCAGCGCTTCCCTGAAAGCCGGCCGCGTGAACGGGGATCAGCGTCAGAACTTTACGATCAGCAGGTCGCGGACGACCTGGATGGACCCGTCTTCGGGATAGGAGGGCATGGCCTGCACCTCCGGCCAATCCTCGTACGGCTTCGTTTCATAGATCAGCCAGGAGCCGAAACCGCACCACCTCTGCAGAAAGGCATCCCATGCCCAGTTGTTGACATATTCCTGAAGATTCGCGTCATATCCGGTCAGCTTCAGAAAGTCCAGTTCCCCGATATTGTACAGGGTCCCGTCCGCGGCCCGGTCCCTGTTCAGCATGACTACGAGCTGATCCTCCCGGAACCCCGGGGCGGACTTGATCCGGGCCACCAGTTCCGTGTTCCAGGCAATGGCCTGCTGCTGCTGGAAGGCGGTCTTCAGATAGCATTGATTGTCATACCGGGCATACATCGCGCAGCCCAGGCCCAGGATCAGCGCCGCCAGCAGGGAAACCGCTCGCCCCGCCCGGGGCAGCCCCCCGGGAAGCCGCGCTGCGGCCAGGGAGGAGGCCGTCCGGTCCGCCAGGAGGACAAAGAGCGCCGTCTGCATGACCTGGCCGTACACCATCAGGCCGTGAACTTCCCCGGACAGAACGAATATGAAGTTGCACGCAAGGGGGAAGAGCAGCAGCAGCGGGATGACTGCGGCGGCCTTCCACAGGCCTTTCCGCCCCGGAAGGAGGGCCAGCCGGAGGGCCATGACGCCATCCAGGACCAGCATCAGGAGATACAGGTAATGTACGTGCTGGGGATACATGTCCCACTGTACGTACCGGGTGGGCCGGAAGAATTCCAGCCAGGCGGAACCCGCCCGGGCCAGATAGGTTTCCAGCGGCAGGGAATCCGACTGGGAGATTCCCATATAGGGGCTCAGCTCCAGACCGTAGGCAGCCAGGAAAATCCGGCTGCCGGCAAGGTACACCGCCATGATCCCCGCCAGGCAAAGGGCCTGAAGGAGCAGATGCCGGAAAAAGGCCGCGGGAGATTCCGCGCCGTCCATCAGGGACTTCAGGTCATAGAGCAGCGTCAGGGAGAGAATCAGGGGCAGAAAAGCCTGATAAATTCCGACGGAGCAGCCCCCCAGCAGCACGCCGAAGGCCCGGGCCTTCCAGGAATGATCCCCAAGGATCAGCCAGCCCGCGAGCGCCATCAGGAGCAGCGAAAGCATGTAATACGGGGCGGTAAACATGAAGCTGAACAGGGAGGTGATCACCGGAAAGGCCGCCATCGTCCCGCCCAGCAGGGCGCTCAGCGCCCGGCTGCGGATCTTCAGCAGATCCGCGATCAGCCCCGCGGAAGCGCCGATGCAAAGGAGGGAAAAAAGACCGTTCAGCAGGGGAAGGCTGAAATGCCCGTCGCCAAAGATCAGAATCTCCGCCTTCGCCAGCACAAAGAGCATCCACCGGCCGGAGGTAATGGTATCCCCGGTCATAAAGAGGGAGAAGATATCATCATGCCAGGAAAACTTGTTGAACATGCCCATGCCCTGGGATACAAGCCCTATGAGCAGCGCGCCGAAAAAAGCGGCGCGGACGGACGGCGATAGGGCCCCGGCCCGGATGAGATCCCCGGTTTCCCTGCGTTCCACTGGCTTTCCTCCTTCCGAAAAAACACGGGCCCGGATTCCTGGACGAATTCCGGGCCCGTATGCATTTTACAATACTTCGGGGAAGCCCGTCAACCGGGACGAGCGGAGGGGAGCTGATCCACCTCCTGTGCGATTATTCCCGGGAAAGGGAGAAACGGAGGGAATGGCGCCTGGAGGGAGCGGATGTAAACAGGACGCGCCAGAGGCTGCCGGGGTAGTTTTTCATCATGCGGCGATCCGTGACCGGGATTTCCTCGACTTCGATCTTCAGCGCTTCGGACGGGGCGATGCGCCACCCTCCGCTGCGCACATCGTTCCCGTCCACGGAGGGAGCGTTCCGCAGCAGGAAGACCCAGGTGACGGGTTTCTCGCTGTCCAGGGTGATCTCGTCCGTCAGGGAGGCGGCGCCGGCGGGATTCAGCCGGAAGGTGCGCAGGGCTTCGGCCGCCCCGGCCTCAGCGGGATAGGCGCCCGCGATATCGCAGCACAGCCCGTCGGGAAGGTAGCGCGTATCCCGGGCGGCGTAGGCCCGTCCCGCGGCCTGCTCCGCGCCGCCGATCAGTGGCACGTTGTGATACATGGAGCGGGTGTTCCAGAGGGTATATCTTTCCTCGGAGAAGGTTTTCCGGGTATAGACCATGTTCCCCGCGTCGAGAATGACCGGCTCCCCCCGGTCATAGAGCATGAAGGAACCCACGTCGTTATGGTTATGGCTGTCCCCGTTGCAGCCGCCCTTGCAGACGAGGGTGGTATCTGCCCGGCGCAGAATCCGGATCTGCAGGCTTTCCAGACAGAGATCCGCGGCGGGGGTAAAGGCGGTTTCCGGTTCCGGCGGGCTGAAAAGCGCGTTCAGCAGGCGCCAGAACTGGGGAGTGTCCGCCAGCAGATGCCCCACTTCATCGGGATACCGGGACCCGAGGGCGACCAGCTCCATGCTGCCGATTTTATGGCCGGCAAAACGGAGGCGCTCTCCGTACATATCCGGCGCCGCGTCGCAGTCCGCAAAATTAATGAACCAGCGGCCGCTGATCCAGGCCCGGGCGGGGTAAAGGAGGATGCTGCGGATTTTTTCGTCTTCCCAGAAGGTAAGCCGCCCTTCGGTGACCTTTTCCAGCAGATCCAGGCAGTCCAGCAGCGCGCCGCCGGCCATGCCCCAGTAGGCGGCGCCCTCGTCGCAGCCGCCGTCCTCCGGCATGCAGTCCAGATAACGGTCCAGCATCTGGCAGGACCGGGTCAGGATATGGGCCAGCCGGCCCCTCTCCCGGACCAGCAGCACGGCGGAAAGCATCACGTTGGAGACGATCCAGGGGGTCCAGTTGTTCAGATCCTGACGGACCACCCCCATCCACCAGAAGTCGTCCCGCCGCTCGAAGGGCTCCAGGATCCGCCGCTCAATCTCCCGCTCCATGCGCCGCCGGATCAGCGGGGAAACCGCATCCAGCTCCTCCCCGAGCAGTTCCCGGATCAGGGAAAGGATCATGGCCGTCTGGCCGGCGAAAAGATCGATGACCGGGTTGTCGATCTCCGGCAGCACCGCGCCGGCGAAGGCGTCTCCGGCCACGTTATGGGCGCTGAGCACCCAGGAGGTCTCCTCGCAGATCATCCAGATGCCGTCGACGATCTCGTCCAGATCCTCCGGCGCTCCGCGCAGGCATACGTCCAGCACCGCGGCGATCAGCTTGCGCCGGCGGGTAAAGTAGGGATCCTCCCAGGCGACGCGGCTGGTGGTTCTGAAGAAGGCCATGAACTGGGTCGCTTTCAGGAGGGGATACTCCATGGCCCCATAAAGGGCGGCGGCTTCCCGGATGCTCTTTTTCCGGTCCTCGGGCAGCGCCTCCCAGGCGGCCCGGTCCCCCAGGGCCGGGAAAAGCCGGATCGGGAGGAGGCCCAGCAGATCTGTCATCGGACGGGCGGAGAGGGATTCCATCAGCATGCTACGATTCCTTCCTTTCTATTCAATAATAAGATTTGCTCTTACTTTCTTTCGCCCCTCTGGCGCCTGTTTCCTCTATGGAACCCATGATTTATTCCGTTCCGGCGGTCATCGACTTCGCTCTGGCGATGACCGCCGAAACAGCATTCCGCGATACACTGAAAGGCAAGCTCCAAAGGTTCAAATCATGATTTGTGCCATGCCTATTGTAAAAAATGCGTTCGATCCGGTATAATTAGAACAAATTCAGCAGCTTTCCTTTCAGCGGAGCCTGCTGAGCGGAAAATACATTTCATATTCAGGAGAAAGAGAATGCGTACAACGATTTCACTGAACCGGAAGTGGGCCTTCAGGAAAGATGTCAGCGTGCCGCCGGAAAAAATCGATCCGGCCTGGGATTATGTGAACCTGCCCCACACCTGGAACGGCATTGACGGCCAGGACGGCGGCGGCGATTTCTGGCGGGGCACCTCCTGCTACATGAAGGAAATCCCGAAGGCCGAGCTGCCGGCCGGGGAGCGGATTCTGCTGGACTTCCCGGCAGCCAACGCCTCCGCGGATGTCTTTGTGAACGGGCGGAAGCTGGCGCATCATGACGGCGGCTACAGCGCCTTCCGGGTGGATATCACGGAGGCCCTGGCGGAGCAGAATCTGATCTGCGTGCTGACGGACAACAACGTGAATGACCGAATCTATCCCCAGAACGCGGACTTCACCTTCTACGGCGGTCTCTATCGCGGCGTGAACGCCATCGGGGTTCCGGCCGCGCATATCGACATCGAGACGGATGGAAACCCCGGCCTGCACGCGATTCCAAAGCTGATGGGAGACCGGGCGGAGGTGACGCTGCGCACCGCCCTCATCGGGGACGCGGCCGGCGCCGTGCTGCGCTATGTGATCCGGGACGCGGCGGGGAAGACCGTGGCGGAGACGGAGACGGAGGCCTGGGAGGCTGTGCTGCCCATTGAACGGGTGCATCGCTGGCACGGGCGGAAGGATCCCTATCTTTATTCCGCGGAGGTTACCCTGCTCAGGGGCGGGGAGGCGGCGGACAGCGTATGCGTCCGCTTCGGCTGCCGGGAATATGTGATTGACCCGGAACGGGGCTTTATCCTCAACGGGGAGGAATATCCGCTCCGCGGCGTCTGCCGCCATCAGGACCGGCCCGATCTGGGCAACGCCCTGCTGCCCTGCCATCACCGGGAGGATGTGGACATGATCTGCGAGATCGGGGCCAACACCGTCCGGCTGGCGCATTATCAGCACGATCAGGTATTCTATGATCTCTGCGACGAGCGGGGCCTGGTCGTCTGGGCGGAAATTCCCTATATCTCCGCCCATATGGATAACGGCCGCGCCAATACCCTGAGCCAGATGACGGAGCTGATCCGCCAGAATGACAACCACGCTTCCATCGTGGTCTGGGGTCTGTCCAACGAGGTCACCATGATGACCCCCCATTCGGACGACATGGTGGAAAACCATCATCTGCTCAACGACCTGGCCCATCGGCTGGATCCCACCCGGCCCACCACCATGGCCTGTGTTTCCATGTGCCCCATCGATGACCCCATGGCCCACATCAGCGATGTGGTGAGCTACAACCTGTATTTCGGCTGGTACGGCGGCACGGTGGATATGAACGGCCCGTGGCTGGACGCCTGGCATGAGAAGTATCCGGAAACCCCCATCGGCGTCAGCGAATACGGCGCGGACGCGCTGAACTGGCATTCCGGCCAGCCGCATCAGGGGGATTATTCGGAGGAATATGAAGCCTGGTATCACGAGCAGATCATTCCCCAGTTCTTCTCCCGCCCCTTTGTCTGGGCAACCCATGTCTGGAACATGTTCGATTTCGCGGCGGACGGCCGCAGCGAAGGCGGGGAGAACGGCGTCAATCACAAGGGCCTGGTGACCTTTGACCGGAAGTACAAAAAGGATGCCTTCTATGCCTACAAGGCCTGGCTGAGCGAGGATCCTTTCGTGCATATCGGCGGAAAACGCTATGTGGACCGGGTGGAAAACCCTGCGCGGGTCACGGTGTATTCCAATCAGCCGGAGGTGGAGCTTTTTGCCAACGGCGTGAGCCTGGGCAAAAAGCAGGCGGAGAATCACTTCTTCTATTTTGACGTGCCCAACGAGGGCGAAACCCGCCTGGAGGCGGTGGCCGGCCCATGCCGGGACGAAAGCTTCCTCCGGCATGTGGATACGCCCAACCCCGCCTACATTCTGCAGGATGAGGGAATGGTGCTCTCCTGGCAGGAAATCACGGAGGCGGAGGGCTGCTATTCCCTGAACGATACCCTGGGGGATATCGCGAAGAGCGAGGAAGCGAACGCTCTGGTGGCCGGCGAGGTGCTGGCGAAGCTGCCGCAGCGCAAGGGCCCCGTCGGAGACGGCCAGGAGAGCGAAGCCATGAAGGAGATGCGCAAATCCTTCACGGTGATCCGCCTCATTCGGATGACCCGGGCGAAAATGGACAAGGAAGTTCTGCTGGATATCAACCGCCGGCTGAATGAAATCCGGAAACCCTGAAACAGCAGCGGCGGATGGGAGCTTTGATCCCATCCGCCCTTTTTATTGATTCCGTTCCGGCGGGCATCGTCTTCGCCTGGGCCGGGCAGGTTAAGCCCTCCTTCAGGCGGATTCCCGCCCTGGGACTTTTATTCAGCCCCTTCTTCCTCCTTTCAACCTGACCGCGGGCTCCGGTTTCAATCCCGGAGCACCGCGACATCCACGCTGGTGACCTGGGTGGCCCGGTTGCGGGTCCAGATGGTTTCCGGACTGTTGTCGGAAGCCGGCATGGCGGCGGCCCGGGTCTTTCCCGGCCAGGCAAGCGGATCCTGTCCGTTTTCGGCGCTCCTGGGCCGGCAGTCCTCGCTGGGACTGCGGCCCAGAATCTTCCGGTAGGCGCGGAAAAAGCCGGTATAGTCGCCGAATCCGGCCAGCTCTCCGCTCTGGGCCGCGGGGACGCCGTTGAGCAGCAGCTGCTGGGCATAATGCACGCGCCGCTGGGTAACGTATTCCATGGGGGTGATATTCAGCTGGGACCGGAAGAGGCTGTTCATCCTGCTCTTGGAAAGGTGAAACCGGGCGCAGAGCTCGTCCAGCCTGAAGGGGCTGCGCAGGTTCTGATGAATGTAATCCAGAATGGGAGAGAGCTCCTGTTCTCCCGGATGATAGGAGGAGGGCAGCGCAATGTTTTCCGGGTTGACGCAGGCCAGGAGATACCGGGTGAGCAGGTTCTCCGTCAGCACGCCGACCATGGCGCTCCTGGCCGGCTCGGAAAAGCCGCTCAGCGCCTCGTATTCCCGCATGATTTCCAGCATGCCCAGCTTCTGGGCCTGAGGAAGAATGTGGGGCGCGTCGCAGCCGCCGCTACGCAGCTTTTTCAGCGTGGGCAGGTTTCCCATGAGCACCGCCCTGCGCCGGGGCGCGATCAGATCCTCGGTAAAGTGGACGATATAGCGTTCAAAGGGCTCCCTGCTGCGGGCGTGGATGCCGTGAAAGGCATGGGGAACAAACACCACCAGGGTGTGGGGAGCCATTTCATATTCCACGCCGTCGTACAGGATGTGCACATCTCCGCGGAGGAAATAATAAAACTCATAAAAGGGGTGGCTGTGAATCAGAAAGTTTTCGCTGGGGACGTGGCTGATATTATGGGCTACGTGGTAGATGGGGGTGATGATTTCACTGTACATTCGAAAACCTCCTTCGGGCACAGTATACAAAAAGTGCAGATGAATTGCAAATAATACATTAAAAAAACAGAATAAGGGAGAAAACGTTCCAAATCAGGCAAAAAAATAACATACGGAAGGAGAATATCCGGAAATAGAAAAAATATCTGCAATGATGAAAGAAATATCTGCAATGGCGTCTCCGGACATTTAATGATATGCTTTTTACTGACAGGAAATAGAAGATTTATCCTTGCGTCCGTGAAGGCTCGGCAGGCGAAAATAATATGATTGAGGGAAAAACATGAGCGACTTTTTTGGAAAATATCTTCATAATCTCTCCTGGGCTTCGGAAATGAAGGAGAAGCTGGATCGGAAGATGCGCTTCTGCGTGGCGGAGGCCCGGAAGGCGGATTTCATTCCCTATACGACGGAAAACGGGAAGTTCAAGCCCAACTTCATCAACTGGTGGACCAACGGCTTCTGGCCGGCCATGATGTGGCAGATGTTCCGGATGACCGGGGATTCCCTTTACCGGGAGGAAGCGGTCCGGACGGAAAAAATGCTGGACGAGGCGCTGCGGAACTTTAAAAAGCTGGATCATGACATGGGCTTTCTGTGGCTGATTCAGTCCGGCGTGCATTACCAGCTGGAAAAAAATGAGGACAGCTATGACCGGGTTTTCTTCGCGGCCAATATGCTGGCGGGAAGGTTCAACCCCAACGGGTTTATCCGGGCCTGGAACGACTGGGATCCCTCCATGGACCGGGCGGGATGGGCCATCGTGGACTGCATGATGAACCTGCCGCTGCTCTACTGGGCCACGGAGATGACGGGGGATCCCCGGTACCGGCTGATCGCCATGACCCACGCGGACACAACCATGAAATATTTCGTGCGTCCGGACGGCAGCTGCAATCATATTGTGATTTTCGACCCGGAGACCGGCGAATTCCTGGACAATCCCGGAGGACAGGGCTTTGTGTCCGGTTCCAGCTGGAGCCGGGGCCAGAGCTGGGCGCTGTACGGCTTTGTGCTCAGCTTCCTGCACACGGGAAAGAAGGAGTATCTGGAAACAGCCAAGAAGGTGGCCAATTACTTCATCAGCCAGTGCGCGGACGACTGGCTGCCCCGGTGCGACTTCCGGCAGCCCGCGGAGCCCGTGCTGCGGGATAATGTGGCCGGGAACGTGGCCGCCTGCGGCCTGATGGAGCTGGCCCGCGCGCTGCCGGAGGAGGAGGGAGCGGGCTACGCCCGGGCGGCCATCCGTATCCTGACGGCCCAGGAGGCGGACGCGGCGGACTGGACGGAAAAGGTGCCGGCCATCTTCACCAAGTGCACCTCCGCTTATCATGATCTGTCCGGACGGCACATTACGATGAACTATGGGGATTACTTCTTCACCGAGGCGGTGGGCAAGCTGCTGGGAGAAGAACTGCTTTTCTGGTATCCGAATCGGGAAGAAAACGGGAACGGAGGAAAGAAGGAATGACGGTTCGGGAAGAGTGGCTGGGGGACCTGCTGAAAATTACGGGGCCCGTGATCGATCATCTGGCCGATGGCACGCTGAAGGCGAAGATGCCCCTCTCCTTCCACGAGGAGCGCGCCGCCTTTGCGCCGCTGGAAGCCTTCGGCAGAAGCATGCTGGGGCTGGCCCCCTGGCTGGAGGCGGACCCGGCCGGATTGCCGGAGGACGAAAGGGAGCTGCAGCGGATCTGGCGGGAGAAGGTGCTGCGGGCGGTGGACCGGGCTACGGATCCCGAGTCCCCGGACTTTATGCTCTTTGACGCCGGCGGACAGCCGCTGGTGGATACGGCTTTCCTGGCCCATGCCTTCGTCCGGGCGCCCCGTGCCCTGGCGGCCGCCCTGCCGGAGAGGGTCAGAAGGAATCTGGCCGCCGCCCTGAGGGCCTCGCGGAAGATTTCTTCCTTCAATACCAACTGGCTCTTTTTCACCTCCATGGTGGAGGCGGGTCTCCACGTGCTGGGGGAGGAATACGATCAGATGCGCCTGCTGACGGCGCTGCGCTGCTTCCGGGACTGGTATCTGGGGGACGGCGTATACGGGGACGGACCGAATTTCCACTTTGATTACTATAACAGCTTCGTGATCCAGCCCATGTACGTGGATCTGGTGAACCTGATGGCGGAGGAGCATTGGGAAATCGCGGCCATGCGGGACGAGGTCAATGCCCGGGCCGCGCGGTACGCGTCCATTCTGGAGAGAATGATCTCCCCGGAAGGCAGCTATCCCGTCATCGGGCGGTCGATCTGCTACCGTTTCGGCGCCTTCCAGATGCTCTCTCAGGCGGCTCTGCAGCATCGGCTGGAAAGCCATCTGTCCCCTGCCGGCGTCCGGTGCGGACTGACCGCGGTCATCCGGCGGGTGATGTCCTCAAAGGATATGTTCGATCAGGAAGGCTGGCTGCGGCCGGGGGTCTACGGCTTCCAGCCGGAGCTGGCGGAGCCGTATATCAATATCGGCAGCCTTTACCTCTGCTCCGCGGTGTTCCTGCCCCTGGGGCTGGCCCCCGCGGATCCCTTCTGGGCGGATCCGGATCAACCCTGGACGGGGAAAAAGGTATGGGAAGGGGAGCATATCACGATCGATCACGCGGAGGATTGATCCGCACACCCGCGGAGACCGCGGGGTAAAAAAGGCCTGTTTCCCGGGAGAAGGCTTCCCGGGCAGCATAGCCGGCGAAAGCCGGAAAAAAGAAAAGGAGGAAGAAACATGAAAAAAGGTACCCGTTTCCTGGCTGCTCTGGTCGCTCTGATCATGACCATGAGCCTGCTGACCGCTGTCTCCTTCGCGGAAGGCGACAAGCCCAAGCTGAAGGTTGCCCTGACCACCAGCTCGATGGTCACCGACTATGAGGACAACTATTTTACCAACTATCTGGAGGACAAGCTTGGCATCGAAATCGAATTCTACATGCTGCCCGTGGATGCTGCCGACACCCGCACCAAGATCGCGGCCATGGCCACCGGCCAGGACGCCAGCGTGCAGCCGGACGTGTTCGTAGTGGACAACCATCTTTCCGCCGAAATGATCCTGGCATACGGTCAGGCCGGCCTGTTCATGCCCATCGAACAGTACGTGGACGATCCGGAAAAGATGCCCAACTTCAACGCGATCCCCGAAGAGGACCGGCAGATCCTGCGCACGGCCCAGACCCAGGCGGACGGCCATATGTACAGCCTTTCCGCCTATGAGCCGGAAACCTGGAACTATACTCCCTTCCGGATGTATATCAACCAGGCCTGGCTGGACGCGGTGGGCAAGGAAGTTCCCACCACGACCGAAGAGCTGAAGGATGTCCTGATCGCCTTCCGCGACGGCGACCCGAACGGAAACGGCATTAAGGACGAAATCGGCGTGTACGGACAGGCCAGCGGCGGATACGGCGAGAACGTGACCGCGGCGCTGATCAACAGCTTTGTTTACTGGAACAACAACCAGCTGAACACCGGTCTGGCGCTGGACGAGAGCGACTATAAGACGGTCTATGCTCCCTACACCTCCGACGCCTTCCGGGATGCCCTCCGCTATTTGCATGACCTGTATTCCGAGGGACTCCTTTCCGCCAGCACCTTTACCGACGATAACACCACCTTCAAGGCCGTGCTGAATCAGGAGACCCCCATCGTGGGCCTGACCTCCGCCGGCTCCCTGTCCAACTGGCCCACGGCTGTGAACAACCCCAACTTCCTGCAGATGAAGCTGATCGCTCCGCTGACGGGCCCCGCCGGCGTCAACTACACCCCCTTCATCGAGCAGTGGCCGGGTCAGGAAATGATGATCTGCGCCAGCACCGACAAGCTGGACCTCTGCCTGAAGTTCGCGGATGAGTTCTATTCCTTCGAGACCAGCGCCATCGAGCGCCTGGGCATTGAGGGCGTGGACTGGACCCGGGATCCCGCCCAGATGGAAGGACATACCAACGCTTACGTAGCCGCCGGACTGACGGACGGCGTCAAGATTCTGATCCTGACCAACTTCTGGGCGGAGAATCAGAACCATACCTGGCGCAACCACGGCCCGCGCTACATGAGCCTCGCCAACTTCCTGACGATCTACGACTTCAATACCGGCAAGTATTTCGATCCGGAAGATCCGACCCAGCTGAACGGCAAGTGCTATGAAATGTACTATTTCAACAAGCCCGAAAAGCTGCTTCCTCCGCTGAAGTACACCCAGGAAGATACGGAAATGCTGACGGACGCCCTGACCACCATTCCGGACTTCGTGAAGCAGGCGATCGCCGAGTTCACCACCGGCACCCGTGATATCGAAACCGGATGGGATCAGTATCTGCAGGAACTGGACAGCATGGGCCTGCAGCAGCTGATTCAGGTTGCCCAGGCGACCTACGATCGGATGCAGTAATGCTTAGGATCCTGTGCCCCTGAACGGGGATTCGTTCGGACCCGGGCGGCGGAAGACGGTTCCGCCGCTCGGGTCCCCTGTTGTTTACTCTCGAGAGGAAGCGCGTTATGAGACCCTCCCGGGCCAGTCTCCGGCGCATGAATCCAAGGAGGTATTTCATGACTACTAAAGGAACCATCCCCCATGCCGGCGGCGGGGCGCCGCTGGGCAGGCGTATTCTGGAACGCTGGCAGCTTTATCTGCTGCTGCTGCTTCCGCTGACATGGCTGGTGCTTTTCTGCTATGTGCCTATGTCCGGACTGGTCCTGGCGTTCAAAAAATATAACGCGGGTCTGGGCATCTGGGGCAGCCCCTGGGTGGGCCTGACCAATTTTCAGAATTTCTTTTCGTCCTACAAGAGCGGCATGGTCATCCGCAATACCCTGACCATCTCTCTCTATTCTCTTCTGGTGGGCTTCCCGATCCCGATCATTTTCGCGCTGCTGCTGAATGTGCTGAACGGGAAAAAGTACAAAAAGACCATTCAGACGGTGACCTATATCCCCTACTTCTTCTCAACGGTGATCATGGTCGGTCTGCTGTTCCAGCTGCTGGATTACCGGATCGGCCTGTACGGAACCCTGTACCGGATGCTGACCGGCGGTGTGGCGCCGAACATTCTGGCCTCCGGCACGAACTTCAAGCATATCTATGTCTGGAGCGGCGTATGGCAGTCCACGGGCTATAACGCGATTATCTATATCGCGGCGCTTTCCACCGCGGATGTCAGCCTGCATGAAGCGGCCATGATCGATGGCGCGAACCGGTTCCAGCGCGTTCTGCACATCGATATTCCGGCCATTCTTCCGACGGCGAGCATCATGCTGATCCTGGCGGTCGGAAACATCATGAACGTAGGCTATGAAAAGGTTCTGCTGATGCAGAACAATCTGAATATGAATTACAGCGAGATTATCTCGACCTATACATACAAGGTGGGCCTGGCCAGCGGAATTCCCAACTTTTCCCTTTCCACCGCCATCGGCATGTTTAACTCCCTGGTCAACTTCACCCTGCTGGTGATCACCAACTTTGTCAGCAAAAAGTTGAACGGCAGCGGAATTTTCTGAGAGAGGAGGAAGAAACAATGCAGTCCTTCAAGCATATGGGCAGAGACGATAAGATTTTTCATGTCATCGTATTTGTCATCCTGACGCTGTTCTTTATCGCGGTTCTGTATCCCTGTATCTTCGTGATCAGCGCTTCCTTCTCCTCCGGCACCGCGGTGCAGACGGGGCGCGTGGTCCTCTGGCCGGTGGATCTCAGCCTGGAAGGCTACAAAACGGTCTTTAATACCCCGACGGTCTGGATCGGATACCGCAATTCCATTCTGTATACGATCGGAGGCACCCTGATCAATCTTTTCATGACGCTGATCGCGGCCTACGCCCTCTCCCGCCATGATCTGCCGGGGCGCAACGGCATCATGCTGCTGTTCACCTTTACCATGTTCTTCAACGGCGGTCTGATTCCCATGTATATGCAGGTGCAGAACCTGAAGCTGCTCAACAGCCCGCTTTCCCTGATGCTTCCGACGGCCATCAGCGTGTATAACATGATCGTGGCCAGAACCTTCATCATCAATACGATTCCGGGGGAGCTGCTGGAGGCCTCCAAGATCGACGGCTGCTCCGACCTGCGGTATTTTATCAGCGTGGTGCTGCCCCTGTCCAAGGCCATCATCGCGGTGCTGACGCTGTTCTACGCGGTAGGGCACTGGAATTCCTACTTCAACGCGATGCTCTATCTCTATGACAAGAACCTGTATCCCCTGACCCTGTTCCTGCGGGAGATCCTGATGTCGACCAACATCGACCCCTCCACCGTATCGGATCCGGAGCTGCAGGCCCGTCTGGCGGATATGGCAGCTGTCATCAAGTACGCTCTGATTATGGTCAGCGTGGTTCCGGTCCTGCTGATCTATCCCTTCGTGCAGAAATACTTCGTGACCGGCGTGATGATCGGCTCGGTAAAGGGCTGACGAGGGTTTCAGAAGCGGCTGATCGAAAGAAGGATCCTCATGGGGCTGTCTCGTCCGAGACAGCCCCGTTGTGTTCGGACATAAAGGGGGGAGATGGCTCGGAGAATCCCCGGCTGACCATGCGGCCGGCGGAAGGAGCCGGGCTTGCCCTCCGATTTTTCCCGCTGTATAATAGGCTCATCAGGCAATTGAACGCAGGGGCGATGACGGTGAGGGATGAGGGAGAATCGGATGAAAATCACAGAGACGGAACAGCGTTTGCTTGGATTTCTGGAGAAGCACAGGTGGCCGGTGCTTTATGCCGCCGTGACGGTTTTATCCCTGTTTGCCCGTTTTTCGCTGCGAGGTCTGATCAGCGGGGATATGGAATGGTACCTGCTCCCCTGGGCGACAGCGATCCGGGAGAACGGCGGGATCCTGGCCCTGAAGGAGCAGGTGGGCAATTACGGGGTGCTGTATCAGACGGTCATCGCGCTGATGACGTACCTTCCCATCCAGGCGGAATACGCATACAAAATCTTTTCGATCCTTTTCGATTATGCCCTGGCCGCTGTATGCGCCGCGGTGGTAAAAGATTTTTCCCGCAGCGGGCTGAAGACGTTTCTCACCTATGCCGGCGCGGTGATGCTTCCTTCCGTGGTGCTGAACTCGGCCGCCTGGGGACAGTGCGATTCCGTGTATGTGGTTTTCTGCGTCCTGTGCTTCTGGCTGCTGGGGCGGAAGAAATATACCGCCGCCTTCCTCTCCTGCGGAATGGCCTTTGCCTTTAAGCTGCAGGCGATTTTCCTGATGCCTTTCCTGATCCTCTGCTATCTGAAGGAACGGAAATTCAGCTTGCTGAATTTCCTGCTGATTCCTGCGGTCATGATCCTCTCCGGCCTGGGGGGAATCCTGGCGGGAAGAAGTGTCCTGGCTCCCTTCCAGATCTATCTGGAGCAAACGGGTTATTACGCAAGCCTTTCCATGAACTATCCTTCCGTCTGGGCACTGCTGACCGCCAATGACGCCCCGGAGGTTTTTTCCCTGTCTTCCGGTTTCTGCATCACCGCGGCGATGACGGTGATTCTGACCGAACTGCTTATGCTGCTGAAAAGCCGGAACTCCTTTTCCGGAACCAGAACCCTCTTTGCAGCGTTTCTGATGTCCTATTCCTGCGTGCTGTTTTTACCGGATATGCATGAACGATACAGCTTCCTCTATGTGATTCTGGGCCTGATGCTGGCGGTTCTGGAACCCCGTACCTGGATTTCCTTCGTGTTTCTGATCCTGCTGGATCTTCAGACCTACGGCGCGTTTCTGTTCGATCCGGCACGGTATCCCTCCGGGGTGCCGTGCGCGTCCAATCCGGTGCAGTATCCCATGATGAACCTGTTAAGCCTGATCAATATCCTGTGTTTTCTTTCCTATGTCCTGTTCTGGGGAAAACGCTTCTTTCCGCCGGAATCCGGAGGGGGGACGCCGGGCATACCGGCCGGCGGGGAAAACCTGCCGCAGGAGGTCAAATGAGAAGAAGAAGTACGGGCTCCGCGAGGGAAAAGCTTTCAGGGGAGGCGCTCTGCGCCGTGTGCGCCCTGATGGCGGCGCTTTTGAGTCTGCTGCCCTTTCTGATCCGGGACCGGGGCTTCTTTACGCTGGCCTATGACTACAATTATCAGCAGATTCCCTTTGCCGCGGCGGCTCATGAGGGAATCAGAAATCTCTTTTCCGGCGAATGGATCTGGAACCTGGATCTGGGCTCTTCCCTGATTACAGGCTTTGGCTTTTACAACCTGGGGAGCCCCTTTTTCTGGATCACGCTGCTTTTTCCGAAGGCGAGCTTTCCGTACCTGGTGGGCGGCCTTTACGGGCTGAAATATATGACGGCGGCGGTGCTGGCCTGCGCCTGGCTGAAACAGTTTGTCAGGGACCGCAGGATCGCGGCGCTGGGGGGATTGCTGTACGCGTTTTCCGGGTTTCAGTCCACCAACCTGCTTTTCTACCATTTTCATGATATCGTGGCTTTTTTTCCCCTGCTGCTGTGCGGAATGGATCGGATGATGAGGGGGGGAAGGAGCCGGCAGTTCACTTTTGCGGTGTTTCTGAACAGCCTGGTGAACTATACCTTTTTTGTTCAGGAAGCGATTTTTCTGGTGCTGTATTTTCTGTTCCGGTATTTTCGGAAGGATCAGATTGCAAAGTGCTGCAGGCAGGCGCTGGGGATTTTTCTGGCCGCCCTGGCGGGCGTGGCCATGTCCGCGTTTCTGTTTTTGCCTAACGTTCTGTATGTGCTTTCCAGCGCCAGGGGGAAGGGAAGGCTGGACCTGGGGCGGCTGGCGGACAGCCCCCGGGGTATCCTGTTCATTCTGAAGGGCTTCCTGTTTCCGGGAGAGGCGATGACGGGGCAAAGCTCCCTTTACCCGTACCAATACGCAAGCACCTCCCTGTATATTCCCTTCTTCGGCATGGGGTTTGTGCTGCTCTATCTGATTCGGAACAGGGGATGGCTGCGGAATCTGCTGATCCTTCTGCTCCTGATTTCCTTTTCTCCCCTGATTCAGTCGGGATTTCTGCTGTTTACCGAGCCCAATCAGCGGTGGTGGTATATGCTGAATCTCCTTTGCGTGCTGGCTACCGTGCTGGCGCTGGAAAAGGAGCAGCACCGGACCGCAGGGGCCCGGAAGCTTATGGCGGGGTACGCGGCGGGGGTGGCCGCATATTGCCTGCTGCTGTGGTTTGCCCGGGCCTCGGCCGGGGAACGGCTGATCTTCAGCCGGGAGCTGTTTATGCTGTTCGGAGGGCTGGCGGTCCTGTCCGCCGCCGCCTGCGCGGGGATGGTCTGCCTGAAGCGGCTGGAGGGAAAAACCGCGCTGGCGCTGGTTTTGATTGCCTGCGTCGCGACCACGGGGGCAACGGTCTGGGCCTACAGAAGAGGGGATGACCATGAGGCGGTCCGGCGGGACTATCGGGTAGGCTTGCAGCTGGAGCCGATCCAGGACCAGTACCGTTACCGTTCCTCAGAGAATCTGTATCTGCTGCCGGGCCGCGGAGCAGGGGTTGGGGCATTCTCCTCGACCCTGGAAAATTCTTCCTACGCGTTTCTGAGCAAGGTCTATGATTTCCATGCGAATTTTACCTACGAAGCCATCGCGCTGCCCGGACTGCCGGAGCTGATGGGAGGAAAATACGAAATCTTACCGACGGCGGAGGAGTCGGCGGGGACGGCCCGGGTGGAAGCGGACGGGGTCCTGTACGGGATTACGGAGAGGCCTGCCTGCCCCATCGGCTTTGCCACGGAGAACTACATCCTGCTGGAGGAGCTGAAAAAATATGATGTGGATGACCGGTCCTGGGTTCTGATGGACGCGGTGCCGGTGGAATCCCCGGACGCGGTGGCGGGCTTTCAGGAGCGGCGCTATTCGGAGGAGAATCGCCCGGAGGATCCCCTTTCCCTGATCAGGCGGACTGAGGAGAACCGGGTGAAGCAATTCAGCAGAGACGCGGCCGGCTTCCGATGTGTTACCGATTATTCCGCGGACCGGCTTGTTTTCTTTGCGGTGCCCTTTGACGCGGGATGGACGGCCTGCCTGGACCGGGAAGAAACGGAAGTGATCAATGCATGCGGAATGATGGCGCTTCGCGTTCCCGCGGGCCTTCACGAGATCGCGTTTTCGTACCGTACCCCCGGGACGCGGCCGGGGGCTGCGATCTCCCTGGGGGGATGGCTGCTGTTCTGCGGAACGGCCTTCCGCGGGAGAAAAAAACCGCGGGCGGCGGCCGAAGGGATATTTCATTGATTTTCCGGGCGGATCTGCTGAACGCGGAAGCCTGGGAAAATTCCCGGTGCCGGTGATGGCAACAGAGGAGAAGAACGGTCTGAAAAGGGAGGTAAATCCGAATGGCAAGGGATAGCGGAAGGGTGACGCTGGAGGATATCGCCCGGGCCACCGGGTTTACCATCAATACCGTTTCCCGGGCGCTGAAGAACAAGGAGGATATCAGCCGCCAGACCTGTGAAATCATTCAGCAAAAGGCCCGGGAAATGGGGTACGTGCGTAACTATATGGCCAGCTCCCTCCGGTCCGGGAGGAGCAAGACCATTGCCATGATTACCGGAACCATGTCCAATCCCTTTTACGCGATTCTGGCGGATCTGCTGCAGGAGGAAGCCAGAAAGAAGGGATACGGGCTGATGATTCTCTGCTCCCGGGACGATCCGGAGACGGAGAGTCAGGCGGTGGAAATGGCCCTTTCCCGCCAGGTGGACGGGGTGCTGATCTCGCCGGCGGCGGTGGATTCTCCCGGGCTGACGCTGCTCAGAAGCTCCGGACTGCCCTTTGTGCTGCTGAGCCGCTATCTGCGGATGGAGAAGGACGACAGCGTGATCCAGGATGATGAGCAGGGCGGGTATCTGGCCGGAAAGTATCTGATTGAAAAGGGTCACAGGAAGCTGGCCTATCTGTCCTACCGGCATGTGGTCTATTCCACCCGGATGCGGCGGGAAGGCTTCCAGCGGGCCTGCCGGGAGGCGGGAATTCCAGGGGAAAATGTTTTCGACGCGGAGGTCTCCGGGGACGCGGCGGTGGTCCGGCAGCTGAACGAGTGGTTCCGCCAGGGCGTGACCGGGATCTTCTCCTTCTGCGATGTAGAAGCCTGGAGCAGTATGACCCTGCTGGAGAAAAGCGGCTGCCAGGTGCCGGAGAATCTGACCTTTGTAGGATTTGACAACATTCTGGGCTATATTCATTTCCCAAGGCCCATCACCTCCATCAACGGGAATCTGCGGGAGGAGGCGCGGGTCGCCATCGAACTGCTGCGGAACCGGATTCATGAGCCCGATTTGCCTTCGCAGCATGTCGTGATTCCGGTGGAACTGGTTCAAAGGGACGACTGAGGGATGAATTGCCTCAGAGAAATATACAGTGACAAAGAAGAGTGCCGATGGTCATGACCATCGGCATTCTTTTTGATCGTCATCCTGTATCCGTTTTGATGGACGGGAGCCCTGAACGGGTCAGGCTTCTCCGCACATGGCGGCGATGAGCCGCTTATAGAAATCCACCGCTCCCGGCAGGCAGTCCATGCCGATGGTCTCGTTCAGGCCGTGCATTCCCTTCATCTGCTCCGGACCGTAGACCACAGGGGCGAAGCGCACCACGCTGTCGCAGATTTCCTCATAGAACCGGGCGTCAGTCGCCCCGGTCATCACATAGGGACTGGACGGGCAGCCGGGAAAGGCTTCCGCCACCACCCGTTCGACGGTCCGGAAGGCCTCGCCATGGATATCGCAGCTTCGGCTCACGTCGGAGGCATGGCTGACGCTGACCTCGGCGCCGTATTTCCTGGCCAGGTGCTTCACCTTCTTCAGGCTCTTTTTCATTCCTTCATGGGGAATGAAGCGCATGTTGGCGCCGATCATGGCTTCCTGGGGCATGACGTTGAAGGCGTTGGAGCCCTTCGCCATGGTAAAGGCGATCGTCGTCCGGATCATCGCTCCGGCCTGGGCGCTGATCATCGGCAGCACCCGCAGCAGCAGCGGCCGGAACAGCCACAGGTTGCCCAGCACCAGCTTCAGCGGGAAGGATGCGTAAGGCGCCAGCGTTTCGAACATCGCGGCCACTTCCTTCGGCATCCGCCGTTTGAACACGTTCCGGGTTTCAAAGTGATGAACCAGCGCGGCGAGCCTGGCCAGCGGGGAATGCCGCTTCGGCGCGGAGGCGTGGCCGCCGTTGCTCCTTGCGGTGAAGGTCACATCCGCCTTGCCCTTTTCAAACACGCCCAGCATGGCGAAGTTGCCGTGGATTCCGCCGATGGGATCGGTGATGATTCCGCCGCCCTCGTCCACCACCAGCCAGGGCCGCACGCCCCGCCGCTTCAGCTCCTCCACCAGCTTCGGGCATCCGTCCCCGGCCCATTCCTCCGTGCAGGAGGAGGACAGATAGACATCCTGCGGAGGCGTGTATCCCTCGGCCAGCAGCTGCTCGACCGCTTCCAGGAAGGCCATCACGGAGCATTTCGTGTCCGAGGTGCCGCGGCCCCAGACCAGGCCGTCGGCAATGTCCCCGGAAAAGGGATCATGCAGCCATTCGCCCTCCGCCGGCACCACATCCTGATGGCTCATCAGCACCAGCGGCCGGTCGTGCCGCTCCCCCGGCCAGTAATACAGCAGGTTTCCGTCAATCTCGGTCTTTTCCAGCTCCCGGTGCACCCGGGGAAAGAGCTCCTCCAGCAGCTGATGAAACCCGAGGAACTTCTCCCGCTGATCCGTTTCCGGCACGGAAACCGTTTCACAGCGCACCATGCGGGCCAGCTTCTCCGCCAGCCGCCGCGCCTCCTCCGGATCCGGGGACGGAACATAGGTCGACTTCTTTCCCGGCGTCCGGCAGGTGCGGATCACCGCCGCGCAAAGCAGCGCCAGCAGCAGGCCCAGAATGCCCGCCAGCGTCCATACGATCCACTTCATTTCGCTTCCCCCCGCTGCTCCTGCCGGTATTTCAGATAGCTCAGGCCGATGGCCAGGGCGCCCGCCGGGATAATCATGAAGGAGGTGGAGGAGGTCAGGGACGGCACCAGCGTAAACAGCACCGTCATCGCGATCAGCGGGATCATCGCCAGCTTCGGATCCTTGCGGAAATACTTCCAGGCCATGGCCCCGAAAAGCGCCGGAACAACATTCGCGAAGGCCGGCTGCAGGGCGGGGCTCTGGAGCACCGGCCGCAGGGGCGTCAGCAGCGCCACGCCGACCGCCAGCACCACGATGGTCACCAGGGAGGAGGTTGCGATGCTCAGGGTGGAGAGAATCTCGTTCTCCGGCGTGCCGGTCTTGACGCCGGCCATTTCCCGGGCCGTCATCGCGCAGGGAATTTTCATGTTGATCAGATTGCCTGTGATGAAGGCCAGGTAGCTTCCGCCTGCGCCCAGCATCGGCGTATAGACCAGGAATTCCACCACGCTGCTCACCGTCCACACCAGGCCCACGGACAGGAAGCCCCGGGCGGCTGCCGCCAGATCCGGCGCCGCGCCAAGGTATCCGCCGATCACAAAGGGCGCGCCGACCAGCAGGATCAGCGTGATCACGCTTACGATCCGCCCCAGGCGATGGGTGCTCCGAAGATATTCGTCATACGGTCTCTTTTCCATCCGTCCTCACCTTCTCTCTCACTGTCCCACCAGAATGGCCGCCAGCATCCCGATCAGCATGCTGCCGGCGATGGAGAAGCTGTCCAGCCAGGCCATCTTCTTTTTCTCCGCCAGCCAGGTGAATCCGCCCATGGCCAGCGCCGCCGCGGCCGCCGTCACCAGCGGCGTCCAGGCGCCCCGGAACTGGAGCAGCCCTTCCCCGGAGATGAATCCGCCGAGATAGCTGCCGATATAGGCGCTGACCATGCCCACGAACATGGCCGTCATGGCTCTGTCGCCGAAGCCTTCCCGCTTTTCTCCCGCCGGGGCGGCCCTGCGTCCGCCGCTGATCCGGTTCAGATAGCGCTTGCCAAACAGCGTCGCCAGAATCATGCCCCACATGATGCAGACGCTCATCAGCAGCGCGATGGTGGAGAAGGCCTGGGCGGTCATCGTTTCCCCGCTGAGGCTCAGCCCCAGCTGTTCCGCCGCCGCGGAGGCCACCTGGGTCTCGTAGTGCAGCGCGCCGATAACCGACAGCCGCAGCCACGGCCACGGAATGCCGAGGCTGCCGCTCAGCGCGATCACCCCCAGCAGGATGCCCACGCTGGGCAGCACCGCGAAGGTTGCGCTGGCGGTGATCGTCTGCTTCATCTTTCCCGTATCCATGCCCAGGGCCTTTCCGGCCCGCCAGGCCCGCGCCATGAAGACCACGCAGACCCCCGCCACAAAGGCCACAATGACCCCGCAGATCGCGTACATGGTTCCGCTGCTCAGCTGTTCCAGCACAATCATCCCTCCTCTGTCTAAGGAAACGCTGATTTATTCCGTTCCGGCGGTGATCGCCTTCCCTCCGGCGAAGTATGTTAAGCCTTCGCTCGGGCGATGGACGCCGAAATCATTTATTCCGCGTTTCCCTGAAACGCGGCAGCCACTCCCGGAGAAAATCCAGGGTACGGCTGCCGCTATTATATCATGTTTTCCCGGATTGGGTACGGTTTCCCCGCATCCTCTTTTCGGCCCTCTTTTCTTGCCGAAGGCGGCTTCTCCCTTTATAATGGAACCTGTACAGGCGCATCTTTCCCGCGCCGTCCCCCGGACGCCTGTCCGGGAAAACCGAACTGCCGTATTCACAATCATTTTATCCGGGAGGTTATGTCCTATGCGGTGCCGTCTGCTCGCCCTGCTGCTCCTTCTGTGCCTGCTCTGTCCGCCCGGCGCTCCGGCCGCCGCGGAAGCGGCTCCCTCGCCCCTTTTTGTCCAGAAGGTGGAGAACCTGCCGGAGGATTTCATCTTCGGCATGGACGCCTCCAGCGTCCTGGCGGAGGAAGCGAGCGGCGTGATTTACCGGGACGCGGAAGGCCATCCCGCGGATGTTTTCCGGGTGCTGGCCGATGCGGGCATCACGCACATCCGGGTACGGGTCTGGAACGATCCCTACGATTCCAAGGGCCATGGCTATGGCGGCGGCAACTGCGATATCGATACCGCCGTGGAGATCGGCCGCCGGGCCGCGGCCTGCGGCCTGGGCCTCATTGTGGATTTTCACTATTCGGATTTCTGGGCCGATCCCGGCAAGCAGATGGTTCCCAAGGCCTGGGCCGGCATGACCATCGAGCAGAAGACCGAGGCGGTCTATGAGTATACCCGCTCCTGCCTGGAGCAGCTGAAGGACGCGGGCGTGGAGGTGGCCATGGTCCAGACGGGCAACGAGACCAATCAGCTGCTCTGCGGGGAGAAAACCTGGTTCAACATCCAGTATCTCATGCAGGCGGGAGCCCGGGCCACCCGGGAGGTTTTCCCTTCAGCCCTGGTGGCCCTGCATTTCGCCAATCCGGAGCGGGAGGGCGCCTACGCCACCTATGCCAGGAAAATGGATTATTACCAGGTGGACTACGATGTGTTCGCCACTTCCTATTATCCCTACTGGCACGGCACCCTGGACAACCTGGCGGCCGTGCTGACGGAGATTTCGGAAACCTACGGCAAGAAGGTCATGGTGATGGAAACCTCCTACGCCTGGACGCCGGAGGATTCGGATTTCTTCGGCAATACCGTCGGCGACGGCGGCGCCATCGTCAAGGATTATCCCTTTACCGTTCAGGGGCAGGCCAACTGCATCCGGAACATCACGGATACCCTGGTTTCCCGGGTGCCCGGCGCCATCGGCGTCGTCTACTGGGAGGGCGCATGGATCTCCGTCGGCACCTCCTCCTGGGAGGAAAACCATGAGAAATGGGAAACTTTCGGCTCCGGCTGGGCCTCCAGCTACGCCGCGGGTTATGACCCGGCGGACGCCGGCAAATACTACGGCGGCTGCGCGGTGGACAACCAGGCCCTCTTCGATCCCTCCGGCCTTCCCCTGGATTCCCTGCAGGTCTTCCGCCTCCTGCGGGAAGGGAATGCCGTTCCCGTCGCGCCGGATGCATTGGAGGAAGTCAGCCTGGTCTGCGATCTGGCCCTGCCCGTCGTCCTTCCGGACACCGTCAACGCCGTCATGAACGACAACAGCCGCCAGCCCATCCCCGTCGTCTGGAATTTTACGCCGGAGCAGGAGGCGGCCATGCGCGCTTCCGGGCCGGCCCAGTATGAAATCCTCGGCCAGGCCGGCGGAATGGAAGCCCATGCCTGGGTCTCCATGGTTTATTATAACTATCTGGAAAACAATTCCTTCGAGGAGGGAGACAGGGCTTGGACCTTCACGGATCTGGCCCATGCCGACGAGCTGTATGTGGAGGACAAGAAGACCGATTCCCTCACCGGCACGAAGCACGCCCACTTCTGGAGCGCGGCCCGGGATTCCGTGGAATTCACCCTGGAGCAGCGGGTGGAAGCGCTTCCCGCCGGCCGCTATTCCTTCAGCGTCTCCATCATGGGCGGCGACGCGGGAGATCAGGAGATCTACGCCTATGTGAAGGAGGGAGACGAAATCCAGGCTTCCGCGCCCATGTCCATTTCCGCTTACGGCGCCTGGGACACGGGGCTCATTCCCGCCTTTGAGCATACCGAGGGAGCGGAGCTCACCGTCGGGGTCTATGTCCGCTGCCAGGGAGCGGGCAGCGGCGCCTGGGGCAAGATAGACGACGCGAAGCTGAACGCGGTACCTTGATCCGGTACCGCTTCCGATGCAGGGAGAGCCGGAAGGCCCAGGAGCTGATAAACCGGCGCAAGGGTTTTAACGTATTTGCGCACTGCCGGAGCTCTCGGGAGACAGGTCAGAACGCTTATCCCATGTGACGGGACAAAAACTCCAGAATTCTCTGCTTCGTTTTCTCCTGATAGAATTCATCCGCGCCATGGCTGACGCCTTCATAAACGTCGAATTCAACAGGCACCCCGGCATGATTCAGCTCCTCGTACAGCGCTTCGCTCTGCCCGGGATCAACTAAGGGATCGGAATCGCCGTGAAGGATCAGGAACGGAGGGCACTTGCTGTCAACCCGGTTCAGCGGAGATGCTTTCCTGTAAAGCTCCGGGTTTTCCGACTCGCTGCAGCCCATGAGCAGACTTATCGCGTCGCCATTTACGATGACGGTTTCCCCCTCTGAAACGCTGGCGACAGACGTGCCGGACAGCGTTGATATCCCATAGAAATCCACAACGGCCTGGACCGCAGAAGACTGATCCTGATATTCGCCTTTATCAAACTCGGAGGTTCCGCCGGTCACTCCGATGAAATTAGCCAGATAACCCCCGGCTGATTCGCCCATGACGGCGATCCGATCAGGATCCACGCACAATTGCGCCGCATGGGCGCGCAGGTATCTTATGGCCTGCTTCACGTCGACGACCTGCGCAGGCCAGGCTGCTTCCATGGATGTCCGGTATTCTACGGAAGCGACCGTATATCCATGCTTCGCGAACCATACCATCTCCGCCATCCAAATATGGCGATCCACCTGCTGAAACGCTCCGCCGCACACCCATACGATGGTCGGCTGTTTTTCATAAGCTTCCCGATGCTTGGGCAGGAGAACGTCCATCTTCAAAGGCTTCTGCGTCCCGTTGAACCAGAAGGGAACCTGTGCGTAGGTCACGTCGGCCATCAGCGTTATGATGGGTTCCCTGTCAAAAGATCTGAGTGTCCGTTTCATTGCAATCCAATCTCCCTTCATTTATCAATTGCGCTTTACTCTGCCGTTCGGGGTGCCAGGCACCCTGATTGTTATTTTCGTGCCTTCAGAAAGGCCGCCCGACATATGGAAAGAATACTGACCCGGATACATCAGGTCAAGACGCTTTCTTATATTGCTCAATCCAATCGAATGAAGCTGTGATTTGACGGCGACGTAATCCTGACGGTTCAGATTGTTCATGCGCTCTTCCGTCATGCCGACGCCGTTGTCCGAGACTTCGATTTCCACCCTGCCGCCATCGGCTCTCGTTTTCACAGTAATGATTCCGCTCCTGGACTCATTCGGCAGAACGCCGTGATAAAGAGCGTTTTCCACGATGGGCTGTAAAAACAGCTTGGGAACAACGGCTGCGTCGGCTGCTGGATCCAGATCATAGGTGATGCTGAAGCGCCCCTCGTAACGGATTTGCTGAATTCCCTCATAGGCCCGGACCAGGCTGATCTCTTCGCCCAGGGTGGCGGAGGCGTTTTCCCCGTCCGTGTGCAGCGTATCCTGCAAAATGGTGATAAAATCCCTGCAAAGCTTTACCGTCTCCTCGTTCTGCCCCATGCTCGCCAGCCAGATGACGGAATCAAGCGTATTGTAGATGAAATGAGGGTTGATGCGGGCCATCTGAAGCTCCATCTGCAAACGGCCTTTCTCTTTTTCCTCCTCCAATTGGCGATCAATATTCTTTTTCAGGCTTTCAGTCATTCGGGCGAAGGCCAGAGTCAGATGCCCCATTTCGTCATCGGAGACTGCGCCGACCTGCACGTCATAATTCCCTTCCGAGACCTGCTTCGTCATGGCATTCAGCCGCTTGATCGGAGCCGTCCATCGGCGGATCATCGGAACGATGATGGAGGCCATGATGGCCGCAAACAGAAGTACAACGAAAATCAGCGTGCTCATCATGGCCCGATAGCGGTGCATCATGGCTTCCCGCTCATAGCTCGTGGACAGAATCCAGGAGCCTACCGGCTTCTCGATATGCAGGTCGCTTTGACCGGCGTGATCCGTTTCCTGGCTGTAAATTACGGCCCCGTCCCGATCAAACAGAGAAACGCGTTCCGCGGTCGCAAAGCCCTGGGCCAGATGATCCGTAAAGTATTCCGGATCCACGAAGATCACAATCCTTGCATAGTCCGCTATTTTATACACGTAGTCGTTGACGCTCATGGCAAAGGCGACGGCAGGAATGTCCATATGCGAGCGGTAATTGATTTTGACAAGCCCGGAAAAGGCTTCCGTATCGTCTCCCAGCAGCGTGTCCAGCCAAGATTCATCGACGTTTACATCCAGACCCATTCTGCTGGTGCTTGCGGTAGAAAAGGTCCGCCCGTCCTTATAGGTGATAATGATGCCCGTAACATAATCGGTCTGGGTCATGTAGGTCCGCAGCAGCCTGGAAAGCTGATCCCGCTCATGATAATCCGAATAGGTATTCTCCCTGGGGACGCTCTCCTGGATCATTTCATTGCTGGCAATCTGAACGGCCAGCGTTCGCACGTTCTTCTGAAGGTATTCCAGATGCATGGCCGCCTGGGTCAGGGTGCTGTTTGCTTCCGCTTCAATTTCCTGCAAAAGGATATTCCGCAGGTTGAAACCGATGAGGACGCCTACGAACACGACCACGAAAAGGAGCACGGCGGTGACCAGCAGCACCATGCGGGCGCGTATGCTGCGAAGGGGCCTGATCTTCATATTCATTGCCTCAAATCAATCATTGCTGTGGATCTGCGCGTATTTCATCGGAGACATCCCTTTTTCCTGCCGGAAAACCTGATTGAAATGCTGACTGCTTTTGAAACCGCACATCTCCGCAACTTCATATGCTTTACGGTCCTTGGACCGCAATAATTCGCAGGCGGCTTCGATCCTTGCCGACCGGAGATATTCAGAGACCGTGCAGCCGTGATATTGCTTGAACACCGAGCGCAGGTATCCGTCCGAGATGAACAGCTGGGCCGCGATATCGGCGGTGCGCAGGTCCTCGCCATATCTTTTCCGTATGATTTCAGCGGCCCTTCGTGCGTATGTGTCGGCGGCGTCATCAGGAACCGACGGGGCGGGGATGCTTTTCAGCATTTTTTCCAGAAGAACCAGCGCCTGACTCAGAGAGGCGCACTGCCCGAAATCTTCCTGCTGTTCCTCCGTCAGCCGGAAAAACTCAGCAAGCAGCTTTTGCAGAGGCGCAAGATCGCTTTTTTCGCAGGCGCCCTGATCAGGCAGGTTGCTGAAGGGCGCCAGGACCCAGTCCGACAGCTGATCGGAACCGATTCGGTACAGTTCAACGGCTTTTTCCACATAATTCTGCGGAAAGCTGAGACTGACGGAGGGCAGGGAAGCATACTGTTCCTGCGTCATCGTCGTCGGCCCGCCGATCAGCAGGTGAGATGCCAGATGCCGGATGATCCCGCCGTCCTGCAGGTTTTCCAGCGTGCACGGAGGCAGAAAAACGGTCACGGCATTCCGGGGAAGGCTTATCATGGAAGGTTCCGCGGAACCTCCTTCATCCGTCTGCCGCAGCAGACAATATATGCCGCCGGGCGTCATGCTCTGCGCGAAGATGGGCCAGGAGTAATCCGGAAGGATAAAAGACGGCGCTTCCGGACGCAGAAAGCCCAGAGGGGCTGCAGCAATGATCAGAAGCTGCACCCTCCAGGCTTCCGTACCGGCGATCCGGGGAACGGAAACAGGCGCGCTGCCCGAAAACCTTTTTCCGAGCCAGTGGGATAAGGCGGCCCTGCGCAGCCTGCGCTCATCGGCAAGCTGCTCAAGCGCCTTACGCAGCGCGTCTTTCAGGATCCCGGCATCCAGTTCATGTTTCAGCAGAAAGGAACTGATCCCAAGCTCCACGGAGCGCTGAACCACTTCAAAATCACGGTAGGCCGTAAGGACGATGCATTTGAAATCCGGGTTAATCTCCCGAAGCTTCCGGGCCAAAGTCACGCCGTCGGTTTCAGGCATTCTGACGTCTGTGATTACGATATCGACGCGGATATCTGAAAACAGTTCGACGGCCCTGCTGACAGACAGGGCCGTCAACGGGCGGTCAAAGCCCTCGGCTTCCCAATCGATCAGGGAGGAAAGATATCTGATGGCCAAAGTTTCATCATCAATGATGAGAACTTTGTACATGCCGGTTTCCTCCTTCCTGCTTCCGCCGTCTTACAGGGCGTATGATCGGTCTGACCCCTTTCAGGGCAACCCGTTATTCATGTATGGACAAATCATATCGGGTTTGCCGCATTTCCGCAAGTGCGCGGAGCCGCTTTTCATCCCTTGACCGCGCCAGCGGTCAGGCCGCGGATAAACGTTTTGGAACCAAGCATGAAGGCCAGGAGCAGAGGGAAAATGCTCAGCAGCAGGCCGGTCATTCTTGCCGCGTAGTCGTTTACATATTCGTTGCCAAGCGTCTGGATATACAGGGGGATGGTATAATTGGAGGCGCGGTTGATCAGTACCAGCGGCATCAGATAACTGTTCCAGCTCCAAAGGAAGATCATCAGGATCTGGGTGCCCAGGGCGGGTTTGACGCAGGGAAGAACGATCCTGAAGAATGTGTTCATCTCATTGCTGCCGTCAATCCGGGCGCTTTCAATGATTTCCCGGGGCATGCTGCCCGTTATATACTGGCACATCCAGAAAACCCCGAAGCCGCTGGCCAGCCAGGTGAGGATCAGAGGGACCAGGGATTTGGTGAGACCCAGTATCCGCATCTCGTTCATATAGCCGATCATGGCGATGGAGCTGGGAACCATCATCGTCAGCAGGACAAAGTTGTAGACGGTATTTCTGGCTTTGAACTGATATACGCTCAACGCATATCCCGCCATCGCGCTGAAAAGCGTGGACAGGATGGAGCTGCAGATGGAAACGGTCAGGCTGTTTTTATAGGCAACCAGGAAATTGGGCGCCAGGACGGTTTTGATATTATCCAGGAAATGGGTTCCCGGCGTGAAGGAAAGGCCTGTAAAGATCTCCTCTGTGGTCTTGGTCGACATGATTACCATGGATACAAGCGGAAACAGTGAAACCGCACATACGAGGACGATGATGAAATACTTCAAAAAACGCCATCTGCTTTTCATAACCGATCCTCCTTCCGATTCAGCACCCGGACGTTGATGAGAGACACAGCTGCGATGATGATGAACAGCGAAAAGGCGATGGCCGCCCCATATCCATAGCGTGAATTGTTTTTGAAGGACGTATCATAGAAATACCAGATTACGGTCAGGCAGCTGCGCATCGGCCCGCCTACCGCATTTGATCCCGCACCCATAAAAACCTGCTGGGCTTCGTCAAAAAGCTGCAGACCGCCGATGACGCCGTTGATCACCACGAATACGGTAATCGGCCGCAGCATCGGGAGCGTAATTTTGAAAAAGGATTGCGCCGCATTTGCGCCATCGACCTTGGCCGCTTCATAGAGATCCGAAGGTATGGTGGAAAGGCCCGCCATATACAGCACCATAAAGTAGCCGAAATTCTTCCAGACAATCATCAGCGCGACCACCGTCGGCGCATGCTGTGGGGTTCCGAGCCAGTTGATATTCTTATCCGTCAGTCCTATTTTGACCAGCGCGGTATTGACCAGCCCAACATTCCAGTCGAACATGAAGGCAAACAACAGGCCGATGGCGATGGGCGTGATGACATAGGGAAGAAAGTTGATCGTCTGGATCATCTGCTTCCCCTTCCGGATATTCTGCATCAGAACTGCCATCAGCAATCCCGCGATGATGGTCAGCGGCATGGCCATGAGCATCAGCTTCGCCGTGTTTCCGACGGCCTTCCAGAACAGAGGATCCGCGGTAAAGATCCGGATGTAGTTTTTGAAACCGACATACGGCTTTTCCAGAATATTGGCCGCGGTCCAGCCGGTGAAACTGACAAACAGGGAATAGACTGTCGGATAGAGCATGAAGCACAGATAAGAAAGGATAAACGGCGACAAAAAGATCCAGGGCCATTTTGCCATCGGATTCCCTGCTTTTTTTCTGCCGTTGTGCACAGAGAAGCCCCCCTTTGAAAAAATGGGGGGAGAGCTGGGTGGCTCTCCCCGTCGTTCTTCATTCGTTTTTACTTGACGGTTACGTCCGGAACCTTCATCTGAAGGTCTTCCATGAAGTAATCGTAGGCCGCGTCTGCAGACAGGCTCTCATCAGCGGTCATCATCTCGGTGATCATGTTCATGGAATCGACAACCAGACTGTCATAGATGGAGATGGTCGCGGAAGGAATCTCGCTGGCGATATCTTCCATCATGAAGTGATAGATCTGCTGATCGCCGAAGCTCTCCCGGGTGCCTTCGGTATATGCCGGATCATCATAGGCTTCCTTGAGCGTGGTAAAGAAGCTTGCTCCCTTCATGTACTGTGCGCCTTCGACGCTGAGCAGGCACCACTTGATGAAATCCCATGCTTCATCCTTGACTTCGGAGTTCTTGTAAATGCCGTAGCAGGTTCCGCCCCATCCATAGCCGCCGCCCGCGGGAGAGAATCCTCCCCAGTTGCCGGCAGCGCAGCCTTCGGGATCGTTGGGCTCAATCTGGAAGGTAACGCTCCAGGAAGCGCTGGGGAACAGGATGTTGTTCTGCTGTCCGTAGTTGGCATACCACTGGGTGCTCCAGATCGTCAGATTCCCTGCGATATGGGCGTCGCGGGCCTTCTGCAGGTATTCCAGAATGGGCTTCACCTTGCCGGAGACTTCGATATCGCCGTCGGCGTTCATATTGCACTGATCACGGCGCTGCATCCACATCATGGTCATGACGTCTCCGAGACCGGGGAACAGGGTCACGGTTCCGTTGCTCTTTTCATAGACCTGGGCGCCCACCGTAAGATAATCGTCATAGGTCTGGAACATGGCTTCCAGCTCTTTGGGATCATCGGTTCCGAGGTATTCCCGGGCAAGATCCCGCTTGTAGGCCATGAAGGCGGGGTTCTGGGAGTTTTCAATGCCCACCACATGGCCTTCCGCGTCGCTGGTCACGCTGGGAACATAGTCCAGCACGGTAGAACGGTCAAAGTTATAGGGTTCGGCTTCCAGATTGTCCCAGATGCCCAGAGCGAAAGAACTGGCGCGCCAGCCGATTTCACCCATGAGAAGGTCGGGCATATCGCCGCCGGAGGCATAGCCCTGCTGAAGCTTGGTCAGATAGTCATCTGCGTCGATGATCACTTCTTCGAACTCCCAGTCCGCGTCCGGATGGGTGGCAAAATAGCCTTTCTGAACAGCGTCGAACTGCCCGGACGCCCACGTCCACAATACTACCTTTTTCTTTCCGCCCTCTGCACCGGCAACGGTCAGCATGGACAGACAAAGCGACAGGCATAGAACAAAGGACAGGATCTTTTTGATTGCCTTCATGGTTGATACCTCCTATTTATTTTTCAGGTTCCGGGAATATTTTAGCGCCGCAGCTCAAAGGCGTAAATTGTCTGAAACGCATATTTATTAAACAAAACGCAGATGTTTTGATTTGAAAGGACCATCCGGATGGGTGAGATTATTCAGAAAAAGTTTCGGTTCCATGATAAATCCGTCCCAATTTGGGACACAGAGCTGAGCCCTGCTCCGAAGGAAACAGGCGTTTCGTAATGGTTGTAACTCGTGCGGGAGCCATGAACCGTCCCCGGGTTTCGCTTTTCAAAGGGCGGAGACCGTGATATAATGATTCCACCTCTCAAAGAATGTTTGATATCACGATCCCGCACAAAGGAGAATTCGTTTATATGTTTCCCAGAACGAGCCGCCGGGTGCGGCTGCAGCTGATCGGGTTTCTGCTGCTGTTCGCGCTGATTTCCACCCTGCTCACCGGGTGGCTGATCTATGACAGGATGTCCGGGCAGGTTCTCCGGGACACCTGGCAGCAGCATGAGGCGCTGCTGCGCGGCGCGGCCGCCTCGGTAAACCGGGAGATCGGGCTGATCAAATCCTTCTCCTGGCAGCTGAGCAACGACGTTCGGATCAAAAGATACCTGCATCTGGCTGATCAGACGCCCCAGGATATTCTGATCAAGCAGGGGATCATCGGCGATATGCAGCGAATGAAGGCCTTCAGCGACACCATTGCGGATCTCGGGATCCGCGCGGAGGGGCCGGACATCGTCATCACGGGGGAAAGCAGCTACCATACCGGGGACTACTACGGCCGGCTGACGGGAATCACGCTGAAGGGCCTGACGGAGCTGCGGAATCAGCCGGGGACGGTAGCCCTTTGCCGCTTTGCCGGAGCGGGTACGGAGCACCGGATTCTGGAGACCGTGCCGGTGCTGGCCTTTGTCAGCAGCCTTCCGCTGACCGCCCAGCCGGGGGAGAGCTATGCCTTCTTCCACCTGAGCGCGGAGCGGCTTTCCTCCTGCATGCCGGAGAGCGGATCCGGCTATCTGCTGCTGACGGACGGGGAGGGAAACCCGATGCTGCCGGCCGTGGACCCAGCGATCGGGAATGTGAGCCGGGCTTACATGAAAAAGCCCGAGAGCCGGGTGAAGAGCGGAAAGGAGGAATTCGGCGTTCTCTGCGCGGAAACGGAGGCGGAGGGCCTGTACTGCATGGCCGTCGTGCCCTACGGGGAGCTGCTGCGGCCCAGCATGCGGCTGCGGAACATGGTCATGGGGATCATGGGGTCCTGCATGCTGATCGGGCTCATCGGGGCCGTGCTGGCGGGAAAACGTCTGTACGCGCCACTGGAGCGGCTGATCGCCACGGTGCGGCAGCTTTCCCACCGGCTGCCGGAGGGCTCGCCGAACAACGAATACATGCTGCTGGATGAAGCGATCCGGCTGATCACGGCAGAGAATCACGAGCTGACCCTTTCCAACCGGGAGATTAACCGCCTGCTGAAGAACCGGGTGCTCAACGACTGGATGGAGGGCCGGCTGAAAAGCGGGGCGGAGGAAGCCCTCAGAGCGGCCGGCGTCGAACTGCCGTATGCCTGGGTTCAGATTGCCGTGGCGGAGATGGCGGCCATGGACCTGGAGCGGCTGGAGAAACGGCAGGGCGGCGGCAGCACCGCGGAGCGGATTGAGGCCCTGGCCGGAGAGGCGGGGGATATAGGACGGAAGGTTTTCTGCGCCCAGCGGGTGGACGGGCATCTGCTGATCCTCTTCAACCTGGCGGACCCCTCCTCCGATCCGGAGGCGGCGGAGCGGTTTATACAGGTCCTGAGGGAGCGGATTTTTGACGCCTGCCCCTGCGGACTCGGCATCGGAAAGCCCCACGAAAAGGAGCGGGCAGCGGAATCCCTGATCGAGGCCATGCTGGATCTGCGCAGCGGGGAGGACAGCAGCCGGGAGGAAAAGCAGTACGCCCGGATTACGGACTATCTCCGGCGGGAATACATGCATGAGGTTTCCCTGGACACCGCCGGGGAGGCCCTGGGGATGTCCCCGAGCACGATCAGCCTGCTGTTCCGCAAGATCGGGGAGACCAGCTTCCTGAAATACCTGACGGACCTGCGAATGGAGGAAACCCGGCGGCTGCTGGTCGAAACGGATCTGCCGCTGCGGGAGATCGGACAGAGGGTCGGCATTGAAAACCAGAACACGCTGATCCGGACCTTCAAGAAGCTGGAGGGGGTTACGCCCGGGCAGTACCGAACGGCCCATTCCCGGCGGAATGACGAATAGCCGATTTGTCGATCTTTTCACGGAAATGAAGATCCCTTTTTCACAGAATTGAATCCCGGTTTCGCCGAATGGCGGATGGTCAAAGGGCGCACCGCGCGCTATCATGAGGGTACACGGAGGTGAACCTCATGCATAGATCCCGCGGCGCCCTTTTTTGGCGCAGAATCTGGGCGGCCAGATATCTGTATCTGATGTTTCTGCCCGTTTTCCTCTATTATGTGTTTTTCCGGTACGCGCCGATGCTGGGGCTCTCCATCGCCTTCAAGGACTACAACGCCTTTCTGGGCTTCGGCAGGAGCCCCTGGGTCGGATTTAAGTATTTCCAGCAGTTTTTCAACTCCATCTACCTCTGGCGGCTGATTCGGAACACGCTGCTGATCAACCTGTACGATCTGCTGTTTAATTTCCCGGCGGCCATCATCCTGGCCCTGCTGCTCAACGAGGTGCAGAACCGGCGGTTCAAGAAGGTCACGCAGACCATCACCTATCTGCCCTACTTCGTGTCCAGCGTGGTCATCGCCAGCATGGTGGTTCAGTTTCTCTCTCCCTCCAGCGGCATCGTCAACAATCTGATCGCCGCCATGGGCGGTGAGCGGCAGTACTTTATGACCCAGCCGGGAGCCTTCCGTCCGATCTATACGCTGATGAACCTGTGGAAGAACATCGGATGGAATTCCATCATCTTTCTGGCGGCCATCAGCGGGATCAACGGGGAGCTGTACGAGGCCTGCATGGTGGACGGGGGCGGATACCTGCGGCGGATGTGGCACATCACGCTGCCGGGTATCGCCGGGACGATCGTGGTGCTGCTGATCATGCGGCTGGGGCATGTGATGGACGCGGGATACGAGACCATCCTGCTGCTGCAGAACAACGCCAACCTGGAGGCCAGCGACGTCATCGGAACCTATGTCTACCGCCGGGGGCTCAAGGGCGGGGAATACAGCTACGCGACGGCCGTGGGCATGTTCCAGAGCGTGATCGGCTTCGCCATGGTGATCTTCGCGAACTGGCTGAGCCGCACCTACAGCGAGACCAGCCTGTGGTGAGGCTTCGGGCGGAAGGGAGGAGGCGCTTTCATGGAAATTTCAGCTTTACGCCGGAAGTCCCTCCCGGGGCGGATCCGGGTTCCGGTCAGCCGTAGGGTGTTTCTGGTTTTCAACACGCTGTTTCTGCTGCTGGTCAGCTTCGCCATGCTCTACCCGGTGATTTATGTGACGGCGGCCTCCTTTTCCGAGGAAACCGCCATCCTGCGGGGGGATGTTGTGCTCTGGCCGGTGTCGGTCCACGTCAAAGCCTATCAGAAGGTTTTCCAGTATCCGCTTCTGTGGCAGAGCTATGGAAACACCATCCTGTACACCGTGCTGGGAACGGCCCTCAACCTGATCCTGACGGTTTTCGGCGCCTGGGCGCTGAGCCAGAAGAAGATGGTCGGGAGGCGGTTCTTCACCCTGATGTGCACCTTCACCATGTTCTTTAACGGAGGCATGATCCCGACCTTCCTGGTCATCAAGGAGCTGAAGCTGCTGAACACGATCTGGGCGATCCTGCTGCCCGGGGCGGTCAGCACCTATAACATGATCCTGATGCGGACCTTCTTTCTGCAGATTCCCCAGAGCCTGGTCGAGGCGGCGGAGCTGGACGGATGCAAGGATTTCGGGGTGCTCTTCCGGATCATCCTGCCGCTGAGCCTCGCCAGCCTGATGACGATCGGCATGTTTTACGCCGTGGCCCACTGGAACAGCTACTTCACGGCGGTGCTGTACCTGAGCAAGCCGGAGCTGTATCCGCTGCAGATTATCCTGAGGCAGGTGGTGCTGATGAACGAGATCGTTGAAAACGCCAGCAGCCAGGAGAACGTCATGGCGGAGGGCATCAAATACGCGACCATCGTCGTGGCCATGCTGCCGATGCTCTGCGTGTACCCCTTCGTGCAGAGATATTTCGTCAAGGGCGTCATGGTCGGGTCCGTCAAGGAATAGCCGGCGGGCCGCAGGGCATCCGGCCGCGGGGCATCCGGCAGGGAAGACGCGCCGGTTCCGGACCGCCCGCCCCTATACCGTCTCAAACCCCGGAACGGGGTGAAAATAAAACATTGGCAAGGAGGAGAAACCATGAAACACTTTTCCAGACTGCTGGCGCTGCTGCTTGCAGCCGCCCTGCTGCCGCTGATCGCCTTTTCCGGCGCCGCGGCGGAAGAACCGGTGACCATCACCATCTGGGGCTCCGACCGGGAGAACATGCCTTTCCGGAACGGGCTGATGACCATTGACCTGCTGCAGGAGAAGCTGGGAATCAAGATCGACATCATCTCGGCGCCGACGGAGAACCTGGCGGAGAAATACGGCCTGCTGATGGCCAGCGGCGATATCCCCACCATCGTCCAGTACAAGGCGAAGGACCTGCTGCTGTACAAGGATGCCTGGACGCCGCTGAACGATCTGATCAACGAAACCGATACCCCGAACCTGTGGAAGGTTTACGGCGATCCGGAAATCCGCCGGAAGGTTTCCGACGCGGACGGCAACATGCGCTTCATCGGCCAGCGCACCGCCATTACCGCCGGAAAGCTCTACTTCTGGCGGCAGGACTGGCTGGACAAGCTTCAGCTGGAAACCCCGAAGACGACGGAGGATCTGTACCAGGTCTTCAAGGCCATCAAGGAGGGGGACCCCAACGGAAACGGACAGGCGGACGAGATTCCCTTCTCCGTGCGGAAGAACGGATCCAACAACCGGGGCAATGTGATCCCCTTCATCCATAACTGGGGCATCGCGGAGACCTTCTTCGCCGAGGACGGCACGGTCAAATTCGGCGCCACCGACCCGCGGATGAAGGACGCGCTGGAGTGGCTGCACCGCTGCTACGCGGAGGGGCTCATCGATCAGGAATACCTGACGCTGGACAAGACCGCCTGGTACAGTGAGTGGACCAACAATCAGGTTTTCATGAGCTATGACTGGAGCGCTTACATCGACAACGTGGCCAACCTCTTCAAGGACACGGACAGCGATATCCATATCGTCGGCGCCGTGCCGCCGGAAGGCCCCACGGGCATCAGCGAGACGCGGGACCAGCTGCAGCCCATCACCGTGGACGAGGACTGGAACGCGGGCATCTTCATCGGCGCCACCGAGGACCAGAAGAAGGCCGCGCTGAAGCTGCTGGACTATGTCTACAGCGAGGAAGGCATGATCCTGATGAACTTCGGCGTCGAAGGGCAGCACTTCAACATCGTGGACGGGAACTATGTGTATTCCGACCTGATCATGAACAACCCCGACGGCCTGAGCCCGCAGGACGCGCTGAGATCCTTCGGCATCCAGAGCATGCTGACCCTGCTGCAGGACGCCCGGTATGAGCGGGCTTTCGTCAGCGACGAGGTGAACCGCATCCGGGATATCTACGAGCAGGAGGGGCATATCGGAGACGCCTTCCCGACCCTGGCCTTCACCGGCGAGGAGCAGGGCATCATCAACGAGAAGTATACAGAGATCGAGACCTACATGAACGAAATGATCGACAAGTTCATCATGGGCGTAGAGCCCCTGGACAGCTTTGACGCCTATGTGGCGAAGGTGGAGAGCATGGGCCTGCAGGATGTGCTGAAGGTTTATCAGGCGGCCTATGACCGGTACATGAAGTAAGTCGGCACTTGACGGTTCAGGCTGTTCCGCGGCAGGGCTGAGCGAAAAACGCTCAGCCCTGTCTGCTTTTCCGAAGCATGCTCTTGCTTTGCCGCCGCGCTCCCGCTCCCGCGGCGCATCGGGCGGAGGCCTGATGTTTCCCGGCGCACAGGACGGACGGGGCCGTTGCAGGTTTTGGCCGCAGGCCTTATAATATAAAATGGAAACGGTTCAGCCACTGGGCTGGGATAATCTGATCCGTCAGGATCGGCTTGACATTCAACTTTTTATTGGATAAGGTGTATTCCGTTCCGGGAACGGATGATGACGGCAGGGGAGAAGGCTTCATGGAACAGAGGAACAATTCCGATCTGATCATTTCCTGGCTGAAAAAAATCAGCCCGCAGTTTCGCAGCGTTTTTTTCGGCGTGCTCCTTTTCGGCCTTCTGGCCCAGGGCATGGGGCTGTTCAATAAATTCTCCCATCACGATGACGTGGCCATTCTCTTCGACATGGGAACCACGATATCCTCCGGCCGGTGGATGCTGCAGGTGCTGACCGTGCTGGAGGGGAAGTTCTACGGGACTGTGAGCACGAGCCTTCCGCTGTTTAACGGGGTGGTTTCCCTGCTGTGCCTGGGCGCCGTCGGCGGCCTGCTGGTTCGCCTGCTGAGGATCGAAAACCGGATCTACTGCTTCCTGCTGGGATGCGTGATGGCGGCGTTCCCGATGATTACCGCCCTTTTTGCCTATATGTTTACCAGCCATCCCTATATGATCGGCCTTCTGATGATGACGGTCAGCGCCTGCCTGATCTGCGGAAAGAATTCCTGGTGGATGAAGCTCGCAGGGCTGCTGATCGGCGGAGCGGGGGTGGGCATTTATCAGGCTTATCTGCCGATCCTGGTGACGGCGGTTCTTTTCTATCATATCATGGAGACCGCCGAGGGCGGGAAGTCCGCCAGGGACTGCTTCCTGAGCGCCGCATTTCATGTGCTCTGCATCCTGGGCGTGATGCTGGTGTACTGGGCGGGGAACCGCTTCTTCCTGTACAAGTATCAGGTGGAGCTGTCCTCGTATCAGGGAATCGCAGATATGGGCCAGATGACCCTTCAGACGCTGCTGGGCCGCATTGGCCGGGCGTACCGGGAGTTCTTCCTTCCGACCCGTCAGGTGTTCGGGGATATGTATCCGGGAACCCTGTACGCCCTCCATGCCGTGATGCTGGGGGCCACGCTCCTGCTGGCCCTGCGGACGGTGGCGCTGGCCGGGAAAAAGGACTGGAAACGGGGAGCCCTGCTGGCGGTGATGTTTCTCCTGGTTCCGCTGGGGAGCAATCTGATCTATGTGATGGTGGAGGAGGAGGTTCACGCCCTGATGACCTACGGCCAGATCATGCAGGTGGTCCTGTTCGTCTGGCTGTGCGACCGGCTGGAGCTTTCCTCCCGGCAGCTGACCCGGGGAGCGGCGGTGTGCGCTTCCCTGGTGCTGGCCGTTACTTCCCTCATGTACGCCAGGTACGACAACCAGTGCTATCTGAAGGACGCCCTCCATCAGCAGGAGGCGATCAGCTATTATACGACGCTGATCACGCGGATCAAGTCTTTGCCCGGCTTTCATCCGAACATGAGAGTGCTGTACGCCAACACGGAAAACGCGAAGGACCCGACGGTCTACAATATTGATGAACTGGATTTCATCCGGATCAATCCCTACTGGCATAATTCCATGGAGTATCTGCACTGCCCCACCTGGGAGACCTTCATGAAGGTCTGGTGCGGCGCGGACTTCCGGGATGACTGGGATCCGTATCTGGATTCCCGGCCGGAGGTGCAGGCCATGCCCTCCTATCCGGCGGACGGCTCGATTAAGATTATCGACGGGGCCGTGGTCGTGAAATTCTGAAGGAGGTCCTCCTGATGCAGTGGAAAGCAAAACTGATGAAGCCCTTTGATCTCTACGAGATTTCCAGGATCAGGCCCTACCTGATGGGAATCGCCACCCTCTGGATCACCTTTTATCACTCCAAATATCTGAATCTGTTCAATTCGGCCTTTCTGACGAAAACCCGTCTGCTGGGCCTCTTTACCCGGATCGAATCCATCGGCAACTGCGGGGTGGATCTGTTCTTCTTCCTCTCGGGGCTGGGCCTGTATTTCTCCTACGCCCGCCTGCAGGAGGAGGACCCCCATCCGCTGAAGTCCTTTTATCAGAGGCGGTACGGAAAGATCCTGCTGCCCATTCTGCTCGTCACCGTGGTGACCTTCGGACTGATCCAGGTGGACGATCTGGCCAACTGGGCCGGCGGCGTGTTTCTCTACGGCTACTTCCTGCCGAATCTGACCCGCGGGAACTTCTGGTATCTGTCCGCGATCCTCGTTTTCTATCTGTTCTATCCCCTCCTGCACCGCTTTCTCCAGGGCCGGCGGGAAGGCCTGCGGGCGGCGGGGCTGATCGCGGCGGCGGTGGGGGCCGCGCTGCTGGTGCGGGCGGCGGCGAAGGAATACTTTTATACCCACGCCATCCTCTTTATGGCCAGGCTTCCCGTCTTCATTCTCGGCGCCTGGGCGGGGAAGCTCTGCTACCGCCATCAGAAGGTCCCGATGATCGTGCCCCTGCTGGCGGTTCCCATAAATCTGCTGCTGCTGGTGCTGATCGCGGACCGGCCGCTGCCGGATTTTCCGAAGTTTTATGAATACGCGGTCTTTGTGCCCTGCATTGTGCTTTCCCACGCGTATGTCTTCTCCAAGTTCCGGAAACGGGGCTTCCTGACCAGGTCGGTGGCGGTGATCGGAACCTACTCCATGGAAATCTATCTGATCTACGAGTCGATCTACAATCACGCGGGATCCCTTTTCCATCAGATGGAGAGCACGGGACTGGTTTACGCCCTGACGGTCTTTACCGCCACGCTGGTGCTGGCGGTGCTGCTGCGAATGGTGACGGATCAGCTGACCCGGGTTTACAGGGCTCAGAAATAACGATTTAGTTTAGGCGAAGCGCTGAGGTGTTCCATTTCCGGGGGCCTCGATTCTCGCCGGTTCTTAGCGACTGGCCAGCCGCAAGGCGCAGACAGAGCTTAGAACCGCTGCGTAAGTGAGTGGAGCCGAGAGGCCTGCCGCGTGCGGTGCGCGAGGCGCTTGCGCCCGCGGTGCGCGTGCGATTCCTTACCCCCGGTGTGGAATACCTCAGAGAGCGGGGAGCATGCGCAGAACCTGTTTTACATGGATCCGGGATGATACCGGCATATCCGAAGGAGGTCCGGAGGAAGAATGAGTCAGAAGATGATGCGGGCGAAGGGCGCGCTGACGGGACGGGACGCGGAAAAGCGAAGCGCAATGACCCTGGCGCTGGCGGCCCTGTTTGTCTGCCAGTTCGCGGTGATATGCTATTTCAATCTGACCCAGATGAGAAATCATCTGGGCTATGATTCCTCCTGGAATCTGCTGCGGGCCGCGCTGGTGTGGCAGGAGAAAACCCTGATCTCCCCCGCCTGGAGCGAAACGACGAACCTGCATCTGGACACGCCGCTGCCCCTGGCCTCCCTGCTCTACGGGCTTACGGGCAATCTGCTGCTGTCCTTCGGCATCGCGGACCTGCTGGTGGTGGCCCTGCTGGTCCTCCTGGTATGGAAAATCCTGGCCCGGCTCGGGGTGGGGATCAGCGCCCGGATGATCGCGGTGAATCTGGTAATCTGTCCGTATATGACGACGGGATTCCTGCCCTATAACGATCTGGGCTACTTCAGCTGTCTGCTTTCCGGGGCGGCGTACTACAGCGTGCGAACCCTGTTCGTCCTGCTCATCATCTATGAATTCCTGAAGGTATCCGGGGATCAGAAAATCGGCGTCCTGGGCTGGATCCTGTGGCCGGTCTGCGTGTTTTCGGGGTTTTCCTTCGGCGTCTTTCTGATCGTGATCCTCTTTGTCCCCTACCTCCTGTATGAAATGGAAATGGCCGTGATCCGGGATGACTGGAAGCAGCTGGTCCGCAAGGAGAGCCTCTTCGCCTATGTCTGCTGCGCCTGCGTCCTCGCGGGAAAGGCGCTGGCCATGACGGTCTTCCATTTTGAGGCGATGGACAGCAGCCGGGGATGGACCTCCCTGGGGAATGTATGGACGAATTTCGGCGCGGTGTTCCAGGGCTTTCTGAAGCTGCTTCAGGTGCTGCCGGAAACGGTTCATACCGTGATGTCCCCCACAGGGCTGCTGCGGGTGATGATCCTGGCCCTGTTCGCGATCCTCGCCCTTGCGGTGGGCGCCGTGTTCCGGGGCGCGGTGAGGCGCCCGCTGGAGAAAAACGGCGCGGTGCTGTTCCTGGCGAATATCGTGGGCATGAACATCCTGGTTTTCGGCCTGTTCAACGTCCAGTACGGGGCGGACCTGTTTGAGGAAAGGTACCTGATTCCCACCTTCTTCGTGATCATCCTGATGGCGGCCCTGTTTTTTGACAGCCTCCGGGGCAGACGGGTTCTTCCCGTCCTGCTGTCGGCGGTCATGGGGGTCTCGCTGCTGGCGGTGGACGTGCATTCGGACGTGAACTATCTGCGGGATACGAATGACGCCTGGCAGCTGGATGAAATTCAGGCGCTGGCGGAGGAACAGGACGCGGGGATTGTCTACTTCTGGGGAGACGATCTGACGGTGGTGGGCCGGGCCCTGCGGGCCTGCGACCTGAACCGGGTTTACAAGCAGCTGCCGGACCGGGGCGGATGGTTTATTCACTGGGGGGATTATACCGTCTATGACCGCCAGGAGGAGTACGAAGGAACGACCCTGCTCCTCTGCCCCAGGGGGAAGCAGCTGGTTCCGGAGAGCGTGCTGTCGGAATACGAGCTGCTGACGGAGCTGGATCAGGCGGAGGTCTATGTCAGCGATCACAACCCCCGGCTGTTTTAAGCAAACGCGGATGAATTCCATTCCAGCGGTCACCGCCTTCGCTCAGGCGAGGCATGTAGAGCCTTCGCTCGGAAGATGACCGCAGGGAAAACATTTATCCGGTGATTTTTGAATTCGCAGGCCAGGAAGAGAGGAGGAACCTTATGGAGCGGGAACAGGAGCAGAATTGGACGCTTTCCTTCATCCGGAAGATCAGCCCCCGGACGAAGACCGTTTTTCTCAGCGTGCTGATCTTCGGGCTCTTTTCCCACGGGATGGGGCTGTTCAACAAGCTTTCCCATCAGGATGATATTGCCAATCTGTTCGGCTTCGGCGCCACGGTGACCTCCGGGCGGTGGATGCTCCATCTGTTGTGCTGGATGGAGGACCTGTTCTTCGGGACGGGGAACGCCAGCCTGCCCCTGTTCAACGGCATGGTGACCTTTCTGTGCATGGCGTGCGTCTGCGCGCTGCTGGCGGATCTGCTGAAGATCCGGAACCGGGTCTACTGGGTGCTGATGGGCTGCCTTCTGATCTCCTTTCCCATGATGGCGGCGCTGTTTTCCTACATGTTTACCAGCCACCCCTATATGATCGGGCTGGTGATGATGACGCTGAGCGCCTGGCTGATCTGCAGGGAGTCCCCCTGGTGGGCCAAGGTCTGCGCGGTGCTGCTGGGCGCCGCCTCCGTGGGCGTGTATCAGGCCTATCTTTCCATTCTGCTGGCGGTTCTTCTGATTTCGGACATCATGGAGCTGAGGGCGGAGGAAAGCATCGGGTCCGTGCTTCGCCGGGCCGGGATTCAGGCGCTTTGCGTGGCCGGGGTGCTGCTGGGCTATTTTGCGGTGAACCGGCTGTTTCTGATCAAATTCGGCGTGGAGATGACCTCCTATCAGGGGCTGGACAGGATGGGGGTCATGTCCCCCGGGACCTTCCTGGAAAGATGCGCAAAGGCCTACCGGGTTTTTCTCAGCCCGGATCGGGAGACAGGGGCGGACATGTATCCCGGAACGCTGCGGCTGCTGTACGGTCTTCAGCTTGGGATGACCGGGCTGCTGGCGGTCCGCCGGGTTTTCAGGACAGCCAAAAAAAGCCCCGGCCACGGAGTCCTTCTGGCGCTGCTGTTCCTGCTGATTCCGCTGGGCTGCAATTTTATCTATGTCATGTCCGAAGAGGTGCACGGCCTGATGGTATTCGGCCAGGCGATGCAGTTCGTGCTGCTGATCGCGCTGCTGGACGAGCTGGACGGGTCGGCCTTCCGGGGCCGGCAGGCGGTCTCCCTGGCCGCCTCCCTGGTGCTGGCGGTCACCTCGGTAATGTTCGCCCGGTTTGACAACCAGTGCTACCTGAAGGAAACCCTTCAGCAGCAGGAGGCCATGAGCTACTATACCACCCTCATTACCCGGATCAAATCCCATGAGGGATATACGCCGGAGATGGAAATCTGCTTTGTAAACGATCTGACGAATCCGGATCCGACCATCTACGATCTGGAGGAGATGAGCTTTATTCGCCTGAACCTTTACGGCCACAGCACGACGGAGTTCATTCACAGCTACAAGGAGTATTTCATCCGGCGATGGAACGGATTTGAGGCCAACTGGTACTGGGGAGAGGATCCGGAGGCCTGGCCCGAGGTGCAGGCGATGCCAGCATACCCCGCGGACGGCTCCATTCAGACCGTGAACGGGGTTCTGATCGTGAAGTTCTGATGATTCAGCGTTTCCTTCGGGAAACGCTGATTTTTTTGTGCAGCCTTCCCGCTTCCTTCAGGATCACCGCCCCGTCCAGAATCATCAGCATCCACAGGGAGGGGTAGAAATAGCGGAAGTCGTAGGCCGGGGTATCCAGCAGGTAGGCCAGATAGTAGAAGGCGGCCGTCCAGAGCAGCAGGGCGTCTTTTCCCCTGCCGGGCCGTTTCAGGGCGTATTCCGCCAGCACCAGCAGCAGGGAGAGCAGGAAGGGCACCCAGGGATGCCGGGTATAGAAGCCCAGCCCCTCAAAGCAGGCCAGGAAGGAATCCACGAAGGCGTGCCGCTGCCGAGAATCGTTGAAGCCGTAATCCCCCATGGCATCCCACCGGTTATAGCTGTACTCGGAACCGTCCAGTGCCTTTCCGATGCCAAGGGATCTCAGGATCACGTCCCGCTTTACGCTGAACCACTCCACGGGCCTTTCCAGCATCAGCCGGAAGTACTTCCGGAGCGCCAGCAGGGTGGCGCCGGGGGCGGAGAGATGACCGGGCCCCAGCAGGCCGGCGGAGGTAAAGCTGCCTGAGGTTTCCTCATTGCTGATTTCCAGCGCCGCCCGGGTGACCCCCTCCCCGCCGAGCTCGTCCAGGTAGTCCAGGTAGGGTTCCCGCTCCGCCTCGGGGATCCGCTGGATCGCGGTCAGCATCTCCCAGACGATCCCCACGGAAGAGACCGACTGGGAATGAATCCCCAGGATCCGGGGGAGCCCCGCTGTCATCAGGATGCCCAGGAGGATCGCCAGCAGCAGAAGGCTTTTCCAGATCTTCTTCGCCTTCCCCCGCAGGAGCAGCAGGAAGAGCACGGGCAGCACGGTGAGGGCGTTGGCGCGGTAGCCGAAGGTGACGAAGGAGAAGAAGGCGGTCCCCAGAAATTCCAGCGCCCGGTCCCACCTGCCCTTGGGGTCGTCGGCCCGAAGCAGCAGCAGAAGAAGGAGGGCCAGCCCCGTCAGGCACCCGATGCCCGCCTCATAATAGACGGACACGCCGTAGATCAGCGGGCAGCAGGCCAGCAGGACGGACTGAAGAATCCGGTGCTCCGGATTCACCTCCCGGATCAGCAGGAAGGCGGCCGCGAAGAAGGCGAAGGCCTGCAGGAAGGTGTAGAGGGAAACATGCCCGGTCAGCCCGATGGACAGGGCCATGAAAAAGGAGGGGAGCACCGAAAAAGCGTTGTCCGTCTCCAGGGGCACCCGCCTGCCGTGGAGCAGGTTGATCAGCGTATTCAGGATGGCGTTGCCGGTGTTCACCCGGACATAGGAGTCGGAATACCAGACGCCGGGCCAGGTAATCAGCGTGCAGAGCAGGGCCAGGACGAAGGACCAGCACCAGATGTGCCGGCAGGAGACTAACCGCCTGCCGTAATACCCTCTCAGGAGCCGGGCTCCCGCTGTTTCGCGCATCCTTTTCGCCTCCTTTCCTTTCCATCCCCGGGGCCGGGTTCCGGTCTGAGGGAAGACTGATTTCACTTCGGGGTTTTATCGTCTTCGCTTCGGGTTGGCCGCCGAAGCAGATTCATTCACCGCTTTCCTGACGCGGTTCAAGGGTATATTCCCGGAGCCGAAGCCCCTGATAATCAAGGGCGGTTCCCGCCGTGGCCCCGCTGACGCCGGCATAGAGGCGCAGCCGGTATTCTTCCCCGGCCCCGGCGTCCTCGGGAATCCGGAATCCCCAGCGGAATCCGAACCGGTTTCCATAATCGATATCAAAAACCGTCTGATCCGCCAGCTCCTCCCCCCGGTACAGGGCCAGGTCCGCCCCGTCGGGGGCTCCCGACAGAACCTGAACCTGATCCGCGGTCAGGACATAGCTTTTTCCGGGCTCCAGCCGGGCCGGCAGCTCCAGATACGCGCTGTCCTCCGCGCCACCGGAGACGGTCAGGCTGCCCAGATCGGTTTCTCCGGCGGCATCCGGGACTTTTCCCGCTCCGAAATCCGTGTAGTAATCCCGGTATTCCCCGTGGAGCATGCCCGGGCAGATCATCAGGATGACCATGTCGGGCGGGTTCAGGGTGATGTAATCCATTTCCGTCATGGTGTCGTACAGCCGGGGATCCACCACGTCCAGGGAGGCGATTTCCGTGCTCAGGAAGCACTCCACCGGCAGGGCGAAGCTGTCCCGGAGCAGGGTCAGCCGAAGGGGATTTTCCGCGTCGCGGTTCCGGTGGAGCGTCACCGGATATCCCCCGCCGATATAGCGCAGGAAATGATCCAGACCGAAATAATCCTGGTATTCCAGGAGCCACTCCCGGATACAGGCCTGGCGGAAATCCCCCTTCAGGGTCCAGACCCCCAGGGAGTACCGGGACATCTCGGTTTCGAAGGAGGGAAGGAGCAGGTCCAGGTCGTCCAGCCCGGCGTAGAGGGGTCCGACCTCCCGGCCGTGGGAGCCGAGCCACCAGTCGGGCAGCACGCTTTTTTCCCAGAGGGAGGGATCCGTATAAGTGGTTTTTGTTTCCGGAAACCGGGCCTGAAGAGCTTCCATGATCCGCCGGTAGGCCAGGAAGGCGCCCTCCGCGTTCCAGTGGTGGTCCGTGCGGTAAAAGTATTTTTCCACCTGCTCCGCCGTCCGGCTCATCTCCTGCCGCAGATCCAGAAAGGGCACCTGCCTTTCCGCCAGCTCCGAGAGCGCCTGATCCGCGATGGCGTTCAGGGTATCCCGGCCCCCGGGAGGCAGCAGATTTTCCTCCGTGGGAACCTTATAAGGCGCCATCACGAAAAGAAAGGGGATGCCCATCTTCTCCAGGTCCCGGCGGAATCTGTCCAGATTGTCGGAGAAGGCCCGGGTATCCGCCATGCGAAGGTTCACGTCGGCCAGCATGCCGTTATTCAGCAGCTGAACATCATGATACCGGGTCCGGCCCTCCAGCCGGGCGAAGCCGCCGTTCAGGCTGAGCAGCTCATACTTGCCCCGGAACCGCTCGCCCAGATAGTTTTCCTGGATCGTCCGCCTTGCGTCCTCCGCGCTCCAGTGATCCAGCAGAAGCCCCCGGACCGGTTCGAGGATCAGGGCTCTGTTCCAGAACGCCAGGACGCAGACCAGCAGGCAGAAGACGGCGCATCCGGCGATCCGGACCGCCTGCTTTCCGGTGAATCTGAAGCTCATGAACCTCCTTCGCCGCTTTTTTCGGCTGTTTCGATCCGGGAAACGCAGTTTCATTCCGTTCCGGCTGAAACCGCCTTCGCTCAGGCGGACCTCAGTTCCCGGAGCATTGATTCCGCGTTTCCTCAGAGATAGTATTCAATGCAGGTAACCAGCACGCCGTTAAAGCCGATAAAGGTCATGCCGGCGAAGAGCAGGCCGTTATAGACGGCGGGGGACATCCGGTTCCGCAGGTGGCGGGAGCCCATGAGCGCCAGCGAGGGATAGATCACGGGTACCAGATACCGGGGCTGCATGCCGCCGAAATGGGTGCTGCCCACCTGGCTGAACCAGGCGTACATGGCGGTGGCCATCAGAGCCACCGTACCCAGCAGCAGCGCCTGTCCCGCCAGCCGGACCGGCCAGACGGGCTGCAGCCCTTCCTCCCGCTGGTCCGTAAAGGCGGCGATGGCCAGGATCAGCATGCACATGGCGGTATTGTTTCCGTTCCCCTGATACCCGTAGTTCAGCAGGGGCCCCTCCATCTGGTTCAGGTCCAGGTATTCCTGGAGATAGCGGCAGAGGGTGCGGGCATATTCCAGGGGATTGTGCAAAATATAGCTGATCTGGGCAAAGGTATCCGCGTTATTGCCGGAGCGGGTGTCCGCCTGCCCTCCGCTGGCCCCGAGGGGCAGCAGGATATTGGCCATCACCAGGCCCATGGCCAGGAGGACCAGCCCGGTGTAAATCCCGCGGTGACGCCGGCTTGCGAATTTGCTCCGGGGAAGGAAGAGGAAGATCAGGTAGATCGGGAAATAAATCTGTTTGGCAAAGCAGGCGGCGAAGGTTCCCAGCAGGATCACCGCGATATCGCTGTTCCGGATCCTTTTCTCCGGCTCCTGCCATTGGGCCAGCCAGAAGGAAAAGCTGAGCCAGATGCCGGCAATGACGCCGGCGTCGTAGCTGTAGTTGACCGCCAGGGAAACCGCGCTGGGCAGCATCCAGGCCAGGGCCAGCACCATCTTCCCGCTTTTCAGCCGGTGAATCGCCCAGCAGCCCAGCAGGGCATAGAGCAGCAGCCCGGTAAACCGGCCCAGGCTCCAGGTGATCCAGTAGGGCAGGCGAAGAAGCCGGCCCAGAAACAGGCCCAGCCCATGGCCGGCCATCCAGTATTCCTTGGGATTGAGATGGAATCCGGAGGTGACGAAGTAGGCCCCCGCCCGGTACAGCTCATCCTGCCGCTGATGCATGGAATCCCATTCCCGCAGCCGGTAGCTCTTTTCATAGTCCGGCTGCATCAGCTCCCATTCGGCCCGGGTCAGGCGCATATGCCCCAGCATGGAATAATTGATGGCGTGCTGGCTGTGATATCCGTCATCCATGCTGACCCCGGTGGAATCGGGGAGCACGAAGGACAGGAGGCCGCCGTAGAGCAGGATCATCACCAGAAACAGGTTCTCCGGCTTTTTCCCCAGCGTGCCGGGGAACATGCACAGGGCCGCCGCGGAGAGCCCGGCCAGGGCGCACATCCAGTCCACCATCCAGTTCCGCCGGTTATACAGGTCCTGCACCCAGGCGCGGCAGAGAAAGAACACCGCGGTCCCGACCAGCGTCCCGACCAGCAGCAGGCGCAGGTTTCGACGGACATCCTTTCGCAGAGCTTCCTTCAGGCCCCGGGCTTCCCGTCCGAGAAAGGCGAGAAAGCGCTTCCCGAGCCCCAGGGGGAAAACTGCAATCAGAATTCCCAGCTGCAGGAAAAAGGTTACGGCCAGCCGGAGGGGATCCCACTCCTCTTTCAATACCTGCCGGCCCGCGCCGTCGGTGAAAACGGTTCCCCGCTCGATCAGGGTCGGATCCGAGGACAGATCCATTTCCCGGTCCGGATAGATGGGCGGCAGCGTATGCTGCATCAGCAGCTCCAGCCCGACCGCCAGGATCAGCGCGGCCAGCACCAGCAGGCCGGCCCGGGTCAGATTTTTTTTATTCAGAAACCGTGTCATTTTTTTCTCCCTTCCCGGCGGGCCCGCCGCCCCGGAAGATTCTTTCAGGGAAACGCCGATGGATTCCCTTCGGGCGGAAACCGCCATCACACAGAGGGATTTCAGCCTCAGGGGCATTTATGCGGCGCTTCCGCAGGGTCCGCCCCGGAGCCTTTCCCCGGGAGGTCTCCGGCCAGTCCCGCGGACAGCAGGATCAGAAGCGGCGCGCAGACCATCAGCGGGTAAACGTAGCGGGGAAGAACGCCGGGACCGAGGGCGATGGTGCCCGTGAGGAAAAGCAGGAAGAGCGGAAGCAGCAGCGCTTTCCGGCCCCTTCCCCGGAGCAGGATGCAGAGGCTCAGCAGGAGAAGGTCCACGTACAGGGCCGGAGCGAAGAGAAAGCGGAGCACGGGAACCCGGAGAAAGGCGTTCTCCGTAAAGAGCTTTTCCAGCAGGCGCTCCAGCGAAGGGAACAGGCTGTCGGGCCGGATCTGATATCCCGGCTTGATGTCCGTCGGCAGATAGCCCTGCCGGTTTCGGACGCCGTAAATCAGCGTATGGGATGTATCCTGAAGATCCCACAGCCCCTTGGACGTATACAGGAAAGCATCCGTGCAGACGGCGGGATACCGCAGGAACAGCCGGAGGCTCCCCCGGGCATATCCGATCAGATCCGCCCGGCTTTCCAGACGGAGGCATTTCTTCGTCCCGTCCGCCAGGGCGGGGGCGTATTCAAATTCTCCCAGGCTGTAGTAGGTATCCAGGAATTCCTCCGTTTCGGGATCCGGCGCTTCCGTCTTCTCCTGAACCCGTGCGGCCATCTGGCTGGGAATGCTGAACATCTCGGCTGCGAGGGCGGGCGTGGCGCGCAGAAGCGTCCCCAGCCCCCGGTCGGCGGCCATCCCAAGTACCGTGCCCGCCAGCAGCACCGCCAGGATCCGCCGCCATTGCCTTTCCCTGAGCCGGAAAAGGCATACCGCCATCAGGAGGAAGAAGCAGTATTTGGCGTTGTTCCGGAGGAGGACCACCAGCGCCAGCGCCGGAATCTCCGCCGCGATCAGCAGCCTTTTCCGCCCGGGCGGGCTGTCGGAGGCCAGGAGGAAGATCAGCCCCGCCAGCAGCACCGCGGCGGCGAACAGGGTATCCTTCGTAGTGCTGATCACCAGAATCGGATGAACCGGGAATAACGCGAAAAACAGAAGGCTCAGGAAAAAGAACAGGGTGCTCCGCGTCCTCTGCCGGATGAAGGTACAGGCCAGGGCGAATACGGCGGAGCAGACCGCCGCCTGGACGGCGCTGGAAAGCAGGGGCGCAAGATTGGGATTCCCCTTTTCCAGAGCGAAACGGTAAAGGTTTCCCAGCAGCAGCGTATGCAGCAGGGGATGATGCTTGCTGTAGACCCCGGTAAGGACCTGATCCACCTGCCAGGGATCGTAATTCCACAGCCCGGGGGCGTAGGCCATCCATACGGGCAGCCAGCAGAGAAGCATGAGGGCCAGGGAAAAGAAAAAACAGGCCGCGGGACGACCGGACAGGAACGGAACCTTCCGGGGCAGACGGCCCTCCGGGGATGCGTCCGCTTTTTCCCGCAGCGCCCATCGGGTCAGGATCCGGCAGAAAAGGCGCAGCAGCCGGCTGGCCGGCACCGTCAGAATCCCGGCGCAGAAAAGCCATTCCAGCACGTCCGAAAAGGTCATGACGGCCAGGGAGATGTTCCGGTCGAAGAGGACGCCCAGGGCCGCGCCGGCGGCTATGAAAAACGCAAGGGCCAGCTCCGTCGGCCGGGGCAGGATCCGTTCCGGGGGGAAGGCGGTGAAACGGAAAAAGAAAAAGAGCAGAATTCCGCGGAAGGCCCAGATGAGGGGGGCTTCCCGGGGCTGCCCGTCCAGAAGGAGCCAGGCGGAGAGAAGGGTCAGCGCCGCCCACAACAAAGCGGAAAGGGTTTTGCCGCTTTTCACGCGCCGCGCCCATTCGCCCATCCTGCCCGCCTCCTTATGTTTCATTCCCGGAAAGTATACCACAGGCGCCCATCAGATGCAATCAAACCGGCCGCGGCGGAATCCCGAAAAGGATGGACAGGACGGGAGAAAAATGGTAGTATCAGCCCATGGGGCGGCAATGCCTCAGGCAAGGAGATTCCTCATGAAAGAAAACCGCTTCCTCTACTTCCTGAAAGGCATCGGCTGCATCGCGGTGGTCTTTATTCATGTGCCGTTTCCGGGAACCCCGGGGAGCGTCATCAAGCAGCTCTGCGCCTTCGCGGTTCCGGTTTTTCTGATGAGCTCGGGATATTTCGCGGTGGGGATCCGGGAAGATCAGGCCCTGAGGCGGCTGAAGAAGACGGCGCAAATGCTGCTGTATGGGCTGGCGGCCTCCCTCCTGGTCACCCTGGTCCGGGAAATCCGGCGGGGATCGGCGGAGGCCTGGCTGGCGGCGCATCTTTCCTGGAGGACGCTGGGGAAGGCGCTGATCTTCTGCACGGTGGACTTCGCGGTGCCCCTCTGGTACCTGATCGCCATGTGCGAGGTGTGGGCCCTGTGGCTGCTGGTCATCCGGAAGGGGAAACAGCGGGCGGCCCTTTCGCTGATCCCGGTGCTGAACGCCGCGCGCATTTTTCTGTCGGTGTACTGCAAAACCAGGAGGGTGGACTGGTTCTGGGAGATTAATTTCCTGACCACGGCGCTGCCCTGGTTCCTGATCGGATACTGGATCCGGGAGAATGAGGACCGGGTCCGGGGCTGGGGGGACGGATCCCTCTGGGCCGCGATGGCCGGGGGAGCGCTCCTCTCCCTGATCCCGGTTCTGTTCCATACCCGCATCCGGTTTTCTGTACTGGGAGACGTGCCCTATGCCGTCAGCCTGTTTATCCTGGCCGTGAAGCATCCGGACCGGCGGATCAGCGGGTGGGCGGAAGGCATCGGGAAGCATCTGTCCGCGGGGGTCTATCTGCTGCACGGCCCGGCGGACGCGGTGGTCCTGTGGATGGCCTCCAGGGCCGTCGGGACGGAGGGAATCTACGCCCGGATTCATCCCCTGCTGGTGGCGCTTTGCGCGCTTGCGGCCGCCGGGATGATCCGGATCATCTTCCCCCGAAAACGCTGATTTGTTCCGGCCCCGCGCGTTGACAAGGGGGAACGGGGTTCGGTATAATGCAGGGGGCTCCCGGAGACCGTTTTTCATGAACAGGAGCGGTGCGCTGTCCGGGACTTATTTTTATCGGAAAAAGGCCGACGCGGGAGGCATAGCATGCGTTTCAGATTCACCGGGAAGCAGGCGGTTCGGGCAGGAGGCTGCGTCCTTTTCTGTCTGATTGTCTGCGCGGTGACGTTCCTGAACAGGACCCTGATTCTGGAACCGGCGGCGGATTTCCTGCGGGGAAGCAGCTTTGAGGAAGCGAAAAATACCCTGGAGAAAAACCTTCTGGGGGAACGGCTCCGGGGCCGGGATGAGCTGCTGAGCCTGAACGGAGGATACGCCGGGCTCCAGGGACGCACGCTGTACAACAATGTGCAGCGGATGACCAACGGGATGCTGGCCTCGCCCACAGAGACCCTGGAGGATACGGAAAGCTTTGTAAACAGCCTGGACCGGTTTTACCGGTTCCTGGAGGGGAGGGGGATTCCCTTCCTGTTCGTGCTGGCGCCCTATAAGCAGCCTACGGAGGAAAGCCTTCTTCCCCCGGGGGTGACGGACCGGACCAATGAAATCGCGGACCGGACCCTGGAAATGCTCTCGGAGCGAAACGTTCCCTTTCTGGACCTGCGGGAGAGCATGAGCCGCACGGCGGAGCAGGTGGAAAAATTTTTTTACCGGACGGACCATCACTGGAACGCGGAGGGGTCCTTTTTGGCGTTTCAGCAGATCATGGAGGCCGTCCGGGCCTGGTTCCCGGATACGAAAACCACCTGGGCGGACGCTTCCCGGTGGGAGAAATATGTCCTCCCCCGCTGGTGGCTCGGCAGCCAGGGGAAAAGGGTCGGGCCCCTGTACGCAGGGGTGGAGGATCTGGACTGGTATCTTCCCGCCTTTGAAACGGAGATGACCCGGTATTCCCCGGGCATCTGGGCCTTTAAGGGCACCTTCCGGGAGACCAATATCCGGGACTGGTACCTGGAATACTCCGACTATATGAAGCTGAACCACTATTTCCGCTATCTGGGGGGAGGGTACGCCCTGACCTATCACCGGAACACCGGCGCGGAAAACCGGAGGAAGCTGCTGATGATCGGAGACAGCTTCAAGCATCCCGTGGAGGCTTTTCTGAGCACGGAGTTTACCGCAGTGGACGTGCTGGACCCCCGCCAGTACGGCATGATGTCGGAGGCGGACTATGTGAGGCTGAACCCTCCGGACATGGTCCTGGTGATGAACTTCCCCGGAACCCTGTGGGATCAGGGCTTCTCCAATCTTGGCGCGGGCGGAGGGGATCCGGTGATCGTCGGGGAATCCTTCCGGGAGGAGCTGAAGGTTCCCGCCGGGGATTCCGGCTATCAGACCCTTCCGATCCGGCTGGAGGCTGGGAAAAGCTATATCCTGACCCTGGAGGGGATCCAGGCGGAGGGCGGGACGCCGGTGGGAGCGAACGTGATGCTCTGCGACGGGGATAACGTGGCGGATCAGACCATCTTTGATCTGGACTACGGCCGCGAGTTCGGATTCAGCTGGGGGTTCCGGGTTCCCGGGGACGGGGGGGAAGGCGCGGCCTATGAGCTCCGCTTTTACCCCGGGATCGCCGGGGATGAGGCGGGCACGGATCTGATCTATCAGGGAATCCGGATTCAGGAGGTCCTGCTTCCGAAAGAATAGCGCCGGGGCCTGGGGCCGCGGAGAGAGAGGCGACAGGAAAAGATGCTGTTTTCAAGCATGGAGTTTGTTTTTGTCTTTCTGCCGATCGTCATGGGGGTTAACCTGCTGCTGCGGGGAAGGGCAAGAAATTACTGGCTGCTGCTGTGCAGCCTGCTTTTCTACGCCTGGGGAGAGCCCTCCTTCGTCCTGGTGATGATCGGGTCCATCCTGCTGAATTACCTGCTGGCCCTGGCCATTTCCCGGCAGGAGGGCCGGCCGGGGCGGAGGAAAGCTCTGCTGATCCTGGATATCGTCTGCAATCTGTCCCTGCTGTTCGTCTTCAAATATCTGAATTTTGTCACCCGGACGGTCCGGGGTTGGTTCCCCGCGCTGGTGCCGCTGATTCCGGAAACCTCCATCGCGCTGCCCATCGGGATCTCCTTTTTCACCTTCCAGGCCCTGAGCTATGTGATCGATGTCTACCGGGGCGTAAAGGCCCAGAAGAACCCGGCGTATCTGGGACTGTATATTTCCCTCTTTCCCCAGCTGATCGCCGGGCCCATCGTCCGGTATACCACCGTGGCGGACCAGATTGAACACCGGAAAATCACCGCCGCGGGCTTTTCGGAGGGCTGCCTGTTCTTCCTTCGGGGCTTCAATAAGAAGATCCTGCTGGCCAACGTGCTGTCGGAGCTGGCGGATCTGGCCTTCGGCTCCGGGGAGCTGACCGTGGGCATGGCCTGGCTGGGCGCCCTGTGCTATATGCTGCAGATCTACTTCGATTTCGGCGGCTATTCGGAGATGGCCATCGGCCTGGGAAAAATGCTGGGATTCGAGTTTGAAAAGAACTTCGATTATCCTTATATCTCCGGAACCGTGACCGAGTTCTGGCGCAGGTGGCATATTTCCCTGGGCAGCTGGTTCCGGGACTATGTCTATTTTCCCCTGGGAGGCTCCCGGGTAAAATCCAAAGCGCTGCTGGTGCGGAATCTGTTCGTGGTCTGGCTGCTGACGGGCATCTGGCACGGCGCGGAGTGGACCTTTCTGCTGTGGGGGCTGATGTACGGGGCGCTGATCACGGCGGAGAAGCTGAACGATCTTCCCCGGAAGCTGAAGGCGCCGGGGCGCGGATGGGAGAGGGGCCTGTATCGGGGCTTCACCCTGCTGGTGGTCCTCCTGGGCTGGGTCCTGTTCCGGGCGGAAAATCTCGGCCAGGCAGGGGCCTATCTGCAGACCATGTTCGGCCTGAACGGCAGGCCCTTCGCCGATGACTCCGTGCTGTTCTACCTCCGGGATTACCGGACGGTGCTGGCCGCCGGCATCCTCTGCGCCACCCCGATCTTCAGATGGCTGCGGGAGAAGATCTCCGGGGAAGGGGAAGGGGCCCGGGCCGCCGCTGCGGAGGCGGTCGCCTGGATCTTCCAGCTGGCCCTCTTCCTCTGCAGCGTGGGCGCCCTGCTGATGGGCGCGCACAACCCCTTCATCTATTTCAATTTCTGAGGAAGCGCTGACGGATGCTGCTCAGCCTCAGCATTGGCGAGGAGGACCGGAAGGCCACCCTGGACATCATGCATGTGATCACCAGATGGGGGCTGCTGTTCATTCTCGGGGTGGCGGTGGTCCTGAGCCTGTCGGCGGAGCCGCTGACCCGGGGCATCTCCCAGGAAATCCGGTATAAAAACGTGCTGGGGCTGAATGTGCTGATGATTCGGATTTGATGAACAGGCCAAAAGAGGATATAATAGCGGGTATGACGCCGGCGGAATGCCGGATGGAGAGAGAAGGGGCGGGGATGGACAGGACAGCGGCAAAATGCGCGATTTTCGACGTGGACGGCACCCTGTACTTTCAGCGCCCCGTCCGGAAGGGGATGGCCCTCCGGCTGGCGGGCTATTTTCTGACCCACCCCTGGAGATGGAAGGAGCTGCTGGGAATCTATTATTTCCGGAAGCTCCGGGAGACCGAGGCGGGGCGGACGGCAGCCCTGGAGGAGCAGATCCGCGGGGCGGCCCGGCGGGCCGGGGTGAAGCAGGAGGAAAGGCTGAAGCGGGCGATCCAGCGGTGGATGTTCGAGGAGCCCCTGTCCCTGATCCGGCGGCACGCCAACGAGCCGCTGCTGCGGCTGCTTCGGGAGATGCGGGCCGCGGGAACCCGGGTGATCATCTATTCGGATTATGCCCCGGAGCAGAAGCTGGAAGCCCTGGGGGTGTCCGCGGACGCGGTCTATTATCCAGGCCGGGGGGGAATCGAGGAACTGAAGCCCTCCCGCAGGGCCATGGAGACGATCCTGAAAACGGAACGGGTCAACCCGGAACATTGCGTCTTTTTCGGGGACCGGCCGGAGCGGGACGGAAAAAGCGCCGCGCTGGCGGGCATCAGGTTCCTGCACGTGGGAAGCGACGGAACCTGGCGGGAAGAAACGGAAATCGGATAAGAGGGAGATATACGGATGAAACTGCAGGGAGCGAAGAAATATATACGGATCATGCGGCCGGATCACTGGATCAAACAGCTGTTCATCCTGCCGGGGGTGGCTTTCGCGCTGTTCATGATTCCCTCGGCGGGGATCGGGAGCCGCCTGCCTCAGCTGATTCTGGGCTTTTTTTCCACCTGCCTGATCGCCTCGGCGAATTATGTGATCAATGAATGGCTGGACCGGGAGTTTGACCGGTATCATCCGGTCAAGAAGCACAGGAGCGTGGTGGAGCAGGGGGCGGATCCCCGGATCGTGTACGGGATGTACGCGGTGCTGACCCTGGCGGGCCTGGCCCTGGCCTGGATGGTGGGGACGCCCTTTGTCTACATGGAAATCTGGCTCTGGGTCATGGGCATTCTGTACAATGTGAAGCCGGTCCGGACGAAGGACATCCCCTTCGTGGACGTGCTGACCGAATCCATCAATAACGCGATCCGGCTGCTGATCGGCTGGTTTATCGTGACGGACCGGTTCTTTCCCCCGGTCAGCCTGGTGCTGGGATACTGGTTCGCCGGGGCGTTCCTGATGGCGACCAAGCGGTTCTCGGAGTATCGGATGATCGGCGATCCGAAGCTGGCGGGCCTGTACCGGAAATCCTTCCGGAAATATACGGAGCGGAGCCTGCTGCTTTCCTCCTTCTTCTATGCCATGTGCTCCACCATGTTCCTGGGCATCTGCCTGATCAAGTATAATGTGAATCTGATTCTGCTGATGCCCTTCCTGATTGGGCTGTTCTGCTATTATTTCATGATCAGCTACAAGGAGGATTCCGCGGCGCAGAAGCCGGAGAAGCTTTTCCGGGAAAAGGGCCTGATGCTCTATGTGGGGCTGCTGCTGATCCTGTTTGTGGTGCTGCTGCGGGTCAGAATTCCCATGCTGGATCAGTTTACCGCCACGGAGCTGATCCCGATCCGGTAAGGAGACAAAAAATATCAGCGCTTCCTGCGGGTCAGGCCGCAGGGCCGAAGGGGAGGCTGTCCGGGGGATGAAGAGGACGGGAGAAAATCGGAAAAACTGGATCGCGGGCTGGGAGAAAGCGATGCCTGCGATCTATTTTCTTTTCGTGTTTTTCCTGTTCTTCTCCCTGCTGAGCGAGCCCTACTTTACGGACGAACAGGAATCGTTTATCGGGGCCTACAGCGTGCTGCGGGGAAAGGATCTTTATGCCTCCTTCCACTGCCAGCACATGCCCTTCTCCTACTATTACGCGGTGCCCCTGGCCTGGCTGGGGGCCCGGACGGTGTTCCAGTTCCGGCTGGGCACCTATGTGCTGCTCTCGGCGGTCTGGGAAGGGATTTACCTGCGTCACCGCAGGGCTTTTCATCCGGCAGCGCTGGCGGCCATGCCCCTCCTTTACCTGACCCTGCTGAAAACCCTGCCGATGGGGTCCACCATGCTGGCGGATCACTGGGTGGGCCTGGGGCTGATTCTCATTCTGCTGGAGATCATCCGCTACGCGGACTCGGGGGAGCTGCCCCGGGCCAGCGCGGGGATGGCTGCCCTGGGCATTTCGCTGAGCCTGGGCTTTTCCTTCGCCTCCGCTTACGCCCTGTTCTGCTTCTTCCTCGGGGCCGCGGCCATCCAGGGGAAGCGGCTCCGCGCAATCGGGAAGGATCCCGCCCTGGATGCGGGGCGGAAGGACGCTCTGAAACGGCGGATCCTTCGGGAGGATCTGCGGCTGGTCGGGCTCTCCCTGCTTCCCTTCGCGCTGCTGCTGGGCGGATACGCCCTGACCGGAAATCTGGAAAACTTCTATATCAGCTGCTTTCAGAACGTAACCCAGGTTTACTCGAAATCCGTGGGGGGCCTGGGGAGCGATCCCGTGGGGATCGTCGGAACCACCCTGGCCGAGTTTGCCCGGTATCTGGCGGAGACGGCGGGGAGCCTGGGGGAGGATCCCTGGTCCGGCCTGATGTACCTGGTCTGCGCGGGAAGCCTGGCGGAGCTGGTCCGGAGACTGTGGCGCAAATCCCGCCCCGCCGCCGTCCTGGCCGTCCTGGCCGCGGTGTACGCTGGTCTCCGGGGCTACCGGGGCTTTCACAGCATGCCCTATCAGGCGCTGACGGCCGCCTCCCTGGCCCTTTTGCTGGATTGGGCCCTGGGGCGGGACTGGCGGAAGCCCCTCCGGTGGGGGATCCGGTTTGCTGCGGGGATTTCCGCCCTGGTGCTGCTGGCGGATTTTGTCCTCTGGGCGGGATACAACCTCCTCTATCCCCAGATCCTGCGGGACAGAGTCCTGCGCAGCGAGGAGCGGATCCTGCAGCTGCTGACCGAGCCGGGGGAAGAGGTCTGCGCCTGCGATCTGACCATCGGAGGCCTGGATCTGATGGATCTGGAGCTGACGCCGAAGGATCACTGTTTTGCCATCATCTATCACTTCTTCTATTCCGCCTGGGGAGACCGGCTGATGGCCTCCGTCCGGGAGCAGCCCCATATCGTGCTGTACGATCCGGAGACCGATTATTCCGGCAGCCCCTACCGGGAGTATGCCGCGGATTTTGATGCCTATGTCCAGGCCAACTATGCGAGGCTGCCCCAGGCGGAAGCGGTCTGGGTTTCCCGGGAATTCCTTCCGGAGGCGCAGAAGAGGCTGGCGGAGGCCGGATACGGAAATCTGGTTATTTCCAACGCGAAGGATATTACGGCCAACCGGCCGGAGAAATATGTGACCGGAGGCTCTGTAAGCCAGCGCTTTACGGCGGAGAAATCGGAACTGAAGGCGGTCCGCTTCTGCGCCAGCACCTACTTCCGGCGGAGCGATCCCTCCCTGCTGCTGCAGCTGCGGGATGCGGAAACCGGGGAATGGGTGGCCCGGGCCGAGATGACGGGAGAGGAGATCGCCGAAACCTTCTTCACCCGCTGCCCCATGAGCTGCAGCCTGGCGGAGGGCCGGGAATATGAACTGGTCCTCACCGCGGAGCGGATCGGCGGAAAAGGCGATATGCAGTTTTATTTTACGCCGGAGGGAGAGCTGGCCCTGGCGGCGGAATACGCGGCGGAGTGATTCGAAGGCCGGACCCCGGTCCTGATAGAATACAACGTCGGTATCTGTTCAATCACTCCGCTTTCGGGAATGAATAGTTACCTGCATCGAATAAATCCCCATCAACAGATGCTGATCGCTGAGATCTGCGAAACCGGAAAAGAATTCTGTGTGCATTGCCGCTGTAAGAAAGAGAAGGAGGAATATCGCATGAACCTGCATCGATATCATGATGTAAACAGAAGAGGGACCATTGAACGGATCTTTTATACGACAAAGGATCAGCAGGGAATGGAAACGGCCAAATATGCGAATGTGTACCTGCCGTTCGGATACTCTGATCAGCGGCGTTACCCCGTGCTGTATCTGATCCATGGCGGCGGGGGAAATCCGGACGCGTGGCTGGACTGCTCCATGATCAAGAATGCGCTGGATACATCCTTTGCGGAAGAACGCTGTCAACCGTTTATCACCGTTTTTCCCGGCTTTTACAATCATGATCCGATTCGAACCGGCCGTGTGGATGAAGAAGCGGAGCGCGGGCATGTACTCTTTTTCCAGCAGGAACTCCGGAAGGATCTGATTCCGGCGGTGGATCAGCGCTATGCTACGGAAGCATCCAGGGAATCCCGGGCCATAGGCGGCTTTTCCATGGGAGGGGTAACGACCTGGTTCGCATTTCTGGAGAACCTGGATCAGTTTTCCGTATTCATGCCTCTTTCCGGCGACTGCTGGCAGTTCGGAGGCCTGGGCGGCGGAAAGCAAACGGAGAAGACTGCGCGGTATCTTCATGATCATACAATGGAACAGGACTACGGCCGGGATGATTTCCGGATCCTGGCCGGAACAGGATATGAGGATATTGCTTTCCCAAACCTGACGCCCCAGATCGAAGCCATGAAAGAGGATACGGATCTCTTTGTTTTCAGCGAGAAGATGGAGGAGGGGAACCTGCACTATGTGGTGATGGAAGATGCGCCGCATATGTACGAGAAAGTTTATCAGCATATTTATAATTACATGCCGACGCTGTTTCGTGAGAATCATGGATGACGTGCGGAAATATTTATCCGCGAATCGCTCATCCAGCTCAGGGATATATCCTCATTTCTCCTTACCTGCTGACGGTAAAATTGGAGGATTTAAATGAATCAGCATGAAATCGTTCTGTATCAAATGGAAGATACAAATGTTTGTGTAAGTGTGTACTATGAGAATGAGACTTTCTGGATGACGACTAAAGCTATGGCAGAACTGTTCGGGGTCAAAACACAAGCTATTACAAAGCATCTTGGTAATATCTATGAAGAAGAAGAATTAATCCGTGAGACAACTTGTTCCAAAAAGGAACAAGTTCAAATCGAGGGAGCGCGCAAAGTCCGACGTATTGTTGATTTCTATAATCTCGATGCTATCATCGCGGTAGGCTACAGGGTAAACTCCAAAAAGGCCACGAAGTTCCGCCAATGGGCGACAAAAACGCTGAAAGAGTATATCACAAAAGGGTTTGTCCTCAATGATGATATGCTGAAAAACGGAAAGCCATTTGGAAAAGATTATTTCGATGAATTACTGGAGCGCATCCGTGAAATACGCGCCAGCGAGCGGCGCGCATATCAGAAAATCGCTGATGTATTTGAGCAATGCAGCTATGATTACGATAAAAACAGCGAAACGACGAGAGCGTTTTACGCATTTGTACAAAATAAACTGCATTATGCCGTAACGGGACAGACGGCTGCTGAGATCATCTATGACCGTGCAGACGCACAGAAGCCTGCGATGGGTTTGACCACATGGAAAGACGCTCCGGACGGTAAAATTTTGAAGCGCGATGTGATCATAGCAAAGAACTACCTGAATGAAAAGGAGCTGTCGCGGCTTAACAGGCTTGTTACGATGTTCATCGATTACGCTGAACTGATGGCAGAAGACGAAGTTTTGATGAGCATGAAGGACTGGCTGGATCAGACCAACCATTTTCTGACCAGTAACCGCAGAAATGTTCTTGAAGGGAAGGGAAGTGTTTCTCATGCGGAGGCCGTAGAGAAAGCAGAAAAGGAATATGCTGTATTCCGTATCCTGCAGGATCAGGAATATATTTCAGAATTTGACCGCCAGACGGAAAAGTATCTGAAAGGGGAGTAAAACCGAAAAGAGCGGCAAAGCGTGTCATCTTGCTGTTCTGTTATTCAATAAGAGCCGACCCAGGACTGGCTGGATCGGCATGTGGCATGATTAGTCTGCGTGTTGGCTCTGGAATACGCCTTTATAAGGATCATATTGAATGACGCTGAAGCCACGCACCTGCATATAACACGTGGTCTTTGGATTACCCTGACGGTCCTGTCCGTGGGTAGTATAGGTACACTTCAACGGATCTTTCATGATTTTTTCAAGGGCTTCCTTGATGTCCAGGAACAGGTTATTCTCCAAATAGACCATAAAATGGCCCGGGAAGATGTAATCAAACTCATCAAGGCGCTCCACAAGCTCAGTCAGGGCTTTATGGTAGGTTTCAACCGTGCAGTACCTGTCGTTGCCGCTTCCTACGTTGATAACATCGCTGCAAACTACATCGCCAGCAAAAATACGCCGGTACTTGCGATCAAGGAACATGCTGTGACCTGTTGCATGAGCGCCGGTATAAATCAATTCAATATTATGATCACCGCCCAGATTCCAGATATGATGGTTTTTAACCGGAATCAGCTCAAATTCTTTGTATTCAGGCAGATCCTTTTTATCAAACTGAAGCCAGCGGTTGTTTCCATGTTCATCAAACATATAATCCCAGGCATGCGGCTGAACACGGCGTTTGATATTCGCATATTCAAGTTCATGGCAATAAACCGGATCAAAACGGACGTCGCCGAGTGCATGGTCCGGGCCAATATGTGTATTTGCAACGATAAGTTCTTTGCCACCGGAGATCAGATCGCAAAGTCCTTTGATATCGCCAATCCCAAAGGCCGTATCAATCAGCATGGCCTTTTCACTGCCGACTATCAGATACTCCCATACATCGCCCATGCCATCGCAGTTTTGGTTGAACAGGCCATACAAACCGTCACCGAACGGATAGACTTCGATATAGGGACAAATATTATAAACACGCATGTTCTTGTTGGATTCGCGCAGCATCTTCATATAAGCCCAGCTGGCCTGATTCTGTTCAGGTCCCCAGACCAGACGCTTTGCTTTAGAAAGCGTATTCATCGGCCACATCACGCCGTTCATTCCGCTTCACCTCCATTTTCTTTGGGCATATACACGCCATGATCACGGTTGTATGAAATTGCTGCTCCAAAGTTCCTGACATACTTATAGCATGTCGTACGCTGAGTTCCGTCCTTCATGGTGCGGGTTTCCTGATAGTCGTAGCCATCCGGATTGGCAAGGATTTCATCACATGCAGCCAGGATTTTGTCCAATACATGGTTTTCAAGATAAACCATGAAGTGGCCGGGGAAAATGTAATCGAACTCTTCCTTGCGTTCCGTCAGTTTCCTTAGCTCACCTGCAACTGCCTCAATGGTACAGTATTTTGCTTCGTTGCTCATGCCAGCCTGACGGCTGCCGCTGCCTATATTGATCACATCTGAGCATACCACATCCCCGGCGAAAAGACGGCGGCGTTTTTTATCCAGATACATGACGTGGCCCTCAGCATGACCGGGTACCCAGATCATTTCAACCTCATAATCCCCGCCGAGATTGAATACCGTATGATTGGGGCAGGAAATCAGCTCATACTCGCGCCATTCAGGAATGTCCTTTGGATCAAAAGCCAGCCATTTGAAGCTCCCATCTTCATTAAACAGATAGTCATACCGATTTGGCTGGATGCGCTTTCTCATCTTATGCGCTTCCAGTTCGTGGCAGTATACCCGGTCAAAACGCGTATTGCCATAGGCATGATCGGGCCCGATGTGGGTGTTGACCACGATCAGTTCCTTTCCTCCTGTCAGTTCATCCACCAGACCTTTGACATTGCCAATGCCGAAGGCTGTATCAACCAGCAAAGCTTTTTCAGGTCCTACGACAAGATATTCCCAGACATCGCCGGCGCCATCGCAGTTCTGATTAAACAACCCATAGAGATTATCCTCAAAATGATAGACTTCAATATACGGATTAATCGGGTGGGGCTCATACCAGTTGCTTTGTTCGCGGAGCATCTTCATATACGCCCAGCTCAGGTGATTCTGCCTGCTGCCCCAGGTCAGGCGTTTGGCAGCCGAATGGCCTTGAATCGGCCACATGTATCCTTTCATGATCTTAACATCTCCTTTAATATCAGCCATCTACAGAGAAGGCATAAACCGTCGTTGATTCCATGGCTTCGCCAGCATGAAATACCGGCGAGTCAAATTCAGGCAGATTGACAGCGTTCGGCACATACTGGGTTTCCAGGCAGATGCCCCCATAAAAAGGATAGGTGATCCCACGTTTACCTTTTCGCATCGGGCATTTATCCGGTGTGAAGAAGATGACGGACTGCATATCTGTCAGCACCTTCATTCTCCGGCCTGTCGATGGCGCATAAAGTTCCGCAGCTATTCCCCAGCCATGTTCGTCCCGGACATAAAAATCATCAAAGACTTTTCTGGGACCCTTAAAAAAGGATGGATCTGATGCCATGGCTTCCCCGATTTTTCTCGGTGCAGTGAAATCCAATGGTGTATCGGCCACCGGCTGGAGGCCTCCCATCGGGACGCCGTTTTCACCTTTTCTGGCTGTATAGGAGGCATGAATCTGCAGCACATGCTCCATCGCATCACTATAATCTGCCAAATTGAAATAGGCGTGGTTGGTCGGGCTCAGCGCAGTAGCGGCGTCTGGAACAAGACGGTACCTGAGTATCAGCTCACTCCGGTCATTAAAAGCGTATGTCATCCAGACATCTACATTGTTGCCCCAGCCGCCTTCGCCAGTGTCAAGGCAATAGAGCGTCACGGCATTTGCTTCCTGATCGATGCTTCCCGTAAACATACGGAAGGCATAATTGCCGCTAGCGCCATGCAGGAAGTTCCCCATATGATTGGTTTCCAGCTGGAGCGGCTGGCCGTCAATGGCACATCTGCCGTAGGCAATGCGGTTGCCGACTCTTCCGATCATCGTTCCTTCAAAGGACCGGTTAGCCAGCTCAGAAGCATCCGTGACACCCATCAGCACATCACCGATTTTGCCTTGGCGGTCCCTGACAAATATCGAGTGAATGCAGGCTCCATAATTCAGTATCTCCACATATTCTCCCTTGCAGTTAGGAATGGTATACATGGTGACCTCACGGCCATCTGGCAGCTTACCGAAAGAATTAGCTGTAATCATGCACCCTCCCCAAATATGTGATCTGCGTCATAGACTATGGACGAGCCGTTCCATTCGCTGCGCCATACATTTCTTTCCGCCAGCTGTTTCCCGCGGGTCTCAGCTTCAGGCGTGCCCGGTGCGCAGAAGGAAGGAGAAGCTATATGCTTGGTGCCCCGTTTCCCTGCCATGATCCGACGGCAGTTTTCAATCGAAGCATCGATCAGTGAGCCATCAGCCGGGGAACCGTTATGAGCCGGACAGACAAGGTCGACCCAGCCTTCATCACGGTATTTTTTCAGCTTCATAAGATTGCTCAGATAGGCTTCGACTGAACCGATATGTTCACCCTTGCCCATGATAAGAACCTGACCAGTTTCCACCTCGTCACCCGAAAACAGCAGTTTCTGTTTTCGATCCAGCCAGGCATAGCTCGTCACGCTGTGGCAAGGCACATAAATCGCTTCCAGCTCTCTGCCGCCCAGATCGACGCGAAAACCTTCGGGCACACCAATCGGCTCCCAGTCAAAATCATAGTTTGCCGGATCCTTGCCGCGATGAATGTTATGCTTCACTTCCCTGGTTGCCTCAACGGACATGTAGATCGGGCAATCCTTGAACAATCCGTTATTGCCGGTATGGTCAAAGTGGCTGTGCGTATTCACCACAACCAAGGGCTTGTCCGTGATTTCCTCCACATAGCTGCGAAGGTCATACAGATGCTCGCCCGTGTCGATCACGGCAGCTCGTTCTTCACCAATGACCACATAGGTGGCAGGCTGATTCTTATCATTGCCAAGCTGGATGATCCACGTGTCAGGGCGGATCAGCCGTTTCGAGAAAACAAGATATGGCGCTGCAGTGTCTCTCATGCCTCTTCCCCCTTCAGGATATTACCGATCCACAGCTCACTGTCAATAGATCTTAGATAGTTCTGAAATTTCTTTGTCCCGTATGCGGCATCCACCATGCTCACAAGTTCAACCTTGTTTTTCTTAATCCAAGCTTTCAGGCTATCGCTGCAGAGCATATAGCAATCACGCAGTGGAGATGGCTCAAACAGCTTTTGGTCTCCATTGTAGAAGTAGGATCCATCCATGAAAAAATCATCATCGAAGAAACCGGCATGCCACGTAATTTGCGAACACTCATGCTGCAGCACACCCTGCTTATCTTCCTCCAGGTAAGCCATAGGATCATAGCAGCAGTTGCGGGTATAGCTGTCTTCACTGATCCGATTGAGGTAGCATGGATCCTGCGGCTGGGGAATATGAGTGATAGGAACTGCGGTTTCTTTCATAGCCCTCGCATTCTTGATCCCGAATTCTTCACAGACCTGACGAGTTGCGTCAGCAACTGCATTATTCCCCCGACCGCCGCCGAAGTCCGGAACACGGCCCATATACTTCGCGCAAAGCTCCATCTCTGCGCGGAGCTCCATCAGGGCTTCCTCATAAACAACCCCTTCAAATTTCCTGTTAATGGCGACCATATCAAAGGTGTCCTTGTCCCAGACCTCGCGGTAACGGAATCCCCCCTTTTTGTTGAGCAACGAAGGTACCTTCGACGGGTCAACGACCGGGCGGCCGCGGAAATGCTGGTGCCAGGTCACAGACACTTCAGGATGCTCCCGCAGGAACCTGAAAGCGTCAATGTTTCCGGGCGTATCCGTCATCAATGCTACATTGGAAACAGTATGATGCTGGAATACCTTTTTTAGTCCCATGTTGAACACTTCATTGTAGCCGAAGTCATCGCTGCCCATAATCAGTTTCATGCCAGCTTCCTCCTTTGTATATCTTTATTTTGATCCTACCCTAATCCGAATTAGTTTACAAACCGTTTTTGGAAAGGCCGCTTTACAAAGTTTGAATAAAAGCCCGCCTGATATTAAAGGCGAGCTTTGGCTGTCCAAGTCGTCAGCGTTCGGACAGCAGCTTTGCAGTTTTCCATTTTCCGCTCATATAGTACACAAATGCGGTTAATCCGGGCAGCACATGACACAGTGCTGCACCCCAATAATACCCGAGTCCGCCCCAGTTAAAGAGATTTACAAACATCAGGCAAACAAGGATGCGGCTCACGCCGTCGAGGACACCGATGGCCAGCGCCAAACTTGGTATTCCCACACCGGTGGACATGCATTTATAGCTGCTGGCCCAAGCATGGACAAGCACGCCAATGGCCATAATCTGCATGAATACCACACCGTTTTCAATCACGGCTTCGTCAGCGGTGAACAGGCGGAAGAGAGGCTTCGGAATCAGCAGGCAAAGGATTGCCACTATTGCCGCTCCAGCCATCGATATACCCAGCGTAATCCGCTGCGTCTTCTGGGCACGGTCAATCTTCCTGGCACCGAGATTTTGCCCGATCATCGCACCGCCGGCCATGGTGAAGCTGTTAAAGAGCACATCGCCAAAGTTGAGGATTTTGTTTCCGACACTATAGGTAGCCGAGAACGTCAAGCCGTAGCTATTAATATTAGCCTTAACCCACATTCCGGAATAACGGATGCAGAAAGTGCGTATCAGCTGAGGGACACCCAACTTCAGCATCACCTTCAAATGTTCAAAGCGTACCTTAAAGAAACGCCGATTGAATCCAAAGTCAAAGGCTTCTTTCTTACGGTTTAGGAAAAAGAACGCCGCCACGCACGAACCAACCTGCGACAGCACCGTTGCCAATGCGGTTCCGGACGCCTCCATCTTCAGCACGACGACAAACAGAAGATCGGTCACAATATTGACAGAAGCAGCGACAGCTACAAAAATCAATGGTCGCTTGGATTCTCCTATACCGCGAAGCATGGCAACAATTCCGTTGTATGCAAAAATGAAAGGCATGCCAAACGAGCAGATGATCATGTAGTCTTTGGCCTGCTGCCATGCCTCAGGCGGGCAGTTCATCCACCCTAAAAGCGTATCCGACAGAACAATCGGGACCAGCATACAGACAACTGACATATAAAGCATGAAGGTAAGCATAGTGCCCGACGCTTCCTTCATACGCTGAAAATCCTTTGCTCCGCTCAGCTGGGAGATATAAACCTGACCTGCTGTAGCCACCGCCATGGCTGTCGGCGTCAGAAAATCTGCAATTTCACCACCGGTCGAAACGCCAACGGTGCCGATGCTTCCAACAAACTGACCGATGATAATCAGATCCACCATGCCATAGAGCTGCTGAAGAAGGTTGGTCAGGATCATGGGAATAGCGAATAAAACCAGCTTCTTCAGGATCGGCCCTTCTGTCAGATCAGCTCCGACATGCCTTTTCTTCATCGCTGCAGCCTGGCTCATGCATCATCATCCTTTCTTTCCGGTCACGCCCACGGCCATGCATTCTTCTTTATTTCAAATTGATCTTATGAAAAAAAGCGGTTATCTTCAAACCGCTTTTTGCAGCATAACTGAACATAAAACGAATGAAAGACATTCAATGCCATTCTGGTATCTCTTCATCAAGGTTCTCCAAAAGCCTATTCATGGCTTCATAAGCCTTTTCAGTTTCTTCCTCCCTGCCGAAATTGAATACAAGAGTCTGATCATCTGTAAGCAGAATAATACAGTTCCGATTGCTTTCAGAGGCGCACAGATGATAATCCCCCAATTCTTCTGTATGCCATGTTCCGCAAAGCAGGCCGCTTTCCCGAACCCCATCAACAGGATTTCCATAATTCATATTTGTCCGGAATCCTTTTTGCGTTAATGTATGAAGATCAACGATGTAATGATGACCAAAAGGGTCTGCCACGCTGACAGATGATTCCTGTACCGAAAATGAAATCTGTTTGACAAAAAAGGCGCTATATAACGTATATCCAATCACAAGAAGCAAGGGAACCAGGATACTCAGCCGGCGGTTCTGCCGTATATGCTGCATTTCCTGATCTAAGGTATCATGACCTGACGCGTGCATCAGCTCACCTCGTTTCTTTTTCTTTCAGTCGGGCAATCAGTTCACGAACTGCCTTTTTTCGGTTTTTTTCATGATACAGCATGTAGTAATGCAACTCAGAGCTCTCAGCGAATGGAATCAGCCGCATATCAGGATTGATATTGGTGGTAATATTTGCCGTTGAATTGCCTTGAATACCGATACCAAAGCCGCTGTCAACCAGGCGGCCCACATCGGAACAGTTTGTGGTATAGACAAGGATATCAGCTTCAAAGCCGGCTCCCTGGCACAAGGACAGCAGCATTTCATTGACTGCATAGTGCTCTTTGTAAAGGATCAGGTGCTGATTGCGCAGCTCGCTTACTGACAGGACATCTCGTGGATAGAACGGATGCTCCGGCGGCACGAGTGCCAGAAGTCTGTCCGTCATCAGGTGGATCTGGCCAAGTCTCATGTTGTCGCTGATTTCATACTGAGAAACGCATCCAACGTCCAGCTTGTTCTGTGCAATCATTCGCTGAATTTGATGATCGTCCACGCTGATCAGTTTGATCTCCGTATCAGAGTGCTCTTCATAAATATCCATGATCTGCTGCATGACGCCGGTAATACGGGCTGTATTCGAATATCCGACATTTACAAGATCCCGACCCGGATTATTCATATCGTTTAGTTCTGACAGCATATCATCATAGAGATTGACCATCTGCTGAAAATACGGCATAACCACCTCGCCCGCCGGTGTTAATCGGACGCTGTGACTCAGACGGTCAAACAGCTCAATCCCCAGCGAGTCTTCGAGGGAACGGATATGTCGGGAAAGGCTTGCCTGTGAAATGTATTGTTCGTAGGCACTTTCCTGGAAATTGCGACTCTCTGCAATCGAAAGCGCTTCCCGAAAAAACTCAATTTTCATGGCTTTCCTCTCCTTCTATGTCTTCTGCATCCACCTCAATGGTCAGCGGCTCTTCACCTTCAAGTGACCTCGACGCCTCTGCGGAGCTTGCAGTAAGTCTCCACGGTACATTTCTTTCTCTCCATTGTATAATAAAGAGCAAAGCTGAAGCAAGAAGATCCATCAGCAAGAGCATGGCTTCTTCACCGCCGAGCCCTTCACCTGTCATTAGCATTGCAATGAAGCTGACCAGCAGCGTCAGAAGCATGCCGGCTGACGCCCAGATTGATCGGGCAGCCAGCTGCATGGCGCTCCGCTTATATGCACCTATGGTCATTCTTCCATACAGGGTCAGATAGGAAATCATCGGTGAAGCCATCCACAGGAACCCGGCGATAGCAATTGCCTGAGCTGCAACTGTGTACCAACAGCGGTTGCATGGCAGGGGCATAAGGCTTCCTACAGCAAGAAGAGCAGCCGAGCCGAGCCAAAGACCCAGATAAAGCAGACGGAGCAGGATCTGACGGAAAAGCTTCAGATCCTGCTCGTACCACGTGCCTGTATAAACCCGCTGAATGGATGTGCCATGATCTTTCTGTTGCCTGACCTCCGTGTAGCCCTCAAAGAAGCGATTATAGGTTTGGCTGGTTCGGTTGCCAGGCCGCTTGCCGTCTATATCCCGTTTGCCGAGACTGGAGCGGATTCCCGATCGCAGATCACGTTGAGGCATTGCAGAGCTCCTTTCAGACGGATCAACTCGTGAGTTTGTCAGTTAACCTCTTTCACACGGCAGCAGGAAACGAAATGATTTGGCGCAATTTCTTCCAGCTTCTGCGGCTGAGCACATGCTTCTGTTGCATAGGGACAGCGCGGTGCAAACCGGCAACCTGGCTTTGGATTGATTGCGGAAGTCAATTCACTCTTGAGCTGTACACGCTGGAACGGTTTTGTGATGTCCGTGGATGGAATAGCTGAAAACAAAGCCTTTGTATAGGGATGCAGTGCTTGCCTGAAAAGCTCCCTGGTTGGCGCCTTTTCTACCAGCTGCCCCAGATACATGACGCATATATTGTCTGAAATGTGCCGTACCACTGACAGATCATGGGTCACAAACATGTAAGCCATTCCCATCTGATCCTGAAGATCCATCAAAAGATTCAGAACCTGTGCCTGAATAGACACATCCAGGGCTGAAACCGGCTCATCGCAGACGATGAATTCAGGATTCAGCGCCAGAGCACGGGCAATACCGACACGCTGCCGGCGACCGCCATCAAGCTCATGCGGGAAAGACGAGCGGAGACGTTCGTCAATGCCGACCAGATCCATCAGTCTCTGGCCCTCCTGACGGATAGCTTCCTTGCTTTTAAATCGTCCGGAATTCTTCAGCGGTTCATAGATTGTTCTTTCCACGCGGAAACGTGGGTTAAGGGATGAATAAGGATCCTGGAATATGATCTGCATCTTTTCTCGGAGCTGCTTCAAATCGTTGCCTTCCACATGCGTTACATTTTTGCCATGAAAAAGGACCTGTCCATCGGTCGCTTCCTGCAGATGGATGATGGTCCGTCCAAGCGTACTCTTGCCACAGCCGGATTCGCCGACGACGCCGACAGTTTCACCGGCGTTGATTGTAAAGGAGACATCGTCAACCGCATGGTTGATGCCGGCAGGAACCTTGAAGTATTTCTTCAGGTTTTTGACTTCAATCAATGGCTCCATCATATTGCCTCCTTTGCATACTTCCAGCAACGGCAGAAATGCCCATCGCTTACCTCAAAGTTCGGAACTTCACCGCTGCGGCACTTTTCAGTCGCATAAGGACAGCGGGGATTAAATTTGCACCCCTGCGGGAGATCCGTTGGATCAGGCATTAAGCCGGCAATGGGTTTTAATCGTTCTTCATCGCCAACCATGCTTGGCAGAGAATCAAACAAACCTACTGTATACGGATGGCACGGATTCAGGAACAGATCTTTCTTAGTGCCGTATTCAATAATTTCTCCCGCATAAACTGTCGCGACATTGTCACAGGTCTGGGCAACAACACCAAGATCGTGGGTGATCAGGATCATGGAAGTATGCAGTTTTTTCTGCAAATCTGCAATCAAATCCAGCACCTGAGCCTGAATAGTCACATCAAGCGCAGTTGTCGGTTCGTCAGCCAGAAGGAGATCTGGGTTACAGGCCAGTGCCATGGCGATAACCACGCGTTGTTTCATGCCGCCGGAGAATTCAAAAGGATATTCTACATACCTCGATGCTGGAATGCCTACCATTTCAAGCATTTCGCCGGCTTTTTTTCTGGCCTCGTCACGTGAAATATCACTGTGCAGCATCAAACCTTCGGATATCTGATCTCCAACACAGATCAGAGGATTCAGCGCGGTCATGGGGTCCTGGAAAATCATTGAGATTTTCCCACCGCGGATCTTGCGCATCTCTTCCTCAGAAAGAGCACTGATCTTTACGCCGTCCATCGTGATCTCACCGCCCAGCATTTTTGCTGGCGGATCAGGCAAAATACGCAGGATCGATCTGGCGATCGTCGTTTTTCCTGCGCCTGTTTCACCGACCAGGCCAAGGGTTTCGCCCTTTTTCAGGCTAAAAGAAACATGGTTAACAGCCTGAACGATCTTTTTATTGGCAGTGTAGATGACCGTCAAGTCCTTTACTTCCAGAAAAGTCTGATTCTTTTCGCTCATCTTCATCACCTTACTTTCTCAGCTTTGGATCAAGCGCATCCCGGAGGGCGTCGCCCAGAAGGTTCAAAGAGAATACCGTCAATGCGATAAAAACACCAGGCCAGATAATCATGTGCGGATAAACCAGTATGAAAGCTCTCGCTTCAGCCAGCATAGCTCCCCATTCCGGTGTTGGGGGCTGGACACCCAATCCGATATAGCTCAGCGTAGCAGCCATCATGATGTTGGAGCCGATTTCCATGGTTGCGCCGACAAGCAACGGCGAATAAACGTTCGGGAAAAGATGACGGAACATGATGGTCATCTTTTTACAGTTGATCGATTCAGCAGCTTCAAGGTACTCCATCGACCGTTCCTTGAGGATCTGTGCACGCGTCATTCGCGCGCCGCCGGGCAAGTGCTGAATAGAAAGTGCCAGCACCGTATTCTGGAAGCCGGCGCCAAATGCTGTCGATACCAAAATACAGAGAAGCTGACCGGGCAATGCAGAGTAAACATCCATGAAACGCATGATCAGGGTTTCTACCTTGCCGCCATAGTATCCGGCCAGAACGCCAAGGAAAATGCTGATCAGGTTTCCGATAATCGTCGATATCAGGCCCAAAGACAGCGAGTATCGTCCGCCATATAGGAGACGACTGAATATATCGCGGCCAAGATTGTCAGTACCCATGATATGCTGTGCACTCGGAGTAGAATACATGTTGGCAAAATCCATGTCATTGTATCCATACGGTGCCACAACATCTGCGAAAATACAAGCCAGCGCGATCACAACGATGATGAATGTACCGATTCTCGCATTCCAGGTTGAGAAGAGGCGCTCGAGCAGATCACGGGTATAACTTGATTTCCTGATTTTCTGAGGCTTCGCAGCAACTGTCATGCTTCCTTCTCCTCCTTCCGTTTGCGATTGGTGTAGCGGGCTTTAATACGCGGATCGAGATAGGCATATCCGATATCAGTCAGAATCATCGCAATGGAGGAAACCAGTGCAAAGAACAGCACACATGTTCTCACCACGGGATAATCGCGGGCGTTAATGCCGGCCAGCATGTACAAACCAACGCCAGGAATTGAGAAAACGCTTTCAATGATGGCTGATCCGCCAACAATGCCGCCTAGGTGTCCGCCCAGCATCGTAATCGCCGGCATAGCTGCATTAGGCAGGATGTGACGCATGGTGATCTTTCGCTCCGTCTGGCCTTTAGCGCGGGCGGTGGTCACGTAGTCCGCGCGAACCACATCGAGCACGGCAGATCGCATCTGTCTTGCCTGCATGGCTACGCCTCCAAGGGTTGAAGCAACAATCGGCATGATATAGCTAGTCCATGAATCAATACCATATGCCGGCAGCCAGCCCAAATTGACGCTGAAAAGAATGATCATTAGCAAGGCCAGCCAGAAATTGGGCATGGATACCAGCAGCATGGTGATGGCCATGGTAACTGAATCCTGCCATTTACCCTCGTGGGTTCCGGCAATGATGCCCAGCCCGAAGCCAATCAGCGCCGTCAGGATCATGGATATCAGTCCGATGGTGATGGTATGCGGAAGGCGGTTGTTCATCTCCTGCATCACCGGAACCTTATACAGCCAGGAATTGCCGAACTTAAACCTGACAAAGGTATTTATCATGAACTCTCCCAGCTGCTCCATATAGCTCCGATCCGTACCGAGGGTATGTGCCATGGTTCGCACTTCATCTTCTGTGGCTGTGCCACCCAGGAGCATCCGAGCAGGTTCGCCGGGAGTTAAATACAGGATTGTAAAGATGAGAAAAGCCGCTGCGATCAGGATCAGGATCATCGACAGCAATCGTTTCAGGATATATCTAGCCATGAGAACCTCTCCACTTGCGCAATGATGCGCCTGTCAGGCACCTGATTCATTTTTCACGTGCTGCATGAATCGGAACCAGTTAACGAATCAATTCGTCGGATAGGCAGTAAGGTTGAGCCTTGGCTCAACCTTACTGCCTGCATGACGTTATAGGGATCAGTTTCAGTCGACGTTGAAAACAAAGGAAGAGATGTTCGGGACAACCGTGCCGGGGAAGTTAACAAGTTCAGCAATCTTCGGACCAATCACGCTGTGACGGGTTGCATAGAAGACAGGATAGTAATAAGCCTTTTCAATGATATATTCAATGATGCCCTTCACAGTCTCCTTGCTCCAGGTCTTGGAGCCGCCGGCCTGAGACCAATGATAGGTCAGCTGATCATCAGCGATGAAGCCGAAAGCCATGCCGTTACCATATTCATCAGGGTTCGTCAGGCGGTTCATGTTGCTCATCTGAGTGTTAGCGCCCATCGCAAACGTGAAGTAGAGTTCCCATTCATCCGGGGTCGCGCAGTAGTTGGGCAGCATGTTGGCTTCAACAATACGAAGTTCAACATTGATACCTGCATTGAGAAGCATCGCCTGGATGATCTGCGCTGCGGTCTTGCCATTGGTGGAGTTGTCAGCCATCAGCCGCAGGGTCTCGCCATTGTAGCCGGACTTTTCAAGGTATTCCTTCGACTTGGCAAGGTCATATGTGTTGATATAGGTCTCTGCCTGGAAAAGGGATTCATCGACATCAACCGTAAACGGGCTGCCAAAGGTCACCATCGGATCGGCACTGCCTACACCTTGGGCGACGCCAGCATTGTTGATAGCATAGTAAATCGCCTTGCGGAAATCTTCGTTCGCAGTTATCTTGCCTTCGGTCTCATTGGGCGTCAGATAATACCACTCACCGGACGGGAAGGAAATGACCTGCATTCCCTGAGAAGAGACACCGCCGGGCTGGAAGTCAGCCAGATTGGTTTCCGCCACGGCCATGACATAGTCGACAGTGCCTGTTTTCAGCGCCATTACCTGCTGAGCCGCTTCCGGGATCACATCCAGTTCAACCGTTTTGACATTGGTTTTGATAAAGCTGTCACGATACTGCGGATCAGTCTGCCAGTAGTTTTCATTTACAGAGCAGACGACCTTGGAGCCAGTCACAAATTCATCAACCACATAGCGGCCGGTTCCAACAGGATTCGTGGCAAAGTTGCCTTCTTCAAAGGCCTTTTGGCTGAAAATGATGGAGTTGCTGAGAATAAAGGAGAGAGAGCCGAGCTGAATGCTGGGATCCTTGGCCCAGTGGTACAGGAGCGTATAATCGTCTTCCTTCTCAATATTCAGTGAGCCATCTTCCTTGGTTGCCAGATAGTCATAACGGATGGCATAGCCTGTACCAACCAGATAATTGTGGCTAAAGATAACATCGTCTGCCGTGATGTGGTTTCCGGCGGAATCATAGATATTGTCAAACAGCGTGATGCGCCAGGTCATGTCGTCCACCACTTCATAGGATTTCGCCAGCAGCGGTTCATAGACGTCTGTGGAAGGCGACCAGAACAGGGTTTCATAGATCAGCTTGAATACGTACTTACGGTCACCAGTGTTGTAGTTGCAGGGATAGAGATCCTGCGGGTCAGATCCAATCGCAACGACGATTTTATCTGCCATCTTTGTTTCTTCAGCCATCGCGATGGTGGCGAAGATGCTCAGGCAAAGTGCCAGGGCCAGGATAAGGGACAGAAGCTTCTTCATGGTCATGACTCCTTTTCTATATGCGCATCTCAGTGCGCTTGATGTTATCTTCATGTTATCCATGCCGCTTTTTGTTTTCAATCCGGTTTTCGCGACGCCAAAAAACAAATTTGCATAAATCAAATTAATTTTTTTCCGGATAGTACAAAGATTACGATCAAAGAAGCGTACCTCAAAGAAGTTCTTCATGCAGCGGTTATAATGATTTTTCAATATCCGGTTCAGTGCTGATATATCCTTCAGCAAGGACCAACGTCCCTGCCCTCACGTGCTTTTTTGACTAAATCATCAATCGCATGAATCAATGTCTGCAATGCATAAGTGCTGTCACCTTTCCGGCAAAGAAGATACAGATCTGCGACGATCGGCGGGTTGATGGCATGAAGCTCAACGTCCTGAATGTTCTTTCGTTCAATTGCATATTCTGATGGCTTGCGAAACAGTAATGCAATATGGTTCTGATCACGAAGATAACTGATGGCATCTGGCTCGCGCAACGCCCGCAAAGCTGTTCTTGGATGGAATCCCGCCCGTTCGCAAATCGCTTTGGTCAAGTAGGCAGTAGCTGTACCGGTCGGCAACTTGACAAATGCTTCACGTGAAAGCTTTTTTAAATCAATGGATGGCTCTGTGGCCAGGGGATGCATTCTGTTCATGGCCACAACCATTTCATCATGAACAATGAAGTGATGATAATCAATGCCTTCCTTCTCATCCATGAATTCGGGCACGCCCATCATCAGGCCGGCATCGCATATCTCATTACGGAGCATCTCAAACATGGTATCGCCTTCGGCCTGCATCATCGTGCAGATGATGTCGGGATTATTTTTGGCAAAGTTCAGATAGAATTCATCTAGTCCATAGGCTCCTACATTTTGAGGAGCAGCAATACGAAGGCTGACTGACCGTCCTTCAACCTCGCCAAGCTCTGCCAGCGCATCTGTCATATCACCATGAACCGCCAAAGTATCCTGTGCAAAGCGTAAAAAACGTTTGCCTTCTTTGGTCAGCTTCATCTGTCGCGTGGAACGCGTCATCAGCTCAGTATCCAGCTCCTGCTCAAGGTGCTGCAGATGGCGTGAAAGTGCTGTTTGCGTGATACCAAGCTGCTTTGCTGCCATCGTAAAGTTACCTATTTTTGCAAGAACTTCGAATTCCTGCAAATACCGTATTCGCATCGGCATGCTCCTTTTCGATGATCATTTTCTGCATTATAAAGTCATTGAGCTGAAAAATCAAGCAGACAGCCAGCTTTGATCTATGCGGTTTTTAGCCTGTTCAGCGTGAAAAAACGGATTGCTGAAGACAAATTTAGGCAATTATAATACCGAAAAAAAAGACTCAGGAGAAAGGAGCTGAAGCACACGAACCCTTACATGACCTATGACAGTATCCGACTGTGGCGGCAGGAAGGCTGGACGGAGAAGATCAGTCCTTTGCATGCCCTGGGGCGCTGGCTTTCTTATAGCGGCTTGGCGGATTTTTACGCCAGGGACCATTCGGAGAAGGCTGCATCACAGGGAAACCGTCATAACGGACACGGAATCTTTCCCACGGAAATCGTGACAAAATGGGAAAAGAAAGGGCTTCGGTATTTCGAGAGCGGGGCGGCCGATCCGGCCATCGTGATGATACCGCAGCAGGTTATGGATTGCTGTGATCGCGAACCTTCGGTTTTGCATGTTATCATCCATACCGATACGAGGAATCCATGGTGGAATACTGATTTGCTTGTGGCTTATGAGCCTTATCTGGCCATGGCCGCTGAACAGCAAATCGTCCTGATCTTTACCATCACCAGCAAGCCCGATCGCATTGATCTGATGGTTATTATGATGCGGGAAATCTCGCAGCGTTATAACTTCAATTACGACCATCTCTATGTAGATCTGAGCAGCGTCATCACCGCAGGACGATCGCTGAAGGATGTTCCGGATTTTCGATATCTCGCTGCGAACGGACAAATTATGCCTGATCCCGATCTGGCTATTGAAACCTTTGGTTCTCTGAACCTGCCTGTAATCAACATGAGCAACCAATGGGCCAGCAAGGAGAGCCTTGAGTTTTCCAATTTTACGCCAGGCCGCATCGGTAAGATTGTTCCCTTCAGCCTGGAAAGACTTGAACACAGCCTGGTTGGCAGGCGAATGGCCGATGCCATGGAACTGGAGTATCAATACGATACCATGGATGACCCCGGTATGGTTGCCCACCTCGCTGAGATGGGACTTGTGCAGGAATACCATGAGGATGATAACCGTGGCTGGGTTACCGTTGTACCTCGATCTGCGCTAGAACATCCGGAAAAGAAAAAAGCCTGCATGCTTATTATGCAGGAAATCGTAAAGACCGATCCTCACTCTGTGATCTGTGGCTACAGCCTCTGGTATGAATATCTGAACATTGCCGCCATGGGTGATCTGATGCTGATATTCTTTGCGCTGGAGGATCCGGACAGCAACGATTTATGGATGAAGTGGCTTGATCATGCTTCTGCTGAGTTCCCGTTTCTGGATCGAAGCCGCGTATACATGACCGGGCACAGTCATAACGGCCATTACACCATGGAATTCAGCCGCCGGCATCCTTCCGCGCTCGCGGGTATTGCTACGCTTGGCAATCCTCACGGCCTTGATCGTGCACCCGGAAAAACCATGGAAGAAGCCATCGCACACATGCGCACCTATGATATGCCCACCATCAATATCGATGGAGAATGGGAGAATCCCTTTTCCTGCAAGCTGATAACCGATCACTTTGGGAATCCCATTCCGGATGAAAGTAAAGTAAAGAGTTGGCAGAACAGGCTTCGGGCTTATCGCTGCCCCATGAAGAGTGCCGCAGAAATCCTTTCCGCACCCGAGGTTGATGATTATGCCACGCGCAAGCTTGGGGTACCGGTTGATCATAGTGAGGTCATCTGCTTTGAGGGAGACGAGTGCTACGTAGGTGATATCCTGAACGAAGAAGGCAAGGCGCACCTGCGTATCGTAACGCTTGAAAATTGGCCTCATGCAACATCGGCGCATGCGCCGTGGCTGAGCTGGTCCTTCCTGAGAAAGTTTTCAAGGGATCAGCAGACCGGTAAACTGAAAAACTGCTTCACTCAGAAAGAGTAAGGAGGGGTGGATATGCCCATACCATCTGGATTCTCCGATTATCAGATGCATGATGTCATGGAAAACGCTATGGCGACCAGACGATTTGACTGGGGATGCTATGTGTATCCTGCCAGCTGGGCGTGGTTGCGAGATTGGCGGAAATACAACAGAACCAAGAAAGTTTACGATTGTGATCCTTACGCGGAGGTCTATCAGGTTCGAGAGAACATGTATGCTATATTCACCGAAAACCTGAACGGTGGTGGCGACATGTGGCAATATCTGATCATCGGGCCTCAGCGCGCAATGCTGGTGGATACCGGCTTTGGTCTCGGTAATTACAAGGCGCTGTGCGACACGATCACCGGCGGGATGGAACTGATCGTTGTAAATACGCATTACGGTATTGACCATGCACTGGGAGACTGCTGGTTTGAACGCATCTATGGTCATGAACGCCTTGCTCCTTTGCTCCGTGCTCAGGATGAGCACATCTGGGATGGCCTTTTTGACAAAAGTGGTCATCATCTTTGCGTAGAATACGATCGCAGCGCATTGCCTGTTTTCAAGCCTTTTGAGGTGATCGGTGTACCGGATGGTTATACCTGGGATCTCGGCCCGGGATATGAAATCGAGCTGATATTTACGGGAGGCCATACGGATCATCATGCTATTTATCTGGACAAACATAATCGGACGCTTCTATGCGGTGATATGATCTGTTCCAGCATGACCAACTGTGCCAGTATACTTCCCCGTATCAGCCGAGGGGAAGATCCGGCATTTACCAATTTTCCTTATTTCCGTGAACGACTGGCATATATCATCAGCCGAGGCAACGAGTTTGACAATATCTTTCCGGGACATTACATCATGGATGTGGATAAAGCTGTTCTGACTGATGAACTCAGAGCTGTAGACGCGATTATTGCGAATCCTGACGCCTATGATTTCAAGCAGGATACCATCGGGAGGAACGGCCAGCCCCGTACCATCCGCTACAAGAACATTACCAACTTTGGCGTGATTACATATTGAAGGAGGATTAACCATGCAACTGATTCTGCGCTGCGACGACACCGGTTATACCCATGGCTTCAATGAAGGCATCAAAGCAGCTTTGAAGCATCAGACTGTCACACATGCCGAGATCTTCCCGGACACGCCCGGCTCCGTTGAGGCCATGGAGCTTCTTCGTGGGCCAGTGATGGCGGGCTGGCTCTCATCCGCTTGGCATATGCACTGGTGGGGTCGTCCCTGCGCTGATCCGAAAAGGATTCCCTCCCTGCTGAATGAGGATGGAATGTTCAAGTTTCGTCATGACATGTGGGAGTTCAGTCCTGATCGTCGTAAAGCCAATCCCGGCAAAGTATCCACGATGATGGATGCCGACGAGGAAGAAGCCTATATCGAAATGAAAGCTCAAATGGAAAAATACATCCGTTATTTGGGCAAGACGCCGGATATATCCAGCTTCATCGGCATTGCAGAAGGTCCTATTGCCCGTGCCTGTGAACGCGTCTGCAGGGAATACGGCGTCATGACCAATGAGGACTGTCGCAAGGTTGCAATTGACGGGCGCGGAGACTGGTGCCCTGTCCCCTGGAGCGGCCATCCTGGTGCGCGCTACATCAGAGACAGCACCATCCGTAACACACAGTATGATCCGCTGACCTGGATCACCGAGGATCAGGGGAACAACCTCAGCAAACAGCGCACAATGTATGTATTTCACCCCGGCTGGATCGACGATTACATGTATGAGGATTTCAGCTTCTGGTACGATTACGATCGCACCTATTTTGACGGCTGCATGATCGTGGACATGATTTGCCTCAAGAGTGCCAGATTCCGTCAATGGATCATCGATAACAAGGTGGAGCTGATCAATTTCATGGATGCTGTGAACGGCACCCATCTCTATCAGGATCACCTGAAGGCCGTCGGAAGCGATCTCTATATGGGCCAACGCCTCGACTGACCGAATGTCCCTCCACCCTACATCTTCCCGGCTCCCGGCCTCGTTCAGGCAAGGAGCCGATTTTTGTTTTATGGATCAGGATCAGATCAGAAAGGCCGCGGCCGCGTAATAGACGGAGAGCAGGGAGAGCAGGCCGATCCCCCCGAGGAGGAGGGACGAATCCGCTTTCCGGAGGGAGAGATTCCGGTTCTTCCGGTAGAAAAGCAGCAGGGCGAGGGGCAGCAGCAGCGGGAGGAAATACCGGCCCTGCATGCCCGAAATGAGCTCGCTGCCCACATCGGTGGAGCTGAGCATCATGACCGGCGTGAAAAGGATCAGCAGCGCCGGGGGCAGCAGCATCAGGCATTTTTCCCTGGGGCTGAAGGGCCGCACAGCCTCCTCCCCGCGGGAGGAAAGGGCGGAGAGCCAGATCAGCCCGTGGAACAGGACGCAGACGGCGGCGGGGAGCACCGGGTAATTCCACCCCAGGTACCGGCCGATCAGCAGGATCTGGTCCGCTTCCCGGAGATAGGTTCTGATCATCAGGACAAAGTAGGACAGGGGGTGGCTGAAGAACCATCCAGGATTGTAGGTATTCCAGCCCTCGTGGCCGAACTGGAAATAGCGTCCCCGCCCCAGGAGCAGGAGCCGGTAATTGACGACCAGGCCCATCAGGCCCATCAGGCAGCACAGGAGCACCAGCCGCCATTTCCGGGCGTCCTTTTTTCCCGGCAGCAGGAAAGCGGCCGCGAGGAAGGGAAGATAGGCGCCCCCCTTGGCCATGCCAAGGGCCGTGGAGCAGACGGCCAGGGAAAGGGCGTCGGCCGGGCGCGGCTTTTCCCGCAGGGCCAGCAGGCAGCTGAGGAAGATGAGAATCAGCACGTAGCAGAGGGGATCATAGGAAATGGCGGTCAGGTTCATGGTGCAGACGGGAAGGCAGGAGACGGCCGTAGCCGGAAGCGCCAGCCCCTCCGGCAGGCGGCGCAGGGCGAAGGCGATGCCCGCCCCATAGAACGCCAGGGAGAACAGCCGGCCCAGAAATACGGCGGTGACCAGATTCAGGGACAGCAGCCGGGCCGCCAGCAGGCCGGCAATCCCCGGGATATAATTCCAGAAGCCGTAGCCGTCCAGCGGCGGCAGGGCGGACCGGGAGGCGATCAGGCGGGTTTCCCCGCAGGGCCGGAACAGATCCGCCGCCGCGTCCGCATAGCTTCTGCGGGAGGGCTGGTAATAAGGAGTATAGGGTTCCGTCAGCACGTATCTGAAATAATATTCATCCTCTTCCCGGACCATCAGCCGGTTGCCTTCGTCCACCGGCGGGGTCCCCAGCATTCTGCTGGAGAAGGCGTAGGCCGTGGAAAAATGGGCGCTGAAATCGTTGATGTTCCAGGCGGGGAACAGGGCCATATAGACGACGCTGACCAGAAGAATAAACAGCGCTCCTTTTCCCCGGGTCCATCGCTGCCCCCATCCCCACAGCGCCGGGAGGAAAAGGGCGAGGAGGAGCAGGACGGCGGCGGCCAGGGTCCGGCGGACGGCGGCGGAGGACCGGCTGACCCGGATCCCCAGCAGGGGATCCGCGGAGGAGACCAGGTAATCCGTATCGTATTCCGCGGGGCTGACCAGGGGAAGGGAAAGGGTGCCGGGGCCGAGATTGACCAGGCGGATGGTCAGCGTGCCCCGCTCTCCCGCGGCCGCCAGAGGATGCTGCGTCTCCCCGGGGCCAAAGGCGATCCGCGAGGAGCAGAGGGTCCGGCCGTCCTGCAGGATTTCCGCCTCCGCCTCGCAGACCTGGTCGTCGCCGATTCCGGACAGGAGGATCTGATCGCAATCCCGGTACAGGTATACGGACTGCTCAAAGGCCGCGCCGGCCGGGAGCTCCGCCCGGGAAAGGGTTTCCGCGTCCCCGCGGATCAGGTCGATCCGGCCGAGGTCGGGGGAAAACAGGACCGGATACAGGACGCAGGCTGCGATTCCCAGCAGCAGGAGCGTCAGCAGGATGCGGAGCCTGCGATCCCCGGGGGCAGCGTTTACGGCTGGTTTCATGGTCTGCGGTCATCCTTTCGCCCGGTCTTTGCGTTTCTATTTGTTCCGATGCCATGGAATTATACATGAAGGGGCGGGAAAGCACAAGACGGTTTGATTTTCCATAGGGTCTGATGTATACTGAACACATGCAGGCCCGCGGCGGCGGGACAGAAAACCAGAGGGAGATCGGATGAGAAACGGATGGAAACGGGTCGGGCTGGCGCTGCTTTGCTATGCGGGGCTGAGCCTGGATCTGACGAATCACGCCCAGGGCGGGGGATGGCATCAGACGCTGCTGAATCTGGTCGCCTCCCTTCAGGTCTCCGGCTGGTCCGGGGCCTTCCTGCTCATCGGTCTGTATTATCTGTTCGGAAAGGCCGCCCGGATACAGCGGGGAAAACGGAAATGGACCCTGGCGCTTCCCGCGGCCTTCTTCGCGCTGAACAGGGTGCTGGGCTTTTCCTTCGCCCGGACCGGGAGCAGCGCCATGCTGTGGACGGCGGGGGACGGGCAGCTGCTGAAGACCGTCTTTTCCTTCGCCTGCTGGGGCTATACGGCCTTTTGCGCCCTGAAATGGCTGTTTTTCCTGCTGGACCGGGCGAATCTTCGGGCGGACGGGCCGGAGGCGGGGGCCGGAAGCTCCCGGGGGTTTTATCCGGTCCGGGGATACCGGGCGCTGCTTCGGCGGCATCCCTTCCTGACCCCCTTTGTGTCGCTGTGGCTCCTCTATCTTCCCCTGATTCTGATTTCATACCCGGCGGTCTTTATGGGGGATACCCTGTCCATCATCGTGCAGGGCTGGCCGGAATTGCGGAATCCGGGACTGGACTATCTGACCGCGGAAAACCTGCTGCGGGAAGGGGTCTATATCAATCAGCATCATCCCGCCCTGTATACCGTGTGCCTGCACGGCTTCCTGCGGCTGGGGGACGGGTGCTTCCATTCCCTGAACGCGGGGATTTTTCTGTTCTGCCTGCTGCAGGTGACCCTGGTCGTCAGCGCCTTTTCCTTCGCGGCCTCCTCCCTGGTGAAGGCCGGGGCCCGGGGGGAGTATGTGATGGGGGCGCTGCTGTACGCCGCGGCCCATCCCCAGATACGCAATTTCCTGATGCTGGTTACGAAGGACAGCTGCTATTCCGCCTGCTTCCTGATCCTGGTCTGCTGCCTTTTCCGATGGAAAAAGGGAATGCTCCGCCGGGGGAACCTGATTCCCCTCATTCTGTCCGCCCTGGGGGTGCTGCTGCTGCGCAATGAGGGCCGGTACGTGCTGATCCTCTCGGGTCTCCTGACGGCCCTGCTGGACCGGAAGGGGCGCAGGAGCCTGGCCCTGGCGACGGTGGGGGCGCTGGTGATCTCCCTGGGGGTCTATCAGGTGCTGTATCCCCTCCTGGGCTTTACGGCCGGCAGCGTCCGGGAGGCGCTCTCCGTTCCTTTCCAGCAGACCGCCAGAACCCTCCGGGACCATCCGGAGGATGTATCGGAAGAGGAGCGGGCGGCCATCGACGGCGTGCTGGACTGTGACGGCCTGGCGGGAAGATATAACATGATTTTCGCCGACCCGGTGAAGGAGACCTATCGGGAAAGGGCGGGGGGAGCAGAGCTGGGGGCCTATTTCCGGACCTGGCTGCGCATGCTGGCCCGCCATCCCGGCACGTATCTCGAGGCCACTTACGGAAACTATTATCAGTATTTTTATCCGGATGAAACCCGGATGTTCCATGAGAGCTATCTTTCCTCCGATGAGATTATTCAGAAGACGAACGGGGAGCTGAGCCCGCTGGGGATCGGCTTTTCCCTGCCGGCCTGGAGCGCCAGGTGGAAGACGGTTTCCGATTCCCTGGCGGCGGGGGGCCTGTTCTCCCTGCCCCTCTTCGGGCTGCTGATGACCCCCGCCTTCTACACCTGGGCGCTGCTGGCCCTCCTGTGCTGGACCGCCGGGCGGGGCCGGGGAAAGGCCGGCCTTGCGCTGTGCGTGCTGCCGGCGCTCCAGCTGCTGATTCAGTTCGCGGGGCCCACCAACGGCTATTACAGCCGGTATATGCTCCCGATCGTGTCCGTCCTTCCGTTCCTGGCGGGCATGCTGATCCTTTACGGATCCCGGGAGGAGGGTCCCCGGACCTCCCTGCCGGCAGGAACGGAAAAACTGAAGCGGAACGGACGGGAAGGACGATGAGGGAGAAGCGGAAGAGGAAGGAAATGCCCCGCTGGATGAAGGCGGGACTGATCCTTTTGGCCGCGCTGCTTTTGGCCGCGGGGCTGGAATGGGTGATGCAGCGGACGCTGCCGCCCATTTTTACGGACGCGGAGGTGGACATTTCCCGGGATCCCACGCTGATGGAGCGGGGGAGCACCTATCTGCACGCCTCCGGGCGGCCGGCGCTCCGGGAGGAATGGGACCTGAAGCGGTTCGCCGCGACCTTCCTGATCCAGCTGGCGATCCTGACGGCGGTCTTTCCCCTGGGGCTGGGGAGAAGGCTGCTGGCCTGGGGCCGGAGGACCGCCGCGTCCCTGAAGGAGGTTTTCCTCCGGGAAAGGGGGCGGAACCTGTGGCTGGCCGCCTGCTTTGCCGGGGCCTTCCTGGCCGTCTTCTTCCTGGCGCGGATCTGGATCTGGGACGTGTACGGGCGGATGAACTGGATGACGGACAGCGTCTGCGCCTGGGCGGGCCTCTGCGGGGGATGCCTGGTCACCTTCCGGCGGACGCTGGCGAAAAAGCCGGAGGTTTTCTTTCTGATCCTGACGCTGGTGGTCGGCGGCCTGTTTTCCTGGTATCTGCCGGACGGGACCACCGTCAGCCTGGACGACGGCGCCCATTTTCAGCACGCGGTGAATTACTCGACCCTGGGCCGGGTGCGCTTTACCGCGGCGGACTGGGACGCGATGCAGACCGATAACCCGCGGCATTATGAACTGGCCACCCGGGAGGAGTTCCTGGCGGCCCAGGACGCCCGCAATGCGGAGGGCGCGGTGTATGTGACCTCCGGGTTCCACCTGGACCTGCTGAACTACTGGATGTCCACCTACGGGCTGGGGCTTTTCCTCGGCCGTCTGCTGCACCTGCGGTACTGGGATATGTGGAGCCTGGGCCGGTTTACCGGGCTTCTCGCCTACGCGGTGATCGGCTTCTTTGCCATCCGCAGGCTGAAAAGCGGCCGGATGATTCTGGCGGCGGCCCTGATGCTGCCAAGCGCCGTCTTTCTGGCGGCGAATTACAGCTACGATCCTGGGGTGATCGTCTGCGCCGCCCTCAGCTGCGCCTATTGGATCGCCCAGTGGCAGGAGCCGGGGCGGGCGATGCGGCGGGGGGACGCGGCGGTGATGATCCTCAGCATGCTGGCCGCCTGCTACGCGAAGGCCATCTATTTTCCGCTGTTCCTGCTGTTCTTCTTTCTCCCGAAGGGGAAGATCCCCGAGGCCTCCCGCCGGCGGACCTATCATCTGGCGCTGGCGGCCTCCATCGCTGCGGTGATGGCGTATATCCTGCTCCCCATGCTCCGGAGCGGCGGCCAGGGGGACACCCGGGCGGAGGGGAATGTGAATACCCTGGGGCAGATTCTGTTCATTCTGCGCAATCCGCTGGTGTACGCGAAGTATTACTGGCATTTCCTGAGGGATTACCTGGATCCGAACCGGATGGGGCCGCTGCTGAACTCCTTCGGCTATCAGGGGGTGGGCGGCTGCGCGGCGCTCCTGCTGATGACCCTGGCGGTGACCGCCTTCACGGACGCGTCGGAGCCCGGGCTTCTGCCCGGCCCCGGGGCCAGGGCCGCGGGCCTGGCGATCCTCTTCGGGACGATGACCCTGATGATTACGGCCATGTATGCCTGGATGTCGGCGGTGGGCAGCCCGGAATTCGGCGGCGTTCAGCCCCGGTATCTGCTGCCGCTGCTGTATCCGGCCATGGCGCTGCTGGGCTCAGACAGAACCGGGAGGCGGGTGAATCCGGCCCTCTATCATGGGATCCTGTTTGCCCTGATGGCCTTCGCCTCCTTCTCGGGGCTGATGAGCCGGTGCGTTTCCCTCTATTACTGATCCGGGAACGGATTTCCTCCGAAAAAGAAAGGGGCCAGGGAAAGAGATGTCTTCCACTTCAGCCCGGCCCGCGCTCTCGCGGGCCGGTTCAGACCGGAAAGAAAAAATCAGCGCCCTGGGCGTGGCGCTGGTTCTGATTTTTGTATGCCAGGCGGCGGCGCTGTGCTGGTTTAATTTCACCCAGCTGGAAAACCACGTGGGATACGATTCCTCCTGGGCGTATCTGCGCAGCGTGCTGATGTGGCAGGAAAAGGCCCTGACCTTTCCCAACTGGCATGAAAGCACGAGCCTGCAGATCGACACCCACATGATCCTGGTGTCCCTGCTCTACGGGCTTACGGGGAATATCTGGCTGGCCTCCGGAATCGGGAACACCCTGATGGTGGCCCTGCTGCTCCTGTTCATGTGGAAGATTCTGGCCAGGCTGAAGGTGAAATTCACCGCCCGGATGGCCGCCATGAACCTGGTCATCTGTCCCTACCTGACCAATGGGTTTGAAGTTTTTAACGATCTGGGCTATTTCAGCTGCCTGCTCTCCGGCGCGGCCCAGTACTGCCTGCGGGCGCTCCTTCCGATGATGATCGCCTATGAGTTTCTGAAAATCGTCCAGGACCGGAAAATGGGCATTCTGCCCTGGATCATCTGCCCGCTGTGCGCCCTGTGCGGCAGCTCCAGCGGGGTCTATCTGGTGATCATTATCCTGGCTCCCTATCTGGCCTACGAGGTGGAAATGGCCGCCATCCGCAACGACTGGAAGCAGCTGACCCGAAAGGAGAGCCTCTTCGCGTATCTTTGCTGCGCCTTCGTGCTGGCGGGAAAGGTTCTGTCGGTTCTGCTGCTGGATTATGAAGCCTCCGACGGATCCTCCACCTGGACCGCGCTGACCCACCTGGGAGTCAATTTCAGCGCGGTCCTCCGGGGATTCCCGAAGCTGCTTCAGGTGCTCCCCCTGACGAACCGGGGGTACTACCCGATCCTGTCCGTCACGGGCCTCCTGCGGGTGTTCACCCTGGCCATCTTCGCCATGATTCTCGTTTCCATCGCCTTTACCCTCCGGAGAACGGTCCGGAATGTGAACGAGGGAGACGGGATGTATCTCTTCCTCCTCAATATTGTGGCGGTCAATTTCCTGGTGCTCGGCCTGCATAACGCCAGCTACGGAACCATCATCTTCGAGGAGCGTTACCTGATCGTCACCTTCCTGGCGGCGGTCCTGATGACGGGCCTGCTTCTGGACAGCCTTGAGGACGGGCGGGTGCTTTCGGTGCTCCTGTCCCTGGGCCTGGCGGTATCCGTCCTGGCGGTGGACGTCCATTCCGACTATAACTATCTCAGGGCCACGAATGACGACTGGCCGATGGAGGAGATTCAGGCCCTGGCCGAGGATCAGGAGGCGGGGATCGTCTATGTCTGGGGAGACGATGTGACGGTAATCGGCAGATCCCTCCGGGTGCTGGATCTGAACCGGGTATACAAGATGATTCCCGACGGCGGCGGCTATTACCGGCACCATTTCGGAGATTACTATACCTATGACACGAATGAGGAATACACCGGCCCCACGCTGCTGGTCTGCCCCGCGGGACAGCATCTGGTGCCGGAAAGCGTGCTGGCGGAGTACTCCCTGCTGGCCGAGGGCCTGCCCTATACGGTGCTGGACAACGCGGGCCATCTGCTGACGGGGGTCCTGGAAGTCTATGTCAGCGATCATAACCCCCATCTGTGGTAAAGCCCCGTCAGAATTTCACAATCAGCACATCCTGAATCACCTGGACGGAGCCCGCGTCCGGATAGCGGGGCATGGCCTGAACCTCCGGCAGAGAGGACAGATCCTCTCCCTCGTAATAGACCGGGGTGAAGCCGCACCAGCGCTCCATGATCCGGTCCCGGGACATGTTCAGGTATTCCCGGGTGTCCGGGCCGTAATAGAAGATATTGACGGCATCCAGCTCCCGCATATGGGTGAGGGTGGGATCGGAAATATTGCCGCTGTTCAGGAACAGCACGGGGCGGTCCGCCCGGTAATCCTCCGAGGATTTGATCCGGGAAACCAGGGAGGTGCACCAGGAAATGGCTTCCTGCTGTTCAAAAATAAGCTTCAGATAGCACTGGTTGGCCAGGCGGACATACAGGAATCCCGTCAGGCCCAGGACCAGGGCGGAGCCGAGGGCGAGCACCCGGCCCCAGGCCGGGCGGCGGAACTCCTGCTGATCCAGGAGCCAGATGAACAGGACGGCCTGCATCACCTGACCGTAGACCATCAGCCCGTGGACGGTGCCGGTGGTGAGAAAGATCATATTGCAGCCCAGGGGAAAGAGCAGCAGATGGAGCCCCGCCAGAAGGGCGTGGACTTTGCTCTCCCGGGCGCAGGATATCAGCAGCCGGAGGGATAAAACCGCGTCCCCCAGCAGCATCAGCCAGTACAGCGTGCGGACCCGGAGGGGATACATATCCCACAGCGCCCCCTCCGTCGGGAGGAAGAACTCCCTGAAGGCGAGGGCGGACCGCTGGAGAAGATCGGACAGGGTCGGGACCTCCCCGACGCCCTGGTATCCGGAAAGGGTCTGGCCCAGCCGGAGCAGCAGCAGCCGGTTGGCCGCGGAGTACAGGCCCAGCATGCAAAGGATGCAGAGGGCCTGGATCCCCTTCTCCGCCCAGAAGGCCCGGAGGGAGGTTTCCCCGCGGGAAAGCTTCCGGAGACCGTCCAGCAGGATGAGGCACAGCAGGATGGGAAGGAATCCCTGATAGATGCCCAGGGAGGCGGCCCCGATGCAGACCGCGATCCCTTTTCCGATCCATCCGCTCTGCCGGCAGAGGAGCCAGGCGATGACCACCATGCCCAGCAGGGCGATCATATAGTAATGGATCGTGAACATATAAAAGAACATGCCGGTGATGGCCGGGAAGCAGATCATCAGGCAGCCCAGCGCGGCGCTCAGGAACCTGGACCGGATGTCCAGCAGGCGGACGGTGAGCCCGGCGGCCAGGCCGACGCACAGGATGGCGATGAACCCGTTCAGCACCGGGAGGCTCATGGGCGTATCCCGGAAGAAGAGGGTATGGAGCCAGTACAGGATGTGCAGCGTCCAGCGGCCGGTGGTCACGGTTGTGCCCAGCTCGAAGAGATAATGCAGATCGTCGTGGGCGGACAGCTTGTTGAAAAGCATCATGCCGTGGGCCAGAAGGCCGAAGAAGACCGCGCTGAAGAAGGCCCAGGACATGGGGGAGCGGAGGGAAGGAAGCAGCCTTCGGATCAGGGATTCCTGCTCCCATATATTCTGTCTGTCCGTGCTGATTCGGCGATCCATATTCATGCCGCCGGGGAACCCCCGGCACTCCTTTCCTGCGCTGCGCGTTTCTTTTTCAAAGGCATGCTATCATACCGATTTATTGAAAGTCAACCGGAAAAGTATTTATTGAGCCGTTTCGCTCTCTGCGCGGCGAATGCCTTCCGGGAAAAATGATTTGCGATCTGAAGGCATTTCAGGTACAATCAAAAGGAATATGCCTGCGGCGGGGGGTGGGAAAAGGATGAAGGCAGGGCGAAGGCTGGTGCTCCGGTGGCTGGCGGCCACAGTGCTGCTTTTTTCTTTCCTGCAGGCCGGGGCGGACCGGGGGGCGCTGGCCGCCGGATCCCGGGAGGGGAAAATCGCGGAGCTGAAGAAGGCCATTCCCAGGTTCTATGAAATCTACTGCACGGAGGAAACTGCGGCACCGCTGGCGGGAGCGCTGGCGGAGCTTGAGGAGGCGGACCCCGCGGACGCCGGGAAATCGGCGGAGCTGGTGGACGCCCTGGCTGAGGGCCTCGGCGGGCTTCAGTTCCGGTGGGACAGCGCCGTTCCCCGGGTCTATCTGGCCACGGACGACGGCTCCGGCGCCTCCTTCGGGACGCGGCTGGACAAGAGCCACGACTACGTGGCCGCCCAGATTACCGTGGTGGACGAGGAGGGCCGGGTAATCGCCTGCGATACCGGATGGGGAGGAAAGGTTCGGATCCGGGGGAATACCACCTCCCAGGGGGATAAAAAACCGTATAATATCCGCTTTTCCGAGAAGACGGACCTGTTCGGCATGGGCGCGTCGCGGAAATGGGTGCTGCTGGCGGATCTGTACGATCCCACGCTGATGCGCAACTATCTGGCCCTGGACTTCGGAAAGCGGCTGGGCCTTGCCTCCACTCCGGATTTCAGAAGGGTCGAGGTATGGATGGACGGGGTCTGCCAGGGGCTCTACCTGCTGACGGAAAAGATCGACGCCGGCCAGCTTGGCCTGAGCACGAAGAACCGGTCCGGGGATTTCCTGGTGGAGATGGTCTTTGCCGGCACCCAGGAAGGCGACAATATCTACTTCTCCACCGCCTCCGGAAAATACTTCCGGCTGCGGGAGCCGGAGGGGGCTTCGGAGCTGCTGCAGAAGTGGATCGCGGAGCAGCTGGACCAGTTTGAGGCCCTGCTGGCCTCCGGGGACTGGAAAAAGGTGTCCCGGATGATCGATGTGGACTCCTTCGTTGCCTGGTATATCCAGAATGAATTCTTTAAAACCACGGATTTCGCGGATACCTCAGTCTACCTCCACTGCAGGGACGGCCGGTATTACGGCGGGCCCGGGTGGGATTTTGACCTTTCCGCCGGCAACTGCAACCCGGAGGTATACGGGGAGGCGCTCCCCTCCTTCGAGGGCGCCCTGGCGGCGGAGGCCCACTATTTCAGATACCTGATGAAATACCCCGAATTCCGGCGGGAGGTGCTGAGGAAGTACCTGGAGGCGAGGGAGTACCTGGAGGAGACGGTGAAGCCGGGGGGCCTCCTGGATCAGCAGTGCGAAAGATTCCGGGAACCCCTGGAGAGGAACAATGCCCGCTGGTTCAAGGGGGCCGAAAGCTACATCGTCTGGCAGAAAACCCCGGAAAGCACGTATGAAGAAAATATCGAATCCCTGCGCGCCTGGATGAAGCAGAGGGAACTCTGGCTGACCGATTATCTTACCTCCCTGGCGGCCGGGGAATAACGGAGAGGGCACGGCATGAAGGAAATGATGGAGAACCTGAAGCGCTTCCGAAAGGGCTGCTCGCTTCAGAATCTGAAAAGGAACTGGTATTTCCCGCTGTCCGCGGGGGCGTTCTTCTGCCTGAATATCAGGATTACCCGGGGGTCCGCCTTCGCACTGGCGGTGGCGCTGGCGGCCGTATGCCTGATCGCCGCCCGGCTGCCCTCCCTCTGGGCATACGTGAAGGCCGGCCGGGGGCTGACCGCCTTCTCGGTTCTCAGCGCGGCGGGCATCTGCCTGGGAGCCATGGATTCCTTCGCCTTCGAGGATATGTTCAACCAGGGGGACAAGATCAGAAACCTGCTGAACCGTTCCCCCTGGGTTGATATCGGGATCGCCCTGTGCGGCGCGGCGAGCCTCGTGTTCATCAGCTTTTTTGTGCTGCTCTTCTGGAAGCGCTTCCGCGGGCTGATGAAATGGAAAAGGGATCTGCTGGCCCTCTCCGGGGCCGAAAAGATCCTCTATGCGGGCCTGGCGGTCCTCCTGTGCGGCTATGTGATCTACGCCTTCACGGGCAGCGTGGTCTTCTATGACGTCCACGCCTACGATTTCGTCTATGACGCGATCTACTCCAGCGATTCCACGGAGCTGTTCCGACCCTCCGCCTATCTCTGGCCGGCCCACGCGGAGAATGACATCCGCCAGCCCCTGTTCGCGCTGTTTTCCGCCCCGTTCATGGGCATCCCCTATCTGATCGGCTCCCTGATTTCGGTTCCGGTGAAGGCCATCCTCATGGACTGCGTGCAGGTGCTGATGCTCCTTTTCGCCAACCTGATGATCGCCAAATCCATGAGGCTGGGATCCGGCGGAAGAATCTGCTTCATGGGGCTGTCCTTCTGCATGTATTCCAATCTGCTGTTCACGGTGATGATGGAGCAGTATATCGTGGTGTATTTCTGGCTGGCTTCCGCCGTGTACATGTTCTGCAGCGGGGAGGAATACGACGAGCTGCCGCTGCTGGCCGCGGGGGGAACGCTGCTGGCGGGGTTCGCCCTGCTGCCGTTTTTTCCGCCGAAGGGCTTCACCTTCTCGAAGCCGGGGTTGAAGGCCTGGCTGATCCGGGTGGGGAAGCTGATGGCGGTATTCCTTTTCCTGATGGCGGTTTTCTGCAAATTTGATCTGTTCTACAATCTGGTCAGCCTGAGCAGATTCATGATGACCTTTACCGGCAAAAACATCACCTTTACCGACCGGCTGTACCAGTTTTCGGAATTCGTCCGGGGCTGCTTCCTGGCGCCCCATGCCGGCGTAGATTTTACGACCAAAAAGCATGTGGCCTGGTTCCTGAACCCGGCCCTGGGCATCCATCCCACCGGCGCGGTGATCCTGGGCCTCGCCCTCCTCAGCGCCCTGATCCACCGGCGGAAAAAGGCCTGCCTCCTCTCCGGCGCCTGGGTGGTGCTTTCCTTCCTGGTGCTGGCCGTGGTGGGCTGGGGCACGAAGGAGAACGGACTGATCCTGTACGCGCTGTATTTCGGATGGGCCTATCTGGTGCTGCTGCTGCAGCTGGTTTTCACCGTGTGCGAAAAGCTGAGGATCGGTGCCGCCGCCTGGGTGATCTGCGGGGCCGCCTGCACGGGGATGCTCGTTTTCAATCTTCCCGCCATCGGGGATCTGCTCCGGTTTGCCTTCGAATATTACCCGCTGTGAGGGGACGCATATGAAATACCTCCAATTGATCCGGGCGAAGCATTATATCAAGAACCTGCTGATCTTTCTGCCGCTGTTCTTTCACGGGAGCCTGCTGGACGGCGAACGGCTGCTGCGGACCTTCTTCGGCTTTCTGGTCTTCTGCTGCGTGTCCTCCGCGGTCTATATCATCAATGATCTCCGGGATCTGGAAAAGGACCGGCAGCATCCCGTGAAAAGCAGGAGGCCCCTGGCCTCCGGCGCCGTGCCGCCCCGTCAGGGGATCCTTGCGGCCGCGCTCCTGCTGGCGGCGGCGGCGGGCCTGAGCCTCTTTGCGCTGCCCCTGCCCGCCCTGGTGTTTCCCCTGCTGTATCTGGCGGCCAACATCGCCTACAGCTTCGGTCTCAAGGATCAGCCCCTGATGGACGTGACGATCCTGTCCAGCGGATTCGTTTTCCGGATCCTCTACGGCGGGGCCATCGGCGGCATCGAGATTTCCAACTGGCTGTTCATGACGGTGCTGACCATGGCCCTGTTCTTCTCCCTGGGAAAGCGGCGGAACGAAATTCGAATGAACATCGGCCGGGAAACCCGGGCCGTGCTGAAGGGATACCCGGTCTCCTTCCTGGATAAGGGAATGTACATGTGCCTGACCCTGGGGAATGTATTCTACGCCCTGTGGACCATGGACGCGGCCACGGAAATGAGATACCGCAGCTTTCCCATGATCTATTCCTTTCCCATTGTCCTGCTCATCACGCTGCGCTACTGCCTGCTGGTTGAGCGGGAATCGGACGGGGACCCGGTGGAGGTCATCCTGCGGGATAAAACCCTGCTGATCCTCTGCGCGGTCTATGTGGCGGCCCTGTTCGTGTCCCGCTATCTGTGACGGGCAGGAGCGGAGCGACTTTAAGAGAAAAGCATAAAAGAAGCTCCCGGCGCAGCCGGGAGCATAAATACGCATGCCGCCTTATCGGAGGGCCTTCAGGGAGATGAAACGCCAGATCCGCATCAGCGCGTCCGCGTCATATTCGGTATAGCTGGCGTTATAGGGAATCAGGAAGACCAGCGCCGTCAGCAGGATGCAGCCAAAGGAGGCCAGACAGATGAGAAAGCTCAGCAGCCGGCCTCTTCGGGCCCCGCTGAAGCAGGCCCCCACGCCGCAGAAGGCGCCAAGACCCAGCAGGTACACATAATCGCTCTGGTATCTGTCCAGCAGCCAGGGGCTCCAGACAATCTGCAGCGCGACGATCAGGAGGACCACCGGGATGACCGAGGCGGTCAGTCCGAAAAGCCCTTCCTTCCGGAGGGCCCGCCGGGGCCCCGGCAGCAGGAAGGCGAAGCTGAGCAGCAGCAGCGGGCACAGGGCAAAGGCCCCGTTTCCCTCCTGCAGGAAGGGGAACCCGGAATGGAGGGGAAGCGCCGTGAAGAGGCCGCGGAACACCCCCGGCACCGCCTTCGCCAGGCTCCGGAAAGAGAAGAGGGAGCCGTAGGCGCTCTGGTCCAGAAAGGTCATCTGATAGCTCTGGCCGAACTCGAAGGGGCTGCCAAAGCGGGCCGCGTTGTACCACATCAGCCCCGCGGCCACCAGGGCGTAGGGGAGGAAGGAAAGAAGCAGGCGGAGGATCGTCCGGCTGCTGATTTTTCTGCCCCGGAAAAAGCGGATCAGCAGGGGGATCACCAGCAGATTGGCCATGGCCAGGGGCGGCCGGCAGCCGAAGGTCAGCGCCCCCAGCAGGGACCCCAGGGCCGCCAGCCCCAGGGGAAAATCCTCTTCCGGCGCCCGGAGAAACGCCCTCGAAAAGCAGTACAGGCTCCAGATTTCCAGCATCCGCCCGCAGGCCACGGGGGTCTGATACATGGCGGGATATTTAGCCTCATAGACCGTGGAGGCCAGGGAGATGACCGCCAGCAGGCTCAGATACGCGCCCCAGGAAAGCTTCGGGAAGAAGCGCTTCGCCAGCCAGTACAGATAAATGGCCAGGCCCAGGATAAAGATTCCGGTGAACAGGAAGGTGGCCTGCCAGGTGACCAGGGCGTGGCCCGTGATCAGCCGGTAGGGCATGAAGGCCAGGAACACCGGAACCACCCCGAAGTACATATAGTATTTTCCGTTGTAAAAGGCGTGGTCGTAACAGGCTTCGACCCCCAGCTCCTCCCGCAGGGCCGCGTCATAGGGATTCTCCATCTCCAGCAGCCGCGGGTCGGCTTCATATCCGAAGTCCAGCCGGCCCTCCAGGAAGGCTTCCGTGATTTTTTCGTACTGATTCCGGTGGGCGGGGATTTCCCCGTTCCATATGGGGCAGAGCGTCATCACGAAGCCCAGCAGCCCGATGAGCCCTCCTGCCAGCAGCGCCAGCGCCAGCTTCCGCCCCCCGGTCAGCGGGGATACGCCGGACCGATGCAGGGGAGCTGCGGGCCGGATCAGGAACAGCCAGGCTCCCAGAAACGCCCAGAACAGGATTCCGCCGACAATGACCATGGCGATCAAGCGTTCCTTTCTTTACGTGCTGTTCTTATTCATCCATCAGGACCGAGAATACGCCCAGATCCGTCAGATCATCCATGATGACCTGGCAGGCCTGGGTGGGAATTCCGATCAGGAATTTCAGAATTCCCTTGGCAAAGGGCTCCACCAGATCCGGCATGAATTCCCGGATGGTGGAATCGTTGGCGATCAGCACATCCAGCATCTCCGCCTCATCCTGGTCATTGAGCCATAAGTCCTCCACCCGGACATCCCCCTCCTTCGGCAGGAGGGTTCCCTCCACCGTCAGTATCAGGGCGCCGGGCTCCAGGTCCACCGTCGGCTTATGCACCTCCAGCCGCACGTGCCCGTTCTTTTCCCCGGCCAGATAGCAGCTGACCCCCAGGTTCGGAAGCAGCGTGCCCGTCAGATCCAGATTCAGCAGGGAATCGCAGTCCGCCGGCCAGGCGGCCGGGAGGGCGATGGTGGAGGCCTTCAGATCCAGCAGGTCCGGCTGATCCTCCCGGCCCAGGAGCCCCACGTAGATCTGGCTGTTCTGCCAGTCTCCGTCCAGGAAGTTTTTGACGGAGAAGACCGGCTGGTATCCGGTTTTCATCCGGGGAAGATCCAGCTCCATGCCCCGGAGACGCTCCCCGTAATATTGCCGGAAGAATACCTTTCCCTCAAAGTTTTCCCAGGTGGTCAGATCCTCCCCGCGGCGGATTTGGAATTTCTTTTGCTGGGCGAAATCAATGCCGAAATAATCCACCGCCTCATCCATGACCGCCCGGAAGGCGTCCTCGCATTCCCGGTCCTTGCAGAGGGAATCGATCAGGATATGAAAGGGCACATAATCATGTACCCGCCAGCTCCAGGCGTCCCACAGATCTCGGACGCCCACATCCGGGATGACGCCGTCCTGCTCCTTTTTCAGCATATGATTCCAGTCGTCGATCATGTGCTGGCAGGCGTAGACCCAGGTGTAAGGATAAGCCAGGCCCACGTACTGCAGCGGGAGACCCAGATGCTCGGCCATCTTGGAGCAGAAATTCAGCAGCGAATAGGTGCTCAGCCGGATCCGCTTCTCCCCGAAAAGGTTGGAGGTCAGGACCAGCAGGGTTTTTGGACCGTGGAGCCGGATATCGATGGCGCCCTCCGGCCAGCTGACGGGCGTGATGCGCAGATTCAGATCGTTTATTTCCTGCTCCGTGCCCCGGACGAAGGATCCCTCGAACCGGAGCGCTCCCAGCAGGGCCGCGTATCCGGCAGCCTTCTCCGCCGGCAGGGAAGAGGCTGCCTCCGGCTGCAGGCGCAGGGTAAAGTCAAAATCGAATCCCTCGGCGGGGAGCATATCCCCGGCCCGCGCGCCGGCGGGCAGCCCCGCGGCCAGCAGGCAGCATATCATCAAGGCGGAAATGAACTTCCTGATCATGAAAAAAACCTCCCAGCCATCCGTGAATGATGGATGGCTCCGTTGCTTCATGTTATCTCATTTTTCGGCCTTTTGCAACTTTGTTTCCCCCCCAAAAGTTCAGGTTTACGGAAACCGAAGCCTGAGATATAATATCCCATAATACCTCCAGGAGGATGATCAGAATGGATCGAATCGCGGTGCTGATCCCCTGCTTTAACGAAGCGGCGGCGATCGGAAAGGTGGTCACGGATTTTCAGCGGGTGCTCCCGGAGGCGAGAATCTATGTCTACGACAATAATTCCACGGACGGAACCGGGGAGATCGCGGAAAAGCTGGGATGCACGGTCCGGCGGGAATACCAGCAGGGAAAGGGAAACGTGATCCGCCGGATGTTCTCCGAGATCGACGCGGAATGCTACGTGATGGTGGACGGGGATGACACCTACCCGGCGGAAAACGCCCGGGAGATGTGCGACCTGGTGCTCCATCAGCGGGCGGACATGGTGGTGGGAGACCGGCTGTCCTCCACCTATTATCAGGAGAATAAAAGGCCCTTCCACAACCTGGGCAACAGCCTGGTCTGCTGGAGCATCAACCACCTGTTCCACGCGGACATCAAGGATATCATGACGGGATACCGGGCCTTCAGCTACCGGTTTGTGAAAACCTTTCCCGTGCTCTCCAAGGGCTTCGAGATCGAGACGGAGATGACCATCCACGCGGTGGACAAGAACATGTATCTGAAAAACGTGGTGGTGGAATACCGGGACCGGCAGGGGGACAGCCAGTCCAAGCTGAACACCTATTCGGACGGGCTGAAGGTGCTTCTGACCATTCAGCGCCTCTTCCGGACCTACCGGCCCATGAGCTATTTCGGGATCATCGCGGCCCTCCTGGCCCTGATCGCGGTGGCCTTCCTGATTCCCGTGCTGGTGGATTACGGAAAGACGGGGCTGGTTCCCCGCTTCCCGACCCTGATCGCCTGCGGGTTTGTGGGCATGGCCTCGCTCCAGTCCTTTTTTGCCGGCCTGATGCTGAAGACGATTTATCAGAAGAACCGGCAGGATTTTGAAATGGACCTGTACCGGGTTACGGAGGAGTTCCAGCGGAAAATGAAGGATCGGGCGCAGACGGACTGAAACGCCGTCCGATGCCCTTCGGGCAGCGGACCGTGCGTTGATGCCGGATCCGGTTTTCGGGCCGGCAGGACAGAAAATCCCCCGCCGGGATCTGCGGGAGAAAAAAGGATAAAAGCATTCCGGGGGACGTCGCCTTTTCACAGGCGGCGCCCCCCGGAAGTAGTATATGGAGAAATGGTTTGATTCGCTTCGGGCGGAAACTGCCGCGGCCCGGTGGATGCGGCCCTTCCTTATGCGGGATCCTTTTCATCCACCCGGCTGGAAATAATTTCCGAGATCAGATAGCGGGGCCTTCCCTTCATTTCCTCGTAAATCCGGCCCAGATAGTATCCGATGATGCCCAGGGAGATCATCAGGATGCTGCCCACCATCAGGATCAGCATGATGACCGTGGTAAAGCCGGCCACCGCCGTCCCGGTAAAGTACCGGATCAGGGTCTGAATCCCCAGCAGGAAGGTAACGACCAGCATCAGAATCCCCAGCCCGGTCACGAACTGCAGCGGCGCGGAGGAAAAGGAAGTTATATTCCGCAGGGCGTAGGAGGTCAGCGTCCGGGAGCTCCATTTGGAGGTTCCCGCCTCCCGCTCCTGCACGTCGAATTCCACGCTGGTGGTTTTATATCCGACCCAGGAGGAAAGCGCCCGGAAAAAAGCGCTCCGTTCCGGCAGGGACAGCAGCGCGTCCACCGCCTTCCGGTCCATCAGCTTGAAATCGGACGCCCGGGACATGTCAATCTTCGTGGCGGAGCTCATGAGCTTATAGAAGGTTCCCGCCATCAGCGCGTGCAGGCGGCTTTCCTTTCCGCGGCTCCGCTTGACGCCCTCCACCACCTCGTAGCCCTGCTGCCACAGGTGAAGCATTTCCACCACCGTCTCCGGAGGATGCTGAAGATCGCAGTCCATCACCACGCAGCAGTCCCCCTTCGCGCAGGCCAGCCCCGCCATGATGGCGGCCTCCTTGCCAAAGTTGCGGGAAAAGGAGACGCCGGTTACATGGGGATTCTCCCGGGCCGCTTCGGAAATCCTTTCCCAGGTGCGGTCCCTGGATCCGTCATTGACGAAGACCAGCTCCCACAGCACCCCTTCGGGGGCCAGAACTTCCGAAAGCCGATCAACGGCCCGGCGAATATTGTCCTCCTCATTGTAGGCGGGCAGGACGATCGAAATCAGGGACATGGCGCATTCCTCCTCCGGTATCTACCGAGATATTACACTTTTTTTCCTCTTTCTGCAAGGTTTCCTGTGCTTCCCCGGAAAACCCGTCAGCCTGTACGGAAAGGGAAAACAGTTGCAATCAAAGGGTGAAAGCAGGTATAATGGGCAGGACAGCCGCAAGGGCCGGGGTTCCGGCCCGATGGACCGGAGCGGGATGAAGGAAACGCTGAATAGATGTCCCGGGGCTGAAATCCCCCTGAGCAGGGGCCTGATATCCCAGGCCTGGGCGAAGGCGGTTTCAGCCCGTACAGGCGGAATGAACGTTTCCTTAGAGAAGGAGATGCGGAATTGGATACGCGAAAAGAGAAACCGATTCTTTATATTGTGATTCCCTGCTATAACGAGCAGGAGGTGCTTCCCATGACGGCGCCCCTGTTCCGGGAGGAGCTCTCCCGGCTGATTTCCGCGGGGCGGATCGGGGAGGACAGCCGAATCCTCTTCGTAAACGACGGAAGCCGGGATGACACCTGGAGGATCATCCAGGAGCTGAGCCGGCAGGATCCCTGCTTCCAGGGGCTGTGCCTCAGCCGGAACCGGGGGCACCAGAACGCCCTGCTCTGCGGCCTGATGGAAGCCCGGAACCGCTGCGACATCACCATCTCCATCGACTGCGACGGGCAGGACGATATCCGGGCCATGGACCAGATGGTAGAGGAGTATCACGCCGGCGCGGAGGTGGTCTACGGCGTGCGCTCCAGCCGGGAGACGGATACCTTCTTCAAGCGGTTTACCGCCCAGAGCTTCTATCGGCTGCTGAACAGCATGGGCGCGGATACGGTTTACAACCACGCGGACTACCGCCTGGCTTCCGCCCGGGTGCTGAAGGAATTCGCCGGCTTCCGGGAGGTGAACATCTTCCTGCGGGGCATGTTCCCCCTGGTGGGGTTCAAAAGCACCTGCGTCTATTATGAGCGCAGCGAGCGCATGGCAGGGAAAAGCCATTATCCCCTGAAGAAGATGCTGGCCCTGGCCTTTGACGGGATTACCAGCCTCTCCGTGAAGCCCATCCGGCTGATTACCGGGTTCGGGGTGGTCATTTCCGCCGTTTCCTTCCTGCTGATCCTCTATGCCCTGATCGCCTGGGCGGGGGGAAGGGCCGTGGCCGGATGGGCCAGCACCCTTATCGCCGTGGCCCTGCTGGGCGGCATTCAGCTGATCTCCCTGGGGGTGATCGGGGAATATGTGGGCAAGATCTTTCTGGAAACCAAGCAGCGTCCCCGGTATATCGTCAGCGAACGGACGGAAGGGATGCGGGAAGGGGAAAAACAGGCATGATCGGATTCAATGTGCCTCCCTGCACGGGCAGGGAGATGGAGTATCTCCGGCAGGCGGTGGAATCCCACCATATCTGCGGGGACGGAGCCTTCACGAAGCGGTGCAACGCCTGGATGGAGGAGCGTTTCCATGCCCGGCGGGCGCTGCTGACCACCAGCGGCACCACCGCGCTGGATATGGCGGCCCTGCTGTGCGATCTGGCCCCGGGGGATGAGGTCATCCTCCCTTCCTATACCTTTTCCTCCACGGCGACCGCCTTTGTGCTGGCGGGGGCGAAGCTGGTGTTTACGGACATTCGCCCGGACACCATGAATCTGGACGAGGAGAAGATTGAGGACGCGATTACGGACCGGACCCGGGTCATCGTGCCGGTGCATTACGCCGGCGTGGCCTGCAGGATGGACGTCATCCTGGCCATCGCCGCCAGACACGGGCTCCGGGTGGTGGAGGACGCGGCCCAGGGGGTCATGTCCTCCTGGCGGGGAAAGGCGCTGGGAACCCTGGGGGACTTCGGGTGCTTTTCCTTCCACGAGACGAAGAACTTCTCCATGGGGGAGGGCGGCGCCCTGCTGATCCGGGAGGAGGAGCCCATCGAGCGGGCGGAGATTCTGCGGGAGAAGGGAACCAACCGCTCCCGGTTTTTCCGGGGGCAGGTGGATAAATATACCTGGGTGGACAAGGGGGACAGCTTTCTGCCCTCCGAGCTGAACGCGGCGTACCTCTGGGCCCAGCTGGAGCAGGCGGAGGAGATGTACGGCCGGCGCATGGCCGCCTGGGACCGGTATGACCGGGTCCTCCGGCCCCTGGCGGCGGAGGGGCGCTTCGGGGTGCCCGTGATCCCGGAGGATTGCATCCATAACGCGCATATGTATTATCTGAAGTGCCGGGATCTGGCGGAGAGGACGGAGTTTATCGCCTTCATGAAGGCCCGGGGCATCCAGTGCGTCTTCCATTACGTTCCCCTCCATTCCTCTCCCGCCGGGCTGAGGTTCGGGCGCTTCCACGGGGAGGACGAATATACGACCCGGGAAAGCGAGCGCCTGGTGCGCCTGCCCCTGTATGACAGCATCACCCCCGCCGATCAGGAGCGGGTGCTGGAGGGCGTGAAGGAATTCTTTCATCTATAAGAGTCTTTCAGGAAAACGATGATTGAAGACTGGGGGAAAGCGGATGGGAAAGAAAAACGCAGGGACGGGAAAGGCCGGGGAGCGGACCTACAGCTCCCGGGAGCTGATCCGCAGGTTTCTGCCGTATCTGCGCAAATACAGGCTGCTTCTGTATCTGGATCTGTTTTTCGCGTCGCTGACCACGGTGTGCGATATCGTGCTGCCGATGATCATGCGGCAGCTGACGAATTCCGCCCTGGGAAACGCCCCGGCGCTGACGGCGGAGGCCGTGATCCGGATGGCGCTGCTGTACGTCCTGCTGCGGCTGATTGACGCCGGGGCCTTCTTCTACATGCAGAGCCAGGGGCATATCATGGGCGTGCATATCGAGACGGATATGCGCACGGACGCCTTCTCCCATCTGCAGCGGCTCAGCGATACCTATTTCGCGAATACGAAAATCGGACAGATCATGGGCCGGATTACCAATGACCTGTTCGACGTGACGGAATTTGCCCACCATTGCCCCGAGGAGTTTTTTATTGCCGGCATCAAGCTGGCCGCCTCCTTTGTGATCCTGTGCCAGAGCTCCCTGCTGCTGACGGTGCTGGTCTTCGCCTGCATGCCGGTGATGCTTGTGGTCTGCACAAAGGTGAACCACTGGCTGCGGTCGGCCCAGAAGGCCCAGCGGTTCCAGATCGGCGAGCTGAACGCCGCCATCGAGGACAGCCTGCTGGGGCAGCGGGTGGTCAAGGCCTTTACCGCGGAAAAGACGGAAGCCGCCAAATTCGATGAGGGAAACCAGGCCTTCCGCAGGATCAAGACGAGATGGTACTACGCCATGGCCACCTTCGGGGTCACGACCCGGCTGTTTGACGGGCTGATGTATACCGTGGTGATCGTGGCCGGCGGGCTCTTCCTGGTGAACGGGCGGATCAACGCGGGGGATCTGGTGGCGTATATCCTATATGTATCCACGCTGATTGCCACCATCCGCCGCATCGTGGAGTTCGCGGAACAGTTCCAGCGGGGCATGACGGGCATCGAGCGCTTCTATGAGATTATGGATGCGGAGGTTGACATCCTGGATAAGCCCGAGGCCCGGGAGCTGCGGGTGACCGAAGGCGCCATCGATTTTGAGGACGTCTCCTTCGAATATCCGGACGATCACAATAAGGTGCTCCGGCATCTGAACCTGCACGTCCGCCCTGGGGAGAACCTGGCGCTGGTGGGGCCCTCCGGCGGCGGAAAGACTACCATCTGCAATCTGATTCCCCGATTTTACGATGTGACCGCCGGCACCATCCGGGTGGACGGGCAGGACGTGCGGGATGTGACCCTGGAAAGCCTCAGGGGCGCCATCGGAATCGTGCAGCAGGATGTGTATCTCTTCAGCGGAACCGTCCGGGAGAATATCGCTTACGGAAGGCCCGGCGCCACGAAGGAGGAAATCGTGGAGGCGGCGAAGCTGGCCGGGGCGGACGAGTTTATCCGAATGCTGCCCCGGGGATATGACAGCTATATCGGCGAGCGGGGCGTGAAGCTTTCCGGCGGACAGAAGCAGCGGATCTCTATTGCCCGGGTATTTCTGAAAAACCCGAAGCTGCTGATTCTGGATGAGGCGACCTCGGCGCTGGATAATGAGAGCGAGCTGCTGGTGGGTCGGAGCCTGGTGCGGCTGGCCAGGGGAAGGACGACCCTGACCATTGCCCACAGGCTGACGACCATTCAGCACGCGGACAGGATTCTGGTGCTGGGCCGCCAGCAGATCGAAGAGGAAGGCACCCACGAGGAGCTGCTGGCCCGGAAGGGGCTCTATTACCGCCTGTGGAACGGCATGACGGAAGAAGAAGGCGAAGAAGAGGTTTCGTGATCAGGAAGCGAACCCCCGGGGGAAGACCCCGGGGGTTTTTCCTGCCGGCGGGGACGGCCGGAAGGGGAAGGGGCCGGCGCAGTCCGAAAGGGCGGACGGACGCTGGCGAACAAAATAGTGGGTGACAATTTCGGAACACCCAATTTGTGGATAAAAACACGAACGATTTTTTTCGGCCCGTTCAGAAACGTCCGGAAGCCTTGATTTTCCTCACTTTTTTTCAAATTTTTTTGAAAAAACGCTTGACAGGAAGGACCGTTTTCTGTTATTCTCTACAAGCTCGCTCGAGAGAGCCGCCGAGAGGGGCTCACGAGGGAGCGGACCGAACCTTGAAAACGATATAGAAGAGAAACGCGCAAGAAAGATTGACAGCGAAGATTCCAAAGAGTTTAGCGGGACGTCGGGGCGGCCGAGAGGCCGGGCCGGACGGACTGTTAAGGATTAAACGCAAGA
>JAFPWU010000023.1 GCA_017412715.1 Clostridia bacterium
GATGAAATACAAGACTATTATACCACATATTGCGGAAACGCACAACACCGCACAACAATAAAACAAAGAAAATTTTGCAAAAAAATAAAGCCCCATAAGGCTTTGCGGTAATTCTCCGTCTCTCAACTGTAAAACTCCCGGCCTTATTGTAACATTTTCTTAATCGTTTTGCAAGATTTTCGTTTATTTTGCAGAGCTCTTTCCCGAAGGAGGACCAAAGGCGCAGATCATGCTCTTGACAGAATCCCCGAATTGCTTATAATAAAAAACGAAGAGCAGCGCACCAGCGGCTGTTCCTCAGCTACGGAATTAGATCGTCAGTGGTTATTAGGCCACGAACAGTCGTCACTCCTCGCACGAGTGGCGATTGTTTTTTACTTCACGGGCCTTTTTCCGCCTGGTTTCACGAATGACAATATCGTTGAAGATTTCAAGGTCAGGCTTTCTTCTCCTTGGCCCACGCTCATTCCGCGCTCAGTTCCTCCAGGATCGCCCCAAACAGCGTTTCCGGAAGGTCCATGGCATGCAGCTCCGCCAGCAGGGCTTCCGGATGATCCCCTCCGCCCGCCGTCCTTCTCACGGCCCGCATGATGCTTTCCTTCAGATCAAAATCAATCTGTGCAGGCCTCAGCAGCTTTTCCAGCCGCGCGGTCCGGTCAGGCTTCGGCACTTCCGGCATGCGGCTCCACCGCAGGCACGCGCCCTCCGCGGCCCCCGCCTCCAGCGTCAGCCGCACCGTCCGCCGCTCGGGGTCCGACTCCATGGCATATCCGCAGGAGCATTCTTCCGGCGCCGTACCGGCCGCCCCGTTCACCTCGACGATGTACCGTCTTCCGGCCGGAATCAGGCCGCCCTCCCCTTCCGGCGGGAGAATTTCTATTCTCAGCCCTTCGCCGCATTCCATGCGGATCCTGGTCACCGTCCTGCGATACCGCGGATCCCGGGGCAGGAGCCCGTTGTCTTCGATGAGCTCCGTTTCCCCATTCCTTCCCGGGAAAAAGCGAATCAGCACGGTTTCCGGCAGGGGCACGCCGTTTTCGGGAATGTCCCTTCCGTCCATCGGCACGATGCCGCCGGCCTTCACCAGCACCGGAATGCTCTCCAGCCCCCGGTACATGCGCAGTCTCCGCCCGCCGGCATACCGCATCCCCGTGAAGAAATCCGTCCACAGGCCCTCCGGAAGCCACACCTCCGAGGCCGTCAGCTGCGCCTCCGGATCCATGGGCGCCGCCGAGGGGCTCACCGTCATGCAGTCCCCCAGCATGTATTGGCTGCGGCTGGCTCCCAGGGCCTCCCAGGCCTCCGGCGCGTCGTAATACACCGGCCTGATCAGCGTCTCTCCCGTCTCGCTGCCCTTCAGGCCCTGGCTGTACAGCCACGGAACCAGCTGATGCCGCAGCCGCAGAAACCGCCGCATCACCTCCGCGTATTCCGCCGGAAAGTTCCAGGGCTCCTTTTCCATGAAAACGCTGTTGGAGGAATGCAGCCGCAGGATCGGAGAAAATACGCCGAACTGAACCCACCGGGTCGTCAGCTCCGGATCCCGTCTCCCGTGCATGTGGCCCCCGATATCATGGCTCCACCAGCCGTACCCGATGTTCGCGGCCGCCGCGGTAAAGAAGGGCTGAAACGCCAGCGAAGCCCAGGTGGCATAGGTGTCTCCGGAAAATCCCAGCGGATACCGGTGACTGCCCGGCCCGCCATATCGGGACAGGATCATGGCCGGCAGCCCGCGGCGCACCGCGTGAAGGTATCTGGCATGATTCAGGGTGAACAGCGGATCCTTGCCCGGGTCGCTGCTTCCCCCCTGCTGCTGCCAGTCGATCCACCAGAAATCGACGCCCATATCCTCCAGCGGCTCCAGCACCGTTTTCTCAAAAGCTTCCTCATATTTCGGATCCGCCGCGTCATAGGGATAGCTCTTTCCCGCCTCCGGATCGTCCCCCATGGCTTCCGCCATGGCCGGCCAGGCCTCCTCGCAGGGCCGGATGCCGTCCGCCGGATGATCGTTCAGCGTCACCCGCAGGCCCTGCCCATGCAGCCAGGCCAGCAGCTTCTCCGGCTCCGGTATTTTTTCCCGGTCCCAGGTGTATCCGGTCCACCCCGAGCCGTATTTCGGATCGATCTCCGTCACATGCCAGTTCATGTCCAGCACGGAAACCGCCAGGGGGATTCCCTCCTCCTGAAACCGCTTCATCAGCGCCATGTACCCGTCCTGGGTATACGGATAGTACCGGCTCCACCAGTTGCCCAGCGCAAACCGGGGCACCGCCGGCGCCGGTCCGGCCAGGCGGAAATAATCCCGCAGGCAGCCCCGGTAATCCCGGCCGTAGGCAAACAGATACAGGTCAGTCCTGCCGGAGCGCGCCGGCGTCAGCCTTCCTTCCTCATCCATGCCCATGGTCCGGCTGTCGTCCAGCACCGCGTATCCCTTCCGGGACATCAGTCCCTCCTCCAGCGGGATCTCCCCGTCCGCCTCGTCCAGCGTCCGGGCCGTTCCGCCGAAGGTTCCGCCCCGGTCGCCGTACCGCCACACGCTGCCATACACGGCATAGTCGCCCTTCAGCGCAACCGTCAGGCCCTCGGCCGAAAACGGCCGGCGGTCATAGCGCAGCGTCAGCGCCTCCGTCTCCAGGGTCAGCTGCCGCTCCCCCTCCGTCACCGAAAAGGCGGGCACGGGAAACCGGCGGCACAGCACGGTCTGCGTCGCCGTGTCGCGAAAGCGTTCCTCCCGGTCGTATTCCAGCCGCAGCAGCCGTTCCGTCAGCACGGTGATGCGAAAGCCTTCGCCCCGGATCACCGCTTTTTCCTCCGCCAGGGGACTGATATTCCAAATTTCGCCAGCCTTCATGCCGCACCTCTTTCCGATCGGACCCGTTTTTGGTACCCACCCTCATTTTACCATATTTTTTCTGAAAAGGGGCTGCCGCGCCCTGCGGCAGCCCCGAAAATCCGAGTCTCTGTTCCGTTTTCAGCCCTTATTCGCCGATGTACCGGGCATAGGCGTCCAGATGAATCTGGATCAGGTCCTGAACGCTCATCTGATTCAGCTTCGCGATGTAGGCGTCCCATTCCTCGTCCACGCCGCCCTCGGTCACCCAGTGGGCATACTGCTGGTTGCAGTAGCTGGTGATATCGGGGCTCAGGAAGGCGATCTGGTCCAGTTCATCGCTGGTGTAGGCCACCACCGGGAAGGTATCCCGGGCATACTGGGCGTTCACCGCGTCGTCCGCCAGCTTGATGCCGTCGCCCTCGGTCGTCGGCAGGATCACCTTGCTCTCGAATTCCTCGTTCATGTACTTGGGGCCATGATCGCGGAAGGAGAAGGTCCAGCAGGAGGTATCCAGGTTGATGCCGGAATCCGCGGCGGGCAGCAGCACCTCGTAGGTTCCGTCCTCATGCTTCGCGATCTTTCCGTCGCCGATGGAGCCGTAATAGGTCTGCAGGGAAGCCTCATCCGTATAGAACTGGTCCGCCCAGGTCAGCAGCTTTCCGGGGTCAGAGCAGTTCTTGGTGATCACCAGTTCGTTCTTGCCGTAGTTCAGGAAGGTCGGATCGGATTCCACATAGCGCTTTCCGTCCGGACCGGCCACAGCTTCCACCACCGTGTAGTCCTTCGCGTTGCCCAGCAGCTCGGCGTCCGCGGTCCAGGCGAAGACGATGCCCGTGCGGGGGCCGGCTTCGGTATCCTGCACCTTGGCGCGGACCATGTCGGAGGTCTGGGTGAAGTGCTCCGGATCCAGCGCGCCGCGCACATACAGGTCACGCGCCCACTTCACGGCTTCCTTGTAGTTCTCGGTCATCGGCATGAAAACCGGCTTTCCTTCCGCGTCCATGCCCATGAAGTTGCCGGCCCGGCTCACCTGCACGCCGAAGGGCAGCAGCAGGTTGTTCAGGTCAAACTGCAGGGAGGAGGAGGCGATATAGCCGTAACGGCCTTCGCCGGACTGGGAGAACGCCACCAGGGTGTCCGCCAGCTCGGTGTAGGTGGTGGGCATCGGCAGTCCCAGTTCCTCCAGCCAGACCTTGTTGATATACATCTCGTTCGCCGTGATGGGCCGCATGGGCAGCTTCTTCGGCAGGCTCCAGATTTTGCCTTCCGCGTCGGTGCACAGGGCCTTCATGGACGGATCCTTTTCAAAGATCGCGGTCAGGTTGGGCATGTACTGCGGAATCAGTTCGCTCAGTTCCACAAAGTAGTCCGTGTTGGGCACGATGTCCGCGTCCGTCAGGGAGATGGAGCCGAAGAAGGCGTCCGGCAGCGCGCTCAGGCCGCTGGCCAGCATCAGGGACTTCTGATCGCCCCAGGATCCGTTCCAGTAGGGCTGCCATTCAATGTTAACGCCGGTTTTCTCGCTGATTTCCTTCAGCAGAGCAGTCTCGGTAAAATCGGTTCCCCAGGTCTCCGTCCAGCGTACGACGGCCACCTTAAAGGTGGGGTTCTCCTCCGCCGCGGCGGTTGCGCACACGCCCAGCAGCATGCACAGGGCGAGAGCCAGTGACAGCAGTTTCTTCATGATTGTTTCCTCCGTTCTATTTTATGTTCAGGCGTTATCCGCCCTGAAACCGTTCCTTTTTGCCCGCGCCGCCGCAGGCCGCGTTTCCTTATCCCTTCAGCGCGCCGATCATGACGCCCTGGTTGAAGTATTTCTGCACAAAGGGGTACATCGTCATAATCGGCAGGGACGACACCACGATCGCGCCGTATTTGATCAGGTTCGCCTTGCGGTTGATGTCCGCCGCGGCGGAGCCGGTCATGGCGGACGCCGCCATCTCGTTGTTGATCAGGATATTGCGCATCACCAGCTGCAGCGGGTATTTTTCCGGCGAGCGCAGATAGATCATCGCGTTGAAGTAGCTGTTCCAGTGGCCCACCGCCGCCCACAGGGCAATCACCGCCAGAATCGCCTTGCTCAGCGGCAGCACGACCTGGAAGAAATACCGCAGGTTGCCGCACCCGTCAATCTGGGCCGCGTCCCACAGCTCGCCGGGCAGACTGGTCTGGAAAAAGGTTCTGGCCACCACGATGTAGTAGGAGATCACCGAAAAGGGCAGGACCATCACCCGGAAGGTATCCACCATGTTGAAGGTGTTGTTCAGGATGATGAAGGTGGGAATCAGTCCGCCACCGAAAAACATCGGGAAGATGAAGAAGAAGGTGAAGAAGCCCCGCCCCACCAGGTCCTTCCGGCTCAGGGAGTAGGCCACCGGAATGTTGACCGCCAGCATGATCAGCGTCCCAGCCAGCGTATACAGCACCGTGTTTCCGTATCCGCGCCACAGGTTGCCCATGGAAAACAGATACTGGTATCCCTCCAGGCTGAACCGTTTCGGCCACAGCAGCACGTCGCCCCTGGCCACCAGGTTCGGGTCGCTGATGGAGGCGATCACGATAAAGTACATCGGATACAGGGCAATCAGCGTCATCAGCGCCGCAACGGTGTAGATGATGATATCGAAGGTCCGGTCCGCGCTGGTTTTCCGGATATGGTTGCCATGCTTTGCCGCAGCGGTGCTCATGCCCTCATCCCTCCTTCTCATACGATTCTCAAATAAGAATGCTTATTTGAGAATCCGCCTGCTTCGCAGGCTGGTTTCGCGCCAAAGCGCGAAACCCCGTCTCATGCAATCTTCGACGCGCCTTCGGTGCTATAAAACCGCATTTAGCGGTTTTATCGAAGATTAGTATCAGAACAGCGAAGTGTCGCTGATTTTTTTCGAGATCCCGTTCACCAGGATCAGAATCACAAAGTTCACCACGTTATTGAACAGGCCGATGGCCGCGCTGTAGCTGTACTGATTGCTTTTCAGGCCCATCTTGTACAGGTAGGTGGAGATGATCTCGCTCCGGGCGATGTTCAGGTCGTTCTGCAGCAGATACACCTTTTCGAATCCGACCCCCAGCAGGCTGCCGCACCGCAGGATGAAGAGCGTCACCATCGTGGGCACCAGCATCGGAATGTCGATGGCCCCGATCTTCTGCCACTTGTTGGCTCCGTCCACCTCCGCCGCCTCATACAGCTGGGGATCGATGGCGGACAGCGCCGCGATGTACATGATGGAATCCCATCCCACGTGCTGCCAGACCTCCGTCCACACATAGATGCTGGAGAAGGCTCCGGCGTTGCCCATCAGATCCCCGGTCTGGATCCCGGCCAGGCTCAGCAGCTTCGGAATCATCCCGGAGGAGGGGGAAAGGAACATGATGATCATGCCGCACATGACCACCGTGGAGATGAAGTGGGGCAGATAGGTGGACACCTGGAAGAACTTTTTGAACCTGCGGGCGTACATCTGATTGCACATCAGCGCCAGCAGAATCGGCAGGGGGAAGGTGGCCGCCAGCGTATACAGGCTGATCACCAGGGTGTTCACAATCGTATTGGTGAACATGTAGGAATTGAAATACCGCTCAAAGTATTTCAGCCCCGCCCAGGCGCTGCCCCAGATGCCCCGGGCCGGCTTGAAGTCCTTAAAGGCGATGATGACTCCGTACATCGGCAGATAGGTAAAGCAAATGAAAATCGCCATGGCCGGCAGCATCAGCAGGTACAGCCCCCAGTTCCGCCGGATATGCTCCCATGTGAACCTGCCGCTCCGCAATGCTCTGCGCTCCATTCTTCCAACCTCTTTCCGGGCCCGCCCGTCCTGTAGTGTATCGGTAAACCTCTTCGCTTGTCATGCAGTATACCGGTAAACGATGTCCTTGTCAACCCCTTTTTGCAAACTTTTTTCCATTTTTTCTGCCGGCGCTCTCTCCGTGGCGCGCGCAGGCGCATTTCAGATTCCTCCGGCCTCCCGCTGCCCCCGCAGGCGCGGCCGGAGCCCCCTGCCGGCGCACAAAAAAAGCAGGCGCAAGCGCCTGCCCTGTATGCCCTGTTCCCTATCGGCCCAGTTCCTCCGGCCGATCTTCTCATGCCAGCCTGGCCACCGATTCCCGCTTCACCAGATCCACGTCCAGCGTTTTCCGGTCATTCCGGTATTCCGGATCCGTGATCGCCCTCAGCATCATCTCCACCGCGGTCTCCGCCTTCTTCCGGATAAACTGGTTCACCGTGGTCAGCATGGGCGTCACCACCCGGGAGGGTTCCGAGTTGTCAAATCCCACCAGGGAGATATCCTGCGGCACGTTCAGCCCCCGTTCCTGGTACCGTTTCATGATGCCGCAGGCGATCAGATCCTCCGTGCACACCATGGCCGTCGGCCTTTCCCTCATCCCCAGCAGCTGCTCCGCCACCCGGATTCCCCCCGCGTGCCGGTCCGTTCCGTCGAAGATCCATTCCTTCCGGGGTTCCAGCCCATATTCCGCCAGAGCCTCCGCGTATCCCTCATACCTCTCCCGGATCAGCTGGGAGCTTTCGATGGAGGAAGCCGCGATTCCGATCTGCCGGTGCCCCTCCTCCAGCAGATGCCTGGCGGCCAGATAGCCGCCCTTCCGATCCTCGATGCCGACCGACAGCATCTGAAGATCGTCAAAATGCCGGTCCATCACCACCAGCGGGCATTCGCTCCGCTCCACCAGCTCATGGTTGATCGGATCGTCGTGGGGAAACATCTCGATCATGCCGTCCGTGTGCCAGGTCCGCTGAATCATCACCGCATCCTCCGCCTTCGCAAAGGAGCACAGCATCACATAGTATCCCTTCGCCCGCAGCAGCTCCTCAAAATAGGCCACCACGTAGGCCGCGTAAGGCGTCAGCAGCATGCTGTTCGGATTGCCCGCCCATTGCGGCAGCAGGATCCCGATAATATGCGAGGATTTGGAGATCAGGCTTCTGGCCGCCATGCTGGGCACATAGTGATGCTTTTCCATGATCTCCCGGATCCGTTTCTCCGTCTCCGGGGAGACCTTGCCCTTCACGTTGTTGATCACATTGGATACGGTCATCCGGCTGACGCCGGCTTCCTCCGCGATCTCCCTGATCGTCGCCATGACCCTGTCCCCTCTCCGTCTTTGAAGTTTATCGGTATACTGCCATCTTATCGAAGAACCCGCGTTCTGTCAAGCTGCCCGTCCTCCCTGTTAAAAAGCTCCGGGAGCGAATGCTCCCGGAGCGGTGTTTCCTCTTCAGGGATTCTGTTCGTAGGCCCTGGACCAGTCCATGGTATCCCGCTCCCCGTATCCCGCCGGATAGACGCCGGGATTCCGGAGCACATAGCCCAGGTCGATATTGAAGTCCGTGCTGTCGCTGGCCACGGCGAAAGTTTCCGTATAGGCGGTCTGATCCTCCGTCTCCAGCAGGGAGGACACGATGAGGTAGATATCCGTCCGCTTCTGGGTCGGCTTCACCTCGCCGGGAGCGGTCACCTTCAGGGTGTACACCGCGGGATAGACCTCCCGGAAGAAGTACAGACCCCACTGGTCGGTCTCCGTCTCGGCCACCGTCTCCCCGTTGCGAACCAGCTCCACCTTCACGTGGGGAATGCCGTACTCCCCGCCGTCCTGCCAGCCGTTTCCGTTTTCATCCAGCCAGCAGTAGTCGCCGATGGTGCCGGGCAGCACGCTGCCGATATCCAGGCGCAGCTGATCCTGGCCCATCTTCAGCTCAATGTCCTCCGTCACGCCGCCGCGGCCTTCCACCTGGGACAGCACGGAGATGAGCCCGGACTGGAGCCGCTCGTCGTCCGGCTCCGCCGCCACGGTGCCCTCGGGCAGGGTGGCGGAAATCCGATAGGTGCCGGGCATGAGGCCGCTGAAGCCCCATTCGCCGGTTTCATCGGTGGTCTGGGTCCTGAGGGTATTCCCTTCCCCGTCCGTCAGCCGCACCTCGGCCGCCGCCAGGGGTTCCGCGCCGCTGCCCCGGTCGATCCATACCCGGCCGCCCATGGCCGTAAACCGGACCAGGCCCAGGGTCAGGTTCTCCCGGGTCTCCCCCTCCTGCAGGGCGATGCCGGTCATGATCATCCGGCCGCCCTCCTTCCGGAAGGTATTGTCCCCCGTCAGGGGCGCGTCCATGGTTTCATCCATTTGGAGGCTGACGGAATAGCTGCCCGGAATCATGCCCTCGTACCCGAAGGCGCCGTCGGAGCCCGTCAGTAGCGTATCGAAGACCTCGCCGGAGGCCTCGTCCGTCACCGTCAGAGTCAGGCCCGCCGGGGTCTGTTCGCCCTCGTCCCACAGGCCGTTATTGTTCTCATCCAGCCAGGCTGCGCCCCGCAGCACCGCGGGCCGCACGCCGCCGATCATCTGATCCTCCCAGGTCTGGCCCATGGCCAGGGGAAGGCTCAGCTCCTGGGCATTCCTGCCCGATCTCAGCGGCAGCTCCAGCCCATTGGTCCGGGCCGTCACCATCCCCTCCGGCAGCTCCGCCTTCAGGGTCCAGGTATCCGGATGCAGCTCCGTCAGGAGGAAGCTTCCATCCGCTCCCGCGGTGACCCGCACCGCCTCCAGGTCGGACCGGGAGGGCTCCAGGGTAATCGTCAGCCCCGCCAGGGGCGCGTCGGTTCCTTCCAGGGTGCCGGAGCCGTCGGCGTCATGGAAGAAGGTGCCGGAAATCCGGCCCAGGGTCAGCCCGCCGCACAGGGGCGCGGTCCTCTCCTGACCCGTCTTCAGCTCGAACCATTCTCCCCGGCCCAGGCGGCCCTCGCCCTGAATCTGATTATCCCCGCCCTCCAGGGCGAAAATCGCCCCTTCCGGCAGCTCGTATTCCAGATAATACCGTCCCGGCATCACCGCGTCGAAGAGGAAGCCGCCATCCGAGGGAATCAGGGCGGAGAATTCCTCGCCGTTTTCGCTCATCAGCCGGACCGCGGTGCCGGCCAGGCCGTCCTCGCCCGCATCCCGCTTTCCGTTATCGTTCCGGTCCGCAAACACCTCGCCCTTCACGGTGGCCGGCAGGATCATTCCCGCGTCCATTCCGGAAACAGCTTCGCCCAGAGGCACCTGGAAGGGTTCGGAATATCCTTCCCCGCCGTTCAGGTTCAGCATCACGTTGCCCTCCCCCAGCCGGGTGAAGGCATAGCCGGATTTGGCGGTCATCCGCAGGCTGTACAGGCCCGGGGTCAGGTCGGTAAAGGTATAGTTCCCCTTGGCCCCGGTCTTCTTCGTATCCACCGTTGCGCCCCGGGAGTCCAGCAGCGTCACGCTGATTCCCTGGGAGGCCTTCTCCTTCCCGGTGCGGGATCCGGAGAAGTCGTCATCCATGTACAGGGTGCCGGAGACGGAGCCGTAGTAGATGGCGCCGACGTTCACCGTGCGCTTTTCCCCGTCCGCCAGCACGAAATCATTCCAGAAATTCTCCCGCCGGCCGCTGCGGGCCGCAAAATGGTTCCCCTCCAGGTCCTCCACCGCCAGGGTGAAATTGCTGCCGTCATCCGGAAGCACCGCCCGGATCTTATAGGTATTTCCCCGGAGGCCGGACAGGGTGTACCGGCCTTCCTCATCCGTCCGGGTCACGGCCACTTCGTCATCCTTCGTCTGCTTGATGGCCGTCACCTTGACCCCCGGCAGGGGCAGTTCGCCCTCGTCGTACAGGCCGTTATAGTTGGCGTCCAGGAAGGCGATGCCGCTGACAACGGCGGACCAGGCGAAGCCCACGTTCTGGTTGGGCTCGTCCTCCCCGTCGTTCAGGTCCACGGTTTTGGTGGCCTTCGTCCTGCCCTCGGCGGTCAGGATGGAGCGCCGGCTTCCGCCGGTCTTGCTGTAGCGGGTAAACATCATGCCCTCCGGCGCGTAGGCCGTCAGGTCATAGAAGCCCGGCCGCAGGCGGTAGATCCGCCAGTACCCGGTATCATCCGACCAGGTCTCGTAGGAGAGGCCGTTCTTCTGGCCGTTCATGGTAATATGGACGTCGCTGAGCCGGGGCTCGCCGTCCTCCATGATGCCGTTTCCGTTCTCATCATGCCAGCAGACGCCGTCCGCCACGACGGCCTTCAGCACGCCCACGCCCCGCTCCGCAATTTCTCCGGCCGCGATGGTAATCTCGTCGGAATCCTGGGTTCCCTCAGAGGAGAAATTCATGACGGATTTCCCCAGTTCGGGTTCCTTCGCCTTGCGGCTGAAGCCGTATTCCTCCGGCAGGGTGACCCGGATCCGGTAGGTGCCAGGGGCGATGCCCGGCAGGGTGATTTCCCCGTCCGAACCCGTATTGCCGCCGGTCACGATCTCCCCAGCCGTGGAAAGGATATAGACCGGGATTCCGGCCACGCCTCGCTCGTTCAGGCCGAAGTCCCCATTGGTATTGCTGTCCAGAAATACCAGGATATGGAAGGCGCCCGTACCGGCGGAAGCCTGCAGGGCAGGCACCTCCGGCACCGGGGTGGAGGCTTCCTCCGCCGTCGGAATCCTGGTGGGCGCGGGCGTGATGGCCGGCGCCTGGGTCTCCGGAGCCGCCGTGGGCTCCGGCTCAGCCGTAGGAACCGCCGTGGGTTCCGGCGTGGCCGTGGGCTCCTCCGTGGGTTCCGGGGTGGGCGCGGGTTCCGCCGTCGCAGGGGCTTCCGTCTTCTTCGCCGCGGCGGTCGCGCTCTCCGCCTGGGCCGCCAGGGGCCGGACCAGGATGGGCACCGTCTGGTTTCCACCGCCGATCAGATTCACGGTCACGGTGGCCCCGCTCAGATCCCATCCTTCCGGGATGGTTTCCGCCATGGGCATAATCGTCACCGAGCCGCTGCCGTCCAGGGTCAGCGTGGTTTCCCCCGCCTGGATCACGCCCCGCTCCAGTCCTCCCTGCATCACCCGGAAGGAGCCGGACAGAGCCACCTGGGTCTCCGTCCCGTCCCCCCGCGCCGCAAGGCCGCGGAAATAAATCCCCAGGGTGGTCACTTCCGCCCCCGCGGATCCCGTCAGCGTCATCCCCAGCGCCAGTATAAGCAGCAGCGCCACCGCGCGGGTGCATCCCTTCCTCATGACCGGTCTGTTCCTTTCAAGCTCAGTTGTTTCTTTCTCGCATCGCTCTCTGGACTGAATCCCGCGATCAGTTCAGTTTCACCGAATGACGGAATTTATCAAACACGTTGTCCACATAGAAGTCCCTGTATCCCCGGGGATAGGACACGTGCAGGCTGTAGAGTGTCCGATCCACGCAGGCCACGATGATCCGGCCCGCGATCTGCGCCCCGGTCTCCTTCATCTCCGCCGTATAGTTGGCGTACACTCCCGTGGTTCCCAGGAAGGTCCTGTCCGCCGTGTTGGAGGGAGAGAAACCGGTCAGATCCCCGCTGCCGGCGAGGGTATCCAGCATGCCCTTGACCTCTTTCGTCAGCTCGTTCTTGCTGTAGGTCTTGTTCACCGGCACCGCCCTCACGGTCAGCTGGGCAGGATAGTCCATGGAGGTATCCGGATTCGTCAGGACGTAGGTGTCCGAAACGCTGTCGTCCACGATCCAGCCGCTGGGCCCTTCGAAGGACATATGCAGGGCCGCCGCCTCGTAGGTCACGTAGCTGAAGGAGAGGGTGGGCAGGGGCGTGGGGGTGGGCTTGTCGATGGGATCGATGATCACCGGCGTCGCGCCCGCGTAGTCGCTCTGAATCACCGGAGCCAGCGTGCTTTCCGCCGCGGCCTCCGACACTTCCTCCCAGTCTCCTCCCTCCTCCGAGGCAGGATCGTAGCTTCCGTCGTCATAATCCGTAGGACCCACCACCGTCTCGCCGAACAGATTCTGGGCCGGCTCTTCCGTGGGCGCCTCCGTAGCCCGGTTCGCGGGCAGCGTCGTGTCGAAAACCTCCCGTTCCTGGCAGGCGGTCAGCACCAGACAGCACATAACCAGCAGCAGGCACAGCATTCCCTTCTTACTCATGACTGTACTCCCTTTCCGGCCCTTTCAGGCCTTTCCGCGAAAGCGCGGCGGGCTTCCTCCCCGGGGCCCCCGCATGGAGGGCGTCCCCGGACCGGGCCCGGATTCCGCGCATTTCCCTTTTCCCGAAGTCCCCTTATTATTCCTCCGTGTACAGCGGGTGGTAGACCCGCCGCTCCAGGCTGAATATCTTTTCGCTGAAGGCCCCCTCCGGGGTCTTCTCCCAGGCCGCCTTCATCGTATTCATCCGGGCGTCCATCATGTCGATCCAGTGCAGCGCCTCCGCCTCCGGAAACATGGGCGGCCGGGGGCTGCCGAATTCCGCCTCCCCGTGATGGCTCAGCAGCATATGCTCCAGCAGCACCAGGATCTCCCCGCGGACGCCGGTCTTCTCCGCCGCCCGGTTCAGCAGCGTAATGCCCCTCACCAGGTGCCCCAGCAGCTGCCCGTCCCGGGTATAGTCCGTCACATTGCCGCTCTCGTCGCTCTTCAGCTCCTCGATCTTCCCCAGATCGTGGAGGATGACCCCCGCGTACAGCAGATCCTGATTCAGCCAGGGATAAACCTGCACCGCCGCCTTCGCCAGGCGCAGCATGTCGGTCGTATGATGCAGCAGGCCGCTGCGCTCCGCGTGATGCATCCGCTGGGCCGCCGGGAACCAAAGCAGCTTCTCGCCGGCCATGGCCAGCATCTCCTCCGTCAGGGCCCTCAGGCCGGCGCTCTTAAAGCCGGCCACCGTTTCCCGGATCTCCGCCATCATGTCCTCCCCGGTCCGGGGAGCGGCGGGCACCAGGTCCGCCAGGACCGCTCCGTCCTCCGGCGTCGCGCGGCGCCATTTTTCAATCCGCATCTGAAGCCGGCCGTTGTATTCCTGCACCAGGCCCCGGATCAGAACCGGCTTTCCCGCCTCCGGCAGCTCCTGATTTCCGTCCCAGTTCCAGATCTTGGCGTTCATCTCCCCGGTCCGGTCCCCCAGGTTCAGATCCACATAGTCCCGGCCGTTCTTATCCGTCTTCCTCTCGGCGCTCCTGACCATCAGGAAGCCTTCGAACCGGGCATCCTTCCCCAGCTGACAAATCCTGTTTCCTTCCATATCCTCTCCTGTATCTCAGGGAAATGCTTTCTTAGTAGGGCGCGTCTTTCCCAGGGCTTCCGCCCGTTTTTCACTGAAAACTGTCCACTGGACAGTTTTCCAGGCGCTCAAAACCCCCGCTGATCCTCCCGGGCCAGATTCGCGAAGGTGGTGATCTCGCTGAGCCAGGCCAGCTTCACCGTCCTGAGGGGACCGCTCCGCTGCTTGGATACGATCACCTCCGCGATATTCTTGTCCTCCGTATCGGGATTATAGTATTCCTCCCGGTGGAGGAACATGACCACGTCCGCATCCTGCTCGATGGATCCGGAATCCCGCAGGTCCGACAGCATGGGGCGCTTGTCGATCCGGTCCTTGTTCGCCCGGCTCAGCTGGGCGCAGGCGATGATGGGCACCTTCAGCTCCAGGGCGATGGACTTCAGCTGGCGGCTGATCTCCGAAACCTCCAGATTCCGGCTCTCCGTCCGGCCGTCCCCGTGCATCAGCCCCAGATAGTCCACCAGCACCAGGTCCAGCCCGTGGTCCATCATCAGCCTCCGGCACCGGCTCCGCAGCTGGCTGGGGGTCAGGCTGGAGGTATCATCCAGATAGAGGGGCGCGTTGGAGATGGGCCCCAGGGCCTTGGCCAGCTTGGTCCACTCCCCGTCCTCCAGGATTCCCTTCCGCACCTTCTGCATGTTCACCCGGGCCTCGCTGCACAGCAAGCGCATGACGATCTGCTCCCGGGGCATCTCCAGGCTGAACACCGCCACCGTCTTTCCCTTGACGACGCTGGCATAGCCCGCGATGTTCATGGCGAAGGAGGTCTTTCCCATGGCGGGACGGGCCCCGATGATAATCAGTTCGCCGGGATGCAGCCCCGTCAGGGTGCTGTCCAGGTCGATGAACCCCGTGGGCACGCCGGAAATCTCCCCGTGCAGGCGGGCCAGCTCCTCGATCTCCTGGAAGGTGTTTACCAGCACCTCCCGGACGGGCTTCAGGGTTCCCCCGTCCGCCCGGTTCATCACCAGGTCAAAGATGGCCTTCTCCGCCCCAGCCAGCACCTCCTGGACCGGGCTCTGCTGGGCGTAGGCTTCCTTCTCGATCCCCTGGCCGGCGGCGATCAGCTTCCGGAGGGTGCTCTTCTCCAGCACGATCTCCAGATAGGTGCCCGCGTTGGCCGTGGTGGGGACGGAGCCCATAAGCCGGGTCAGGTACTGGATGCCGCCGACTCCTTCCAGGGAGCCCCGGTTCCGCATCTCCGTCACCAGGGTGGTCAGATCCACGGGCTTGTGGGCCCGCGCCAGATCCGCCATGGCCCGGAAGATCTCCTGATGCTCCGCCAGGAAAAAATCCTCCGCCTTCAGGGATTCCATGGCCCGGAGCACCACCGTCGCATCCTGCATCATGGCGCCCAGGACGCTGATCTCCGCTTCCAGGCTGCTGGGCTGCGCGAGCCCCCGCAGGCTCTGCTCCGTGTTCTCCGGCATCTCCGTCTCCTTACTTTTCCAGCGGGCTGACCCGCAGCTTCATGGAGGTGGTTACGCCCGAATACAGCCGGATGCTGAAATCCCGGACCCCCACTTCCCGGATGGGATCCCCCAGGTCGATCTTGCGCTTGTCCACGGGATATCCGTACTGCTTCTCCAGCGCCTCGGCCACCTCCGCCGCCGTCACGCTGCCGTACAGCCGGCCCTGGGAGCCGCACTTGATCTTCAGCTCCACGACCTTCCCCTTCAGCAGCTCGGCCTTGGCCTGGGCCTCCGCCAGGGCTTCCGCCTCCCGAGCGTCCTGGGCGGCCCGCTTCTTTTCAATCTCCTTCAGCGTCCCCGCCTTCGCCTCCACGGCCAGCCGCTGGGGGAACAGGAAATTCCGGGCGTATCCGTCGCTGACGTTCAGGATCTCGTCCCGCTTTCCGATATTCTTGACATCCTTCAGCAATACTACCTTCATGCTGTCCCTCTCCTTCCCTCCCGCGGGAGGCGCCGGGGCCGGGGCTGTCTCCGCCCCTCCGGTCTTCCTTTTTTCCATCCCTTTCTCCCGGAAAGGGTACAGAAAACAGACCTCCGCAAAGGAATTCGATGCTATTCTATCCTATCAACCGCCAAATTGCAAGCCCTGTCCCCCTCCAAAGGGCCTCCGCCGTTTCCGAATATTAGTTCCTGTTTTTGCGGGAATATTCGTCTCTTTCTTCCGCGGGATCCCCGGGGAAAAGCTGGCGGGAGCCCTTCCCATTCCGCTTCCCGGGCCTGAATTTTCCGGTTTTTTCTGTGTTTTTTCGGCCGGTCTCCTCCTTTCTCTTGACAAAAGGTTTCGCTACGCTTACAATGACGGAACGTTCGGATTCGACGGCCGGGCGGAGTGAATGAATCGGTGCAGGAGGAGTATTTCCCAATGGAAAAGAAGGAGCAGCTGTACGAAGGAAAGGCCAAGAAGGTTTTCGCCACGGACAATCCCGATGTGGTGCTGGTCAGCTACAAGGACGATGCCACCGCCTTTAACGGCCTGAAAAAGGGCACCATTGAGGGCAAGGGCGTCATCAACAACCGGATGAGCAATTTCCTGATGAAGGTGCTGGAGAAGGACGGCATCCCCACCCACTACATCGAGGAGCTGAACGACCGGGAGACCCTGGTGAAGAAGGTTACCATCGTGCCCCTGGAGGTCATCGTGCGGAACGTGGCCGCCGGCAGCCTGTCCAAGCGTCTGGGCGTTCCGGAAGGCACCCCCCTGCGGGAGCCGGTGCTGGAATACTGCTACAAGGACGACGCCCTGGGAGATCCCATGGTCAACGAGTACCATATCGCCGCCATGGGCTGGGCGGATGACGAAACCATGGAAAAGATCGCCTACTATGCCCTGCGGATCAACGATCTGCTCATCGCCTACTTCAAGGGCGCGGGCGTGGATCTGATCGACTTCAAACTGGAGTTCGGCCACACCTCCGACGGCACCCTGGTGCTGGCGGACGAGATCAGCCCGGATACCTGCCGCTTCTGGGATCACGAAACCCACGAGAAGCTGGACAAGGACCGGTTCCGCCGGGATCTGGGCGGCGTGGAGGAAGCCTATCAGGAAATGCGCAGAAGGCTCGGCTTCTGATCGTCATACAAAAACCGGATGAGCGTCATCCGGTTTTTTGTTGCGCATTTTTCGCGCCCTTCATTTATACTCGATGTTTTTTCCTTTTATAACACTTTATGTTCGATAAAAATTATAAAATTTATCCTTCCATACTCGACAAATATCGTTTTTGGGGCTATAATCCTTTCCGTGGAGGCGATCTCATGAAGCATGAAGTACTCAAACAGGTTATTCTGGATCAGCATGAAGTAATCCGCAGGGCGGAGATCATCCCCAGAGCAATTACGCTGCATCCGGAAATAAATCAGGTTGTAACAGGATTACGCCGTGCTGGCAAATCCACTCTGCTCTATGGTCTGGCCCGGAAGCTTGTTGCCAGCGGTGTTGACTGGAACCGCATCATCTTCATTAATTTTGAAGATGAACGACTCGCTGAAATGACTGCAGCGGATCTGAACGATATTCTGGCTGTTCAAAGCGAAATGAGCGATCAGCGGGGTTACTTCTTCCTCGACGAGATTCAGATCATCCCCGAGTGGGAAAAATTTGCCAGGAGAATGGCAGACCGAAAGGAATCCGTACAGATTACAGGGAGCAATGCCAGGATGCTCTCCCGTGAAATAGGTTCAACCCTGGGCGGTCGATATCTGGAAAAAAACATCTGGCCCTATTCATTTGATGAATATCTGAATGCCATTGGAACCCCTCACGGCGAAAATGAGCTGATTGAGACCGTCGCCCACGGGAGAGTGCTGGCAGGTTGTAATTCCTATCTTAAAGAAGGCGGCCTCCCTGAAACGCTTCGATACCCATCCAAACGCGACTATATCAGCAGTGTTTATCAGAAGATCCTCCTCGGAGATATCGTTACAAGAAACAGTCTTCGCAACAGCCATGCTGTCGCTCTGCTCATAAAGAAGATCGCTGAAACTGTCATGCGCGAGGTATCCTATGCCAATTTGTACGGCAATCTGAAGGCGGCTGGCCTCAGGATCAGTAAAGATACGATCATAGATTATGTTGACTTTATTACAGATACCTACCTGGTTTTCAAGATATACAACCACTTTTCCACGTTTTCTGAACGTGAGACCACACCAAAATATTACTTTGCGGACAACGGTTTATTGAGCCTTTTCCTGACCGACAAAAAAAGCGCCCTGCTCGAAAATGCCGCCGCAATTTATCTGAAACAGCATTACGGAGAAGAAGTCTGCTATATCAAATCCTCTGTGTCCGGCCTGGATATTGATTTCTATATTCCTTCAGAACAGACTGCGATTCAGGTCTGCCTTGATTTAAACGATCAGTCTTCTGATCGCGAAATCAGCAATTTGCTGAAAGCATCTTCCCTGATGCATGACCTGGATCGGCTGATCATCGTCACATCAGAAGGAACGCCGTCCAAACACCCGGACTATCCGGAGATCGATCTGATTCCAATCGATATATTCCTGCTGAAAGGGTTCGCATAATCTCACGGCTAAAAGCATTTCTTCCGAGCCCCTCCCATACCTGCCGCTTCCGGGATCACGAAACCCACGAGAAGCTGGACAAGGACCGGTTCCGCCGGGATCTGGGCGGCGTGGAGGAAGCCTATCAGGAAATGCGCAGAAGGCTAGGTTTCTGATCGCCGAAAAAGGCGCAACAGATCTCATATTGCTGTTTTCATGCTGTCAATTCTGCTCTGCTGTTCTCTTTCCCTCTCTCTGTATTCCGTCGGTGTAATGCCGCGCGCTTTCTTACTTCAGCGGGAATTATCTGTCAATTCTTCGAGATAATTCCCGCTTACTCGCATTTTTTAGCATCTGTAGGGAATTATCTCAAAGTTTTTCAAATAATCAAGCCAGTCCACAGTTTGAGTCGCGGACGGAAAACATTCTTCCGACCCGGGAGGGCTATCGCGGGACCGTTCGCCTGCGGATCAACCCCCCGGAGAAAGTCGCCGCCCGGCGGGCCGAGCATGATCTCACCGCGAAAAAGCAGTAACAGAGCCCAATGGAAAACTCCGGCGCGCGCGCCGGAGTTTTCTTTGAACCTCAGTTGGCAATTGACAGCAGTCATACGGGCTGATAAAAGTCTTTCTGCCCCGCAAGGGGTACGAAGATGCATTGTGGCTGGCGGCTGTTCCTACTCCCTGAACCGAAAGGGGGTGCAGGACGTGCGGATCACCTTTCACGTCTGGAAGTACACGGGAACGATTGTTATCCGCGAAACCAAGCGTAAGGCCCAAAACGTAAAAAACAACCGCCACTCGGTGCAGGAGTGACGATTGTTTCGCGGCTTTACGCCAGCAAGCATTCTTAAACCCTAACTGAGGAACAGCCGTTGGTTCGCTGCTCTTCGTTTTATATTATAAGCATTTCTGGAATTATGTCAAGCGCATGAGCACATCCGCCTCCGCGGGCACGCTGCTGATGCCCCCGTGGTGCTGGGTGGACAGGCTGGCGGCGGTGCAGGCGAAGCGGACGATCTGCCGCAGCTCCTCCTCCGTCAGGTCCTCCGGCGCCTTTCCGGTCTTCAGGAACCGGCTCATGGCGCTGCCGCCGAAGATATCCCCGGCGCCGGTGGTATCCACCACATGGATTCCCCGGGGGCTTTCCACCAGAACCCGATGGTTTCGGGTCGCCGCGTAGCACCCCTTCGGGCCCAGGGTCACATAGACCAGGGATACGCCGTATTCGGAGAGCAGCTTCTCCGCCCCCTGCTCCGGGGAGAGACCCCAGAGGAACTCGATTTCCTCATCGCTGATTTTGACGATATCCGCCTGGTGCAGGCTCCATTCCATGGCGGTCTTCGCGTCCTCCTCCCGCTTCCACAGGGGCTTGCGCAGATTGGGATCCAGACTGACGGTCATCCCGGCGGCTTTGGCCGCCTCCACGGCCCTGCGGGTGGCGGAGGCCGCGGGCTCATCCGTCAGGGACAGGGTGCCGAAATGGAATACCCGGCCCTCCTTCAGCAGGCTCACGTCCACCTCCTCCGGCTTCAGGCAGGTATCCGCCCCCGGTTTGCGGGCGAAGCTGAAGTCCCGGTTTCCGCTTTCGTCCAGGGCCACGAAGGCCAGGGTGGTAAACACCTCCGGATCCCGAAGGATCCCCCGGGTGTCGATGCCCGCCCCGGACAGGGTGTCCGCCAGCAGGCGGCCGAACATGTCGTCCCCCACCTTGCCGATCATGGCGGTCCGGCAGCCGTATCTGTTCAGCGCCGCCAGGAAATTTCCCGGGGCGCCGCCGGGCTGGGCGGAAAGGATCGGATATCCCGCCTCGTTATTTCCCTTCGGGGCAAAATCGATCAGTATTTCTCCCAGTGCGATGACATCGTACATTTCCCGCTTCCTCCTTCTTTATTCCAGGTTATTCATGTCGCTCCGCTATTGAATCTGAACAATCATTTCATTTCTTTATAACAGCTCCTGCAGGGCTTTCTCCTCCTGCTTCGCCCGTTCCTCGGCCTGCAGCACCGCGTCCCAGCTGCCCTTTTCGAAGCCGTCCTTGGCCAGCAGCACCCCCCGGTGCCCGCTGCACAGCAGCAGATACAGCCGGGGCGTTTCCCTGGTTTCCCGGATCTCCGTATATTCGATGCGGGCCGGCTCGCCCTGTCCGGCGTCCACAGTCATCCCCGTCCGGTCAAAGGTAACCGTCCTCAGGGCCTGATCCCCGCTCTTTCCCTGGAAGGCCCGCCATTTTCTGCTCAGGTCGCTTTTCTTCAGCGTGGCTGCCCACAGGATCACCACCCCGCCCGTCAGCAGCAGGGGAAGATACAGCCCCTGGGCCGCCGGGGCCCTGGACTGGAGGGCCAGCAGCACCAGCCCGAAGGCCGCGAAGATGATCCCGCACCACAGCAGGGTTTTCTGCCTCCGGTGGGAAAAGACCGCCTCATGGCTTTCCCCGAAAAGATCCCGGGTGACGGTGATCCGGTTCACCGCGATGGGTTCCATCAGGCATTTCCCTCCTTTTCCTCCCGGGCCTTCTCCGGAGCCGGGGCGGATTTCTCCCCGGTTTCCTTCAGCAGCCGCTGCCACACGGCGATATTGGGATCCACGTAGGGATCCAGGGCCCCCTCCTCATTTTCCTTCTCGAAATTGTCCTTCGCCCAGGGATCCCCTTCCACCTGGATAAACTGCTCCTCGATCTTCAGATCCGCGTTCAGATCCGGATAGAGCCGGTACAGGGCCAGAAAAATCGGAAACCAGAAGCCCAGGAAGGGGATGACCACAAGGGTCCAGGGGGCAAAGAGAATCATCGCCAGAATCCACACCAGCTGGATCAGCACCGCCCCGAACACCTTCACGGAATGCTTCACGGTGAACAGCAGCAGATTCCGCACCCGGAGGGCCCAGGTCTGCTGAAAGAGCACCAGCTGGGGCCAGTACAGGGTGTTGAACCAGATCACGGCGGAGAACCCCGCCGCCAGGAGCGCCAGGGTGCTCAGAGAGGGAGCAATCTCCGCGCTGTACAGCACGAAAACCGCAAAGGCGAACAGCCCGATGGCCAGCCCCAGCAGTCCCCCGGGCAGCAGGCTGCAGGTTCCGTTCTGCCGCCAGCTTTTCTGATAATTTTTCCACCAGTTGTTCGGCGCGTCCCGCAGGCCCCGCATGATGCCGTCCACCTGCCCCGCCAGGAAGGGCCCCCAGATCATGCCGCCCAGAAAGGACAGGGGCAGCAGCACCAGCAGGCTGGAGGTCAGCATGGCCCAGGCGATGCCCGCCGCCAGGGGCAGCACTCCCAGGGTGGTCAGCAGGTTGATCCGTAGCCAGTGGAAGGCATAGAAGGACATGAGCTGCCTGTATCTGGCAAAGCCCGTCTGCCGATGGGTATAATCCGTATCATCCCGAAAGATTCCCACGGGTGTCTCCTTTCTGTTCCCGTATCTATAAGTCGCTCCGCTCTCTGCGGTACTCCTCTCCGGGGGACGGCTCTCCTCCCCGGGGCTTCCGCCCGTTTCTCACTGAAAACTGTCCACTGGACAGTTTTCCGGACGCTCGAAACCCCCGTTCACTTACGCAACGGTTCTAAGCTCTGTCTGCGCCTTACGGCTTGCCATTCGCTAAGAACCGGCGAGAATCAAGGCCCCCGGAAGAGGAGCACCTCAGCGCTCCGCTTTCGGGAATAAATACTTACTGCCCCTCCGCCGGCTTTTTCAGGTTCTCCGACCCATAGTGGCATCCGTCCAGGAATTCTCCCAGCTGCGCCGCCGCGTCCCCTTCGTAATCCTCCGTGCAGGTCAGCTCCGCGATCACCACATAGTTTCCGAAAACGCCGAAGGCGGAGGCCCCGCGCTCATAGGGATTCGTCTCGGAGCCGCAGGCATAGATCAGCACCTGAAAGTCCTGGCCATTATGGGTTTCGCTCCTTTTCTCCTCCACCCGGTAGGTGTTTTCCTCCCGGGCCATCCATTCCGCCCGGGCTTCCTCCGCCTGTTCCCGATCCCCGCAGCCGTAGAGCAGCAGATAGATCTGCGCCGGATAAAGGTCCACGTGCTTCCCGTCGGCGTTGGTATAGTCCCGGGCCTCCCCGGCCACCCAGGAGGCGTAGAAGGTATCATTGCCCGCCAGGGCCGTATCATTATTCAGCAGGGTGAAGCCGTTTCCCGGGGCTTCCACGCCCATCACGGTTCCCATCATTTCCCATTCCGGGTTCCAGGCGGTTCCGTCGTCCGCCGCGGTGGGCACCCGGGAAAACAGGGGGATCACCAGCGCCACCGCCGCGAAGATCAGGACGATGATGGGGATGATCAGCCATTTCTGCATGATGAACAGCCAGAGATGGCGCAGCTTTCGTATCATGGTTCGGCTTCCTCCGTCAGTTTGTCCCACAGGGCGTCGCATTTTTCACGGTATTTGCAGGTTCTGTCCTCCCAGAAGCCCCGCCGGGCCAGAAAGATGCCCGGCAGCGCCGGGCCTTCCCCTGGGGCCAGCTCCTCCCAGGCAGCGGTCCAGGGCGACCCTCCCTCGGCGGTCAGCTCCCCGTCCTCTCCCGCCAGAATCTGATAGTCCGCCTGCACTTTTTCCGGATCCTCGCAGAGGAAAAAATAGCTTTCGCAATCCTCCAGATCCGCCATCAGGCGGACCTGAGCCGCTGCCGCGTAATTCGCGGAGTCCGAATCCCCGAGGATCGCCATATTCACATAGCTGTTCACCTGGACCAGGACCCGGCCGTCCCCGTTGCAATCCTCCCCCAGGGCCGCCAGCGCGGCCTCCAGCCGGCTGACCGTCTCCTCCTCCAGGGGGGCGGAAGCGATATAGGCCGCCTGATAATCCGGCTCCGTAATCCCCACCCCCAGGGCCTTCAGCAGGATATCCCCCAGCGCGATCGCCAGCAGCACCCCCGCCAGTACGCCCCATCTATGGTAGTGCCACCAGTTTTTCCGTTTTTCCTGTTTTGTGTAGGTCTTCTTTTCCTCCGGCTTCACGTCCCGGTATTTCCACTGGAGGTATTCACTGGCCACCCGTGACCGCCTCCTCCTTCGTGGTGCCGCCGGCCGCGTAATACACGGGAAGGCAGACCAGGGCGGAATGCTGGGTCTGACGCCGGTCCAACAGGAGCTCCACGGCGGTCTCGGCGATCTGCTTCACCGGCTGCACGATGGTGGAGCAGACATACTCCTCCGAATGGAAGAGGCGGGTTCCGTCAAACCCGATCATCTGCACGTCCTCCGGCACCCGGATCCCCCGGCGCCGCAGGAAGGTCTCCACCTGATGCAGCAGCAGGTCCGTGGAGCAGAAGATGCCGTCATAGGCGAGGCGCCCCTCCGCGTCCGTGTTTTCCTTCAGGAACCGGAACATGGGCTCCAGCCCCTCCTCGTCGTTAAAGCGCTTCATGGTGAAGTCCACCCCATGCTGCCCGCAGGCGGAGGCAAAGCCTCCTCCCCGCTTGTCCGTCTCCCCGGTCAGGGCGGATCCGTGCCGCAGGAAGAGCAGCCGCCTGCAGCCCAGGGAGATCAGCTTTTCCGCCGCCAGGACGCCTCCCCCGTAATTATCGGAGGATACGCAGGGCACGGTAGGGCTGATAATCCGGTCGATGCTGACATAGGGCATGCCTTCAACTTCCATCTGGACGGTGGAATAGGTCAGCCCGATAATCCCGTCCACCATGTTCTGCCGAAGCATCTGGATGCAGCGGATCTCCGCCTGGGAATCATATTCCGTGGTCGCCAGCAGCATCCGGTACCCCCGGCTGTTCAGGGCCTGGCAGATGAAGTCAGCCAGCCGGGAGAAATACATGTGGGCCAGGCCGGGAAGAATCACGGCCACCGTATTGGTCTTTTCCGCCCGGAGGCCCCGGGCATAGCTGTTGACGGAATATCCCAGCCGCTCGGCGGCTTCCAGCACCCGGACCTTGTATTCCCGCCCGACGGGGACATTGTTGAACACGTTGGAGACCGTCCCCAGCGCGACCCCCGCCTCCCTGGCCACATCCTTCATGGTGGGCTTTCTATCTGAAGACTGCATGTTGCCCCCTTTTTTGTATAACGTTTCACGACTTCCGGATCATTATAGCAATCCAGACCCTGTTTGTAAAGGAGGGATTTGCTTTTTCGCATCATCATTTTCTTTCCGGAAGAAAAAAAGTCAGAAAACCCATATTTTTGAAAAATAAGTGTTGACAAGCTCCGGACCGGTCTGCTATTTTAGAATCAGATCAGGCAGCGTTCGAATAAACAGATGGGCTCGAAAGCTGCCTTATTCTGTGAAACATCGTGAAACGTTTCATGAACAAGATGTTTCATTCATGAAAGGAGGGAAGCCTGAAGGGACGTTTTCTGTTGGAAAATGGAGCTGAATTCCGTTTCATGATGTGATGAAACAGCCCCGCGGCTGATCACCGCGAAGCCGTTTCGTCACCTCAGGATGGGAAAAGCTCCCGGGAAAAACTATGCAGAAAGAAGTGAACAGAATGCAGGCAACCAACGTCAAGGCGCCGAGCCTTCGGCGGAAATCCATTGGCCAGCGGATCATGGACAACTGGCAGCTTTATCTGCTGCTGCTGATCCCTGTGGTGCTGACCTTCATCTACAAGTACATTCCCATGTACGGCATTCAGATCGCTTTCAGGGACTACAAGGCCTCCCGGGGCATCACCGGCAGCAAGTGGGTCGGCCTGGAGTGGTTCGAGCGGTTCTTCACGGCGCCTACCTGCGGCCGCATGATCCGCAACACCGTCCTCCTGAGCCTCTACAGCCTCCTGTGGAGCTTCCCGGTGCCCATCATCCTGTCCCTGTGCATCAATCAGCTGCGCTTCCCGCGCTACAAACGGGTGGTGCAGACCGTGCTGTACGCGCCGCACTTCATCTCCATCATGGTGGTCTGCGGTATGATCCGGATCTTCCTGAGCCCCTCCGGCGGCCTGATCAACCTGCTATTGGGGACGCAGATAGACTTTTTAACCGAGTCCAGCGCATTCCGGACGATATATATCGCCTCCGGCATCTGGCAGGACGCGGGCTGGGGCTGCATCATCTACCTGGCGACCCTCTCCAATGTGGACACCAGCCTTTATGAAGCGGCCAAGGTGGACGGCGCCTCCATGTTCCAGCGGATTATGAACGTGGACGTGCCCGCCCTGCTGCCCATGGCCATCCTGAACCTGATCATGAGCGCCGGCTCCCTGATGAACGTAGGCTTTGAAAAGGTCTGGCTGCTGCAGACGGACCTGAACAAGGCGACTTCCGACGTCATCGCCGTGTATGTGTATCAGCAGGGTATTGAAAACGCCAAGTACAGCTATTCCACGGCTGTGGGCCTGTTCAATACGGCGGTCAACCTGATCCTGCTGTTCATCGTGAACACGATTGCCAGCAAGACGTCCGAAGTCAACTTCGTGTAAGGAGGTGCAGACAGAATGGCTAAGAACAAGGTTTCCCACGGTCTGTCTGACAAGACCAGCGACATCATTCTGGTGATTATTACAGCGGTCGTCCTCTTCCTCGTGGCCTATCCGCTGTACTACGTGCTGATCGCCTCCTTCTCCAACCCCTATGATGTGTACGCCGGAAAGACCTTCCTGCTGCCAAGCCAGCCCACGCTGGACGGGTACAAGGCGGTGTTCGCGGATTCCAACATTTTTACCGGCTACATGAACTCCATCAAGTACACCGTCATCGGAACCATCTTCTCCGTCACCCTGCTGTACATCACGGCTTACCCCCTGGCCCAGAAGGATCTGCCGGGGCGCAAGCTCTTCTCCATGTTTTTTATCATCACGATGTACTTCGGCGGCGGACTGGTTCCTACGTACCTGATCGTCAAGCAGACGGGCCTGATCAATAATATGTGGGCCCTGTTCCTGCCCGGCGGCGTAGGTGTCGGCAACATGATCATCGTGCGGAACTACTTCCAGAACAGCATTCCCCACGAGCTGATCGAGGCCTCCGAAATCGACGGATGCTCCAAGCTGCGGACCTTCCTGCGGATCGTGATTCCGCTGTCCATGCCCATCATGGCCGTGATGGTGGTCTTCAGCATGGTGGCTTACTGGAACGACTGGTTCACCGCTCTGATCTATCTGACCGGCGCGGAGAAGGCTCCCCTGCCCCTGGTGCTGCGCAACGTGCTGATTCGTTCCAGCGTATCGGCGGCGCAGGCTTCCACCATCTCCGGCGGCTATGCGGAACTGAACAAGGTCACTGAAATGATCAAGTTCTCCTCCATCATCGTGGCCGCGGCTCCGATGCTGATCGTCTACCCCTTCGTCCAGAAGTACTTCGAAAAAGGCTTCATGGCCGGAGCTGTCAAAGGGTAAGAATTCTGCGCCCGTCTTCGGCGGGAAACTGTTCTTACCGAGCCTGAAGGGAGATGCTCCGCCGTGCGGAGTTCCGCCCTTCCCGATGATCGGACAAGCAACCACATAAACCTCACACAGAAAGGAAAGAAAATCATGAAACGCATTCTTTCTATCGCGCTGGCGCTCGCCCTGCTGCTGAGCCTGGTTTCCGTTTCCGCGCTGGCGGAGCAGACCGAATACACCATCATCGGCGGTCAGTCCGCCCTGTCCCCCGGCTATCAGAACAACGTGATTCTGAACCAGCTGCAGGAAGAAACCGGCATCAAAATCAACTGGAATACCATGAGCGACTCCCTGTCTGAACAGGTGAACATCCACATCGCCGGCGGCGATCTGCCTGACGCATTCCTGGGCGTCGGCTTCAACAACTACAACCTGGCCACCTACGGCGAGGACGGCACCTTCATCGACCTGACTCCCTACATCAATGCGGACGTCATGCCGAACCTGACCGCCATCCTGGAAGCGCATCCTGAATTCCGCGCCGCCATCACCCAGGCGGACGGATGCATCTACGGCCTGCCCTCCGGCGACCAGATGACCACCGCCGGTATCGGCAAGGAAGGCGATTACAACATCGGCGCCATCCCGCAGTTCTCCATGATCAACAAGAAGTGGCTGGATGATCTGGGACTGGCCGTGCCCACCACCCTGGACGAGCTGCACGACGTGCTGGTCGCCTTTAAGGAAAATGACATGGCTGCCAAGATCTACGGCGCTGCGCCCGGATCCACCATCCCCATGTCCACCGGTTTCGACCAGTGGTGCTGGGGCCAGAATATCTTCTATGCCGGCTTCGGCTTCACCAACTATCCCACCGATGTGGGCATCGCGGACCTGGTGCTCAATCCCGGCGGAACCGCCAACTTCGTCTGCGACGATGACAACTATCGCGCAGCTGTAACCTATTTCCATGACTGGTATGCCGAAGGCCTGATGGATATCGAAATGTTCTCTCAGGATACCACGCAGCTGATGGCCAAGTGCCAGCAGGGCTGGGTCGGCGTTTCCACCTGGTGGTACATCGAAGAGCTGATGGGCGACTACGCGCAGGATTACGTGTTCCTGCCCGTGCTGGACGGCCCCAACGGCGATCACTATGTGAACATCCGTACCGGCGGCGCCATCACCTCCGGCCAGCTCTCCATCACCGAAGCCTGCCAGGATCCCACCAATCTGCTGAAGTTCTTCGACAAGTGGTATGACGGCAAGATCGTCATGCAGCTGCAGTACGGCCCCTACGGCGTATACTTCATCGGCGAGGATGAGAACGGCGCCTGGATCGCTCTGAGCGAAGAGCAGGGCCGCGAAATGTTCGGCAAGTCCCCCGGAGAACTGAAGGGCGAAAACGAAGTCTGGGGTCCGAAGCTGATCCTGGCCGAGTATTACAGAGACATCGCCAAGATGGAGCCCCGCGCTGTCGAGCGTCTGGAAGACCTGTATGACTACTGGATGCCCTTCGTCACCGACGATACCGCCTTCCCCTGCGACTGCACCTACACCCTGGACGAGCTGGAGACCATCGACCGCTACCGTGCCGATTTCGAAAGCGCCGTATCCGAGCAGGAAGGCCTGTGGATCAAGAACGGCGGCCCGACGGATGCCGAGTGGGAAGCCTACAAGAACATGCTGAACAACAACTGCGGCATGGAAAAGCTGCTGAAGGTGTATCAGGATGCCTATGACCGGTATGCCTCCGCGGAGAAATAATCGCTGAGCCGTCAACCGGAATCAAAACCAAACTCCCCATTCCCATCCGGCTTTCCGCCGGATGGGAATGGGTAAAGAACAGGAGCGGATAAACCCTATGGTGAGTGAAAAGCTGCGGAAGGCACGGGACTTTGAAGATCAGTACAGCCCTTTCGTGCCTGAAGAGGAGCGGCCGGCATTCCATGTAACGGGAGGCATTGGCTGGATCAACGATCCGAACGGATTTTCCGTTTACAAGGGCGAGTACCACCTGTTTTTTCAGTACCATCCCTACCGTCCCATCTGGGGCCCCATGCACTGGGGTCACGTGAAGACCAGGGATTTCATCCGCTGGGAGCGGCTGCCGGTGGCCCTGGCCCCGGATCAGCCCTACGACAAGGACGGATGCTTTTCCGGCAGCGCCATTGAGCTGGAGGACGGCCGCCAGCTGCTGATGTATACCGGCGTCCGGGCGGAGCGGCAGGAGGACGGAACCCTCAAAAACTATCAGACCCAGTGCATCGCCATCGGCGACGGCATCAATTATGAGAAATATGAGGGCAACCCCGTACTGACCGCCGCGGACCTGCCCAAGGGCGGCAGCGATATCGACTTCCGGGATCCCAAGATCTGGAAGGAGGAGGACGGCTTCTGGGCCGTGGCCGGCAACCGGCCCTCGGACGGAAGCGGATCCATCCTGCTGTTCCACAGCGAGGACGGGCTTCACTGGCAGTACAAAGGCCGGGTGGCCTCCTGCCATTGCCAGTACGGCAAGATGTGGGAGTGTCCGGATTTCTTCCCGCTGGACGGCATGGACGTGCTGCTGGTGAGCCCCCAGGAAATGATGCCCACCGGGCTGGAGTTCCACGCAGGCAACGGCACCGTCTGCATCATCGGAAAGGCCAACGAAAAGAAGCATCTGATCCGGGAAAACGTGCAGGCGATCGATTACGGCATCGACTTCTACGCCCCCCAGACCCTGCTGGCGCAGGACGGGCGGCGGATCATGATCGCCTGGATGCAGAACTGGGATACCGCCCGCAGTCAGCTGATGACTACCCGGCTGGTGGGCCAGATGACGGTTCCCCGGGAGCTGAGCATCCGGGACGGCCGGCTGATTCAGCAGCCGGTGCGGGAGCTGGAAAACTATCGGGGGCCGAGAATCGCCTATCGGAACGTGCCCCTGTCCACGGAAACCCATCTGATGGGCATCCGGGGCCGGATCATCGACCTGACGGTAAACGTACGGCCCGCAAACGGGAATCTGATGTACCGCTGGTTCAAGCTGCATCTGGCCAAGGACGGGGAATACGAAACCACCATCCGGTTCAAGCCGGATTCGGGGATCGTCCGGGTGGATCGCACCCGGGGCGGCTTCCCCTTCGACATCGTGAACATGCGGGAGTTTCCGGTGTATTCCAAGAACGGAAGCATCAAGCTCCGCTGCATCCTGGACAAGAAGAGCCTGGAGCTGTTCGTCAACGACGGCGAACAGGCCGCCTCCTTCGTCCTGCACACCCCCCTCAGCGCGGACGTCATCAGCTTTGAGGCGGACGGCGAGGTGCTGATCGACGTGGAAAAGTATGACCTGTTTTTTGACGCGGGAGAGGATGAATTCTCCGACACCGCGCAGTAAAGCATTCAAGCATGGTTTTTTACCCCTGAATTTTAATGGCGAAGGTTCACTCCACTTTTCTGTCCCTTCGCTCATGTAAAAAAGGAGGAAAACAGTCCGCGGGCTCGCGGTGCGGCAGTGTGGAGACCTGCCGTAATGCGGTGCCATCTTCGGGATGGCCGCGAGGCATGAGGCGATAAGCCGGCAGCCAGAGCCATGAGATATGTCAAAGGTTACACTGAAGGGCATTAAGAAGATCTATGACAACAGCGTCACCGCGGTGCATGACGTTAATCTGGAAATCGAGGACAAGGAATTCATCGTGCTGGTCGGGCCTTCCGGCTGCGGAAAATCCACCACCCTGCGGATGGTCGCCGGCCTGGAGGAGATTTCCGAAGGCGAGCTGACCATCGACGGCAAGGTCTGCAACGACGTGGCCCCCAAGGATCGGGACATCGCCATGGTTTTCCAGAGCTATGCCCTGTACCCCCATATGACCGTGTATCAGAACATGGCCTTCGCCCTGAAGCTGAAGAAGACCCCCAAGGACGAGATCGACAAGAAGGTCCGGGAAGTGGCCGAGATTCTGGACATCACCCAGTACCTGGAGCGGAAGCCCAAGGCTCTGTCCGGCGGTCAGCGTCAGCGCGTCGCCATCGGCCGTGCCATGGTGCGTGACCCCAAGGTCTTCCTGATGGACGAGCCCCTGTCCAACCTGGACGCCAAGCTGCGGAACCAGATGCGCGCCGAGATCATCAAGCTGCGGAAGCGCATCAATACCACCTTCATGTACGTGACCCACGATCAGACCGAGGCCATGACCCTGGGCGACCGGATCGTGATCATGAAGGACGGCTATGTAAACCAGATCGGCACCCCGGTGGAAGTATTCAACAAGCCCGTAAACCTGTTTGTCGCCGGCTTCATCGGCATGCCGGTCATGAACTTCTTTGACGGCTGCAAGCTGCTGCTGGAGAATGATACCTACTACGCGGAAATCCGCGGTGTCCGCTTCCAGCTGGATCCCTTCCAGCAGAAAGCCCTGAAGCAGAATGGCCAGAAGCCCTGCGACATCGTGGCGGGCATCCGGCCCCAGCACATCTCCGTGGGCAAGGGTGAGCTGAGCGCGCTGATCGAGGTTTCCGAAATGCTGGGTACCGAGGTGAACCTGCATACCCGCAGCAATGAGGATGAAGTCGTCATGGTAATCCCCACTGTGGATCTGGATACGGACGTGAGCATGGGCAAGACCATCAGCTTCACCACCCAGCCCCGGCTGATTCAGCTCTTCGACAAGGCGACCGGCAACAACCTGATCTGGTTCGATGAGAAGTCATCGGCTGCCAACGCGCCGGTGTGCAAAAATTACAACTTCTGATATCTGATCTCTTGGACGGAGGCAGGGAGGCCCGCTGCAGGCGAATTCTCCCTGCCTCTTTGCATAGCCGGAAATCCCCCGGAAGCAGGGCAGTATGACGGCAGGCGGCGGCAGAAGCATCGCCAGGCAGGCGGAAAAAAGAATCGGAGGAATGGAATCCGTGGAACAGAAGCAAACGGAAATGCTTTACCTGAAATTTCAGGAAGGCCGGGGACACCTGGTTCATGACGCGAGCGGGCACCTGCCGGCGGCGGAAATCCGGTACCGTTTCCGGAACGCGAAATATATCCCCTCCCGGGATCCTTCCTGGCGGGCCTGCGGCATTCAGGGCTCCGCGCTGCTTTTTGACGGCAATTCCACATGCATCTGCTATCCGCCGGAAATCTGCCTCCGCGGTCCGTCCCTGACCCTGTCCGCCTGGATCGCGCCCCGGTCCTTCCCCTGCGGCGATCCGGAGGCATCGGAGGGGGATCTGAAGGGCATCACGGCCGTTCTGGGGCAGGTGGATCCGGACGCGCCGAGGGGCATTCTGCTGGGATACGAAGCCTTTGGGCGCCCCTGCCTTCAGATCGGCACGGGGGACCGCCGCCACACGCTTCGGGCGGAAACGGCCCGCCTCGTCAGCGGCAGGTGGAATCATCTGGCAGGTATCTGGGATGAGGCGCAGGCCGCGATGGCCCTGTATGTCAACGGAAACCCGGCCGGCACTCTGGTGCTTCCCCGGGGCGCCCGTTTCATCCCGGCGGAGGGGCATCCTCTGATGATCGGGAAAAATGAGGGGGGAAAGGTCATTTCCGCGGGCATGATGGATATGTTCTGCGGACTCATGGGCGAAATCCGGGTCGAAGCCGCCGCGCTGTCTCCGGAGGAAATCGCGGCCCGGGCTTCCCTCCCCCGCCCGGAGATTCCCTGGGAGGACATCGGGCCGGAGGACATCCTGCGGGCGGATCCGCACCGGACGCGGTTCCACGGTCAGCCCCGGCAGCACTGGATGAACGAACCCCATGCCCCGCTGTACTTCCGGGGACATTATCATCTCTTCTTCCAGAGCAACAATATCGGCTCCTACTGGGGCAATATCGCCTGGGGTCATCTGGTCAGCGAGGACACTGTCCGCTGGCGGCAGGTCCAGGATGCCATCGTCCCCGCGGAGAACTCCGTTACACCGGATGGCGTCTGGACCGGCGGCGCCACGCTGGACGCCAACGGCATTCCGGTACTTTTTTTCACCGCCGCGGATCTGACCTATGCCGCCCATGGACTGATTTCCAATCAAAACATCGGTGCGGCCTGGCCGAAGGATCCGAATGATCCGGAGCTGCGGGAGTGGCATGTGCTGGACCGCCTGGCCGCCACCCAGCAGGCAGGCCGGGGCCGCCCGGGAGAATTCCGGGATCCCCACGTCTGGCGGGAGGCGGACGGCTGGTACATGGCCGTCTGCGGCGGTAGTCCCCGGACCGGGGGCGGCGCGGTGCTGCTGTTCCGGACGGAACGGCTGGAGGTTCTCCCGGAGGGAAAAATCGATATGGACTGGCGATATCTGGGCATCGCCTTCGATATGGACGATCAGCCGCCCGTCTACGGCACCAGCTGGGAGCTGCCCGTGCTGATGCCGGTGGAAAACAGAGCGGGCAGCATCCGGAAGCACTTCCTCTTCCTGATGCCTGCCCCGCCGGACCGGGCGGACAACAAGGTATATTACTATGTTGGAGCCTTCGACAGACAGGCGGGAAAATTCATCCCCGATCCGGGTTTCGGCAAGGAACCCCGTCTGCTGGATTACGGAGACAATATCTTTACCGGCCCCAGCGTGCTGAAGGATCCCGTCACGGGCCGGCTCTGCCTCTTCTCCATCATGCAGGACAAGCGCCGCCCGGCGGAAGAAGCGGAAGCAGGGTGGGCCCACTGCGCGGGGCTGACCCGGAATCTGTATCTGAACGATGCGGGCACGGATCTGTGCGTGGAAGCGGATCCAAGGCTGGAGTCGCTCTTCAGCCGTAAGCTGGCGGACCTGTCGGAGGTCTCCGTGGAAGAAGCGAATCAGGCGCTGGCAGAAATTCGGGAGGATCTGTACTGCCTTCGGGCCGAAGTGGACGCGGGAGAGAATGTCTCCCTGTATCTGCGGACATCGGATGCGGGTTCCGGCATGATCTTCCGCTATGATCCCTCCGCAAAAACGCTGTCCGGGGGGACGGATTATCCCGGCGCCTTTGGCAAGAAGGAATTCATGCGGGGAACGCTTTCCGCCACGGATACAGCCCTGACCATGGATCTTTATGTGGATCACTCCCTGACGGAGGGCTTCTTCAACGGAGAAAAAGCGCTGAGCATCCGCTCCTATCCCCCGGAGGATTCCCGGGGAATCCGCTTTGCGGGCGGCGGGACAACGCGGATCCGCCGTCTGCAGCTCTGGCAGATGCGTCCCTCATGGGACTGAGCCCTTTCTGTCATGCACAAGGAGGGCAATGATCATGACATGCAGGGTTATCAGGGATGCAGCCGAATATTAAGCATCGGAAGGTTCTCTGTTTTGCAGAGATGCCGGCTGAGTCGGATCAGGGCGATGGCATCCGCCCGTCAGAAATCCAGGACCGGGGAGGTTATCATGAACATTTTTTATCATCCGGAAAACGGAAGAATGGGAGATATCATTCCCTTCTATGATGAGGGGATGTTTCACCTCTATTATCTGGGAAGAGGGTGGAAGCGGATCGATACCCGGGACCAGCTGCATTTTTCCGCGCCGCTGGAAACGGGCATCCGCGGAGGAACGGGATCCGTCATCAGGGCCGGAGAAATGTACCATCTTTTCTATTGTACATTCGCTTCCGAGCCGGAAAGCAGGCAGTTTGTATGCCACGCCGTCAGCAGGGACATGGAAAAGTGGGAAACGCTTCCGGAGGATACCTTTCAGCCGGATGACCGGATCTATGAAATGACGGACTGGCGGGATCCGCATGTCGTCTGGAACGAACAGGAAGGATGCTGGTGGATGCTGATCGCCGCCCGGGCCAAGGAACCGACGGGGCGGAACGGTTGTGTCGGCCTGTGCAAGTCAAAGGATCTGCATCACTGGACCCTATGCCCTCCGCTGTACGCACCCCATACGCATCCCTCCGCCCACGAGTGCCCGGATCTGTTCCATTGGGGGGACTGGTGGTATCTGGTTTACTCCGTCTATACGGACCGCTTCCAGACCCTGTACCGCATGGCCCGTTCGCCGGAGGGACCCTGGATCACGCCGCCTGTGGATACCTTCGATACCCGCTGTTTTTATGCCGCGAAGCACGGAACGGACGGAACGTCCCACTTCCTCTACGGATGGAATCCCGACCGGGCGGAAAACATCTGGTCCTTCAATCCCCAGAAGGATTACGGAAAGGATTACAATACCTGGGACTGGGGCGGAACCATGATTGTTCATCAGCTGACCCAGAACCCGGACGGAACGCTGGGCGTACAGCCTCCTTCCGCGGTGGATCATGCCTTTTCCAGGGAGCTTCCGGTAGAGATGCATCCGCTGAGTGAAGGCTGGCAGGTTCGAGACCATCGGGCCTCCGTCCGCAGCCCCGCAGGATATGCCTGCCTGCTGATGAATCCGGTTCCCGCATCCTGCAGACTGGAGATGGACGTCTCCTTTGATGAAACGCCCCGGGAATTCGGCATTGCGCTGCAGGTGGAAAAGGATTTTACCCAGGGGTATTATCTGCTTTTTGAGCCCCGCCGGCACCGGATTCAGTATAAAACGGGGCTCCGGATGTATGAAGACGGCGGAAAGATGTTCCCCTATGAGGTCGAAATGGAGCGTCCCTTCGAATGGCGGCCGAATCGGACAACCCATATCCGGGTCTTTGTTCAGGATACCATTCTGCTCCTGTATGGGGATAACCAGGTTGCCCTCGGAACCCGCATGTTCAATCGCAAAGGGGCCCGGCTTGGCCTGTTCGTTTCGGACGGCTCCGCGGCTTTCGATCACATCCGGCTGTTCACGGAATAATGCGGAGAATCCGCTGAAGCGGACAGGTCCGTCTTCTGATTTCTTCAAATTAGACTGCCTGCGGGCCGGGTTTTCATGCTATAATGCGCCTATCAGAAATCATTCACGCACGCGTCAAGCTGCGCAGCTGAGGAGGAGCCATGTTCGAAGAGAAGAAAGCAGCCTGGTTGGAAAAAGCGGAGTCCTGCAGGCCCGCCCTGCACACGGAAACGGTCCGCCCGGTCTCGGGGATGCCTCAGAAGGCTCTCCGGGAAAACGACAGCATCGTACTGGATTTCGGCAATCACTTTGTAGGAAAACTGACCCTCAGGCTGCGCAGCAAAGGAAGCCATCCGGACGCCCCGGCCTGGCTGCAGTTCAAGTTCTGCGAGAACAGCCGGGAGCTGAACGAAACGCTGGAGGGATACCGGGGCTGGATCAGCAGGGGCTGGGTGCAGCAGGAGCAGGTGCACGTGGATGTGCTGCCGGCCATGCTCTCCCTGCCCAGGCGCTATGCCTTCCGCTATGTCCGGATCGACGTGCTGGCGCTCTCCTCCAAGTACAGCCTGGTGATCGAGGACGCCTTTGCCGAAACGACGACCTCCGCCGATGACAGCAGGGTAGAATCGCTCCCGGGCGAGGAGTGGGAGAAGGCCATTGACCGTACAGCCCTTCGCACCCTGCGCAGCTGCATGCAGGACGTTTTCGAGGACGGTCCCAAGCGGGACCGCCGCCTCTGGCTGGGTGACCTGCGCCTGCAGGCGCTGGCCAACAGCGTAACCTATCGCAGCTTCGGGCTGGTGAAGCGCTGCCTGTATCTCTTCGCCTGCGCAGCGGACAGCGAAGGCCGCATCCCTGCCTGCCTTTTCACCGAACCGCAGGTGGAAGGCGATGATACCTACATGTTTGATTATTCCCTGTTCTTTATCCCCACGCTGCTGCAGTATGCCCAGGCCACCGGCGACCGGGAAACGGCGGAAGACCTGCTGCCGCTGGCGCTTCATCAGCTGACGCTGGCGGAAAAGCAGTTTGATCCTGCAACCCAGCTCATCCAGGACAGCGATCGGATGGGCTGGTGCTTCGTGGACTGGAAGCTGGGGCTGAACAAGCAGTGCTGTGCTCAGGCCATCTGGATTTACTGCGCCCAGGCGGCGCTGCGTCTACGGGAGGATCCGGCGCTGGCCGCGCTGATTGAAGCCAGAAAGGCCGCAATGCTGGCCCATTGGTACGACAGGGAGCGCCATCTGTTTGTCAGCGGCAGGGACCGGCAGATTTCCCATGCCTCCCAGATATGGGCCATCCTGGCTGGCGTCGTGACCGGCGAAGAGGCCTGCGCCTGCCTGGACGCCGCCGCGGCCTGCCCCGACGCCCTGGGGATGGTGACACCCTACATGATGCACCACTACGTAGAGGCGCTGTGCCTTTCCGGACGAAGGGAAGCAGCGCGTCAGGTCATCCGGGACTACTGGGGCGCGATGGTCCGCAGCGGGGCCGATACCTTCTGGGAGCTGTTCAATCCCGCCGACCCGAATGAATCCCCTTACGGATCCCCGATCGTCAACAGCTACTGCCACGCATGGAGCTGCACGCCCACCTGGTTCCTGCGCAGCGGGGTGCTGGAGAAAAACGCATAACGATTCGGAATGGCCCGAGGGGATAAAGCTGGCGCGAGAATGACGGTCTGGTCAATACCGTGTCCGCAATGTTTCTCCTTGGCGCGCCTTCAAAACCGCTGGAGGAGGGGAACCTGATCCCGGGCGTCAGGAATGTCTTCCCCACTGTAAACGGCGATCATATGTAGCTGCAGGGCGGCCTCATGCACAGGCATGATATCCGGGATTTCTATCTGAATATGCTCAGGATGATCGACCGGCTGCAGATCTAAAACCCCATTGAAAACACCTCCCCGAGAGAATGGATTCATTCTGATCCATTCTACTCAGGAAAGCGGTCCAATCATAGACCCGGATTATTATACGGTTACATCCAAAAACGTCAGCGCTGAAACATCAGTGCTGACGTCTATGTAATTCTATTTCCGTTTTTAAAAAGAAATCATGATCAGTTCCCTCCTCTGCTCAGGTATTCCTGCTCAAAGGGTCAGGGCACCGGAGCCTTTGATCCGCCGCTTTACCCCTTGACGCTTCCGGCCATGATGCCGGAGATAAAGGCGTTCTGGTTGCACAGGAACAGAATCATCAGCGGGATCACGGAAATCACCGCTCCGGCAAAGAGCATATTATAGTTGTTCCCATAGGGGCTCAGGTATGTCTGCAGTCCAACGGTCAGGGTGAAGTTCTCGTTGGTGGACATGACAATCAGCGGCCACAGGAAGTCGTTCCAGGCAGTCATGGCCTGCAGGATCCCCATGCTGCCGAAGGCCGGAATCATCAGCGGCCCCATGATCTTCAGGAAGATAGCAAACTCCCCGCAGCCGTCGACCCGGGCCGCGTCCACCAGTTCCCGGGGCAGCGAAGCCGCATACTGCATGAAGAAATAGATCGCAAAGGAGGAGTCCGCAAAGGGCAGCACCACGCCCAGATACGTGTTCAGAAGTCTGAAGCTGAGCATCTCCCGGTACAGCGGCAGCATCAGGATTTCCACCGGGATCATCATGGTGCTCATGATCATAATGATATAAATCTTCCGTCCCCTGAACCGGTACACGCTGACCGCGTAGCCGACCATGGAGCTGGTCGCCAGGGAGAGCACCGTAAACATCGCTGTTACGACCACGCTGTTCCAGAACCACCGGAAGAAGACCCCGTGCTGCTCCGTAACCAGCATCCGGTAGTTGCCGGTTCCCAGCATGTCCGGCGTAATATCCAGCGCCAGACCGTTCTTGAACACCTGGCTCATGTCCTCCACCAGAGAGGCCACCACCAGGTACACGAAAGGCATCAGGGCCATCAGTGCGAAAACCGCCAGCAGGACGATGATAAAAATCCGGTAAGAGCGTTTCTGCCTTTTCATGTCCCTCAGCCCTCCTTTCCGATCTTCAGGAACCGGATATAAAGCAGGTTGATGAAGAACAGCACCACGAACAGCAGGGTGGACATGGCCGCCGCATACCCGGTCTGATACCGGGCAAAGGCGGTCTTATAGATATACAGAACAATCGTAATCCCAATATTGTTGGGCGTATTGCCATTCGTCCAGAGCACGTAGCTCTCGCCAAACATCCGCAGTCCCCCGTAGGTCAGCACCGTGACCACAAAGACGATCATGGGCCTGAGACCCGGGATCGTTACATAGATCAGCCGCTGCAGCGGCCCGGCACCATCGATCTCCGCGGCTTCATACAGTTCCTGGGGGATACTTTGCAGCCCGCAGAGGAAGTAGATCAGATTCGTGCCCAGCCACCTCCAGGTCGAGGTGATCACCAGCGCAAACACACCGGTGTACACAGTATCGAACAGCCAGGCCTTTGGCCCGAAGCCCAGGAAGGACATCACCGAGTTCAGCGGCGTCCTGTCTCCGCTGCCAAAGAACAGACGGAAGTAGATGCCCGCGACGATAATAGAGGTCAGCGCCGGCAGGTACAATGCGGAGCGGAACATGTTGCGCAGCGGAGTCTGCCGATTGTTCAGCACCACCGCCAGCAGCAGCGCAAGCACCACGTTCAGCACCAGGATTCCCGCCGTAAACATCACGCTGTTCCTTACTGCGTTCATCACCCGGGCATCCCCAAAGAGCCGGACATAGTTCTTCATCCCGACAAACGTCACGCTGCTGATACCCTCAATATTCTCCAGGCTCATCATCACCATATAGCCCAGGGGATAGGCGAAAAAGAGGCAGAAGGAGATCACGAACGGCAGCGTGAACAGATACGGCGCAATCCGCATCGTATTGATCCCATGCCTTTCCGCGGCCCCGCGTTTACGGCCGGTCAGCATCAAACTCACGCCCACACCTCCCATCTTGCAATCCTATTCCATTCCGTTTCACCGGACGCAATGCGAAACTTGGGGACGGCCCCTTCGCTTTTGCTTTTACAAAACGAACGAACCGTCCCCGCATTTCATCCAGGATTATACCTCCGCATCGGAGAATGTACGGCGATTAGTAGCTTCTCAGCTCATCCGCCGCTTCCTTCAGGATCTCCTCCGGCGTCTGGTTCCGCTCAGCCAGCGCCTTGAAAAGCACCTCGTTCGCCACCAGCGTATTGGCTGCCGGGAACAGCGGATCCGTCACATTCGTCGGATAGAAGTCGTCCTTCATGCCGGTTATAATATCAAAGATTTCCTTGCCATAATAGTCGGTGAACACATTGTCCGCCTTGAAGATGCTGTCATCATCCCAGATATCCATCCGCAGCGGATCAAATCCCAGCACGGTCCAGATGTTTCCGGAGCCGGTCTTGCTGATCTTGGCCTCGTACAGGAAGCGCTTCGCCAGATCCTGAGCCTTGCACTGGGTGGTGATGCAGGTGCCGGTGCCACCGAACACGGGGGCCACGCTCTCGTCATCCCACTTCGGGATCGGCGCGATCTGGATCTTGCCCTTCAGCTCCGGCATAAAGTTGGTAAACCGGTCCATATACCACAGGGGCAGCAGCATCGAGGCCGCGCCTCCCTGGCCCATGAATCCGTAATATTCCTCAGTATGGAAGCCGCCCCCGGGCGTCGTGATGGCCGTGCCGGCGTCAATCATGTCCAGCATGAAATGCAGCACGTCGGCATTGGCCTGGTTATCCATGATCACATTGCCGTCCCGATCCATCCAGTCGGACTTCTTCTCGCCGCACATGATGTAATAGCACCAGGAGTCGGCGATCTCGAAGGTGATGATGGGCTTACCGGTGGCCTCGAGAACCTTCTTGCCGGCTTCCGCCACATCAGACCAGTACACCAGATCCTCCACCTTGACCCCCGCTGCGTCCAGGATCTCCGTATTGTAGAAGATGACCGGCGCGCCCACGTGATACTCAATGGCATAATAGATGTCATTCTTCTTGTAGATATCCAGCACCGCCTCCAGGAAGGCGTCTTTCTCGGGCTCGATAATATCATTCAGCGGGATAAAGCCGATATCCTCGCCGCGGACAAAATTGCTGAATTTCGCCACATTCACGTCAACGATATCCGGCGCTCCCTGGCCGGACTGCAGCGTAATCAGCAGCTTGCTGTGCATGTCGTCCACCGTCGGATAAGACTCACATTTCAGGTTGATGGGTTCGTCCGGATGCATCTCATTCCACCGGGCGGCCGCATCCTCGAAAAACTCGCTGTGCAGCTCCACATAGGTCCAGAAGGTCAGATCCGTGGGCTCCGCGGCCACGCTCATCGCGGGAATCAGCGCCGAAAGCATACAGACCGTAAGCAGAATCACCAGAAACCTCTTCATTGTCGTTTCCTCCTTTTTCAGTTTTGAACTCTTCTCGCGGAATCCTCACCGTCCGCGTTATCATGTCAAAAAAATATCTGATTTTGTCCAGAAAAGCAATGAAGCATTTTGCGCAATTACTACAGCATTTTGTCATCCCTTGTTCCCGTCCCGGTATGCTCTGGGGGTACGCCCCTTCCGTTCCCGGAAAAGATGAAAAAAGCGGTTGTAATTTTCGATCCCGACCCGGTCCGCAATCTCCCTGATGGGCAGGTCGGTCTGCCGGAGCATCCGCGCCGCCTCATCCAGCCGAAAGTCGTTGATATATGTGACGATATTGACACCGGTCTCGTTCTTGAAAAACCTCGACACATAGCTTTCGCTGAGTCCCACGGCCACCGAGATATCCTTCAGGGAGATCCGCTCGGAATAATGCCCGCGGACATAGTCGATAATCTGCCGAACGTATTCGCTGACCCCGCTCCCGTCCGTGATGAATCCCGTACTGCCCAGAGAACGCATCGTATCGTACTGTTCCCGAAGCCGCGCCGCCTCCGCCGTCAGTTCCTGCAGGTTCCGGCAGTTTTTCCCCGCGCAGAAGGAAAGTCCCGTCCCGAAAAAACGTTCCACCGTCACCGCCGCGGCCTTCAGCAATTCCGACAGCGCGTCCGCCGAATCGCCCAGCGTCTGCCCGGCCCAGGTCCCCGGAAGCAGAAGAAGCATCAAGTCCTCCTTCAGGAGAAGATATTCCCAGATTCGCCGGTTCAGGCATTCCTGCAGCAGCTGGATCATGGGCTCCGTGAATTCTTCTCCTCCTTCCTCCCGGGGATCTATCCCCGTCAGCATCGGTACGCACCCGTCCGCCGGAAAGGAGATCCTCAGCTTCTGCATGCGCTGGGCGGCTTCTTCCGGATCCGCATACCATCCGCTGAGCGCCAGGGCAAAGAACTCCCGCCGGCCTTCCGACGAATCCCCGGCATTAGCTCCGCTCTCTGCCCCGGATCCGTCTTCAGTCCCCGCTCCGATCCCGTCCTCGTTTCCCGAAGTCTTCCGCACCGCCTCCCGGATCAGCTCCGTCAGCTGTCCCACGTCCAGCCTGTGCTTCAGGATATAATCGCAGGCGCCATTCCGCAGGCTCCCGCGCACATAGTCAAAATCATCATAGGCGCTGAGCGCGATGACGGGAATCTTCGGATGCCGGGCCCGCACATACTCGATCAGCCCGATGCCGTCCATCACCGGCATGCTGATGTCTGTCAGGATAACGTCCGGCGGGTTCCGTTCCAGGCGCTCGATGGCAATTTTCCCATTCCCGGCCTCATCCAGGATTACGATGCCCTGATCCTCCCATCGGGTCAGGCCTCTGAACTTCGCGCGGAACAGCGGACTGTCGTCCACCAGCATCAGGCGGATCATGCTTTCTTCCCCTCCTTTGTCTCCCGAGGCAGCTGGGCGATCCCTCCGGCAGGGTCATCCTGCTCCGTCCCATCTTCCGCCGGCAGAAAGATATCCACCGTCGTATATTCATTTTCCGCGCTGGAAATACGGATTCCGCCGTCCTCCCCGTACATCAGCCGTAGCCTCCGCTGGACGTTGGGCAGCCCAATCCCGGTCATATGGCGGCCCGAATCCGCCCCCTTCTCCAGCACAGCGGCAATCTGCTCCTCCGACAGCCCAACCCCGTCGTCCGTTACTGAAAAATGAAGTCTTTTCCCCTCCCGGACGCCCTTCAGCGTGATATGCCCGATCCGGCCGCTGGGGGCAATCCCGTGAATCAGGGCGTTCTCCACAATGGGCTGCAGGATGAAACGAGGAATCAGACAGTTCAGGATTCCGTCTTCCACCTCATAGGTCAGCGTGAACTTGCCCAGCATCCGATAGGACTGGATCAGCACATAGCTTCGAAGAAAGTCCAGGGACTCCCGCACCGTAGCCACCGAGGTGCCGTTCTGTTTGCAGTTATTCAGGATATTGACGATGGCCAGCAGCACCTCCTCGATATTCTTCTCCTTTTTGATCTGTGCCATATAGACCACCGTATCCAGCATGTTCGCCAGAAAATGCGGATTGATCTGCGCCTGCAGGGCCATGGTTTCCAACTCGTGCTTTTCCCGCTCGTGCCTGGATACATTCTGGATCAGCGTGTTGATTTCTTTCGTCATGTCGTTAAACCGCCTCGTCAGATCCGTCAGCTCATCCCGGCCCTCCTCGGGCACCGGCGGCGCATCCGGACTCCGGCTGAATGCCTCCATGCCCTGCCGCAGAGCGCCGGCCGGCCGCAGGATCGACAGCGACAGCAGCCGGAACAGCCCGAATCCCACCGCCGCGCAGATAAATACCGCCAGCATCGTGACACGAAGCAGCTCCAGCGGTTCCGCTTTCAGATAGGACATTGGAATAAGAACAACAATATACCATCCAGCCTGGGGAACCTGGCTGTAAGCGGTCAGATACCGCTGCTCAGGCCTGCTGTAGAAGAAAGGCTGCCCGGTTCCCTCCTCCATTCGGCTCAGCAGTTCTCCGTCCGGTAAGGCCTTCGCCGCCGTGAAGCTTCCGTCCGAGGTGATCACAACATTCTCCTGATCCAGCAGAAACGCCCGCGCATCGTCATCCAGATTGATATCTTTGATCATTTCCGAGAATTCCTTCTCGTCGACCCGAATCATCAGATATCCGATGATGGAGCCGGTGCTTATGGATTTGATGGCTCGGGTCAGCAGCAGGCTGTTCCGGTCGAAATGCACCTGGGTGGCGTCGTGCTGCTCCCAGGTTTCATCCACCATCTTCCAAAGCGGCTTCCCGTACAGTTCCGTCGCCCGGTCCAGCAGCTCCCCCGTCCGATCCGGGGATAGGTTGAAGCGGAAGTACAGCGGTCCGTAAGCATAGATTTCGCTCCGGGCCAGGGTATAAAGCATGATCTCGCAGTCGTAGCCGTTGTAGATGTACCGGCGGTTGATACTCTCGGAAAGGGTCTGCTCCAGCCTCCTCTTCTCGAGGGCTGTCATCCCGTCGTAGCGAATCAGCCCATCCTGTACAAGATCGGAATAGGCGATGTCCACCCCGTCGTTGATAATCATCTGCAGCTTGCTGCCAACCATATCCGCCGTCTGGCTGACCGTCTGGCCGATCATCTGCTCCGCCATATCCGTAATGCTGTTCCGGCCCGCAAAGTATCCACAGATCCCGACGATCAGCAGAGGAAGGATCCCAACCAGAATTCCCGCCGCGTACAGTCTTTTCGAAAGCGGCACCCGCCGGATAGCCGTAATCATCCTGTGAAGCGGAGGAACCTTCCTTTTCATTTCATTTTTCATGGCTTCTCCTTCCCCGTAAAACGGAAGGGCCTTCCTTTTCGTTTCACAGCCTTCTCATCCCAGCGCCGCGGCCCATTTCGCCGCCCTTTCCGTCCAGCCAGCCATACACATCCCCGTACCGTCTGCAAACCCGTGACCGCCCGTCGGGCCGATCTCCAGCCTGCAGGGAATTTTCAGCGCATCCAGCGCTCTCGCCAGCATCCTCGAGTTTTCCGGATTCACCAGCTCGTCCTCCGCCGCCAGGAAAATCGCGGTCGGCGGGAAGCCCTCCGCGTGTTCCGGAATCTCATAATCCATCCTCCGCGCTTCCTCCGCGGAGCATCCGTAGAGGCGCAGCGAGGTTTCCGGATCATCCGTTCCGTACCGAACCTCCTTCTTCAGCGTCACCACCGGATAAACGGGAATACATCCCTGGGGCTTCGGCAGCCCGAAATGCCCATATCCCATCCCCGTATTCCAGAGGCAGACCAGATATCCCCCTGCGGAAAACCCGCAGGTCACATACCGGTCCCCGCGGACATGGAAATGATCTTCCTTTTCCCTGATCAGCCGCAGCGCCCTGGCCATATCTTCCATGTTTTTCGCCAGCAGCCCCCGCTCTCCGTCCACCTGATACGTCAGGACAAAGACATGAAACCCGTACCGGTTGTATTGATCTGCAATGGGCCATCCCTCCGTCAGGCTCCATACGTTCACGAAGCCCCCGCCCGGAACCAGGAGAATGAACGGCCTGTCATCCGCCTCAGGTGCGTCCGAAGGAAGCCAGACGATATTCACGCCCCGCCGCGCTTCATCCTCCGCGCATTCCGCTCCGCTGTACAGCGGATAATACCAGTCCCCCGTCTCTGCCGCCCGATACAGTCTCCGGAACCCTCCGGCGATCTCCCCGGTGAAAAAAGCCTCCTTTCTCAGCTGCTCCAGCGTAAGGTTCCACGCCGGCTCCGCGCGCAGATCCCTGTTTCGGATTGCGTCTCCCGCAATGGGCCTGATTCGGGGATCGCTCAACAGCTCCCCCAGCGTCCGATTCTCATATGTCATTTTTACGCCTCCCAAAGTATTTATGGAAGAATTCTGCTGCGCCCATCATAGTTTATCGGCGCTCTATCCGTCAAGACAAAACATGCGGGAAGCTTTTGTGAATAGAAAAAAACTATCCGCTCCGGTCTCCCTCCTTCCTTTGGGCATATATTTTCAGCTCTAAGTTAATATTTTATAATATTACCGCTGAGATTGACTGTTCATTTCCGCAGTAACATCAATATCAATTGTCCTTAGCACTGAAAATGCACGGATTTTCGCATCCCGGATTGTCTGCGGTGAATGCGGTGAGCGCTACGATGAACTGGCCACCCGGTACGATGGCGTCAAAGCTGAGCATGATAGTTCGGTCGAACCCTTTCGCTCCTGTCGTTCTGAAAGGAGTTTTTCCGTTTGCGGCGAAAATAACAAGGGTGGGTTTGAGAACAAGCTCATGCTCAGCATATAATGGGATTCATGGAAGATGTCGAACTGCCCCAGGCACGCAATCCACCTTCCGATGGAGGCAGGAACAACGCAGTTCCGCAATGAGCATGTGAAGCTTGCGGATATCATCAAAGCGAATGAATAGCGATACGGAACAAATACTTGATCACGGAGGAATCAGCATGCTGATCAGCCAGAAAATGCGCCGTTTAGCGCCGGAAATGGATCCGCTGCGTCTGGGAACAGGCTGGAAACCGGAGGATCTCGCCAAACCGCAGATTATCATTGAAAGCACCTTCGGGGACAGCCATCCGGGCTCCGGCCATCTGGACAAACTGGTTGCCGCAGCCAGGGAAGGCATTGCAAAAGCCGGCGGCTATGGGGCCCGGTATTTCTGTACGGACATGTGCGACGGGGAAAGCCAGGGAACGGACGGAATCAATTATTCCCTGGCCAGCCGCGAAATGATTGCCAATATCATTGAGATTCAGGCAAACGCCACGCCCTTTGACGGGGGTGTTTTCATCGCGTCCTGCGATAAGGGAATGCCAGGAAACCTGATGGGGCTGGCCCGGGTCAACATTCCCTCCGTGGTGGTTCCCGGAGGCACGATGGCGGCCGGGCCGGAGCTACTGACCCTGGAGCAGCTGGGCATGTACAGCGCGAAGGCCGAGCGCGGGGAAATCAGCGAGGAGAAACTGAACTGGGCCAAGCGGAATGCCTGCCCGGGCTGCGGCGCCTGCTCCTTTATCGGCACCGCCTCCACCATGCAGATTATGGCCGAGGCCCTCGGCCTGGCGCTGCCGGGAAGCGCTCTGCTTCCGGCGGACAGCCCGGACCTGGTCAGTTATGCCCGTCAGGCCGGGGAGCTGGCGGTCCGGATCGCCCGGATGGAAGGCATGAGGCCTTCCGATCTCGTCACCAGAGACAGCTTTGAAAATGCCATCATGGTCCACGCGGCCATCTCCGGCTCTACCAATACGCTGCTGCACCTGCCGGCCATCGCCCATGAATTCGGCATAGAAATCGACGGGGACACCTTCGACCGTCTTCATCGGGGCGCCCATTACCTGCTGGACATCCGGCCCGCAGGCAGATGGCCCGCGGAATTCTTCTACTACGCCGGCGGAGTGCCGGCCGTCATGGAGGAAATCCGGAGCATGCTGCATCTGGATGTCAGAACCGTGACGGGGAAAACGCTGGGGGAAAATCTGGAGGAACTGAAACAAAACGGTTTTTACGAACGCTGTCAGAAATGGCTGGACGAGGCGAACCGGAAGCACGGCCTGCATTTAACGCGGGAGGATATCATCCGCCCCTTCGATCGCGCCATCGGCACCGATGGATCGATTGCCGTGCTGAAGGGAAATCTGGCCCCGGAAGGCGCGGTCATCAAGCATACCGCCTGTCCCCGGGAAATGTTTTCCGCCGTGCTGCGAGCGCGGCCCTTTGACAGCGAAGAGGAATGCATTCATGCCGTGCTGCATCATCAGGTTCAGCCTGGGGATGCCGTGTTTATCCGCTACGAGGGACCGAAGGGCAGCGGGATGCCCGAAATGTTCTATACCTCCGAAGCGATTTCCTCGGACCGGGAGCTGGGAAAGACCATCGCGCTCATCACGGACGGCCGGTTTTCCGGGGCATCCACCGGCCCGGTCATCGGGCATTGCAGTCCGGAAGCTCAGGACGGCGGGCCCATCGCGCTGGTGGAGGAGGGCGATCTGATCCAGCTGGATGTGGAAAACCGGATTCTCGCGATCGTGGGGATTCACGGAGAAAGAAAGACGCCGGAGGAAATCACCGCCGTCCTGGCCGAGCGGAAAAAGGCGTGGAAGCCCCGGCCGGTCCGTTATGCCCGAGGCACATTGCGCCTGTTTGCGGAGCTGGCAGTCTCCCCGATGAAGGGCGCGTATTTATCCTTTGACCGGTAAAGCGTGAAAACTTTGCGGTACGGAAACATATAACAGGAGGAAAAAATCATGAACGATCCCAGGACGGAACAGAAGGCGGAAGCATGGACGGATGATATTCCGGACCAGGAAGACGAAGGTCCGGAGCCCTACGAAGAAACATATCGGGACGGGAGCGCCAAAAACGAGTGCTGGTCGGACGAATGAGATGTATTCCGAAAAGCACCCGTTCAGCGAACACTCGGAGGATTGTCATGAAAAAATATTGTGGAACCCTGCTGCTCACCCTGCTGCTCATCTTCGGCTCCGCGGCCGAAGGCACGGAAAGCGTCAGCTATCTCGGGCCTGAAGGAACCTACACGGAAGAAGCGGCTCAGTTCTGGTTCGGCACGGAACAGACCCTGATCCCCGCAGGCACCGTTGACGAGGCCATCGGGGAGATGCTCTCCGGCCGGACGGACTATGCCGTCATTCCCCAGGAAAATACGCTGGGCGGCCCCGTGGTCAGCTATGTGGACGCGCTGATCGCCGCGGAGGAAGCCTATGTGGTCGGCGAAGTTGTGCTGCCCATCCGGCAGACCCTGATGGGCGTACCCGGGGCTTCCCTTGCCGGAATCCGGACCGTCTGCTCCCATGTCCAGGGCCTCACCCAGAGCGCGGCCTGGCGGGCGGAGCACCTGAAGGAGGCGGAAGCGGTGGAAATGGCCAGCACGGCCGCCGCCGCCGCATATGTGGCGCAGCAGCAGGATCCCTCCGTCGCCGCCGTCGCGGCCCCCGGAGCCGCTTCGCTCTACGGCCTTCAGGTGCTGGCGGAGAACGTGCAGATCAGCGAAGCCAACAAAACCCGCTTCTATGTGCTGGCCAGGCAGCCCCTTGAGGAGGAAGGCCTGACACGGGCCGTGTTCACGGCCGCCTGCCGCGCGGACCGAATCGACGATATCATCCTCGCGCTGCGCGGCGCGGGCCTGGAGCTGGTCGCCCTGCACGACCGGCCGGAGGGCAGCGAGCTGGGCCGGTATCATTATGTGCTGGAAGCCGAGAACCAGGAAGGCATTTCCCAGGAAGTAATCTCCTCCCTCTGCGAGGCGGAGGGCCTCCGGTTCGCGGGATGCTTCCAGGCGAAGGAAAAAGGCCTGAGCGCCGCTTCCTCCCCGATCCCCTGATGGCCGCCGACCAGGCTGTGTCGGGTTCATGACCGCGATTGCTCAACCGCTCTCATAAAGCGGCAGGCCGCCCGGATCCGCAGTCTGGCCTGGCCTCTTTCCATGCGCGGCCCCTATGTAATTGACCTGGTCCGGTACGCGCCCTGGGCAGGATGAAGAGAGGCACCCCAAATTACATCCGGCCTTGATGTCATGGGTCCAACTATGACAGATCCTTCCCGAGCGATAAAGTCGCTGTGTTGCCACAAACTCAGAACAAGCTATATCAAATTCACGAAAAACGAAAAAAAAATGAAAAAAACTTTTTTAAATTATTGACTTTCTTTGATCTTTGATATATAATACAGGCACCATCAAGGGAGGGGATCGAAAGAGAGCCCGAACAAGATGGAATAAATGCGACCCTGCAAGCGTGGCAATGAACCAAGCGTACAAGGCCAATGAATTGGAGGTTTGCATTATGAGTACTTATCTTCCTACCGTGTTTGGTGAAAACCTGTTTGACGTCTTTGATGACTTTGACCGTGACTTCTTCC
>JAFPWU010000024.1 GCA_017412715.1 Clostridia bacterium
ATGTGCACCGACGAGAACGGCCACATCTGGGCCTTCCCGTGGATTGAGCAGCTGGGCTATGAGAAGACCGCCATCCAGGCTGTCGGCAACATGCCCTTCATCAACAAGGGCTGGCTGGATTTCCTGGGACTGGAAGTGCCCACCACCGTGGACGACTTTGAGGCCGCTCTGATCGCCTTCCGTGACAACGCGGACGCCCTCAAGGCCGAGTTCAACATTGACGGATCCATCATTCCCATGTCCTTCATCATGAACGACCAGGATCCCTACATCCTGATCAACGGCTTCGGCGAAGGCTACGGCGATGTGGACGGCGGACGTCATATCGCTGTGACCGCCGACAAGCAGGTGATCTGCACCGCCACCCAGGAAGGCTTCAAGAAGGGCACGGCCTGGATGCACAAGCTGTATGAGGAAGGCCTGATCGACCCCGAAGCCTTCACTCAGGAATGGTCCACCTACGTAGCCAAGGGCAAGAGCGGCCGTTACGGCGTCTGCTTCACCTGGGACGTGGCCAATATCGCCCAGGTCAGCATGGATGACCTGATCGCCGGCAAGGGCTGGGTGCCGCTGCCCGCGCTGACCGCTGACGTGCGCAACATCACTCCCCAGAACGGTTCCTTCACCTCCGGCTTCGACCGCGGCCGCTGCGTCGTGACCGCCACCTGCAAGAACCCCGAGCTGGTCTGCTCCTGGATTGACCAGATGTACGCTCCGCTGCAGTCTCCTCAGAACAACTGGGGCACCTACGGCGAAGGCGATGATTTCGACATCTTCACCATGGGCACCAACGCCAACGGCGATCCCATGCTGACCCATGCCTGGCTGGGCGATGCTTCCCCCGTGGAAGTCCGCGAAGCTGAGAGCGTAAACGGACCTCTGGCCATCCTGGACAGCTACTACGGCGTGTATGTGACCCTGCCGGACGATGCGGCCTACCGTCTCAACTGGATCAAGGACGTCTATACCCCCGACATGAATACCGAGTATGTCTATCCCAACGTGTTCATGAACACCGACGACAACAAGGAATGCTCCAACCTGAACGCGGATCTGCGCAAGTGCATCAACACCGCGAAGTCCGACTGGGTGATGAACGGCTTCACCGATGCTGACTGGGATCGTTTCCAGAATGATCTGAAGGCCTACGGCCTGGACAAGTATCTGGAAATCCATCAGAAGTATCTGGATGCCTACTTCGCCAAGTAATCAGCTGAATTCACGGCTGTCCTCCCCCCGTGCCCGCACGGGGGGAGGACAGCCCTTCCACAAACCGAAACTCAGGAAGGAAAAGGGTATGATCAGCGAGTCATTGCAGAAGGCGCGGGATTATGAAGCCCAGTACGCCCCCTACGTGCTTGAGAACGAGCGTCCGGTGTTTCACGTCACCGGAGGAATCGGCTGGATAAATGATCCGAACGGATTTTCCGTCTACAAGGGCGAGTATCATCTGTTCTATCAGTACTATCCCTACAAACCGGTCTGGGGTCCCATGCACTGGGGTCATGTCAAAACGCGGGATTTCGTCCGGTGGGAACGCCTGCCCGCGGCCCTCGCGCCCGATATGCCCTATGACAAGGACGGCTGCTTCTCCGGAAGCGCCATCGAACTGCCGGACGGGCGCCAGCTCCTGATGTATACCGGCGTCCGCGAGGAACCTCAGGAAGATGGATCTCTGAAATCCTTCCAGACCCAGTGCCTGGCCGTGGGCGACGGCGTCAACTATGAAAAGCTGGCGGAGAACCCGGTGCTGACGGCAAATGACCTGCCCAAGGGCGGAAGCTCGGAAGACTTCCGGGATCCGAAGATCTGGCAGGAGGAAGATGGCTTTTACGCCGCGGTCGGAAACCGCCCGGCGGACGGAAGCGGTTCCATCCTGCTGTTCCGCAGCGAGGACGGGTTTCACTGGAAGTATTATGGCTGTGCCGCCTCCAATCACCGCCAGTACGGCATGATGTGGGAGTGCCCCGATTATTTTAAGCTGCAGGGCAAGCAGGTTCTGCTCGTCAGTCCGCAGGAGATGAGCCCGATCGGTCTCGAATTCCATGCGGGAAACGGCACCGTCTGCATGATCGGCGAGGCAAACGAAAAGAAACACCTGATCCGGGAGAATGTCCATGCCATCGATTACGGCATCGACTTCTATGCGCCGCAGACCCTGCAGGCCCAGGACGGCCGCAGGATTATGATTGCCTGGATGCAGAACTGGGATACGGCCAGAAGCATTCCCAAGGGTACGAGGATCTGCGGCCAGATGACCCTGCCGCGGGAACTGTCCATCCGGGACGGCAGGCTGATCCAGCAGCCGGTTCGCGAGCTGCAGAACTATTACGGCGAAAAGATAGTATACAAAAACGTACCCCTCTCTACGGAAACGTTCCTCACCGGCATCCGCGGAAGAGTCATCGACATGACGGTGGATGTGCGGCCCGCCGACGGCAGCACCATGTACCGCGCTTTCCGGCTGAACCTGGCCAAGGACGGCGAACATGTGACCACCATCCGGTACAAGCCCGAGCAGGGCATCGTGCGGGTAGACCGTTCCCGCTGCGGCTTCCGGTTCGACATCGTGCACGTGCGCGAGTTCCCGGTGTATTCCAAGCACGGCTGCATCCGGCTGCGCTGCATCATGGACCGCCACAGCCTGGAGCTGTTCGTGAACGACGGCGAGCAGGTGGCAAGCTTTGTCCTGTACACGGATGAATCCGCCGATGTCATCAGCTTTGAGGCTGAGGGCGAGGTGAGGATGGATGTGGAGAAATACGACCTGGTCTTCGATGAGGAACAGAACAATGAAGCACTATGATGTGGTCGCTTTGGGCGAACTGCTGATCGATTTCACGGAGAACGGCGTCAGCAGCCAGGGAAACCCTGTCTTTGAAGCGAACCCCGGCGGAGCGCCCTGCAACGTGCTGGCGATGCTGCGCAAGCTCGGCAAGACCTGCGCCTTCATCGGCAAGGTAGGGGATGATCTGTTCGGCCGGCAGCTGAAGGCCGTGGCCGAGGAGGCCGGCATTGATATGAGCGCTCTCCTGCAGGACAGGGAAGTGCACACGACACTGGCCTTCGTCAAGACCTTTGCCAACGGCGACCGTGACTTTTCCTTCTATCGCAATCCCGGCGCGGATATGATGCTGACGGAGGACGAGCTGCCCCTGGACATGATCCGCGATACCCGTATTTTCCATTTCGGCACTCTGTCCATGACGCACGCGAACGTGCGCCGGGCCACCAGAACGGCCGTGCTGACCGCGAAGGAAGCGGGTGCGGTCATCTCCTTTGACCCGAACCTGCGGCCGCCCCTCTGGAACGATCTGGGGGAAGCCCGGGAACAGATGGAATGGGGCATTTCCCAGTGCGACGTGCTGAAGATTTCCGATAACGAGATTGAGTTTCTGACAGGGACGGACGACTTTGACAGGGGCGTTGCCCTGATCAGGGAAAAATGGCCCGGCATCCGTCTGATCAATGTTACGGCCGGCCCCGACGGCAGCTATGCCTATGGGCCGGAAACGAAGGTATTCGTGCCCGGCTTCCTGCTGGGCGGAACCATCGAAACCACCGGCGCCGGAGATACCTTCTGCGCCAGCGTACTGAACTTTATTCTGGAGCACGGGCTGGATGCCCTGGGCCAGGAAGACCTGAAGCAGATGCTTCGCTTCGCCAACGCGGCGGCCTATCTGGTTACCACGAAAAAGGGCGCGATCCGCTCCATGCCGGAGCGCGCGCAGGTTGAAGCGATTCTTTCGGAACACTGACCGGTTGTGATATAACCCAACGGACCCCATTTTCATGGCGGGATGCCACTCCACGTAATGGTTTTCCGCACATTCAAAAAGGAGGATAAATATCCGCAGGCTCGCGGTGCGGCAGTGTGGAGACCTGTCGTAATGCGGTTCGCACCACCATATGCGACGCGAGACAGTCTGAAAAGAGTTCAGGCTGTCAGAGCAGGAGATTATGTCAAAGGTAGAGCTGAAAAACCTGAGGAAGGTATATGACGGCAATGTGCTGGCGGTTTATGATGTGAATCTGGAAATCGCCGATAAGGAATTCATCGTGCTGGTTGGTCCTTCCGGCTGCGGAAAGTCTACCACCCTGCGCATGGTTGCCGGCCTGGAAGACATTTCCGGCGGTGAGCTGTATATCGACGGCCGTCTGTGCAACGACGTTGCCCCGAAGGACCGCGACATCGCCATGGTATTCCAGAACTACGCCCTGTATCCCCATCTTTCCGTGTATGACAACATGGCCTTTGCCCTGAAGCTGAAGAAAACGCCGAAGGACGTGATCGACAAGAAGGTGCGCGAGGTTGCCGAAATCCTGGGCATTACCCAGTATCTTGAGCGTAAGCCGAAGGCCCTCTCCGGCGGCCAGCGCCAGCGCGTGGCCATCGGCCGTGCCATGGTGCGCGATCCCAAGGTTTTCCTGATGGATGAACCGCTGTCCAACCTGGACGCCAAGCTGCGCAACCAGATGCGCGCCGAGATCATCAAGCTGCGCAAGCGCATCAACACCACCTTCATGTATGTAACCCATGACCAGACCGAGGCCATGACCCTGGGCGACCGGATCGTGATCATGAAGGACGGCTATGTGAACCAGATCGGCACGCCGGTGGAAGTGTTCAACAAGCCCGTGAACCTCTTCGTGGCCGGATTCATCGGCATGCCTGTCATGAACTTCTTCGAAGGCTGCAGGCTGCTGCTTGAGAACGGCGTATACTATGCGGAGATCCGCGGCGTGAAGTTCAAGCTGGATGAATTCCAGCAGAAGGCGCTGACGCAGAACAACCAGAAGCCCTGCGAGATCGTGGCGGGCATCCGTCCCCAGCACATTACCGTGGGCGAAGGCGATCTGACCGCGCTGATCGAAGTATCCGAAATGCTGGGTACCGAAGTCAACCTGCATACCCGCAGCAATGACGATGAAGTGGTTATGGTGATTCCCACCGTGGACCTGACGGTTGACGTATCCATGGGCAAGACCATTAACTTCACCACGCAGCCCAGGCTGATTCAGCTGTTTGACAAGCAGACCGGCAATAACCTGATCTGGTATGATGAAGCTGCTGCCAAGGCCAATGCTCCGATGTGCAAGGAATATAATTTCTGATTTTCATCATGAAGGGAGACTGGATGCCCGAGGAATGACAGCCTCCGGCATCCAGTCCTTTCATTATGTTTATGTTTCCACTGTCATAACGACGGGAACGGAGTGTGAATGATGAGAGCAAAGCTCGCGGCCGCGTCTGCTGCGCTGGCGCTTTCCCTGTCCGTCCTGGCGTCCGGCGATACAGCGGAAGCGAGTACGGCGGCGGATTACCAGCTCTATCCGGCACAGGAAAACGCCTATGTCGGTGATACCATGCCCTTCGTGACGGAGGACGGGACCCTGGAGCTGTATTATCTGTATGATACGGATCATAACGGACAGGGGTATCATCCCATTTACAGGTTTACCACGGACGACCTCGTCGGCTATGAGGACGACGGCATGATGCTCAGCTACGGCCTCATGTCGGAGCCCGACCCGGCCCTGGGAACCGGATCCGTCATGCGGGACCGGGAGGGCCTGTACCATCTTTTTTACACCGGTCACAACGACACAGGAAACGGCGGCCAGGGCAAGGAATGCGTGATGCACGCCACCAGCAAGGACCGGAAGAACTGGGAGAAGCATCCGGAGGATACTTTTTTCAGCCCGGAAGGCTATTCCAGGGATGATTTCCGCGATCCGGAGGTGTTCTGGGCGGAGGAAGATCAGTGCTACTGGATGCTCATCGCGGCGAGAAACGGCTCCCTGGGCGGCGTGATTGCAAGATACACTTCCGCCGATCTGAAGAACTGGACCTTTGAGGGCCCCCTCTATGCCCCCCAGGCGCAGTACATGCTGGAATGCCCGGATCTTTTCCGAATGGGAGACACCTGGTATCTCACATACAGCTGGGACTGCGTGACCTACTATGCCATGGGTCCAACGATGAACGGTCCTTTTACCGCGCCGGAAGACAACATCCTGGACGGGCAGGGACAGATGGAAGGGAACGGTTTCGTCTTCTACGCGGCCAAAACAGCCGAGTGGGGCGACAGTACTTATCTCTGCGGCTGGCTGGGCCGGGCCGCGCTCTCCGCTGATTCCGGCATCTATCAGTGGGCCGGGAATGTACTCAATCATCAGCTGGTCCGGCACGAGGACGGGACGCTGGGCGTGGAGGCGCCGGAAACATTCGGGGATTACTTCACGCAGGATGCAGCCTTCCAGGCGGCAGGCCTCGAAGGAAAAACGGAGATCGATGGAAACAGCATCGCGCTGTCCGCCGGAGAGGATGAAATCGCCCTGGCGGATATTGGCGCGCGGCCCGGGACCATGATCCTGGAATGCGATGTCACGCTGGATCCGGACGGCTGCACCGGATTTGCCTTCGGCGACGGTGAGACGGGCGCGGAGTATACGGCGCTGTGTCTGGACGCCCGACGGAATATGCTTCATTATGAAGGCTATTTCATCCAGGAGATTTCGGAATATGAGCCCATGGCGCTGACCCGGTTCGATTTTTCGGACGGGAAGGTCCACCATGTGACGCTGGTGTGCGAAAATGAAATCGTCGTGATGTATGTAGACAGCGAGAAGGCGCTCAGCTCCCGTATCCTTTCTTCCACAGGCGGCGCCCATATCGGCGTTTTTGCGGACGGATGCGGCGCGGCATTCAGCAACATCACCGTCAGAGTCCCGGAAGAATAACAAAAAATGTCAAATCGTATCAGTACTGACCGAGGAGGTAGACACCATGAAGAAAATCATTGCTTTGGTATTGTGCGCAGCGCTGCTGCTGTGCGCCGGCTCCGCGCTTGGCGAACAGTATGAACTCGCGACCGACGCCTCTTTCCGCCCCTTTGAGTACACCGATAAAACCGGCGTGCTGGTGGGAATTGACGTGGAGATTCTGGCGGCCATTGCCAGGGATCAGGGCTTCGAATATACCCTTGAGCCCCTGGGCTGGAACACCGCCATCGCCGCCTGCCAGGCGGGGATGAAGGACGGCATGATAGCCGGTGCGTCCATCACCGAGGACCGGAAGGCGGATGGCTGGATTTTCTCTGATCCCTATTTTACCGCGACCCAGTCCATGGCCGTGGCCCAGGGCGTGCAGATCAAGGGCTTTGAGGACCTGAACGGACACAGCGTTGCCGTGAAAGCCAACACCACGAGTATGGAATATGCCGAAAGCCTGGCGGAGCAGTACGGCTTCAAGGTGATGACATTCGACTCCAGCCTGGCTGCGTATATGGCGGTGACAGGCGGCCAGTGCGCGGCCTGCTTCGACGATACCCCTGCCCTGGAGGATTACATCGTCAACGGCGGCGTGTTCCTGCAGATGGTGGAAGGCACTGCCAACGAGGGCACCGGCCTCGGTTTTGTTGTCTTCAGTGCCGACAAGCAGGAGCTGCTGGACAAGTTCAACGCGGGCCTGGCCAATATCAAGGCCAGCGGAGAGTATGACCAGATCCTGGCGAAATATCTGGGTGAATAATGGTCCTTCAGGCCGATGATTTTTCACCGGTGAAAGCCGGCCGGCATTCAGCATGAACGCCGGCCGGACAACAGAAAAACGGTTTTCAAAAGGGGAGCATGCGGCGCTGGGCGCTGCTGCTCCCCCTTGTCATATCCGGAACCGCTCGAGCGGAGGATCTGATCCTTTTGCCTTTCAGGCCTGTCTTTTCCTGAATGCATCAGAAGGAGTACTGATCAACCAGCATGCCGTTGCACATATAAACCTTCACAACCCGATTCACGTTGTCCTTCTGATAGATGCAGTTATCATCATCGACCCACTCTTCATAGGTCAGCAGGTTGTATTCTTCCACATACTTGGTGCCGTTGTAATACTCCACGGAGATGCGGCCGAGCTTGGGATCATCCGGCTGCACCAGATGTTCGGTATGTACCAGCTGGGTACCGTCGTCCATTTTTTTGGTGGTCGTATTCTTGACTTCGGCTCCGGCATACATCGGAATCATCAGGGCGGCAACCGTCATGACAACCAGGGACAGAGCGATCAGTTTCTTCAGCATTTCCTAAACCCTCCTGAGCATTTTGAGCTTCCGCTTTGAATTCGTCCGGCCTCATCGCCCGACGCCTGTTCATACGTACTTCCTCCGGCATATGGCAGTCATCATTCGCATGAAAATTTGCTCCAGATTTCCCCTCATTTTCCCTTTTTCAGAAAAAGTTGAAGAGAGGTTCATTCTGTGTTATTCTGAAATCCAGCGATCAACTGTTTTCGGAAGACAAAGGACAGGGACCGGAAAACCATAAACCGGAATCAGGGCGGCTTTGGATCCGCCCGTGCTTTGAGCAAGAGGAATGAAGGAATTATGCCAACACTGAAGGACGTTGCGGAGGCCTCCGGGTTTTCTACGGCTACGGTTTCCCATGTGCTGAACGGCACGAAAAAGCTGTCTCCCGAGACCACGGAAAAGGTGCTCGAGATGGTCCGGAAGATGGGGTATCAGCCGAACAACCTGGCCAAGGCACTTCGGCGCGGACAGACGATGCAGGTCGGCGTCCTGGTGGAGGACATCCGGGGGATTCCGGTGCCCGAGATCGTCTGCGGGATTGGGGACAGGCTGCGGGAAGCGGACTATAAAATGCTGCTCTATGATCTGCATCTGATGGAACAGCTGAACACACGGTACGAGGATACCCGATTCTATCAGAAACAGATCGAAGACGGATTTCAGGCGCTTGAATCCGCAAAGGTGGACGGGCTGATTTATGTGGGCATGCAGGACATTCCCCTGATGTACCGGTTCAAGCCGGTGGATATTCCGCTGGTTTTCGCTTACTCCCATGTGATGCAGGATGACTGCTACGTGACCTACGATAATCTGGAAGCTTCCGTCGAAATGGTTCAGTACCTGATCGGGAAGGGGCATCGGCGAATCGCCGTGATCAGCGGGCATCCCCATTCCCATCCGACCACCATGCGCATGTACGGGTACTGCAAGGCCATGCATGACGCGGGAATCAGCATTCCTGAGGGATATATTCATTACGGAAACTGGGAATTCTCCTCCGGCTACGAGGAGACCGGAAAGCTGCTGGAGCTCCGGCCCAGACCCACCGCCATCTTCGCGATGAACGATCAGATGGCGGCCGGAAGCATCCATGCCATTCTTGACCATGGACTCAGAATCCCGGAAGATATTTCCGTCGTCGGATTTGAAAATCACGCGCTTTCCGGCTTTCTGAAACCGCCCCTGACGACGGCGGAGCTGCCCCTGGCCGAAATCGGGCGGGAAGCGGCGGATTTCACCCTGGAGCGGATCAAAAATCCAGCCCTGCGGCCGGAGCATAAGGCATTGGCCTGCAGGCTGATTGAGAGAAAATCTGTCCGCTGAGAAGAAAGATTTATTTTTCTCTTGCAATTTTGGCCATTTTGTGTAAAATAGAACACAATATAGGAATTGTTTTGAGCTTTTTCGTTGTTTACGCAAGGTTAATCGATTATCCGGTTTTCCCGGAGGATCCGGCCCGGAACCTGTGCCGGCAGGTGAGACAGATATTGAATTAATTCTTGTTGGTTAAACGATTATCCTGATGGAGGTGGCTCTATTGCGGATAAAACTGATTGCGACGGACCTGGATGGAACGCTGCTGGACGGAAACAGCAATTTAACCCCCAAGAGCCTTGAGGTGATGCAGGCCTGCGAGGAGCGGGGAATCCATTTTGTGATGGCCAGCGGAAGGCTTTTCGAGGGAATCCGGCTGCTGGCCCGAAAGGCAAATCTGCACAGCCCCATTATCTCCAGCAACGGGGGCAGAGTGGATCTGACCCCCTTCGGCCCGGCCATCATGGAGGACACGCTTCCTCATCCGCTGGCCCGAAAGGTATTCGACATTCTGAAGGCGTCCGGACTCTATATCGAGTGCTACAGCGGAAACACCATCTACCGGAGCCATCCCAGGCTCTCGCCCTTTCTGAAAAGCCCGGAGGATTATGTTCCGACTCCCTGCATTCCGGACGGAGAGGGGTTCCAGCAGCGGTTTGTGGACGATGTGGACCGAATGGAAGCCGAGGGAATGGATCGGGCCTACAAATTCGCCGCATTCAGCCGAAACCCGGAGGATCTGCAGGAGATCGTGCGGCAGCTGGACGGCCTCCCGGTGACCATTAACAGCTCCTTTCCCTTTAACATTGAAATCATGGAAAAGGGGCACGGAAAGGGCAAGGCGATTCAGTTCCTGCAGGAGTACTACCAGCTGGACCGGGATGAAATCATGACCTTCGGCGACAGTACGAACGACCTGGAGATGATGCTGGCCTCCGGCGTGCCGGTGGCGATGGGAAACGCGCTGGAAGAGGTGAAGAAGGCGGCAAAGATTATCGCTCCGCCCAACACGGAGGACGGGGAAGCCCGGATTATTGAGCAGTATGTGCTTTGCTCTTAGGCGAGAGAAACCGATTTCGGAAAACTCAGGCAGCCACGGACCCGCAACCTTTGCTCTTGAGAAGGGGAGGCGCCCCTTCTTAAAGATAAATCATTTTAGGAGGGAAAAACGATGAAGAAAATCCTGTCTCTGCTTTTGGCCCTGCTGATGGTTGGCGCTCTCGTCACCGCACAGGCGGAGCCCATGTCCTGGTGGGATCAGTTCCTGAACCTGCAGGAAACCCATGAGAACGTGATCTGGAAGCCGTTCACCGAGGAAACCGGCATCGAAGTTGAATACCAGAACTACGATGCGGCTTCCTTCAAGGAAGCATTTGACCTGGCGATGGGAACCGATCAGGGACCTTCCGTCATGTCCTACGCCTGGGGCGGAAACGAAGCGGTTGCCAAGTACAACAACGGCTATTTCTCCCCGCTGTCCGTAAACAAGGAGGATCTGCCGGATTACGTTCAGGCGACGCTGGCGGAGGGCTATACCATGTTCGACGGACAGGTCTATTCCTTCCCGACCTTCGCACATAACCACTATGACCTTTTCTGGTACAATAAGGAGAAGGTATCCGAGGTTCCGCAGACCCTGGCTGAAATGAGGGAGCTGCTCAAGAGCCTGACGAATGCGGAGAACAACGTATACGGAATCGCCCTTCCCCTGACGGATACCGGCAGAATGAACGGCATTATCAACTACCTGGCCGAGATGTCCGGCGGTGTATACGATATTGACTACGCGACCGGCCAGTATGTGTTCAATGATGACATTACCAAAGCGGTATTCAAGTTCTTTGTGGATATCTGGGAAGACGGAAGCGTGCACCCGGCCTCCACGACCCTGAAGACCCGTACCGTGCGGGAACGGTGGGCCAATGATGAAGCGGTGTTCGCGATCGACGGCTGCTGGTATCCCGGATCCATCAAGAATGCCTTCGGCGCGGAATATCTGGACAAGCTGGGAGTTGCCGCGGCGCCGGTGGTCGGGGAGACCCGGAATCCGGTCTGCACGGCTCCTTCCACCGGAACCTTCTATTTGTCCAGCTTCTGCAAGGACACGGAAGCCGGCACGAACCTCATGCTTCGGCTGCTGAGCGATGAATATGCCATTGCCCTGGCGGAAGCGATGGACCAGCCCCCGCTGAATACCGCGGCCCTGGAGAAAGCGGAAAATGTGGCGGAGGTGTATGTCGAAGGCTGCAAGATCATGGCCTCCCAGATGGGATACCGGCCTGAACCGCAGGTCCGCAACAGCGCGGTGGGAGACGTGTACACCGAACTGATGACCATCTCCCCCAACGTGGGCGACATCTATGTGGGCTATATCACCGGAGCGATTACGGACTGGGAGACCGCGCTGGATGAGTATACGGCGGCCATGAACGCGGAGCTGGATCGGGCGATCGAGACCTGCCGCAGCATGGGCAGCAATGTATCCCGGGACGACTTTATCTTCTCCAACTATGTGCGCGGTGAGGACTATACCAGTGACAAGTATGCCGAGCTGAAGTAATCCGCGCGGCGGGGGAGGGACACCAGGTTCTTCCCCCGCCCTTTTTCACCTGGAAAGGAGGCTGTTTGATGAAGCGAATCAATACGCTGAAGCGTCATCGCACGCCCTATGGGTGGATATACCTTTTTCTGGCGCCGACGCTGATTCTGTTTTCCATGTATACTCTCTATCCCATTGGCGCGACCGTATGGTATTCGCTCACCAATATGCGCTCCTTTACGAGCAGAAATATCGCCTTTGTAGGCCTTGCGAATTACAGGGCGCTGTTTGCCGACAGCCAGTTTCTCAACAGCCTGTCGGTGACCGGGCGCTTCCTGCTCATGGCAGTGCCGGCAAGGTTTGTGCTTTCCCTTCTGCTGGCGCTGCTGCTGAACTGGAAGCGGTGCATGGGGAAGACCTTCTTCAGGACCATGTTTTTCCTGCCGGTGCTTACGACTTCGGCCATTATCGGCGTCGTGTTTATCATGATCCTCGATCCCACGATGGGACCCGTCAATATCATCCTGAACAGGCTGAACATTCAATCCCTGGCCAGCGTATCCCTGCTGGGAAACTTTAATACGGCCCTGCCGACTACCGCCATTGTATGGGTATGGAAATGGCTGGGAAATTCCCTGATCTACTGGATTGCCTCCCTGCAGAGCGTGCCGGATGAGCTGTACGAAGCAGCGCGGATTGACGGAGCGAACAGCTGGCAGCTCTTTAAGTCCATTGTGGTGCCGCTGCTGATCCCCTTCGCGGTGATCATTCTGATCCTGACGGTCAGCGACGCCATCCGGGTATTCAACCTGATGCTGACCCTGACCAACGGAGGTCCCTTCTTCGCGACGGAAACGGTGGAGGTATTCATCTATCGGCACGCGTTCCAGGCCTCCTCACCGCGTATGGCCTATGCCTCCGCCGCGGCCGCGGTATTCGGTTTCGCCTTCATGATGATCGTTGTGATTCAGCGAATCGCAAATGCAGCAGTGAAGCGGGGTGAACAGTAAGATGAGTACAGCAATCGGAATCAGCCGGAGGAAAAGACCTTCCGCCGGGGTTGTAATCAGCTTTATCCTGCTGCTGGGCCTGGCGCTGCTTTGGGTATACCCGTTTATCTGGATGTTCTCAGCATCCTTTAAATCAAACCAGGCGATTCTCAGCGACGGACTTCGTCTTCTTCCGAGGGAGCCCACCTTTTCAGCCTATGGACGCGCATGGAATGAAGCCCACTTCAACGTTTACTTTCTGAACTCGGTCATTACAACCGCGGCCACCATCGTGATTGTTGTACTCCGCTGCTCCACCTCGGGGTATGTGCTGGCGATGTATGATTTCCGGGGAAAGAAACTGATTGAAGCGATGCTGATCGTTACCTTCTTTATCCCCACGGGCACCATGCTGATTCCCACCGTGCTGATGAGCAAGAATATGGGCCTGCTCAATACCAGGATCGGACTGATTCTGGCGCTGGCCGGAGGAGGACAGGTGGCCTCCACCTTTATGTACAAGGGCTTTTTCCAGCAGACTCCCCGGGAACTGGTGGAGGCGGGAGAAATAGACGGAGCGGGTTTCCTCAGATGCTTTCTTTCCATCATGCTTCCGCTGACCGGTCCGATTACGGCTACGACCGTGATCCTGACCTTTATGGGCGCCTGGAACAATTTCATGCTTCCCCTGGTGTTCACCTTCTCCAATGCGGCGCTCCGTACGCTGCCGGTCGGGATGATGGTCTTCTCAAAGGGGGACATGGTAGACTATTCCGGGCAGTGCGCCGCGGCGCTGCTGTCCATCGCCCCGATTGTGCTGGCCTATGTCTTCTGCCAGAAATACTTTGTTTCGGGAATTGCCGGCGCCATCAAATCATGATCCTTCAGGCCAAAGATTCTTTCAGCAACAAACATAGCTTTCTGGAGCTCAATCCATGAAGAAGAGCAGGCAGCAAAATTGAACTGCCTGCTTTTTGCATACCTATTATCCAACTCGTCAGAGAAGGATTGTCCAACAGCCAAGAATCTGATTGACAATTATTGACTAAGACAGTAATATATGAGTGGGATATCCCACTACGTTAATTGTGGAGGAATGGATATGGAAACCGTTGTTCGCGAATATGATGCAAAACTGGATTCAAAAAAGAGGCTTATACTGCGTGAAGCCGGATATGAGTACTATCATGTTTCTGTTCTTTCTGATCAAAGGATCGTCCTGGAACCAAGAGTGCTGACTAAGCCATTTGAAGTATCCGCAAACACGCTGAAGATGATGGACAGTGCTATTGAAAACATGAAAAAGGGAAATGTTTCCCCTGCATTGGATCTGTCCGAATTTGAGGAATAAAGCATGTTTAAGATACATCTCGGATTTGTACCGGCAAATATCATAGCCTGAGGAAGAAGCCCGGAGAAATCGGCGATTCCCTGCCGACGGAGCGGATAAAATGAAGATAAAAGAAATCATCGGTGAAAACTACCTGGGACATTGGGAAAAGACGCGGACAGCATGCAGGGGCATCATCATTCAGGATGGCAGGATCCTGCTTTCCTTCGAAACGAAAACCGGACAGTGGATGCTGCCGGGCGGCGGACTGGAAGACAATGAAGATGAGCAGGCCTGCTGCATCCGGGAGGTCGCGGAGGAAACCGGCGTTCTGATCCAGCCGTCAGAATGCCGGCTTGAGATCGATGAGTATTATGAAGGCTGGAAGTGGGTTAACCGCTATTTCTTCGGAACTGTCACCGGAGAGACGGAGATCAGGCTGACGAACCGCGAAAGGGAAGTTGGCATGGAACCCAGATGGCTTCCGGTCAGCGAGATCATCGAAGTATTTGCCGGACACAGATCCTATGCAGATTCGGACGAGATGAGACGGGGAATGTATCTGCGGGAGTACACTGCGCTGAGCGAACTGATCTCAGATGAGAAACATCGGATCTGGCGGAATAATGCTCCGCTTCGCTTAACAGATCTTCAGCCTTCACAGTTCTGCATTTCAGAAAAGAAGCTTCAGAACGTCAGAAACTGGTTTGATCCATCCGATCTTTCCAACTTCGAACCTATACCTGTCAAAATGCTGAACGGGATTCCGGTCATGACGGACGGACACACCAGAGCTGCAGCAGCATTGCAGGCTAATCTGGACTCCGTACCGATGATCTGGGAGCGAGATGACCTCAGTTGGGAAATGTACAGAAGATGTGTATCTGAATGCAGAAAAAGGCGAATTATTTCACCGGGGGATCTGCTTCACTGCATCATTCCTGACAATGAGTACTGCGTAAAATGGGATCAATGGTGTGATGCCATGCAGGCAGAAATCAACGGGCTGATAGTTGAAGAAGTCCCGGAAGAGAATAAGAAGAATTATATTTCCCTCCTTCTGCTGGCGGATGAACAGGAAGATATGATTGACCGCTATCTGTTCCGGGGCACAATGTATATTCTGCGGACCGCGGAGGATGTTCGCGCCGAATGTGTTGTTACCGATGAAGGAGACGGAATTCTTGAGATCAAGAATCTTGCTGTTAATCCCTCCTGGCAGGGACATGGCTACGGCAGGATGCTCATTGATGAAATGGAAGACCGATACAGCAGCAGATACAATATTCTGCAGGTGGGTACAGGAGACAGTCCTCTGACGATTCCTTTTTATGAGTGTTGCGGATTTATCAGGCATCATACGCTGAAGAACTTCTTCTCTGATCATTATGAGCATCCCATTTTCGAGGCAGGAAAGCAGCTCACTGACATGATCGTTCTTCAGAAAAGGATTTGACGGAAAGCTGAGTCAGTTCCTTTTCCAGCCGATTAAGTTACAGCCATTTTTTCCTTTTGAAAAGGATCAGGCAGTAGACGATCACTGCAACGCTTAACAAAAAAACTGCCAGGTAACCGCAGCGCCACTCCAACTCGGGCATATATCGGAAATTCATGCCATACCAGCCCGCTATAAGAGACAGCGGCATAAAGATGGTCGTAATGACTGTAAGCAGCGTCATGGTCTTGTTCTGACGCACCTCCAGTTGCGTATTGTGAAGATCCCGTACCTGAATCGTATAATCGCGGAGTGAAGTTGCCGTGCTGTGCCGCCTGATCATATAATTCATGAAAAGGTGGATATATCGCAGATTCTCCTCGCGGAAGAAGCCGTTTTCATTCTCCTCCAGTTCCTGCGTCATATCTATGAGCTGCTCATAATGCACAAGCAGCCTGCGGATATCGCTGCAGATCTCGTTGACCCTTGCCAAATTGCCCTGACCGTCGGAAGATAAGACCTCATCCTCAATCTGATTCAACTCGGATTCGTAGTGCTCCAGGATCGACAGGTCACGTACGACGATCTGTTCCAGAAAATCATGCAGGAAGCGTTCCAGACATGGTTCCCTCCAGCGCTTTGTGTGGCGGAGCCCATCGCCGCTGCCGGCAGAGATCAGACCGTAAGCGGTTCACAGAGAGACGCCTGGAAATGCTTATTCGTTTTTGCGCTCAGTTTCAGAAATATGGACATTTTCCATCGTGATTTCATCTGCATGCTTTGTATATATGGTGTAAGGCGCGGACCCCGCAACATTTTCCAGCTGAATGTTACGCAGGTGGTTTTCCGGCAGCCCGCGCAGATAAATGCCGTAGCCTCTCACCGTATCAAGGGTGATATTTCTGAAGACGATATCCCGGATGGCGGGCGTGCCGTCGGAAACCGGTTCGCTCTCTTTCATAGAAACTCCGTCCACGCCATAAAACTGATCCACATAAATGGCACCTTTGAACCACTTTGTCATATCGTGTTCCGCGGAGGTATTCACCATCCGGATATTTTCGTACAGCACCCGCTCGATCACACTGCCGCGTCCGCGGCAGTTTTTTACGCTGGCCAGGCTGAAGGACTGGCGAAAGGTACAATCCTGGACCAGCACATCCGATACGCCGCCGGACATTTCACTGCCTACGGCCGCACCGAAGCCGTGGGAGAATTCACAATTGGTGATACGAATACGCACGGATGGAACGGCCACGGCCCGGCCCTCCTCATCCCGGCCGGATTTTACGGCGATGCAGTCGTCCTGGCTTTCGATGCTGGAATGAACGATGGCCACGTCGCTGCAGGAATCAGGATCAATACCGTCCCCATTGTACAGGGCCTGGTAGCGGTTTCCCTGCTCGTCGAATTTGTTTCGAATTCTGACGCGGTTCATGGTCACATGATTGGAATAAATGACATGCAGGCACCAGAAGGGAGCCTGGCGAACGGTTACATCGTACAAATACAGGCCGTCCACGTTGCGCAGGCACACGGCGCTGCCGCGATGGCCGTGGGGGCTGTCCAGTTCCTGCTGAATCAGAGCCATGCCGTTGGCGTTGATCACGCCGCCCCGGATGGTCACGTTTTTCCATGCCGGCTTTGTTTTACAGGCCCCGGGCACCTCTATGGGCATATTGATCAGACTGGCAAATCTGGGCGCTTCTCTGCCTTCATACCGATAGGAAAACACGGGATAATCGCGGATATCGCCGCTGCCCAGCAGCGTTGCGTGATTCGACAGGCGCAGCGTCATATCACTCTTCAGAAACAGCGCGCCGGTCACATAGACGCCGTCCGGCACATAGACCGTCCCGCCCGGGGGGCAGGCATCAATGGCCAGCTGGATGGGCCGTGTGTTCAGGCTCTTCCCGTCGCCCGCCGCGCCAAAGGCGGAAATATCCATTACGCCGCTCAGGGGGGCGGTACGCACGATCAGCGGATCGGTTTTCTCAAGAATGCTCCCGTTTTCCGCGGCAGCAACCTGCAGCGTATACTCCGTGTCTGCATCCAAACCCGTAATCGTTTCATCCGTACAGGCCACGCAGGAGAAGAGGCGATCGTTGACATATACCTGATAATCGACCGTGCAGGGCCCTTCCCGGAATTTATCCCAATAAATCATGACGGTATCCGGGGTGCGGGCTTCCATGGGAGCATACAGTTTCATCCGGGGCATCTCCTTTTCTTCGGGTTTATTCATGTGTATTGTAGCATATTTTCTGCCGAAAACATTATGCTGAAATTTCTGCATAGTATTGAAAAACTTTGATTTTGCAAAGCTTTTTTGAAAATTGGGAAGATGCTGAAATTTCTGCCAATTGAAAACGAAAAAAAACTATGCAAGAATGTCCCTGACGGACAAAAAACGACCACGCAGAAAAGAGGGATTCAAGTGCAGCACACCCTGAAAAGGAAGCTCACAGCGGGAGACAGGCTGAAAAAACTGGGTCTGGAAATCATCCAGAATCGATGGCTCTATGTGCTGATCCTTCCCGCGCTGGTGTATCTGATCATCTTCAACTATCTGCCCATGTACGGTGTTCAGATCGCCTTCAAGGATTACAAAGCGGTGCGCGGAATTACAGGGAGCCCCTGGACCGGCATGAACGGCTTCAAGCACTTTTACACCTTTTTTCATGCCTATTACTTTGGACGGCTGATCGGCAACACCCTGCTTCTGAACGTGCTGGGGCTGATCTTCACCTTCCCGATGCCCATCGCCCTGGCGCTGATTGTGAACAACATCCGCTCCCAACGGCTGAAAAAATTCACTCAGACCGCCATCTACGTGCCTCATTTCATTTCCACGGTGGTGCTGGCTGGTATCCTCTATATTCTTCTATCGCCCACCAACGGCATTGTGAACCACCTGATCACGGCCATGGGCGGAAAGTCCATCTACTTTATGAATGAAGCCAGCTGGTTCCGTCCGGTGTATATCATTTCAGGAATCTGGCAGAACGCGGGCTGGGATTCCATCCTGTATATTGCGGCTCTGGCGGGTGTTGACCCGGAGCTCTACGAAGCCGCCACCATCGACGGGGCCAACAAATGGCAGAAGGTACGCTACATTGATTTGCCCCATATCGTGCCCACTGCCACCATGATGCTGATTTTAAACAGCGGCTCCCTCCTTTCCTCAGCCACGCAAAAGACATTGCTGCTCCAGACCGGCGGAAACATGGCCACCTCCGACATCATCGGCACCTATGTGTACACCATGGGTCTTGGTTCCGGCCAGTTCTCCTATACCGCCGCCATCGGCCTGTTTGTGAACGTGGTCAATTTTATCCTGGTGCTGTCTACCAATAAGATTTCCGCCAGGATGAACGGCGAAACGCTGTTCTGAGGAAGGGAGAGAAAAGCATGACGGCTATTGCGAAAAAAGAAATAAAACCCATGAAGCAGAAGGAAATCAAGGCGGACCAGATATTCAACATCTTTGTGGGAGTTATGGTGGCTTTGGTGCTGCTCGTTACCCTGTATCCCATTTACCTGGTGATCATCTGCTCCTTCTCCGACGCTTCTCTGGTCACCTCCGGCCAGGTAACGCTGTATCCCCGGGGGCTGACGCTGGTGGGCTATAACGCGGTATTTCAGAATCAGGAATTGATCCATTCCTTCTTCAATTCCGTTCTGTATACGGTGACAGGTACGGTGATCAGTCTGGCGGTCACCATGGGCGCGGCGTTCACTCTTTCCCGGAAGTTTCCGGGAAAGAAGCTGCTCTCCTTCCTGTTTGCCTTCACCATGTTCTTTAACGGCGGCCTGATCCCCACCTTCCTGACCATCCGGGACGTGGGGCTGTTTAACAAAGCCTGGGTGTGCATCCTGATGGGCTGCGTGTCCGTATGGAACGTGATGGTGGCGCGCACCTACATTACTTCCACCATCCCCGAAGCGCTGTATGAAGCGGCCAACCTGGACGGCGCGTCCCAGCTGCAGTATTTTGTCCGCATCGTGATTCCGCTAAGCGGCACCATCATCGCCGTGCTGTCGGTGTATTACGGTGTAGCCAAATGGAACGATTACTGGACAGGGCTCATCTACCTGCAAACCCGCTCCCTGCTGCCGCTGCAGACCATCCTGAAAGAAATTCTGGCATCTCTGGAATCCAGCCGTGAGCTGCTCATGAGCATGGTCAGCGATACGGCGGCACAGGACGCGGAGCTTTTGAACCGGGCCCAGATCGCCAAGTACTGCATCATTGTGGTGTCCACTGCCCCCGCCGTAGTGCTGTACCTATGCATGCAGAAGTTCTTCGTCAAAGGCGTTATGATAGGTTCTGTGAAAGGCTGAGCCAAAAATCCGTTTCCCCTCGGGATACGTATCCCGACTAAAATGATAAAGGAGGCTTCCCCATGAAAAAGACTCTCGCCCTGCTGCTGGCCGCTATTATGCTGCTGGCCTGTATCCCTGCTTCCCTGGCTGAAACCAAGGAAATCAGCGTCATGATCTGGTATCGTGATATCGACGACCTGGATTTCGCCAACATGCCCTACTTCAATGATCCAGAAAACGGCATCACCGCCCAAAGCGGCACCCATGCCACCTTCAATCAGGTGAAGGGCTCTGACTGGAGCACCAAGGTGAACCTGATGCTGGCCAGCGGCGAATACCCTGATGTAATCGTCCGCGGCGGCCTGAACCTGGAAATGTACGGAGTGGATCAGGAGATCCTGATTCCTCTGGATGATGTCATCGACCAGTATATGCCCAACTACAAGGCGTACCTGGATGCTGACCCCGCTCTGGCACAGAGCCTGAAATCCTCCAACGGCAAGACCTATCAGATCGGCTGGCTGATTCCCCAGAACATAAACACGGACAGCCACCTGTTCATCAACAAGGTCTGGCTGGACAACCTGGGCCTCAGCGTTCCCACTACCGTGGAAGAATTTGAAAAAGTCCTCATCGCCTTCCGGGATCAGGATGCCGACGGCGACGGCAATCCTTCCAACGAAATTCCCATGGGCGGCACCCTGCGCAACCTGGTGGACGGCATTGCCCATCTTATGAACTTCTGGGGCGTAGCCTACAATGATATCGACATCGCTCTGGACGATGAAGGCAGGGTTTATTCTCCTTTGACCGCTGAAGGCCTGCGCCCCGCACTGGAAACCATCTCCCGGTGGTACAATGAAGGTCTGATCGACGTGGAAGCTGTTTCCCAGGATTCCAATGCCGCCGAAGCAAAAATCAACGCGGGGAATGTCGGCGTCACCTGGCGCTGGCGCATGTCCGCCATGGGCACCGACGAAGCCATCTATACCCAGTATACCTGCGTGATCCCCTTCTCCGCCGATGGTTACCATGCCCGCCTGCAGCGCTATCTGGAAATCCCCTCCTTTGGAGCGGCCATCACCGCGGGCTGCAAGGATGTGGAAGCTGCCGCCAAGTGGCTGGATACCCAGTTTGCTTGGGAAAACATGATCTCGGGCTACAATGGCGCCAAGGGTGAATTCTGGTTCTATAACGACGATAATATGGTGGAGCTGGTGCCCATGAGCGACGGCACCCGCACCGTGCCCGGGCAGTCCTCTATGATGTATTGCTCCGGCGATGAATACTTCTCCAAGGTTGTGATGGCTTCTCACCGCATTGAGAAGACCGAATACTGCAAGGCTTACGAGGAAGCGGGCGTTATCGAAAAGAACAGCTGGAACATCCTTTCCCGTCTGATCTCTCTGACCGTGGAGGAGTCTACAGAAAAGGATCTGCTCTTTGCTGAAATCCACAAGTACGCCAATGAATCCCTGTCCAACTTCATCGTGAAGGGCGTGACCGATGATGGCTGGAATACCTACATGAACACCTTGAACAGCCTGCGTCTGAGCGACTATATGAACCTGTACCAGACCGCCTATGACCGGTACGTAGAAGCCAATCAGTAAAACTTCCCCAGGACAGATTTGCCCAGTTGTTGTAAAATGGAAAAAGATTTCCCGCACCCTGACCCTTTATCCGGGCAGGGTGCATCCATGCTTGTTTGGAGGTCAAAACGGTGCAGACGACAGTCGATCTATTCTTGTTCGCGGGCCAATCCAATATGGCGGGACGGGGCATTTTCTGCGAGCGGTTTCCGGAAAGGGCTCCTGCGGTCCTTCCCGGAGCGGGGTGGGAATACCGGGCTGTTTCCGCCCCCGGTCGGCTGTTTCCTATCACAGAACCGTTTGGAATTTATGAAAATAATCCCGATGGCATCCATGAAAACCTGAAAACCGGTTCCATGGTGTCCGCCTTTGTGAATGCTTATAGTGCGGGAACGCATATACCGGTGGTAGGTGTATCCGCTTCCAAGGGCGGCAGCGTAATGGCTGAATGGCAGCCGGGCACAGTCTACCTCACTGACGCGCTGAATCGGGTGGTAGCTGCAGGGAACTGGCTGAACCAAAATGAATACCGGATCCGCCATACCTTTGTCCTCTGGTGCCAGGGCGAATCCGATGGGGACGCCGGAACGGAGAAGGAAGCCTATTTGCAGGGCTTTAACCGGATGCTCGGCGCTATGCTTGAGGCGGGCGTGGAACGGCTGTTTCTGGTTCGCATCGGGCAGTGCAACGTGGAGGGCAGCTTTGCCCGGTATGAGCCCATGATGGAATGGCAGGAGGAAATTGCCAAAACAAATGACCGTGTAACCATGGTATCCAGATTGTTTTCCACCATGCGGGACCGGGGCCTGATGAAGGACGCCTTTCATTATTATCAGGCGGCCTATAACGAAGCAGGAACAGAAGCCGGGGAAAATGCTGCGGATTATGTGAAAAAACACGGGCGCGAGCACAGCCGGACTGAGGAGATACGGCCCTGAAGATGATTTATACCTGTTTTCCAGCGGGAAACATATATGCCTGATGCTCAGCTGCAGAGGCCAGATCGTCGGCAAAATGGAAGTATTTCCTCATCTGCGTTTTGCTGTGGACAATTCTTTTGTGTATAATCCCTCAATGGAGAGCGCGCGGATTCGGGCAAAAAATGACGAACCCATGGAAAAACCCGGAGAGAAACTGGTCATGCTGTATGGACGGGGGAGGGGTAGAGAAATGAAAGAAAAACATCGATTCAGCAAATTGCAGTATCAGTATTTTGCATCCTATCTGGTGATTCTGCTGCTGGTGATGATGGTGATGATATTCTTTGCCTACCGTTCTTTTTCCAGGTTCCATTCCCAGATCCTTCTGAACCGCTACCAGGCTGATCTGCATCTGGTGCAGGATGCCCAGGATCAACTGGTTTCCACCCTGATTTCCATTGCCGGGCAAATGACCAACAACGATATTACGCCTGTACGATACGCTGACGATCCCGTGAAAGCATCCCGTTTTTCAGGCAAGCTGGCTTCATACCGGGCAGTGAACGACACCTTTGACGAAATCTTTATTCATTTTTCAGGAGACGATTATGTGTACTCCTCCACCAGCTTTTTCAGCATGGATCGCTTTGTTGGACAGGCATTGAACCTGGAAGACGTTTCCCCGGAGGAATTGCAGAATGCCCTGGAAAAAACAGCATTTTTAACGATCTGGCCGGAAAAGCGCGTGCAGGGTTATGCTGTGCGCAGCGATACGGGCATCCACAGCGTAGTCTCGATCCTGGTGCCCCTCAGCTACCCGGGCGGGGCCAGAGTTGGCACAGTCATGTACCTGGTGGAAACCGATCAGTTTGCGAAATGGTACGAAAGCTTTGGCCTCAAGGACGCAGACGTGGTGTTCCTGCATCAAGGTCAGATCATCACGGGACAGAATCGATCCGGAATTCCCGGCGAAGCGCTGCTCCAGGCGGCGGATGCCGGTCAGACAGCGCTGCGCTACGGCGGAAAACAATACCATATTCTAACCGAAAACGGCAGCAGCCGGTTGAGCTGCGCCGCTTTGGTGTCGGATGAAGAATTTGCCGTGGCCCTCAGCGGGTCGGTCAAGGCGCTGGTGCTGGTATCCGCCTTTGCGGCGGCGGTTGCGATGCTGCTGATCACCCGCTTTGTCCAGTCCAGGATGCGGGGCATAAAGCTTGTACATTCCATGCTGGCTGATCACGAGCCCACCGGCAACGAGCTGCTGGAAATCCGGGACGGCATCCAGCGGCTGATCGATGAAAACGCGTCCATGACAACAAGGCTGGAAAACATGGCGGACGTGCAGCGGGGCGAATTCGTGCGACGTTTTCTGCTGGGCACCTTCCAGGATGAGGACGCCTTTTTGCAGATGGCCGAGCAGGTGTCCGTCAATGTCGACACCCGGTTCTTTGCTGTCGCAATCGTGGCCAAGGCCGCCGAATCCTCCTATGAGCTGACGGTGGATAAAATCGACCGGCTGTTTGACGAACATGTCAGCGGCGCATCCCTGATCCCCGTATCAGCGGAGAATCATTTGATCCTGCTGGCCTTTGCCAACGAGGAAGGGAGGCTTCGGGCGTTCCTGGAAGGCAAGTTTGCCGGGCTGAAAGCATGCAGCGCATCCATGATCATGGGGGTCAGCGGCTTTCACCGCGCGTGGACGGAGGGACAGCGGGCCTATCTGGAAGCGGAAAACGCGTTTGAAATGCGCTTTGTGAAGGGCAACACAGCGCCAATTTATTTTGAGGAGCTGGGTGAAAATCAAACCCTGGAGGCAGATTATAACCGGCAGGCTGTGGATCATCTGCGCCAGGCCCTGCGAAAGGGCGATGAAGTCCGGGTGGAAAAGGCGCTTGCCGAGGTATCTCAGGCCATGCACGACACCAGATCCTCCCTGTTCGGCTTCCGGTGCATGTACAGCGAAATCATTACCGCCGTCAGCGCGGAGGCCCGGCAAAGCGGCGTAAACGAAGAAGAGCTATACGATCTGTTCCGCCTGAGCCGATGCCTTTCCGTGGATGAACTGGATGCAATGCTGAAGCAGGTATGCCGGAAGATCGTTACCCTGCAAAGCAAAACAGAAACAGAGGAAATCCCGAAGCCGGTCAGAAATGCCTATAACCTGATTCAGCGTCGATTTTCTGAGCCGGGGCTCACCGTAGCCAGCATCGCGGAAGAAGTGGGTATGAGTGATTCGAGACTTTCTGTGGATTTTAAGCGCGTTTATCAGGAAACGCCGCTGGAGTGCATCACCCATGCCCGGATGCACCGTGCTCAGCATTTGCTGGGGCACACCGAAATGCCCGTCAAGGACATTGCCACTGAATGCGGCTATTATGATATTTCAGCCTTCAACCGCCGTTTCAAATCTTATACCGGCTGCACGCCGCAACAGTATCGACAGCAAGGAACACAGGAATAAAGGCAAGGAGACCGACAATGCATCGTACCGTTTTAAATCTGAAGGATGGCTGGCTTTTTGCCCTGGGCATGGAGCTCCCGGCCCGGGAAGCTTTTCATCCGGTTCATATTCCCCATGATTGGGCAGTTACGAGCCCTGTTTCTCAGGATGCGCCGCTCAATATGGCCCAGGGCTATTTCCATCGAAAGGAAATTGGCTGGTATGAGCGGACTGTCTGCGTTGCAGAAAAGAGGGCGGACAGACGCTATTTCCTTGACTTTGGCGGCGTATTTGAGTGCGCTGAGGTATTGGTCAATGGAATTAAAGCCGGAGGGCAGCGCTATGGTTATACTCCCTTCCGCCTGGATGTGACCAATCTGACGCAGACCGGCGAAAACCATATCCTGGTGCGAGTTGATAACACCCGGGAGCCCGCCGACCGCTGGTATTCCGGCTGCGGCATTTACCGTCCCGTGCAATGGATCGAAACGGATCAAACGTATCTGGATGAAAAGAGTATTCTTGTGCATTCTATCATCCAAAACGGTCAGGCCGTCCTTCATATACAGACTGGTACATCTTTTCCGGTGAAAGCATCCCTGTTTGCTCCGGATAAAGGTTTGACGGATGAAGCCTGCGGCTGCGGAGAAATCACGCTGAGGGTCATCAGGCCTGTTTTCTGGTCGGCTGAATCGCCCTGCCTGTATACGCTTTCCCTTGCATTGGAAAATGGAGACGCGCTTTCCCTGCACATCGGAATCCGTACCGTGGAAATCAGCGCTGAAAAAGGCTTGACTGTCAACGGCATCCCCGTCAAGCTGCGAGGCGTGTGCCTTCACCAGGATATGGGCTGCAGGGGCATCGCCGCCACCAAAGAAATGTGGCGGGACCGGCTGAAGAAGCTCAAGGAAATGGGATGCAATGCTCTACGCCTGGCCCATCATATGCACAGTAATGAAATGCTGGATCTTTGCGATGAAATGGGCTTTTATGTGTACGAAGAAGCCTTTGATAAATGGCGCAGCGGCTTGTACGGCAGATATTTTGCTCAGGACTGGCAGCACGATCTGGAGGCCATGCTGCTGCGGGATCGGAACCGGCCCAGCGTGATTATCTGGGGCGTGGGCAACGAGGTAGAAAACCAGGGACAGCAGTCCATGGTGGATACCCTTTCCATGCTGACGGATTTCGTTCACCTGAAGGAGCCCACCCGTCCGGTGAGCTACGCCATGAATCCTCACTTTAAGAGGCCTGGGAAAAAGATCGATTTCAGCGCTGTGAAGGATATTCAAAAGCTGGTGGATGAAGTGGACAACCGGGAAATCGACAAAATGGAAGAACGTCTGGATTGCATCGCGGCCATTGCCGAGCATGTGGATGTGATCAGCTGCAATTATCAGGAGCAGTGGTTTGAAATCATTCATCGGCGCATTCCCGGAAAACCCATTCTCAGCACGGAAGCATATCCCTTTTTCGTCGGAAACGAGGCCAGCATGCAGAATTACACGGAATGCATTCCCTCCTTCATTCCGGAAAAGTATCCCTATGTGATCGGAAGCTATGTATGGACGGGCTATGATTATCTGGGCGAATCCATGGGCTGGCCCAGCAAGGGCTGGACGGGCAGCCTGCTTCGCATGGACGGCACGCCGCGCGTTTCATGGTATATTTTAAAATCCCGATGGACTAAGGAACCAATGGTGTATCTTTCCGTTCTGGATAATGAGCTGGGGGATGAATTTACAAAGGCTCACTGGGCCAATCCGCCCTTTGAAGGCATATGGGATTTCCCAAAGCTGCATCAGGGCGTGCTGCCCTATTTGATTGCTACCAACTGTGAGAGGGTGGAAATACACGTAGGAGGACGGGTGCTTTACCCTGACTTGCCGAAAGAAAAGCGGGAAGGCTATATCACAGGCTTCGTACCCTGGGTTCCCGGAAAAATCGAAGTCAGGGGCTATATGGGAAAAGAGTGCGTGTGCAGTCATGCCCTGTATACGCCTGGTATTTCTGATCATTTGGTGTTTTCCGCCCGCGATCCGGAAACCGTTCAGCCGGGGGAAGAAATGCTGCTGACGGCCAGTATCGTGGATTTCGGGGGAAATCTCTGCATTCGGGATGAAAGGCGCGTTTCTTTCAGGGCAGAAGGAAACGCGGTAATTCTGGCAACGGAGAACAGCAATTTGATGGAAACCACGCCTTATTCCTCCGCTTCCGTGCCAGCTTGGCATGGGAAGGCGTCGGTAGTGTTCCGGCGTACCGGAAAAGAAGGATTTCAAATCATCGCAGAAGCAGAAGGCCTGAATCCAGCCGTATGGTATGCTGAAAGTTCTTCATATTGAACAGAAAGCTATGCGTTATTTCGTTTCTGAGCAGCCGCATTTGCACGCTGCGGTAGCTCCGCGCTCACCGGAACTAAAAGAATATGGACTGGCAAAGGGGAGGAAGGACCATGGAAAATTTTGTTTTTTCTCGATCCACCGTTATTCTTGCGGATGAAACCATTCCTGCCATTCAAAGCGGAGTGGAGCTGCTAAAGCGCGACATGCGCGATACGCTGATGGAAACAGGTGAACGCAATGTGATCCGGGCAGTTCTGGACGCATCCGTGGGGAAAGAACGATATCAGGCAAAGGTCACGCCCCGGGAAATTCTGCTCACCTGCGGGGACGATTTGGGAGCGATGTACGCTCTTCTGTCTGTGAGCGAACGGATCCTGGGGATCCGTCCCCTGGATTGGTGGATGGGGGTGAAGCCAAAGAAACAGGGGGTTGCCGCAGTTCCCTGTTCAGCCTGGGAATCTCCTTCCTGCGCCGTGCGTTACCGCTGCTGGTTTGTCAATGACGAAGTGCTGTTCACTGGCTGGCACCAGGAGGAAGCCAGAAGAGCCGCGGTGTGGAAACGGCTGTTTGAAACGATCCTGCGCTGTGGCGGCAACATGGTCATTGCGGGCACGGACAGGGAATACGATGGCCATGTGCTGAACGATCTGGCGCTGGATATGGGTCTGTGGATTACCCAGCACCACACGGAGGTGCTGGGCGCCCGGATGTTTGGCAGATTGTATCCTGATCTGCAGCCGTCCTATACGCTGTATCCCGATTTGTTTGAAGGCTTGTGGCGGGAAGCGGCGGAGTATTACGCGGGCAGGCGGGTGGTCTGGACCATCGGTTTTAGAGGCCAGGGCGATAAAGCCTTCTGGCACGACGACGCTGACTTTGATACTGATGAAAAACGCGGCGAAATGATCTCAAAAATCATGCTGCGACAGATGGAAATTGTGCGTGAAAAGAACCCAGATGCACATTTCTCCACCAACCTGTATGGCGAGATGATGAGCCTGTACCGCCAGGGTTATTTGCAAATTCCCTCCGAGGTTATCAAGATTTGGGGTGACAATGGCTTCGGCAAAATGGTGTCCCGCCGCCAGGGCAACCACAATCCCCGCACCGACGCCATGCCCGACAGAAACGAGCCTGGAGAAAACGGAATCTATTATCATATTAGCTTTTATGACCTTCAGGCAGCCAACCATATCACGCCGCTGCAGATTCCGCCCCGGGAAATCACAGCGGAGTTGGAACAGGTGCTGACCAGGAACGGAGACACTCTGTGGAATATCAACGTGGGCTCGGTGAAGCCCCATACCTTCATGCTCGATATTGTGCGCCGCCTGTGGACAGATGGACACTGCGATCCGGTCAAGGCAGCCCGCGAGTTTGCCCAAACCTATTTCGGCAGTCAAGCCGTGGCTCCTCTTCTCCTGGAATACGGGGAAGCTGCGGTTTCATATGGCCCGTATCCGGACGACCGGGCTGGTGATCAGTTCTATCATTTTCCTCTTCGCGCACTGGCTCGTGCTTTGATGAGAGGTGAAACGGATAAAGCGGTTCCATCCTTGTGCTGGGCAGCAGGAGACGCTTCCTTCCGCGCTCAGGTGAATATCCTTGGACGGATCGCGGAAAAAGGTGTGCCTGCCTGGCGGGCGTACAACAAACAATGCCGCCATGTCATGGAGGACCTGCCAGAGGAAGCAGCGGACCGGGTCAGGGAGAACCTGCTGCTGTCCGGCACCATCCATGAAATGGGATGCTTGGGGCTGTACGCTTTCTGCCAGGCCTGCGTTCACACGATGAACAATCAGCTTTTGCAGGCGTATTTGTGGACGGATAAAGCTCTGACGGCGGCGCGGGAAGCGCTGGCTTCCATGCGGGCGGTGTCGGGCCGCTTCGCTCACATCTATGACAACGACTGCTTTGTTGGCGTAGGCCTGACAGCTCAAGTACTGGAAAATGTACGGGGCTGGCTCCGGGTGCAGGGCGATGGTGAAATGCTCTATGACTGGGAAAAACGATTTCTGACTCCGCCGGAAGAAAACAGGGTAGTGCTGCAAACCCACCGTACCGTTCAATTGTCCGATGACGAATTGTGCCTGCGTCTGCGGAGAGAAACAGATATAGAAACAGTGCCATTTGAATAAAAGGAGCATTCATGCTTTACGAAAATCCTATCATCCGTGGCTTTAATCCTGATCCCAGCATTTGCCGGGCGGGAAAGGACTATTATCTGGTCACGAGTTCATTTGAGTATTTTCCCGGGATTCCCGTTTACCGCAGCACCGATCTGGTGAACTGGCGGCAAATCGGCAACTGCATCAACCGGGATGATCAGCTGCCCTATGAAAACGCCGCGGCCGGGCAGGGCATGTGGGCTCCCACAATCCGTTATCATGAAGGAATGTTTTTTGTGACCGCCACGTTCCAGGGCTTTGGCAACTTCATCATCCATTCCCAAGACCCTGCCGCAGGCTGGTCTGATCCCGTGAAAGCGGGTATGTCCGGCATTGATCCCTCCCTCCTGTTTGATGAAGGCCGGGTCTATTACTGCACCAACCAGCGGGGGGAGGATGACCTGGAAGCCATCTCTCTTGCAGAGATCAATCCGTTTACCGGCGAGCTTCTTTCGCCTGCCCGGGTCATCTGGCACGGCATGAGCGAGGACAGGCCCCAATACCTGGAAGCGCCGCACGTGTATCATATTGGTTCCTGGTATTACTTGCTGGCCGCGGAAGGCGGCACCCGCTTCCATCATATGATTACCGCCGCGCGGAGCCGGAGCGTTTTCGGGCCTTATGAATCCTGCGGCAGGCCGATTCTCACCAACCGATATGCGGAAAATACCGGCGTTGCCGGCAGCGGCCACGGTGATCTGGTGGAGGATCAGAACGGCAGATGGTGGATCATCCATCTGGCCACCCGTCCGGATGAGGGCTGGTATTCCCATCTGGGCAGGGAAACCTTTCTGCTTCCGGTAAGCTGGGAAAACGAATGGCCGGTGATTGGGGACGGGGCGTCCCACATTCTATGCGATGGCCCCTTATGGGAGCCGCAAAAGCAGACGGATTCCTGGCAGGCGGATTATAACTATTGCCAGCCGCAATGGCTGTTCCTGCGGAAACCAAGGTGGGAAAACTATGATTTTCAGGGGGATATACTGCAGCTGACCCCCTCCGGAGACCATTTATCCGATCCCTTGGGCCGCCCCACTTTCCTGGCGCTCCGTCAAATGGACGAGAACTGCACGGTGGAAGCGGAAATGGATTTCGATCCTGTCTGCGACGGAAGCGAAGCTGGGCTTACGATTTTCATCGCTGACTATGGATATTATACCTTCTGCAAACGGAGGGAAAACAGCAAAAACTGGCTTTCGGTCCAACGACGGGGCGGAGTGTTTCAGCCAATCCGCATTCCGGCTGAAGACGGAACGGTTCTTCTGAAAATAACCGCGTCCAAAGGAGCGTATTTACTATCCTATGCTTTTAAGGGCGATACCTGCTGTAAAATGACCATCGTGCCGCCGTTTTCTGAAAATGACGCAGGAAAAGGGTTTACCGGAACGCTGATTGGTTTATATGCACAGTGTAAACATGATAGCGAAAAAGCTGCGAAGATGAAGATAAAGGTCAGCCTGCCATAACGGTCCGGATACCTGTGAAAAAACAGAGACCTCATTTTCGGTCGCTGCAGGTTTTCAGGGCTTTGGGGACCCAAGCATCAGTAGGAGTACTGATCAACCAGCATGCCGCTGCACATATAAACCTTTACAACTCTATTCACGCTGTCCTTCTGATAGTTCCAGTTGTCATCACACTGCCATTTGAATTCGTCCGGCCTCAGCGCCTGACGCCTGTTCGTATGGCAGTCATTATTTTTTTGAAACTTTTTCTCTGTACAAAGCCCTGCGGGGGACAGGTTCAATGGGAAGCATTGCGGGAAGCTTTGCGAAATGATATAATTACTGTGATATGGACGGCCTTTTTTCAGGAAATGTTTCCGGAAGGGAAAGGGAGAAAGGACGGAGAAGAAGGATGAGATCCTGCCTCATTGGGGATATCCACGGATGCCATCGGGAACTGATGGATCTGCTGGAACGGATGAAGCCGGACCCCGGGAAGGACCGGCTGATCCTGCTGGGCGACCTGTTCGACCGGGGACCGGACAGCTATGAGGTGTTCCTGGAGGTGCAGCGGCTGGCGGAGGCCTTCGGCGAGCGGTTTGTGCTGCTCAGGGGAAACCACGAGGACTACCTGCTGCGGGAAAAGCTGTCTTTCTTTGAAAAACGGATGTGGAACCGGGTGGGGCGGGGCGCCGCGGCGGAATCCTTTGCCCGCCACGGGGCCAGGATGGAGGACAGCCGGGATTTCCTCCGGACCCATTGCGTGCTGTATTATCGGGAAGCGGATTTTCAGTGCGCGCACGCGGGGGTGAAGGTGGAGCCGGCGGAAGCCAATGATATGCAGACCCTGGTGCACGATCATGATATCGTGCCGGAAAACGGCTACGCGGGGATGCTGACGGTGACGGGGCATATCGCGCTGGAAAAGCCCACCTGGTTTGCGGGGGACCGGGAGCGGACGGAGGAACTGCCCTACGGGGAGACGCTGCCCCTGCCGGAAAAAGGCGTCATCTGCATCGATACGGGATGCGGCAAGGGCGGCAGGCTGACCGGCATGATAGCGGAAGACCGCCGGTTTACGCTGGCCTGCAGCGGCGGACAGGGAAGCGCGGAATAAACGGACTTCGGCGGTCATCGCCTGAAGGAAGGTAATAAATCAACACATTCACGGGAAAATGATCATCAGGCTGGAGGATGGGATCGATGGAACAGGAACAGGGAAAGGTCAAGCTTTTTCGTGAGCGGAGCCTGGAGGCGATCGAATCGCCGGAGTCGCTGAATGACTATCTGAAGGTGACCTCAGCCGGCGTCTGGCTGGTGATGGGGGCGGTGATTCTGCTGCTGATCGGGGGAATCCTGTGGAGCATTTTCGGCCGCATTGAAACCAGCAAGTCCGTGGCGGTGTCCGGCGAAAACGGTGGGGCCTCGGTTTACGTGCCCTATGACAGCCTGGAGGCGGTCATGGCCAGCGGAACGGTTCAGGTGGACGGCGCCAGCTACCGGCTGTCCGACCGGGAAACGGACGCGGAAATGATCGTGGTTACGGAGGAGATGAATCCCTTTGTCCGGGTAGCGGGCAGGCTTCAGGCCGGGGATGTGGTGGTCCGGATTCCGCTGGCGGAGTCCGACTCCGGGCTGGAAAGCCTGGAGGGGGTGCATGCGGGCACGGTGATCACCGAGAGCCTTCAGCCCATTTCCCTGCTCCTGCAGCAATAAGGGGACGGGGCAATTATTCAGCATTTCCTCAGCTTTTTCCCGGACGCTCCTTATCCGCGGACATTCCGTTCCGGATCGGGGAACACGGAGGAAAAGAATCCGGCGGGGGACAGGCGATCCCGCCGGTCCGGCAGAAGGGATAGAAGACCATGTCGAAAAAAGTACCGGAACCTTTGAAGAAGGGCGTGGCCCGGGTGCCCGTCGTCATGCAGATGGAGGCCCTGGAGTGCGGCGCCGCCTCGCTGACCATGATCATGCACTACTACCGGAAATGGATTCCCCTGGAGCAGGCCCGGGTGGACTGCGGGGTCTCCATGGACGGCGCCAGCGCCAAGAATATCATTCTGGCGGCCCGGAGCTACGGCATGACCGCCAGCGCCTGGCGGCTGGAGCCGGAGGATCTCCTGGAGGAGGGCCCCTTTCCCTGCATCATCCACTGGGGATTCAACCACTTCGTAGTGCTCTGCGGCTTTCAGAGGAAAAAGGCCGTGATCAACGATCCCGCCCGGGGCCGGGTCACGGTGGAGTGGGAGGAATTTGACCGGGAGTTTACCGGCGTCTGCATGACCATAGAGCCCGGGGAAGGCTTCCAGCCCGAGGGAAAGCCCAAGTCCGTGTTCTCCTACGCGAAGGAACGGCTGAAGGGCTCCTCCGTCGCGGTGGCCTTCGTGGTGCTGACCACCACCATCGCCTCCCTCCTGTCCCTGATCAACCCGGCCATGAGCAGAACCTTCCTGGACCGGCTGCTGACGGGGCGGAATCCGGAGTGGCTGATTCCCTTTATGCTCATCTTCTGCGGACTGATTCTGGTGAACATCATCGTTAGCTGGATCGCCGCGGTTTACAGCCTGCGGATTCAGGGCAAGATGGCGGCCTACGGCAGCGCCAGCTACCTGTGGAAGGTGCTGCGGCTGCCCATGCAGTTCTTTACTCAGCGGCTGTCCGGGGATATCGCGGACCGGCAGGCTACAAACGCTTCCATCGCCGGTACCCTGGTGAATACCTTCGCGCCCCTGGCCCTGCAGGGGCTGATGATGGTCTTCTATCTGGTCATCATGATTCGCTATTCCCCCCTGCTGAGCCTCACCGGCGTGGGGGCCATCTTCCTGAACATGGGGGTCTCCGCGCTGATCACCGCCAAAAGGGTGAATATTACCCGGGTTCAGCAGCGGGACGCGGCCAAGCTGTCCTCCACCACCATGTCCGGCATCTCCATGATCGAAACCATCAAGTCCAGCGGCGCGGAGAACGGCTTCTTCGGCCGGTGGTCCGGCTATCAGGCCAGCGTCAACACCCAGGCCGTCCGGTATACCCGGCTGAACCTGTTCCTGGGAAGCCTGCCCACCGTGATTTCCGGGATTGCCAACCTGGCGGTGGCGGGGCTGGGGGTGATGCTGGTGCTGCACGGCCGGTTTACCATCGGTATGGTCATGGCCTTCCAGTCCTTCCTTGCCTCCTTTATGGCCCCGGCCGGCGCGCTGATTTCCGCCGGCCAGTCCCTGCAGGAAATGGTGACCCAGATGGAGCGGGTGGACGACGTGATGAGCTACCGGGAGGATGCCTGCTTTGCCCCCCGGGAGAAGAAAGAGGAATACCGGAAGCTTTCCGGCGCCATTGAGCTGAAAAATGTGACCTTCGGATATTCCCGGCTGGGCAAGCCCCAGATCACGGATTTCTCCATGACGGTGAAGCCCGGCCAGCGGATTGCCTTCGTGGGCCGGACCGGATGCGGAAAGTCCACCCTGGCCAGGCTGATTTCCGGCCTGTATCAGCCCTGGAGCGGCACGGTGACCTTCGACGGGGTGCCCCTCAGCCAGATTGACCGCCACGTATTCACCGGCTCCGTCAGCGTCATCGACCAGGAGGTGACCCTCTTCGAGGATACCATCTCGGAGAATATCCGCATGTGGGATGACTCCATCGAGGATTTTGAGGTGACCCTGGCGGCCCGGGACGCGGGCATCTATGACGATATCGTCCAGCGGGAAGGGGGCTTCTCCCATAAGCTGCTGGACGGGGGACGGGATCTGTCCGGCGGACAGCGGCAGCGCATCGAGATTGCCAGGGCCCTGTCCCGGGATCCCACCATCTGCATCATGGACGAGGCCACATCCGCCCTGGATGCCCAGACAGAGCATGAGGTAATCAAATCCATTAACGACCGGGGAATTACCTGCATCATCATCGCCCACCGGCTGTCCACGATCCGGGACTGCGATCAGATCATCGTCCTGGATAAGGGCCGGGTGGTGGAGCAGGGAACCCACGAGGAGCTTTTTGCCCGGGGCGGCATGTATGCCAGCCTGGTGACCAGCGAGTAAAGGAGGTGACAGCGGATGGGCTGGTTTGACGAACAAATTGAATATCAGAAGAAACGGGAGCGGGAGCTGCTGACCGATTCCTTCGAAAACATTTCCCGCGCTGTCACCGGCCGGCGCATGGGCAGCTTTCTCCGGGAGGAGGCGGACGTTTCCGACGCCATCTCCGCGCTGCTGCGCCATCTTGGGGTGAAGGAGAAGGAAGTGCCCGCGGGCATCAGCGGCCTGCAGGACCGGCTGGACTATCTGCTGTCCGGCACGGGCATTCTGTACCGGGAGATCCGGCTGACCCCCGGATGGCATCGGGACGCCATGGGCGCCATGATTACCAGCCTCCGGGAGGAGGGCATCGTGATCACCGTAGTGCCCGCGGATATGGGAGGATATGCCTATACGGATCCCCGGACGGGGGAGAAGATCCGGATTACCCAGGCGGAGGAGAAGCGCATCAGCGAGGAAGCCCTCTGCTTCTATCATCCGCTGCCCATGCGGAAGCTGGAGATCAGGGATCTGCTGCGCTATATGGCGGGCTGCCTGACGATCCAGGACCTGCTCAGCTTCGGGGCCGCGGCCCTGGCCATCACCCTGGTCGGGCTGCTGGTGCCTCGGCTGAATCAGATTCTGATGGGAACGGTGGTGGCCTCGGGAAGCTATCAGCTGCTGTTCGCGGTGATGAGCTTTCTGCTGTTCGTCACGCTGGGAACCGCGGTGCTGCAGGTTATCCGGGCCCTGCTGCTCAGCCGGATCCAGTACAAGCTGAGCATCAATGTCAGCGCCGCCACCATGATGCGGCTGCTGTCCCTGCCCGCCTCCTTCTTTAAGAATTACTCGGTGGGCGAACTGAACCAGTATATTTCCTACATGGACTCCCTGTGCTCCCTGCTGGTGGATTCCCTGTTTTCCACCGCGGTGACCGGGATCTTTTCCCTGATCTACCTGGGACAGATCTTCACCTTTGCCCCCTCCCTGGTCTGGCCCAGCCTGCTGGTGACCCTGGCCACGGTGGCGGTCAGCCTGGTCTCCGCGCTGGTGCAGATGCGCATCGAGACGGAGAAGATGCCCATTACGGCCCAGGAGCGGGGCCTTGTGTTCTCCCTGATCCGGGGCATCCAGAAGATCCGCCTCAGCGGATCCGAAAACCGGGCCTTCATCAAGTGGTCCAAGATCTATACCCGCAGCGCGGAAATGACCTATAATCCCCCGGCCATCATCTGGCTGTCCACGGTGCTCACCACGGCCATCACCATGATCGGAACCGCCGTGATGTATTATGTATCCGTGCGCAGCGGCGTATCCGTTGCGGATTACTACGCCTTCAATTCCTCCTACGCGTACATTTCCTCCGCTTTTTCGGCACTGGCGTCCATGGCCCTGTCCGCGGCCTCCGTACGGCCGATCATCGGGTTGATCAAGCCCCTGCTGGAGGCGCAGCCGGAGACCTCGGAGGACAAGGAGACCGTGACCCGCCTGTCCGGCAATATCGAGATTTCCCACATGACCTTCGGATACGATCCGGAGAGCAAGCCCATCTTCGAGGACTTCTCTCTGACCATTCCGGCCAGGCAGTATGTGGCCATCGTCGGGCGCAGCGGATGCGGCAAGTCCACGCTGGTCCGGCTGCTGCTGGGCTTTGAGAAGCCTCAGCGGGGCGTGATCAACTACGACCGGCGGGATCTGCAGCAGCTGGACGTCCGGTCCCTGCGGCGGCATATCGGCACGGTGATGCAGGACGGAAAGGTTTTTTCCGGGAGCATTTTCGATAATATCGTGATCTCCGCGCCCACCCTGAAGCTGCAGGATGCCTGGGAGGCGGCGGAGATCGCCGGCATCGCGGAGGACATCCGGGAGATGCCCATGGGGATGAACACCGTGCTGCAGGAAGGGGGCGGCACCATCTCCGGGGGACAGCGGCAGCGGCTGCTGATCGCCCGGGCCATCGCTCCCAAGCCCCGGATCCTGATCTTTGATGAAGCGACCTCCGCCCTGGACAACATTACCCAGAAGAAGGTATCCGAAGCCCTGGACGGCATGAACTGCACCCGCATCATCATTGCCCACCGGCTTTCCACCATCCGGCGCTGCCACAGGATTCTGGTCATCGACGGCGGAAAGATTGCCGAGGACGGCACCTATGAGGAATTGATGGCGAAGAACGGGCTCTTCGCGGAACTGGTGGCCCGGCAGCAGCTGAACCTGCCGGAGAACGGATGAGTATCCCGGCGGCGGGCCGGATTCCGGAACAAATAAAGAGACAGGAGCCCCTGGAGGATTGGAAGATCAGATGACTGAATTTGTGCATGAGCCGGTGATGCTTGCGGAGGTGATCGAATGGCTGCGGCCCGCGGCGGGGGGCGTCTACTGCGACGGAACCCTGGGCGGCGGGGGACACAGCGGAGCCATCCTGAAGGCGGCGGGCGGAGACGCCCGGCTCTTCGGAATCGACCGGGATGAGAACGCCATCCGGGCCGCCACGGAACGGCTGAAGGGGTATCCGGGATTCCGGGCGATCCATGGGAATTTCCATGAGGCGAAGCGGCTGCTGGAGGAGGCTGGCGCGCCGCCGCTGGACGGGGCGCTGCTGGATCTTGGCGTTTCGAGCCCCCAACTGGATACGCCGGAGCGGGGTTTCAGCTATCACGAGGACGCGCCGCTGGACATGCGGATGGATCAGAGCCAGGGACGGACCGCGGCGGAGCTGCTGAACGAAGCGACGGAAAAAGAGCTGGAAGAAATCATCCGGGAATACGGGGAGGAGAAATGGGCAGCCAGGATTGCGAAGATCATCTGTGAGCACAGGGCGGAGAAGCCCATGGAGACCACCTTTGATCTTGTGAAGGCGATCGATGCGGCCATTCCGAAGGCGGTCCGGCGGAAGGAGGAAGGCCATCCGGCCAGGCGAACCTTCCAGGCGATCCGGATCGCGGTCAACGACGAGCTGGGCCCGCTGGAGGAGGCGCTTCGGGAGATGACCGGGTGCCTGAAGCCCGGGGGAAGACTCTGCGTTATCACCTTCCACAGCCTGGAGGACCGGCTGGTGAAGAGATGCTTTCAGAAGATGCAGAATCCCTGCATCTGCCCGCCGAAGGCACCCATCTGCACCTGCGGCAGGAAGCAGATCGGGCGCGTGATGGGAGGCGGGGCGGTTAAGCCCTCCCGGGAGGAAACGGAGCGCAATCCCCGGGCCCGCAGCGCCAAGCTGCGAATTCTGGAAAAGGCATAGGGAAACGATGAATCAGCGCATTTCGGGGGCCAGAGCCTTAGAGAAGGCGATGATTCCCGGAATGGAATACCCCCGTTTCCGTCAGGGAACGGGGAATCGGGGAGGAAGAAGGAGAACCGGTATTAAGGAGGAAAAACGAGTTGTCAGCTTATATTTCCTTTGAAAACGTCTGCAGGGATTACCCGGCGGGGGATTCGGTGGTCCACGCGGCGGACCATGTGAATTTCCAGATCGGGAAAGGGGAATTCTGCGTCGTTCTGGGGCCCAGCGGGGCGGGGAAAACCACGGTGCTGAACCTGCTGGGGGGGATGGATCAGGCCACAGCGGGCACGATCCTGGTGGACGGACAGGAAATCACCCGGATGAACGGGCGCCAGCTGACAGAATACAGGCGGACCGCGGTAGGATTCGTGTTCCAGTTCTATAACCTGATGCCCAATCTGACCGCACTGGAGAACGTGGAGCTGGCCCAGCAGGTCTGCAAAAAGGCGTTGGATCCACGGGAGGTGCTTCGCCAGGTGGGCCTGGAGGAGCGGATGAACAACTTTCCCGCTCAGCTCTCCGGCGGGGAGCAGCAGCGGGTTTCCATCGCCCGGGCACTGTGCAAGAATCCGGCGCTGCTGCTTTGCGACGAGCCCACAGGCGCCCTGGACTCCCAGACCAGCGCCCAGGTGCTGGCGCTGCTGATCCGGCTGTGCAGGGAATACCATACCACGGTGGTCGTCATTACGCATAACGCGGCCATCGCGGATCTGGCCACCCGTGTGATCCGGCTGAGAAGCGGCTCCGTGGTGGAGGTCAGGATGAACGAGCACCCAGCCAGAGTGGAGGACATTGAATGGTAAGGCTGAGAGCGCTGCGGAGGAAGCTGGGGAGGGATCTGCGGCAGAACTTCATGCAGTTCGGCGCCATGATGCTGCTGTGCCTGCTGGGAACCTGGGTGTTCGCGGGGCTGGATGCCAACTGGCGGCAGGAGGACGCGACCATCGAGGGATGGTGGCGGGAAGCGGCGCTGAGCGACATGTGGGTGAGCGGGGAGGGCTTCTCCCGGCAGGATCTGTACCGGATTCGCGCGCTGGATGGGGTGGATGTTCTGCAGTCCAGGGTCACGCTGACGGCGGACTGCCTGGATCTGGAAGGCAAGGTCACCGCGGTGATCCACGGCATCGAGGGTGAAATGAAGCTGAACATTCCGACCCTCCGGGAGGGGGAGATGCTCCTGCCGGAGGACGTACGCGGCTGCCTGATGGAGGAACAGTTTGCCCGGGCCCAGGGGCTTTCTCCCGGGGACACGGTCAAAATTCAGTTTTCCGGCCTGGAGCGGACACTGTTCATCCGCGGGACTGTGCTGAGTCCGGAATACCTGATTACCACGAAGGATCAGACGCCGGATCCGGCAACTTACGGATTCCTGCTGACGAATGCCAGGGCCTTTTCCGAGCTGCCCTGTAACCAGCTGGTTCTGTCCCTGCGGGAGGGAGCGGACGCCCGGGAGATCGAGGACCGGATCCGGGAGATCGTGCCCGGAGCGGTGATTCTGACTCAGGAGACCCACGGGAGCACGCTGCAGGGAAGAAACTACATTTCCCTGTTCCGGAACATGAGCTATCTGTTCCCGGTGCTGGCGTATTTTGTGGCGGCGCTGGTGGTGGTGACCACCATCTCCCGCCTGATGGATACCCAGCGGCTGCAGATGGGGACGCTGAAGGCCCTGGGCTACGGGAACGGGGCCATCCGGAGACATTATCTGGCCTATGCGCTGATTCCCTCGGTCCTCGGGTCCGGGCTGGGACTTTTTTCAGCGAAATATACCCTGCCGCCCGTGCTGTGGAAAATGCTGGCGGTGAACCTGCGGGTGCCGGAGGTGCGCTACGCCCCCATCTCGCCCATCGCCTGGGGGCTGGCCGGGGCGGAGGTGGTCCTGGCGGTGCTGATCTGCGTGATCCATGAGGGGAGAGCCTCCCGGGAGACCGCGGCGGAGCTGCTGCGGCCCAAGCCCCCCAGGGCGGGGGCGCGGATCCTGCTGGAGCGGATTCCCTTCCTCTGGAGCAGGTTTTCCTTCAATACCAAGATGGTGATCCGGAATCTTTTCCGGAACAAGGGGCGAACCTTCATGTCCATGATCGGCATGCTGTTCTGCAACATGCTGATCATCTGCAGCTTCGGGCTGCAGGAATCCATTCCACGGTTTATCGATCAGTATTTCACCGAGACGCTGCGGTACGATCTTCGGGTCCAGCTGAAGGCCGGGAAGGCGGGAACCCTGGAGGGCTACCGGGCCAGGCTGGAGGCGGAGCAGGTGGACGGCATTATGGAGATGAGCGCCAGCCTGCGGACGGAGAAAAGGATTAAGACGGTGCTGATGACGGTGGTGCCGGAGGATACCACGCTGCTGGCGATAGCGCCGGGAAGAACCGCCGCGCCCCTGCCGGAGGAGGGAATCCTGCTGACGGAGAAGCTGGCGGAGCAGATGGAGGTCGAACCCGGGGATACGGTTTCCCTCTGGCTGACGGGGGAAGAGGAAACCCTGGAGATCCTGGTGGCGGGGGTTACGGATATTACCATCGGGCAGGGGGTTTATCTGAGCCGGACCGCCTGGGAGCGGCTGAGGAAGGGAGACTTCGTGCCCACGGCGCTGCTGCTGAAAAATCCCAGCGGAAATGCGGTGAACCGGGCGGAGGACATGGACGAGACGGAATCGCTGAAATATCCGTCAGAGCAGCGGACCCAGACCATGCGTGTCCTGGAATCCGCTACATCGGCCTTCTCCATCCTGAGCGGGGTGGCCCTGGGGCTGGCCTTCGTGATCTGCTACAATATGGGACAGCTGAACTTTACGGAGCGGGTGAGGGAATACGCCACCCTGAAGGTGCTGGGTTACCATCAGCGGGAAATCCGGGGACTCATGTTCCGGGAAAACAACCTGACCGCGCTGATCGGCGTGGGAGCCGGGATTCCGCCGGGAATCATCCTGGTGCGCCTGATTCTGAAAATGTGCGAATTTGACCAGATGGTGTTTGTGCCCCATGTATCCCTGAGGACGGTGCTGCTGTGCAGCCTGGCTACCTTTGCCTTTACCTGCCTGATCCAGCTGATGATTACCAGAAAGGTGCGAAAGGTGAATATGGTGGAGGCCCTGAAGAGCGTAGAATAGGCGGGATGCTGCCCGGATCCGGGGAAGCCGCCCGCTTTCATGAAAACCGCGGCCGCATTTTCCCACCCTGGAAGCTTCCGAAAGAATGGAAAGGGAAGAGGAAGGCGGGAACGGCCTTTTGCCGGAAGGAGGCGTTTCGATGAATAGAATGAAAAAGCAAACTGCGTTGCTGATTCTGCTGGCCCTGACCGTGGGAATGCTGACCGGGGCTTCGGCGGCGAAGCTGGATCGGTTCGAGTACGTGATCGCCAGCGGAACCGTGGCGGCGGCCGCCTTCGAGAATGTGACGGCGCCTTTTTCCGGCACGCTGCTGCCCTTTGACTGGGAGGCGGGGGACCGGGTCAGCGAGGGGGAGACCCTGTTCAGGACCCGCACCCTGACGCTTCGCGCGCCTGCAGCCGGAACGGTGACTGCCGTATTCGCCGGGGAAGGGGAAAACGCGGAAGGAGCCATGAGCCGCTTCGGAGCCCTGGCAGCCATTGAGCATGAATACGGCTACCTGATCAACGCCAGCGCGGGCAGCGCCTACAACAAGAGCAAAAACCGGGAGCTGCACATCGGGGAGACGCTGTACTTCCGATCCACGGCTGAGGGACGGGAAGAGGGGAGCGGGACCGTGATCTCCGTGACGGGGGAAAACTACACGGTGGAGATCCGGGAGGGGAGCTTCAATACCCGGGAGACGCTGAGCCTGTACCGGACGGATGACTATGCCGCCGCCGACAAGGTGGGCAGCGGGACGGTGATCCGGCGGGATCCGCTGACGGTGACCGGAGGCGGCAGAATCCTGAAGGTTTACGTAAAGCCCGGGGACACGGTGGCCGCGGACGAACCCATGTTCGAAATGATGAGCGCGGACGCGGAGCCGGAGTCCGGGGACGGGATCGCGAGCCCCTGCGACGGGGTGCTGACGGCGGTTGCGGTTCAGCCGGGACAGCAGGTATGGAAGGGAGCGCTGCTGTGCAGGGTTTCCCGGACGGATCGGCTGGAAGTGGTGGCCGAGCTGGACGAGATGGATCTGGGAAAGATCCAGATCGGGTCCGTCTGCCCCGTCGTGCTGGATATGGATGAGGATACGGTGATGCAGGGCCGGGTAACGGAGATCAGCGCCCTGGGCTTTGCCCGGCAGAATGCCGCCTGGTTCCGGGTGCATCTGGCCCTGGAAGGGGCGGCGGACCTGCCGCTGGGAGCCAGCGCTTCAGTATATCTGCCGAAATAAGGCTTCCCGAAAAACGGTCAGGAGAAGGAGAATTTATGGCCAAGCTGTTCGTAGTGGCTACCCCTATCGGGAACCTGGGGGATTTTTCACCCAGGGGAGTTGAGACGCTGCGGGAGGCGGATCTGATCGCGGCGGAGGATACACGGGTGACGGCGAAGCTCTGTCAGGTGCACGGAATCCACACGCCGCTGACCAGCTGCCACCAGCATAACGAGGGAACGAAGGGGACGTATCTGGCGGAGAAGATGCTGACGGAGAACCTGACGGTGGCCCTGACGACGGACGCGGGAACCCCCTGCGTGTCGGATCCGGGTTACGCGCTGGTGAAGGCCTGCGCGGACCGGGGAATCGAGGTGCAGCCGGTGCCAGGATGCTGCGCGGGAATTGCAGCGCTGAGCATTTCCGGCTTTGACAGCCGGGAGTTTTCCTTCTACGGTTTCCCTCCCAGGGAGAAGAAGGACCTGCGGGAGAAACAGCGGGAGATCGCGGACAAAAGCCGGGTGGCCATTCTGCATGAATCGCCTTTCCGGGTGATCGAGTTGGTGGAGACCATCGGGGAGGAGCTGCCGGAGGCGAGGCTGAGCGTCAGCTGCGACCTGACCAAGATGCACGAAAAGACCCTGCGGGGAAGCCCGGAAGAGGTTCTGGCGGAGCTGAAGGGCAACCCCAGGACGGAGAAGGGGGAGTACTGCCTGGTGCTGGACCTGCGGGATGTTCCGGAGAAGAAAACCGGGGAGGAGCCTGCGGGGGTAGCATCCATCGAGGCGAAGCTGGTGGAGGAAATGATCCGGGAGGGGATGACCCTGCGGGATGCGCAGAATGAGCTGATTCTGGCGGGGGAGAAGAAAAACGCGGTGAAGCAGGCTGCGCTGAATCTCAAGAAACTGTTCGCCTGATACAGTGTCCGTCATCAAAACGGAGGCTGTGAAACACTGCGGCTTACGGAGCTTCCCCGAAACAAGCATGGATAAAAACAGAACAGGCAGATGAATCATGAACGGGTTTTACAGAATTATTGGAACTGTGATATAATCCTCAGCACTGTGACGGAGAAAATACCTGCAATACCATAATGTCCCTGCCGATCCGCCGGCGGCATGGCCTGAAGGGAGAGTGCCTCATGATTGAAATTCAGCACGTAACAAAGCGATACGGGGATAAGCTGGCTGTGAACGATGCCACGTTCACGATCCGCAAAGGAGAAATAATGGGATTTCTGGGCCGGAACGGCGCTGGAAAAACGACCACCATGAATATCATAACAGGCTATATCTCCGCCAGCAGGGGGACGGTGCTGCTGGACGGATATGATATTCTAGATAATCCCCGGGAGGCCAAGCGCAGGATTGGGTATTTACCGGAAATTCCTCCGCTTTACCCGGATATGACAGTAAATGAATATCTGCGATTTGTGTGTGCAATAAAAGATGTGAAACGCTCCAGGATTGCTGCTCATCTGAACGAAATAACGGAGCTGACAGGGCTTGGCGAAGTGCGCAGGCGGCTGATCCGCAATCTTTCTAAAGGTTACCGGCAGCGGGTGGGTATGGCTCAGGCGCTGGTGGGCAATCCGGAGGTGGTGATTCTCGACGAACCTACCGTCGGACTGGATCCTGGACAGATTCTGGAGGTGCGGCGGATGATCCGCCAGCTGGGGGAGGATCATACGGTAGTGCTTTCCAGCCATATTCTGCCGGAGGTGGCGGACGTCTGTGACCGTCTGGTGATCATTCATCAGGGAAGGATCGTGGCGGAGGACAGCCTGGAGCATCTGACCCGGGCCGGGGAGAACGGACGGAAGCTGCGGCTTCGGATTGCCGGGCCGGAAGCGGAGGTGCTGCAGACGCTGCGGGAAACGAACGGAGTTCAACAGGCCGACAGCCTTGGAAGCCGGGAAAAGGACAGCGTTGATTATCTGCTGCAGGGAGAAAACGGAAAGGATATTCGCGCTGCGGTATTTCATCGGATGGCTGAAAGGGGATATCCGATTCTGATTCAGCGGCCGGTGGATCCGGACCTGGAGGATATATTCCTTCAGCTGACCGGAGACAGCGGGGAGGAGGCTTAAGATGCTTGCGATCTGGAAAAAGGAGCTTCAGAACTATTATCTGACCCCGATCGGATATGTGTTCATGGGGATCTTCCTGCTGGTTGGCGGCGTCATGTTCTATCTGGGAAACATCATGGGAATGACGCCTTCCGTGGCGACGCTGCTGGGCAATCTGAATTATATTTTTATGCTGACGGTGCCTATCCTGACCATGAGGCTGCTGAGCGAGGAGAAGCGGACCAAAACTGATCAGCTGCTGATCACCTCTCCCCGCCGGATCTGGGATATCGTGGGCGGCAAATTTCTGGCAGCGGCTATGGTGGTACTGCTGACGACCTGCTGCACGCTGCTCTATGTGGCACTGCTGAGCCGGTATACGAACCGCCTGTATCCTGCGGCCATTGCCTGCAATTATCTGGGATTTCTGCTGCTGAGCCTGAGCTATGTGGCCATTGGCCTGCTGATGAGCGCCCTGACGGAGAGCCAGGTGTCCGCGGCGGTTTTGACGCTGGGGGTGAACCTCCTGCTGCAGATTCTGGAAAGCGTCTTTTCCTCTTCTTCCTTTGCGCTGCCTGCCGCACTTTCCTTCCTGCGTCCCGTGCTTTCCTGGTTCAGCCTGTATTCCAGATATAACCAGTTCGCGGCGGGCCGGCTGAGCTTTGCCAACATTCTTTATTATCTGTCATTCATCGGATTGATGCTGTTTCTCTCCGTACGTGTGATTGACAGAAGACGGTGGAGCGAGGGGGGCTGAAGATGAAGAAAGAAGGAAAGGGCAGGTGGCTGTCCCGCCTGAATCATCGCAAATACCGCTATGGCTGGTTTGCTGTTTTTCTGACAGCTGCGGTATTTGCAGCGGTCATACTGCTGAACGTGGCGGCCGGACGGCTGGAGCAGACCCGCGCCTGGGCGAAGGATCTGAACGGACTGAACGCAACGGAATTTGACGCTGCGACCCTGGATGTGCTGAAACTGGTGGATGAGGATGTGTATATCTACACGGTTTATCAGCCGGGCACGGAGAATGCGCTGCGGGTGCAGGTGGACAGCATTCTGGAAAAATATCATGCGCTGAACGCCCATGTGCATACAGGAAATATTGATCCCGTGACCGAGCCCGGCCGTATTACGCAGCTGGCGGGAGATTCGGTGAAGGATGAGGGCGCGGTGATTATTACCAACCAGGACGAGAGCCGCGTGAAGGTCTATAACCGTGATGATTATTTCGGAGTGTCGACATACGGAAACTATCATTTCACCTATCTGTATCTGGAAAGGTATGTGACGAGCTCTCTTGTCTATGTTACAAGCAGTGAAACGCCCCATGTATGGTTCCTGACTGGGCACGGAGAAATCAGCGCATCCTCCTGCACGATGCTCAGTCAGGCGCTGGCCAACCGGAACTACGAGGTGGACTCCCTGAATCTGTCGGGAGAGGCGGAGAAGCTGCTGCAAAACGATGCGCTGGTGATTGCAGATCCTGCCAGGGATCTGAGCGATGAGGAAACGGCTCTGCTGCGGAACTGGCTGGCGGCCGGCGGCCGGCTGATGGTCTGCATCAGCTACCAGACGGATACAGCCGCCCTTCCGAATCTGAACAGGATCCTGGAGTATTATCAGCTGGCCTACGGGGACGGGGTCATCTATGAGAATGAAAATGAAACAGCTCGATACTGGAACGGGAACACGCTGAATCTGGTTCCGGAACTGGTCGCGGGGCATGAGATCACGGACAGGCTGATTGAAATCGGATCCGAGAATCTGATTATTCCGCAGGGGCGGCCGATTCAGCCGATTCTGCTGCCGGAATCCGGCGCGGTATATTCCAGACTGCTGACGACCTCCGACCGTGCCTGGGCGGCGGAAGGGAATGAAAAGGGAAATCCGGGAACCCAGATTCTGGCCATGGCCATGCTGCGTGCAGACCAGAATCTGGAAAAGGAAAAGGATATCCGGATTGTGCTGATGGACTCTGCCTATCTGCTGGCGGATTCCAGTTTGCTGTACTACTGCTACAACATGAATTTTACTGTGACCGCGCTGGACTGGCTGATCAACAGCGATACCACCGTAGATGTTTCCAGCAAAGTAATGACCAATTCAACCCTGTCCATTCCGGACAGCGAAACAGCGAATCGGCTGGGGATGATCTCCATCGGCGTGATGCCGCTGCTGGTGGCGGCAGCGGGGATTATCGTATGGCGCAGAAGGAGGCGGCTGTAGCACCATGCAGAACGGAAAAAGACTGGCTTCTTCGGAAGAGCTGAAGGGAAAGAAGAACGGCAGCTCCGGGAAAAAAGGGAAAAACTCCTTTCTGCTTCGGAGCCTGCCTGTGCTGCTGGGGCTTGCCCTGGCCGCGGGAATCTATTTCTTCAGCGGACAGGTTAATCCGCCTGCGGAGGATGCTGCTGCGCCGACAGCTGCGCCGGATGAAAGGGTGCGGCTGATCGATCGGCCGATGGAAGAGGTTTCGGAGGTGTCCGTTGAACGCGAGAGCACCGTGTATACCGTCGTACGGGCCGAAAGCGGCGGAGAAGGAGCGGGCGCCCGTCACATGCTGAAGGAAAGGCCGGATTTTGATCTGGATCAAGGCAAAGCGGAATCAATGCTTTCCTGTGCGGCCCATCTGACCGCAACCCGGCTGGTAACGGATGCTGCGGAGGACCTTTCGTCCTACGGACTCGAAACGCCGCTGGCGCGGGTGACCATGCGCTATACCGACGGGACGGAGACCAAATGGCGGATCGGCGATCGGGCTCCTACTTCAACAGCCTCCTATTTCATGCGGGAGGGGGAACGGGCGGTATATCTGCTATATGCCTCTGCAGCGGAAAGCCTGAGCCGGGAGCGGAATGACATGCATACCCTGTCCATGCCGGGCGAGCTGAAGTCCGATCGGATTCGGAATGTGGTGATCCAAGCGTCGGGCCGGGACACCCTGGAGATCGGTTATTCCGAGGAGGGGGCCGCAGATCGGGAATACAGTATTTCCGCGCTGCGGCTGCGACAGCCTTTCTATTATACGGCGAACACGGAGCGGGGAATGCAGCTGTTTGAAAGCGTCTCCGCCCTGGGAATCACCTCGTTTGCCGGAATGCCGGATGAGCTGTCGAATACCGGACTGGAGGATGGAAACAGCCGGTACCGGCTGACCGTGACTCAGACCAAAACGGCGGAGAACCTGACAGATACGGAAACCTTTGTCTTCCGCGTCGGGAACCGCACGGAGGACGGAAAGCAGGTCTTTATTGCGGTGGACAGCACCCCCGCCGTTTACCTGACAGATGCGGGAACGGTCAGCTTCTTGGAGGACGCTACGCCGGCTTACCTGGTGGATCAGTTTTCTAACCTGATTTACATTAACGCGGTGCGAAGCATAGAACTGCGGGCGGGCGCTGAAAGCTGGGTGCTGGAGATTGATCACGGTTCGGACGGAAAGACCGCAGATGCTTTCCGCGTCAACGGAAAAACGGTGGAGGATGCTTCGGCTTTCCGCAAACTGTACCAGCAGATCATCGGGCTTACCAGCTCCCGGCTGAGCGAAGATTATGATCTGGAAGGGGAGGTTCTGCTTTCCGTTCGCTATACGCTGGAATCCGGACCGGACGGACTTCTGGTGGAATATCTTGATTATGATGCCGACTACTGCGCGGTGCGCCGGGATGGGCTGACGCTTTTCCTGATGAAAAAGGAACAGCTGGAATCCTTGATGGACGCGCTGCATACCTTTTAATCGGAAAAACTGAAGGCGGAGGGGAAACCTTCCGCTTTTGTATTTTTTGGCGCATTTTTGACCTTGACAATAATGCGGAAAGGGAGGTATAATTAACTCGAATATTTGAGAGCTCAACATTTTTGGGGTAATAACAGACAAACCGCCTGTCTGTGTTATGTTCGTTTTATCCGGCGGAAAAAGAAAAAGGGAGGGTATCTGTTCCATGAAGAAAATTGCCAGACTGCTCTGCCTGGTGCTCGCGCTGGTCATGGCTGCCTCTTTCGCGATCGCGGAAGATCTTGGCACCATCTATCGTCAGCACTTCGGCAACGAAGAAGCTCAGGGGGCCATCACCACGGAAGATATTACCGTGGATGTGTGGCGCGGCTTCTCCTCTACTGTGATGGATACGCTGGCTGACTGTGAGACCTTCAAGAAGATGGAAGAAGTCACGGGCGTGAAGATCAACTGGCTCTATCCGCCGGTTGGTTCCGAAACCGATAACTTCAATCTTCGCGTAGCCTCTGACGATCTGCCCCACATGTTCTCCACTCCGCCGGCCTATGCGGGAGGCATCGAGACGGCCGTGGAAGACGATGTCTATCTGGATTATGCGCCTTATTTTGAAAAAGGCTATACTCCCAATCTGCAGTATCTGTTCGAGCACTATCCTGAGATCGCAAAGGACGCGAAGCAGGATTCCGGCGCCATGATCTGCTGGTACATGCTGGACTATGTGCCCTCCAGCCCCTGGAGCGGCCTGTGGGTGCGGCAGGATCTGCTGGAGAAAGCCGGCCTGGAGCCTCCGAAGACCATTGAAGACTGGGACAACATGCTGCATGTGTTCAAAGAGCAGTTTGGCACCCTGCTGGGCTGCAACATCCCCCAGTGGTACGGCGTGGCGACCAACTATCAGTTTGCAGCTTCTTTTGACTCCGCCTACGGCTGGATTGCCAAGGACGGAACAACGGCGGCCTACGGCCCCATCGAACCCGGATACAAGGATTTCCTTGCTCTGCTGCACAAGTGGTATGAGGAAGGCATTCTGGATCCCGACTTCGCGACGCTGACCGATGCGGACTATCAGTCCAAGATGGCGGACGGCACCTACGGCGCATTCGGTTCCGCCTACGGCGAAATCGGACAGGCCAAGGTGACCGGTACCAACAATAATCCCGAATATAAGCTGCTGGCGGTCGGTATGCCCACTTCCTATGAAGGACAGCAGACCCATCTGCGCCAGACCGACTTCATCGTTCGCACGGACTACGATGTGCTGACCACCCGCGCGGTGAAGGAAGGCATCGAGGAAACCGTGATCCGCTGGAAGGATTTCTGGTACAGCCAGTTTGGCGGAGATCTGTGCTCCTATGGTCCGGAAAATGTCAGCTACAAGTGGGTGGACGCCGGCGACGGCCGTGAAAAGCTGGAATGGATCTATGAAGACACCGGCATTATCTCCAAGGGAGATGACAAGGACTTCTGGACCGTGTATCCGCTCTTCAAACTGCACAACTGGGGCTATCTGCGTGACTCCACGGCTTACGAGATGCAGCCCGAAGTATGGCAGTGCATCGAGGAGTGGGGCAAGGACGGACATGACTGGTTCATGCCTCTGATCACCCCCACGGCCGAAGAATCAGCTGAGCTGGCCCGCATCATGACGGATATCGATACCTATCGCACGGAAATGACCTATAAGTTCATTACGGGTCAGGAATCCCTGGATAATTTCGATGCCTTCGTGGAGCAGATTAAGAGCCAGGGCATTGAGGATGCCGTTGAACTTCAGCAGGCCGCCCTCGACCGTTATAACGCGCGTTAATCATTCCGGTCTCAGCCGGGCGGGGGGTGTTCCTCGCCCGGCCCTTTTATCGAATGCCGGATGAAGAAGATTCTAACAATAGGGAGATGACACGGAAATGACAACAGCTGTCAATACAGCGCCAATTCGGGCGGGAGCGGACTGGAAACGGTTCGCAATTGTCGGATTGTGTGTGCTCACGCTGCTGGTGATGCTGTTTACGACACAGCTCAACGCGGTGGACAGAAAGACGGAAGAAGGACTGAGACTGACGGGGCTGGATTTCCTGCTGGGGAAAACCTCTGGAAAGTCCGCAGGCTCCTGCCATCCAATGGTGATTTCTGCGATCCTGTTCGCGGTTATGGGCATTGCGGCGGCCTGGTTTGCGCCGGATCGATTCGTCTATTCGATTGTCAGTGCACTTTTCCTGATGGTTTCCGTGTTTATGTTCCGCTTTGATATTACCTATCAGGCGAAAGGTGAATTTGGGCTGGATAAGGACAGCCTGGTGTTTACCTTCGGCTGGATGGCCGCCATGGGGCTATCTGTCCTTAATTTTGTGATGGTTATCTGGCGGAAGACCGGCCGCACCATGGAGCTGCGCAGAGAAGAAATTGCCGCAATCTGGTCCAACGCAAATATTCGGTCCGGCTATAAGGTTCCGACTACCTGGATGATTATCAAAAAGGATTTCCGCCAGCACTGGCCGATTTATCTGCTGATCCTGCCAACGATCATTTTCTATATCGTCTGGTGCTACGGTCCCATGTACGGCATCCTGATCGCCTTTAACAATTACAAGGCGAAGGGCGGTATCACGGGAAGCGAATGGGTCGGGCTTCAGTGGTTCCGAGATTTCTTCCGGTCCGCCTATGCCTACCGCACCATTCGCAACACGCTGCTGATCAGCTTCTACAATCTGCTGGTCGGATTCCCGGCGCCGATTATTCTGGCGCTGCTGCTCAATGAGATGCGGGCGCAGAAATACAAGCGCGTGGTGCAGACCGTGACCTACATGCCGTATTTTATTTCCCTGGTGGTCATGTGCGGTATTCTGACGGACTTCTGTTCCACGACCGGTCTTTTTGGTGAAATACAGAAACTGCTTGGCTCTGAAAGCCCGGTAAATCTGCTGGGTGATGCGAAGTACTTCAGGACGGTGTACGTTGGTTCGGAGGTCTGGCAGCGGCTGGGCTGGGATTCCATCATCTTCCTGTCCGCCCTGTCCGGGATCGATCAGGAGCAGTATGAAGCAGCCACGATTGACGGCGCGGGCAAGTTCAAGCAGGTGATTCACGTGACGCTGCCGGGCATCCTGCCTACGATCTCCATCCTGCTGATTCTGCGCATCGGATCTCTGATGGGCGTGGGATACGAGAAAATCATCTTGCTGTACAACGGCCTGACCTACGAAACGGCGGACGTCGTTTCCACCTATGTTTACCGCAAGGGTATTGTGGATGCGAACTTCTCTTTCTCCACCGCGGTCAATCTGTTCAATTCGGTTATTAATTTCCTGCTGGTGATCTTTGCCAATAAGATGAGCGCACTGCTCACCGAGAACAGTCTGTGGTAAGGGGGGGAATGAGCATGCAGAAAAGCCGCAAACTGATGACCCGGGGAGAAAGAATCTTCCAGGTGGTCAATAATGTGATCATGGCCCTCCTGTGCGTGATCTGTATCTATCCGCTCTGGTACGTACTGGTCTGTTCCCTGAGCGATCCCGTGCTGCTTTACGCGCAGCGGGGCATCATGGTCTGGCCGCTGGGGCAGTGGTCCTTTCGGGGTTATACGCTGGTGATGGAAAACCCGAATATTCCCATCGGCTTCCGGAATACCCTGATCTATATGGGCCTCGGTACGCTGATTAACATGTTCCTGACCACCACGGCCGCGTATGGCCTGAGCCGGAAGCATTGCTACTGGAACGGCGCCATCATGAAGTTCATTGCCTTTACCATGTATTTCCAGGGCGGTCTGATTCCCTTCTACCTGATGGTAAAGGGCATGGGATTGCTGGACAGCTATGCGGGCATCATTCTGCCGGTGGCGGTGAATACCTGGAATCTGGTCGTGATGCGTACTTCCTTTGCCGGCATTCCGGACAGCCTGGAGGAGTCTGCCCGGCTGGACGGGGCCAACGACTGGACCATCCTCTGGCGGATTTTCTTCCCGCTAGCTCAGGCAACCGTAGCAGTTATCGCGCTGTTTTACGCAGTGACCTGGTGGAACAACTGGTTCAATCCCTCCATCTTCCTCTCCAGCAAGGATAAATATCCCCTGCAGCTGGTACTGCGGGAAATCCTCCTGAAGAATGATACCTCCGCCATGACGCAGATCGGTTCGGTCGGTCAGAGTCAGCAGGAACAGTTCCGAATGCTGGTGAAGTACTGCACGATCATCGTGGCTACGGTGCCGATCCTGGTGGTGTATCCTTTCCTGCAGCGCTATTTTGTCAAGGGCGTGATGATCGGGTCCATCAAGGGATAATCTGTTTCCTCTGAAAGGGCATGCTGCAAGGCATGCCTTTTTTAGGGGGAGAACTGATACGAACTTACTTCTGAAAGCATGGAAATCCATCTCATCCGATTTCTGGCGGCCTGTGAGGACATAGCTGAAAGGGGTGGGCATGGATCAAAACGGAATCAGGATAAAAGAATAGTAAAGGGGACCGAGCAAATGCGTAAACAGAGCCTGAACCTGAACTGGACGTTCCGGGAAAAGGATACGTTTTTTCTGGAGATGCCCAGGGAAACGAAGAAAATCAATCTGCCCCATGACTTCATTGTGAACCGCCCCCGTTCGGCTTCCGCCTATGGTGCGGCGCCGAACGGATACTTTGGGGATGGGGAGGGAATCTATGAAAAAACGCTGGAGATTCCGGAAGAATGGGCAGGAAAGCGCCTGGTGCTGGATATAGACGGCGCATATATGAATACCGAGGTGGAGCTGGACCGGCAGCTGGTGTCCCAGCACCCTTACGGATATACGCCGTGGCTGGTGGACCTGACCGGAAGACTGAGCCCCGGAACCCATGTGCTGAAAATCAAAACCCAGAGCCGTCAGCCGTCCACCCGCTGGTACAGCGGCGGCGGACTCTATCGGGGGGTCAGCCTGTGGGTAGGCGAGGAGACCGGCATTCTGCCATGGGATCTTTTCGTTTCCACACCGCAGGTCAGCGCAAAAAAGGCGCTGCTGAAAGCGGAGGTAACGCTGACTACAGCCTCTGCCGCACCGAAAAAAACCCTGATCACCGCCTGCGTGACGGATGCTGCGGGGAACGGAATCGCCTCAGGAAGCCTGCATACTCAGGTGCTTCCGGGAAAGAAGGCCAAATCCGACCTGTGGATGACGGTCGAGGAGCCCGCGCTGTGGAGCCCGAAGACGCCGAACCTGTATACGCTGCGGGTCAAGGTTTCCGTGCCGGGGCAGGAGGATGAAACAGCAGAAGTTTGCTTCGGCATCCGGAAATACGAAGTGGACGCTGAACAGGGGCTGCGCCTGAACGGAAAACCGCTCAAGCTGAAGGGCGGCTGCATTCACCATGACCACGGTTTCCTCGGCAGCGCTGCTTATCCCCGGGCGGAGGAACGAAAGATTCAGATTCTGAAGGCCGCCGGCTACAACGCGGTTCGCATCAGCCACTATCCTCCCAGCCTGGCGATGCTGGAAGTCTGTGACCGGGAAGGCATGATTCTGCTGGATGAAGCATTCGACTGCTGGCGGATGGGCAAGGTAGCGATGGACTATCATCTGTATTTTGAGGACTGGTGGGAAAGGGACGTGACCTGCATGGTGCTCCGCGACCGGAATCATCCCTGCGTCTTCAGCTACTCCATCGGCAACGAAATCGGGGAGCGGGACGGCTCCGGAGACGGCTATGCCTGGGCCCATCGAATCTCCGATAAAATCCGCTCCCTGGACAGCACACACTTTATCACCTCTGCGATCTGCGGGATTTTTGACGCGGAAGCCTTTGCCCAGGCCGTGAAGGAGGCTGGCGGCGACCCCACGAAGGTTAACTTTATGAATCTGGAACAGAAACAGAAAGAACGGGATGCATGGGGCGAAAAAACCGCCGATTATGCTTCCGCCCTGGATATTGTGGGCTATAACTATCTGTTCCAGCGCTACGCGGAGGATCACAGGAAATTTCCGGGACGTGTCATCATGGGAACAGAAACCCACCCTTTCAATACCTATGATTACTGGAAGGCAACCATGGAGAATCCGCATGTAATCGGGGACTTTATTTGGACCGCCTACGATAATCTGGGTGAAGCCGGGGTGGGCCGGGTAGTCTGGAACAGCAGCGGAGAGGCTCACGGCTTTATGGGCGGTTATCCCTGGCGCTCATGCTTCCAGGGGGATATGGATCTGTGCGGTTACCGCACCGGACAGAGTTACTACCGTGAAATCATGTGGGAAGCCTTTGAAGGCGGAAGCGATAAAATGGCGCTGTATACCACCCATCCCTGCCATTACGGTGATGAATTCTGGGGAACCGGATGGCACTGGCGGGATGTGGAGGACAGCTGGAACTACGGCGAGGAATGGATTGGGAAACCGGTGCCCGTTTTTGCCTATGCGGATGCGGAAGAGGTGGAATTCATTCTGAACGGCCGTTCTGTGGGACGGGCCAGAGTAGAAAAGCTGGAAGCTGCGCTGGATATTCGTTACGAGCGGGGAAAGCTGGAAGCTGTTGCGTATCGGGACGGGAAACCGGTTGCACGGGCGGAACTGGCAACGACGGGGCCGGCCTGCAGGCTGACCGCGGCGGTGGACCGGCCTGAAATCCGGGCGGATCAGCAGGATCTGGCCTATGTGGCGCTGACGCTGACGGATGCCCAGGGCGCCAGGGTTCCTGACGAAACGAGGGAAATACATATCGAAGTGGCCGGCGCCGGACATCTGGCGGGAATCGGAAACGGAAACCCCTGCACCGAGGAAAATTATGGCACCCCATTCTGCCTGGCTTACGAAGGCCGCGCGATGGCGGCGGTGATTGCAGATGAGGAAGGGGAGATTCATATCAAAGCCTGGGCGGATGGACTGGAGCCGGCGGAGACGGTGATTCGGGCCTGTGAAGCGGAAGAGGACTCTGCCCAGCGTTAAGGCGGATCAATTCATCGCCTCCTGATGCCGTACTCATCAAAAAAGCATATGGGCTGTACTGAAATCAGGATCAGCATATTTTGCCGCTGCCAGGGAGTTTTTTCAGGGTTTACATTGCTTCCCGGAACACATTTTGATATAATAACTGCCGGAGTATTAGCATGAGCCGCTCTTGAAAGAGAGTCGCGCACAGACGGCTATGGACGAGGGGAAGAGAAAGCAATGAAATCAGTGCTGGAGAACCGGACGCTGATCGCCTGCATGATGGCGTGGTTTTCCGCCCAGCTGGCGAAATATCTGATCGATGGAATCCGGCGCAGGGGCTGGAGCCCCCGGCAGCTGCTTTTCGGATCGGGCGGCATGCCTTCTTCGCATACGGCCTTTGTGGTGTGCCTGGGCACCATGGCGGGACTGATCGAGGGATTTGATTCCCTGAGCTTTGCCATGTGCTTTGTGTTTGCCTTCATCGTCATGACGGACGCCATCGGGGTCCGGCGGGAGACGGGGAGACAGGGAAGCGCCATCAACATTCTGATGGACTGGTTTACCCTGGAGCACCAGTCCGAAGAGGAAAACAAGGATCTGAAGGAAAGGATGGGCCATTCCCCCCTGGAGGTGCTGGTCGGCGCCCTGTGGGGCGTAGGATGTGCCCTGATCATGAGATGAAGTCCGGAAGGAAGACGCCCGGGAAGGATGAATTCAGATTCCGGAAAGGAGACGGAGTCGCCGCGGGAGCGGTTGTGCTGGCGGCTGTGGCGCTGCTGGTCTGCCTCCTGACCGCGAACGGGGGCGGGAGCGCCGGCCGGGCGAAAATCTATCAGCAGGGAGAGCTGATCCGGGAGGTATCCCTCGCCGAAAATGCGGAATTCCTCATCGAGGGGGAATACCGGAACACGGTCACTGTACGGGACGGGAAGATTGCCATCACCGGCAGCGACTGTCCGGGGGAGGACTGTGTTCATTCCGGATGGATTTTCCGGCCGGGCCGGAGCATCGTCTGCCTGCCGAATCGGGTGGAAATCCGGCTGGAGGGAACGGCGGGCGCGGACGATGTGGACGCGGTGGTGAGGTGAAGCATGAAGACGAAAGACCTGACCACCATGGCTCTTATGACGGCCCTGGCCCTGGCTTTGAGCTGGGTTGAAAGGCTGATTCCGCTGGAGCTGCTGATCCCTCTGCCCGGCGTAAAGCTGGGACTGGCCAATACGGTCACGCTGTTTGCCCTGTATCGGCTGAATCTGCCGGCGGCCGCTCTGATTCTGACGGCCAGATGCCTGCTGACGGCGCTGTTCAGCGGGAGCATGACGGGGCTGGCCTTCTCCCTGGCGGGGGGATTCCTGTCGATGGCCGTGATGGCGCTGGCCAGGAGAAGCCGCCACCTGAGCGTATACGGGGTCAGCGTGCTGGGCGCGGCAGGGCATAACTGCGGACAGATATTTATGGCCATGGGGCTGATGCATTCCACAGCCATCCTGGGATATCTGCCCTACCTGCTGATGATCGGAACCGTCTGCGGCCTGGCGACCGGAACGGTATGCGCGGGGGTGCTGCGGGCGGTCAGGGGCTGAAAATGCCCCGGATGAGGGAGATAAAACTGGCATCCGAAGGACGGAGACACAAGGAGAAAGGGGAGGACGGAGCCGGAAGACGGGCCGTTCTCCGGGGAGAAAACGACGTTGAGACGAAAGATTCCCGCGGTGATGCTGGCGGTTCTGATGGGGGTATGCGCCCTGGGACTGACGGGATGCGCCGCGAAGGAGAAGATTAAATATCAGACCACCTTCCTGAACCTCTTCGATACGGTGACATCAATCACCGGATATGAGGAAAGCGAGGAAGCCTTTAACAGGACCGCCGCCCGGATTCACGACGAGATGGAGGCCTACGATCATCTGTACGACATCTATCATGAATACCCGGACACAGTAAATCTGTGCACGGTGAACCGGCGGGCGGGAGAGACGGTGACGGTGGACCGGCGGATTATGGATCTGTTGGTCTTTGCCCGGCAGGTGGACGAATTCTCGGGGCACCGGACGAACGCCATGTTCGGAGCGGTGCTGCGGGAATGGCATGAGGCCAGGGAATACGGCATCAGCAGCCCGGAAAATGCTTATCTGCCGGACGGGGAGAAGCTTCGGGCGGCGGAGAAGCATACGGGATTCGATCTGATCGAGATGGATGAAGAATCCTGCACGGTAAGGATTACGGATCCGGAAGCCAGCCTGGATGTGGGCGCCCTGGCCAAGGGATATGCCGTCCAGAAGGTGAGCGAAACGCTGCCGGAGGGTTATCTGCTCTCCGTGGGCGGAAATGTGGTCGCCACCGGGCCGAAGCCGGACGGGTCGCTGTGGACCATCGGGGTCGCGGATCCGGAGAAGAACGGGGAAACCTACCTGCAGAAGGTAGGCATCGGCAAGGGAACCGTGGTGACCAGCGGAGATTACCAGCGGTATTATGTCGTGGACGGAACCCGGTACAGCCATATCATCGATCCGGAGACCCTCTATCCCGGGACGAAATGGCGCGGAGTGACCGTGATCTGCGATGATTCCGGACTGGGAGACGCCCTGAGCACCTCGCTGTTCCTCCTGGACCGGGAGACGGGGCAGGAGCTGCTGAACCGCTTCGGTGCGAAGGCCATGTGGATCGACGCGGACGGAAAGCTGTTATTCAGCGACGGATATGAGAGGATGGGGATGGATCATGAAGAAGACATTACCGGCCTGGGCTGTACTGACTCTCATCTGCATCGTGGCGGCCGCGCTGCTGGCTGGAACCAACCTGATGACCAAGGACGTGATCGCGGAAAACGCCAACCGGGCCATGATGGAAACCTTCGGAAAGCTACTTCCGGATGCCGCCAGCTTTGAGACGCTGGAGAGCGGTGTGACCGTCGGAAAGGACGGGAACGGAAACCCGGTGGGGTACGCGCTGGCCGCGACGACCCAGGGCTTTGGCGGCGAGGTGGAGACCACGGTGTCCGCCCTGACGGATGGAACCATCGGCGGCATCAGCGTGGGCGGATCCAATTTCGCGGAGACGGCGGGATTGGGCGCCCGGGCGAAGGAGCCCGAATTCCAGGCGCAGTTTGCCGGAAAGAGCGCGCCTGTGGCCCTGACCAAGGACGGAGGGGAAATCGAGGCGCTGAGCGGCGCTACGATTACCAGCCGGGCGGTCATCAAGGGCGTGAACGAAGCCATGGAGGGCATTGCGGCGGAGGCAGGCTTTTCCGTCGAAGTGAAGATCAATGCCCAGAAGGTGGGCGAGGGGCAGTATTCCTCCGCCGCTCCGGGGTTCGGCGGAAATGTCCGGGTTACCCTGACCGTGGACGAAGACAGGACGATCACCGCCATGGAGATCGGGGACAGCGAGTTCAACGAAACGGAAGGCCTCGGAAAGAGAGCGCTGGAGCCTGAGTTCCAGGCCCAGTTTATCGGAAAGACGCTGCCTGTGACCGCGGACCAGATCGACGGTCTGACCGGGGCGACCATCACCACTGGCGCGGTGCTCGAGGCGATCGGAAACATCTCCAGCGGCCTGGATAAGGGGCTGGCGGATATGGAGATTACGGCCCTGGAAGCGCCGGAAACGGCTGCGGAGGAAGAGACCGCGGAACCGGAGACTGCGGAAGCGGAGCCAGCGGAAGCCGCGGCAGAGACTTCGGAAGTGAAGACAGAGGAAGCAGAAGCCGTAGAAGAGGCTGCGGCGGAAGCCCCAGCTGTTGAAACTTCCGGCGAAGCGCTTTCCGCGTCGGCCCAGGGATTTGCCGGGCCGGTGAAGGTGACGCTGACGCTGGATGAGAAGAAGACGATTACCTCCATCGAGATCGGGGATGAGAACTTCGCCGAGACGGAAGGCATGGGAAAGAAGGCGCTGGAGCCTGAATTCCAGGCACAGTTCATCGGAAAGACCATCCCGCTGACGATGGATGATATCGACGCGCTGGCGGGGGCCACCGTGACCACCACAGCGGTCATTGAAGCAATCAACACCATTGCCGCCGGACTGGACGGAGCTACGGCTGAGGAACCCGAAGCGGCGGAGGCCCCGGCGGCGGAAACTTCCGGCGAAGCGCTCTCCGCGTCGGCCCAGGGATTCGCCGGGCCGGTGAAGGTGACGCTGACCCTGGATGAGAAGAAGACGATCACGTCCATCGAGATCGGGGATGAGAACTTTGCCGAGACGGAAGGCATGGGAAAGAAGGCGCTGGAGCCTGAATTCCAGGCACAGTTCATCGGGAAGACCATCCCGCTGACGATCGAGGACATCGACGCGCTGACGGGGGCCACCGTGACCACCACCGCTGTGGTCGAGGCGATCAACACGATTGCCGCCGGGCTGGACGGAGCTACGGCTGAGGAACCCGAAGCGGCGGAAACCCCAGCTGTTGAAGCTTCCGGCGAAGCGCTTTCTGCGTCGGCCCAGGGATTTGCCGGGCCGGTGAAGGTGACGCTGACCCTGGATGAGAAGAAGACGATTACCTCCATCGAGATCGGGGATGAGAACTTCGCCGAGACGGAAGGCATGGGAAAGAAGGCGCTGGAGCCTGAATTCCAGGCCCAGTTCATCGGAAAGACTGTTCCGCTGACGATGGATGACATCGATGCGCTGGCGGGGGCCACCGTGACCACCACGGCGGTAGTCGAGGCGATCAACACCATTGCCGCCGGGCTGGACGGAGCGCCGGCCGAGGAAACCGCAGAGGATCCTGCCGCTGAAGAAGCTGCGCCGGCAGCCTCCGATTCCGGAACCGGATACATCATGGCAGGAGCGGGCACCGGGATTACGGTGATCCCTGCCACCGAATGGGAGAACACCTTCCCGGACGTATATGCCAGCTACATGGCGAACGCGGAGAATGAGGAAGTCGTCGAGTATACGGAACAGTATCCTTTCCTGGGGACGGTTTACGAGGACTATGGATTTGCGAAATATTACGGCAGCGCCCGGGGTCACTATTACAGCATCTCTGACCTGATGGCCACCGGACGGCCCCACGCGCTGGCCAATTGCTTCACCTGCAAGACGGCGCAGTTTACCGTCATGACCCTGAATGAGGGGAACAGCGCCTACAGCAAGCCCTTTGAGGAGATCGACGCCTCCGGATTTGAGGACATCGGGTGCTTTACCTGCCACGCTAATACCCCCGGAGGAAAGATCACCGTGACCCACAGCTATCTGGTGGACGCCATGGGCGAGGACTTCGAAAAGGTGAAGGGCGAGGTGCTTTCCTGCGGGCAGTGCCACGTGGAATACTACTTTGCGCCCGACGGGAAGGCAACCTCTCTGCCCTACACCAACCTGGCCGGCATGACGCCGGACGCCATGTACGAATTCTACGAGGCGATGGACTTCGCGGACTACACCAATCCCCGGACAGGCGTTCGGCAGCTGAAGGCGCAGCACCCGGAGATGGAGACCTTCCTGGGCGAGGGAAGCGTTCACAGAAGCACCTTTACCTGTGCGGACTGCCATATGGAGCGGCTGACCAATGAGGCAGGGGAAACCTACCTGAGCCACAAGTACGTGAGCCCCCTGGAGAGCGAGACGATCCGGCAGAACTGCAGTGCCTGCCATGCCGACCTGACCGGATTCGTTCACGGAATTCAGGAAAAGATGGAGGCCAGAACCATTGCCATCGGGGAGGAACTGGAAACCTTGACAAATCGCCTGGCGGACGCGGTAGCAGGCGGAAAATACACGGATGAGCAGTTGACGGAGATTCGGGCGCTGAACCGGAAGGGACAGTGGTACTGGGATTTCGTCTTTGTCGAGAACAGTGAAGGAGCACATAACTCGAAGCTTGACAACTCCTGCCTCGATAAGGCGGAGACCGCCATTCACGAGGCGCTGGATCTGCTGGACAGGCTGGATGTCTGATGACCCGGGCCGCTTTAAAAGAATAAAAGAAAAAAATTGCACGGAAACGCATTCGGAAATGAATACGCGCCGAAGAACAACCGTTCTTCGGCGCTTTTAGGAGAAACAGCATGAACGTTTTACTGTTGATTTCGATTCTGCTTTACTTCGCGGCCATGGCGGTTCAGTTTGCCGCTTCGGCGGGAAAAAAGGCCGGCCTGCACAGAATCGCGCACGGGATCCTGTTTGCCGGACTGACGGCTCATACGGCGATGATGGTCTGGCGGGGGATCGCGGCGGGCCGGCTTCCCCTGGCCAATCAGTTTGAGTTTGCCAGCGGGTTTGCCTGGGCGGTCGCGGTCATCGGGATCGTCCTCCGGGCCAGGCTGAAGCAGGAGGCCGTCCTGACCGCCGCCCTGCCCGCGGCGTTCCTGATCCTCAGCTATGCGGCGTTCCAGCCCCGGGAAATCCGGGAGCTGATGCCGGCCCTGCGGTCCTCCTGGTTCGGGCTGCATATCGGATCTGCGGTCCTGTCCTACGCTTCCTTCGCCATTTCGGCCGGGCTGGCGGTGACCTACCTGCTTCGGCTGAGGAAGGGCGCTTCGCCGGAGGACGGGACGATGGTTCGGCTGGATTATGTCGGATATCGGCTGATCTGCTTCGGATTTCTGATGCTGACGGTGGTCATCTTTTCCGGGGCCATCTGGGCGGAGCAGGCATGGAGCAGCTGGTGGAGCTGGGACCCGAAGGAGACCTGGGCGCTGATCACCTGGATTTTCTATGCCATTTATCTGCATCAGCGGCTGCGCATGAAATGGCGCGGAAAGCGGATGGCCATCCTGGCGGTCATTGCGATTATCCTGGTGCTTTTTACGTTCGCCGGGGTAAACTGGCTGCTTCCCGGGCTTCACAGCTACGCGACCGCGGGCTGAGAATGCTGACTTCCCTGAAAAGGAGAATCCTGTGAAAAAAGTCTTTCTGTTTCTGCGCTCCATGCGCTTCGGCATGATCCTGCTCTGCCTGATCATGATCCTGTCCCTGGCGGGGTCTCTGATTCCCCAGGGGGAGGAAGCCATGACCTATGTCCGGGCCTACGGCGCCGGAGCGGCATCCTGGATCATCCGGCTGGGAATCGACGATCTCTTTCACAGCTGGTATTTCCTGCTGATCATGGGGCTGCTGTGCGGAAATCTGCTCCTCTGCAGCATCCTGCGCTTCCCGAAAACCCTGAGGACGATGGAGGGACTGAAACGTCAGGCGAAGGAGGCGGAATGGGATCATCCCCTCGCGCCGGGGCAGGCGGAGAAGATCAGGGACAGGCTGTCCGCCATGCACTTCCGGAGGGACGGAAACCTGTATACGGCGCATGGAATTGGAGCGTACGGCTCCTTCCTGGTCCATCTGTCCATTCTGCTCATCCTGCTGTTCGGCTCCCTTACGCTGATGACGCCGAAGATTCAGGACCTTACCGTGCTTCCCGGGGACAGCCTGACCCTGGCGGACGGGACCGAAGTGACCTGCCTTTCCTTCCGGATTGAGAACGAAAAGGGAGAGCTGGATTATACAAGTCTGCTGAGGGCGATCTCGCCGGGCGGAGACCGGGAAAAGGAGCAGGAGGTCCGGGTGAATGAGCCGCTCCGGTTCGGACAGTACAAGATCTACCAGCAGACGTACGGAACCGCGGGGAGGGTTCTGATCCAAAACGAAGGCAACGGGGCGGAGGAAACCCTGTATCTGACGGAACCCGCCTTCCTCTCCATTGACAGCCGGAACGGCGTGTATTTTCAGACCCTGTATCCGGGGTATATTCAGGAGGAAGACGGGTCCTATACCCTGATCACCAGCACGGCCATGGGATACGCGGATCCGGTTTACAGCGTTCAGTCCATTTCGGAAGGAAGCTCCGCCTCTGTGCTGGCCTTTCCGGGGGAAACGATCCGGATCGGAGAGATCAGCTTTATCTTTCTGGAGCCGGAGGAATATCCCGGGCTTCGGATCAAGACGCTCTCACCGTTTCTCTACGGCGGGCTGTATTTCGGGTTCGGGCTGATTGTGGCGGCGCTGTATCTCTGCTTTTTCCACACGCCGGTGTGCGTGCGGGTAGAGGAGGAAGGGGTTGTGATCCGGGCCTCAAAGGAGGTTCCGGAGCTCCGGGCGCAGCTGGATGAATCGGGACAGGGTGAATTCAGTATCTGATTTCCCTTTTCAAAAAATTACAAAAACTTCATATTCTTCAATTTTCATTCAAGGAAAGTCCGTTATGATACGCATGTCATCAGGGAACGGCACCCTGTGGCAGGAACCGAATCCCGGTTTGCCGTAACCGGGAAACGGATGAATGGAAATCAGAACCTGAATGAGAATAAGGAGGATATCAAAATGAAGAAAATCTTTGCAGGAATCCTGGCAGCGGCCTTGCTGCTGACCGCCCTTGCACTCCCGGCCATGGCCGAGGAAACGACAGCGACGAACACCGCAGCCATTACCGCCAGGGGCGGCCGCGGGCAGAACGGCAGGCAGGGTCAGGGGCCCGGCGGAAATCAGAACGGCCAGATGCCCCAGATGCCCGGGAACAACGGTCAGAACGGCCAGATGCCGGGAAACAACGACCAGAACGGCCTGGTGCCCCAGATGCCCGGGAACAACGGTCAGAACGGCCAGATGCCTGGAAACAACGACCAGAACGGCCAGGTGCCTCAGATGCCCGATAGCAACAGCCAGAACGGCCAGATGCCCCAGATGCCCGGAAACAACGGCCAGAACAGCGATCAGAACACTCAGAATGGCCAGAACAACAGCCAAAGAACTCCTCAGAACCGGAAGGGGAGACAAATGAACGGACGGGGACCCAAGGCCAAAGTGGACTTCAGGAGCCTGGTGGATCAGGGAATCATCGATCAGGAGACCTATGAGAAGATTGAAAACTACCTGAAGAATAACACTCCCGAGATGCCGGCGAATGGACAGGCTCCCGCGGAAGGTTCCGCTTCTAATGAGCAGACCGAAGACGGACAGGCTCCCGCTGAGGGAACCACCCCGCCTGAAATGCCTGAAGGCACGACGCCTCCCGAGCTGCCGGCCAGCGGCGAAGCGCCGGCCCAGGATGACCTGCTGACAAAGCTGGTTGAAGCCGGGATTCTCACCCAGGAGCAGGCGGATGCCATCGCCGCGCTGGAAAAGACGGCCGGGACCGCGGCAGCGGCCGCAGAGGAAGCTGTTACTGAAGAAGAGAAAAGTATTAATCAGGATTCCACAGCAGGGTAAACCGGTAATTTGGGAGAACGCTCAGAAGGGGCGTTCTCCCTTTCTTTGATTATGCCATGATTATCTCCAGTCCTTTTCGTCCCAGGGCCACCAGACGGCGGCAGTAATCGTCGCTGCGTTTCTGAATATCGTCCTGGTAGACCTCCAGCTCCGGCATGGATACGGCGAAGAAATCGTATCCCACCCGGTCAAACAGGTGGCGTTCGCCGAAAATAATCAGCTGATGGAAGCTCTTTTTTGCTTTCTCCGTTTCTCCCAGGGCGGCAAAGGCCAGGCCCTGGTAATAGATATAATCCGAGGGCTGATCATTGTAATACCGGACGGGTTCGGGCACCTGGGAACCGGCGGCCGCCTTTTCGAAGCAGGCGTTCGCGCGGGCTTCGTCCCCCAGCCTCCGGTACGCGCAGCCCATCACATAATACGCCCGGTTGTCCGGCACGTTTTCCAGCTTGCCTTCGCCCAGGTTATCGGGATAGGTGACGGTGCGCCCGGCGCAGGAGATGGCCTCATCCGGCCTGTCCTCCTCCAGGGCTTTTTCCGCCAGGGCGAAAAGCGCGTTTTTGTATTCGTCCGCGACCTTTCCTTCACCCCCTTCCCAGACATGGAAGGTGTAATGGGTCAGCAGGTCCAGCGCCTTTTCATACTGACCATCCAGGTTCAGCAGCTTTACGTAGGCCAGCATCAGAGGGCTGCGGTCAGGAAGCAGCTCCGGGCGCGCTTCCAGCAGCGCCAGGCGTTCCTTGACCGGACGGCCCAGGCGCTGGAGCAGCTGATCCTGCTCCAGCAGGAAACGGCTGTCGTCCGGCTCCAGCCTGCAGGCCTCCCTGATTTCACCTTCGGCCAGGGTTCTGTCCCCATGGTTGTAACAGGCGATGGACAGGCTGCGGTGGGCGGGAGCCAGCCCGGGCATCTGCGCAATCGCAGTCTGCCAGTGACGGATCGCCGCGTCATACTGTTTCCTGTCGTAAAGCAGTTCTCCCAGAAAGTAGTGGGCTTTGGGGGCCGCGGGCAGCAGGGAGACCGCATATTCCAGCATCAGCTTTTCTTCGATTCGATTGGGGAAACACAGGTCAGTGGACAGGCTTTCGGCCTTCTCCGCGTCAGCCCTGGCGGCGTCCCCCCGTCCCAGCCTTCCTTCAGCATAGGCCTTTGCGTAGTATTTCAGGGGGCTTTCCGCCGGACAGCGGGACAGCACATCCGCCGCGTCCTGCCAGAAACCGAAGCCGATAAATTCGTACGCCACGTTCAGGTATTCCTCGATCCGTCCGCCCGTGGCCCGATCAAAGGCGGCCAGGTCCTCGTTCCGGCAGAGGAGGGACAGGTACAGCGGATCGATGGCCAGGCTCTCCTCCAGGAAACGCTGACAGGCGGCGGCTTCTCCGTCCAGGTGCGCCAGAATGGAAGCTTTCAGACTCCGGGCTTTCATATTGTGCCAGCCCCGCAGCAGGCTTTCCTCCGCGAAGTGCAGCGCCTGTTTCAGATTCCCCTGACGAACGGAGATGCAGGCCAGATGGAAGTAGGACGGCCCTGCTGTCTCAGCGCTCCAGGCTGCTTTGAAGAAGGCGTCATAGGCCTGGGGAAGCCGGTCCAGAAGCTCCAGGGCCAGCCCCAGATTAAAATACGCTTCCCCGGCATAGGGGTTGGGGTTCCTCCAGGTCTGTTTTCTGATGGCGGCCTGGAAATAGGGGATGCTCTCCTCTGCCTGCCCGTTTCGCAGCAGATACAGGCCGTAGGCATTGTTCAGGCGAAGATCCGTGGGATCCCGGCGCAGCCCCTCCAGATAGTAATCCGCGGGAAGGAAGGTAGCATGCCGGTACTGCTCCAGATGCTGGCCGGCCAGGTACAGCTCCTCCAGGGACTGAATTTCGGAGGGCTGCTTCAGAACGTCGGCCGGCTCGGGAATCGGCCGGTTTTCCTTTACGTATTCCCTGTATTCGCAAAGGACCGTCCCGTTTTCATCATATACTGCTGCCCTGTAATCCCGCAGCCCCTCCGCCGTATCCACGAAGGCGGCGGCGGGGCTCAGGTCGGTGACCCTGCGATAGACTTCTTCCCCTGCTGACCATAGCACGATGCAGGCGTTTCTGTATTCACCGCTGGCATAGACCTTGATCCGGGCTTTTGCGGCCCGACGTCGGAGACTCTCATTGGCCTCTTTCCCGGCGGCGAAGGGATCGGGATCGATCACTTTTCCGTTTTCGTCCAGAAGGTCAACGCCCAGGATGATATCCTTTGTGGCATTGCTGACCCGGCCCACGCTCTTGTAGGGCATGAAGTACTGAACGAAGTTCTTCTCCTCCTGGGGCTTGAGCCAGGTGAAGTCCGGCTGGTTATCGCAGTATACGCCGGTCATCAGTTCAATATAGGGGCCGTCTTCATCCGTCAGGTTCTGATCCCAGGTTCTGCCGAAGTCGCCGCAGCCCCAGGTCCACTGCTTCTTGCCGGGGCTGATATGGTGATCCGCCACGTGCAGCAGCCCCGCGTCCTTTCCCTCGTCAAAATTGCCCACAAAATCGAAATCGGAGTGGGCCGCCATATAGGAGGTAGGCACTTTAATATTTTTGTACCGTGAAATATCCACGCCTGCGGAGTAATCCGCCTTGTAATACTCTCCGGTCGCGATGGGGAAAGTGGAGACGGCCCGCTTGCCGTGGTCCATGACGGCGTTTACATCCGGCGGAAAGACGGAGAAGGTGTCATCGTTGACGGACACGGCAGGATTGGCCCACCACAGGAAGGTCTGTGGATAATCAGTAGGATTGAAAAGCCGGCCCCTGATCTCGATATAGGCCTTGTTGGGATACAGGGTTATGGAAGCGTTGCTCTTGGTGCCGTTGATGCGGTCCGTCTCTCCGAGGATGACGGTGGCGGAGCCGTCCGGATTCTCCCTGAAGGTATAGTCCACCGGCATGAACGTGGACGGCCGGTGATGCTGGGGCCAGTTGAACTCGATACCGCCAGAAATCCACGGACCAGCCAGCCCCACCAGCGCCGGCTTGATCACACGGTTATAATACACAAAATCATAGTGATTGGTCTTGTCCAGGGCCCGCTGGATGCGTCCGCCCAGTTCCGGCAGAATCATCACATAGAGATAGTCGTTTTCCAGAATCACGGCCTGATAGGCGACATCCTCTTTGGTATCGCAGATCTTTTCGCAGATCGGCACGGGATAGACCTTGCCCGTGGATCCCTGATAAGCGCGCTTTTCGATGAACAGCGGGTTCTTTTCCAGACTGCCCGTCCTGTAGGTGGGAATGACGATCGTCTGCTGGTATACCGATGCCTTTTTCACGGGAATTCCTCCTTACAGATGGATCTCGTAGACAGGCTGAACCATGACCTGGCGCAGCTCTGCAATCGTACTCTTTACTTCCTCGTTGCGGGCGGCCATGGCCGATTCCACATTGACATTGGCCCCCTCCCGGATCGGGGCGATTTTGAGCACCATCCTTCCGGGCAGCCTGTCCTTCTGTTCCCTGAGGCCTATTTCCCAGATATCCCCGTTGCAGAAGTTGTCGCTGATCATGACGTCATTTAAAAACAGCTCGCCGATGTCCCCCTGATACTGAATCTGCAAGCGGGCGTCCTTGAGCCCTTCCAGGGCGTTTTCCGGCAGCGTCAGCATCCAGCGGAAGGGAGCGGCGGGAGTACAGAGAACGGGGATCCGCTTTTCCGGAATGCTCGCCCGATAGAGGCCGAAGGGCCCTTCCTCCGCGAGAAATTCCGCCCTGCCCTGCAGCCTGTCCGCCGGATAACAGCGCAGGGTGTTTTCGGCCCGGTCGGTTTCCAGCCGCAGCCCGCCGTTTTCATCCTCCAGCAGGGCGGCTTCGGTCAGCACGAGACTGCCATCCCGCAGGATGAACAGCTGATTGGCGTCCGCCCGGGTCAGCAGCAGGATATCGACTTCCTTCTCGCCCTTTCGAACCGTGAAGAAAGGTCTGCTGCCGGACAGAAGGACGCCTTCCTCAAAGCGGAATATACCGTCCATGCCCTCCGGAATCATAAACACATAGGTGACCCTGCCCTTGATTTCAGTCTTTAGCATCGGCTGAGCCGAGGCCTGGCGCAGCAGGATACCGTCCAGATCGAAATGGAAGGGGAGGATGGCGTTTTCCCCGGAGGCGACGGACACCTCAAAGGAATACCTGTCATTTGCAGTTTCAATGACCACCTGCTCATGCTTCTTATCCGGCATGTCGCGGTGATCCTGGAAGTTGTTGACCAGCAGGAAGCCGCTTTCTCCATCGGTGCGCAGGGCAAAGCGCAGGGTTTCCATATCCGTGGGATCAATCCGGGACGCGCCCTCCGGCAGCACGGTTTCCATGGGAGCCAGGCGGTTTCCGAAGGAGCGGACAAAGAAATGAATGGCTTTCAGCCGGCTGTAGCTTTCCCGGATCTGACCAAATTCGCCCAAGGCGGCCTGATAGTCATAGCTGATTTTGGTTACCTGGGATTCGTTGAGATACACGCCGTTTTTTCCAATGGGATTGGTGCCCCCGTGGAACATATAATAGCCCAGGAAATTGCAGCCGGAGCCCAGCTTGATATTGGCCAGGGCGTCCACGCTCCTGAAGGGATAGACGAAACGGTAGTAATAGCAGCACATCATGCCGCCCCCCATTTCGCAGCAGGCGTAAGGCCGATCCTCCGGTGCGTAGGCGGGGGCAAAATCATCGGCGCAGGTTTTGCCGTTGTGATGATAGTCCTCATAGATGTATTCTTCGGTGGCGGGGTGCTCCCCCTTATGAGAATAGAAAATCCAGGGCCGGTAAGCATAGCCGCCCCACAGAGGCAGCACCCGGTCGGAGTAGGCCGCGCCGCCCCAGGCGGTCCCGGTAAAGAAGGCGGGGGCCAGTCCGCATTCCAGCGCCAGGTCCCGCAGGGCGAGGATGTATTTTTCCCCCTCATCCCCCCTGAAAACCCACTCGTCCGAAATGCCGGTCGTGATCTCCCATACAGCCGAGGAATGCATGTATTCGTTATCCAGCTGAACGGCGATGATGGGTCCCCCATCCCGGTAAAAGAGCCCCTGCACCTCCTGACCGATCCGGGCATACAGACGGCGGACACAGTCCAGGAATTCCGGATGGGTCGTGCGCACCTCAAAGGGCTTGCCGTACAGCCAGTCGGGAAGCCCACCGTTTCGGACTTCCCCATGGGCAAAGGGGCCGACCCGCAGGATTGCGTACAGCCCGTGCCTGGCGCACAGCTCCACAAAGCGGCGCAGATTTCGGCGCCCGGTGAAATCAAATACCCCCTCTTCCTCCTCAATATGGTTCCAGAAAAGATAGGTGGAAACAACATTGATGCCGCCCATGCGCATTTTGATCAGCTCATCTTCCCACCGGCTTTCATCCATGCGGCTGTAGTGGAACTCGCCCGACACAGGGAAAAAGGGCTGCCCGTTCAGCTCCAGAAAAAAGTTGTTAAAGGAAAGCCGATCCCCTGCCGGATTGACGCCGGAAAAGTCTTCCCCCAGGGAAAAGAGCGCTGAAGGCCGGAATTGTTTCAGACTGACGGTGTGGCGCATTGTTTCTGTTCCTCTCTTCGGTCATGGGCGCGGCCCTCTCCGTTCCACCCGTCGCCGGAGATTCACGGAGGGGCTGAATCCCATCATGCACATTTCTACTGCCATTATACACGTTATTTCAGGTTTTGCATTTTTTTCTTTGAAAGAATTTGAATCATTACCTCCTTCCGTTGACGGGAAAGGGAGTTTATGATATTTTGCTTTTGCAGAGAGGCTGCTCCCGGGGCATTGAAAAAGAGAAAAGGAATCCGCCGGAAAGGAATCCGGAGGAGCTGAAACGGGGTTAAGACGGATGAGAATTCTTCTGGTTGAGGATGAGAAAAGGCTTTCCTCCGCGCTGCAGAAGCTGCTGCAGAAGGAAAGGTACGAGGTGGACGCGGTTTATACCGGAACGGACGGGCTGGACTATGCCCTGACGGAAGGGTATGACGCCGTCATTCTGGATGTCATGCTGCCAGGGATGGACGGCTTCGAGGTGCTCCGGCGGATGCGGGAGCAAAAAATAGCCACCCCCGTGCTCATGCTGACGGCCAGGGGCGGTGTCGAGGATCGGGTGCACGGTCTGACGGCCGGAGCGGATTATTACCTGCCCAAGCCCTTCGATACGTCGGAGCTGATGGCCTGCCTGAAGGTGATCACCCGGCGGGGGGATGCGGTCCCCCGCATGACCCTCAGCTTCGGGGATGTGGAGCTGTCCGAGGGAGAAGGAAAACTCCGGTGTACGGCCACGGGCAAGGATGTGAAGCTGGGAGCGAAGGAATACCAGCTGATGGAATTTTTCCTGCGCAATCCGGGGCAGATCCTTCCCCGGGAGACGATTCAGGAGCGGGTATGGGGCTACGACAGCGAGGCGGAGTACAACAATCTTGAGGTTTATGTTTCCTTTCTGCGGAAAAAACTGACATTCGTGGGATCCGGCGTGAAGCTGAAGGCCACCCGGGGTCTGGGATATTCCCTGGAGGTGGAAGGATGATTAAATGCCTCCGAAGAAGAATGAGCATGCTGGTGATCGGGGTGCTGATCCTCGTCTCCCTCGGAATCGTGCTGGCCATTTACGAGGTGAATACCCGGAACATTATTCTGCAGGCTGAAAGCGCGCTGGACGTGCTGGCAGAGAACCGGTTGGGGCCCCCGGAGGAGATGAATACGGGGGAGGAGATCAGCCAGGGGACGCCGCCCCCGAAGCCGGAGGGAGAACCGGAGGGAAGCCTGCCGCCAGGAGACCCGAAGGAGGGGGGAAGGCGGATGCCGGATCCCGGCGCCATGCGGGACGGGCGGGACCGGCCCATGAGCGGGGAGGAAGTAGCCAGCCTGTCCAACTCCTATTCCATGATTCTGGACGAAGAGGGCGTGATTCAGTCCTGGGAGAGCGCCCGGGCGGATCTGTACAGCAGGGAATCCCTGCAGACGCTGGCGGACCAGGTGCTTGAGACGGGAAAAACCGAGGGGAGGATCGACACCCAGTTTTTCCGGCTGTCCCGGCAGGAGGACAATACCTGCCGGCTGATCGTGCTGGACGCGAGGCTGGAGATGATGGCCGGGTATCGGGTCCTGTGGGTGACGGCGCTGGTCGCGGGGATTGCGTGCCTGGCGCTGAGCGTGGGCGCCTGGTTCCTGATCCGGCGGATGGTACGGCCCGTGGAGGAAGCTTTCCTAAAGCAACAGCAGTTTGTATGGGACGCCAGTCACGAGCTGAAAACCCCGCTGGCGGTGATTTCCGCCAATGCGGACGTGCTGGAGGAAGAGATCGGAGACAACGAGGTGCTGGGATACATCCGGTCCGAGGTAAAGAGGACGGACAGCCTGGTACGGAACCTGCTGACCCTGGCCCGAATGGACCGGGGCACCGCGGAGCAGGAGCGGGTCGACATGGACCTGAGCGAAGCGGTGCTGGGCGTGCTGCTGCCCTTTGAGAGCACCGTATACGAGGCGGGAAAGACGCTGGAAAGCGATATCCGGGAGAAAGTCCGCTGTACGGGGAACGAGGCCATGCTGCAGCAGCTGACGGTGATCCTGCTGTCCAACGCGCTGAAGTATTCGGATGAGCACGGGACCATTCGGGTCAGCCTGGAGAAAAAGGGACGGATTGCGGAGCTTCGGGTCGAAAATACGGGTGAGGGAATCGCCTCCGGGGATCTGGAAAGGATTTTTGACCGGTTTTACCGGACGGATAAGTCCCGGAACAGCGAAACCGGCGGAGAAGGGCTGGGACTGGCCATTGCCAAATCCATCGTGGAGATTCACCGCGGGAAAATCAGGGCGGAGAGCATTCCCGGAAAGTCCGCGGTCTTTATCGTTGATATTCCATAAGAAAAAGGGGCCGTGCGTGAAGCATGGCCCCTTCATCAGTCGAGGGCGGAAGATCAGTCGGCAATCGTCTCGCCGGTCAGAGACTTCCAGAAGGAACGGATGGTGTTCTGATTGGATACGCCGTAGCTGGGGTCATTCTGCTGGGCCTCGCTCATGGTTCGCAGGAAGTGAACGCAGAGATGACCGTTAAAGTTATTGTCCTTTACGGAGCCGGACATGTGGGGCATGTCGTGGGTGGATCCGATGGTCCAGGTGCCGTTTGGCAGCTTCACGTAGACCGCCTTCTGGCTCCAGGTGTTCTGGCCGCCGAAGGCCTTCAGCATGCTGGAGGTATCCTCCGCGGTGGCGGGCTCCGCGTCGCAGTGCCGGCCGCAGGAATAGATCCGAAGGTTCCAGCCCTGGCCGGAGGAGGGTTCATAGATATACAGGGTCTGACCGCTTCTGAGGGTGGGTTTGATATCGTTGAACCAGTGAAGCAGCCTGACCTGGCCGCCGGAGGGGCCGGAGGCGGTTCTGGAGGACGATGGCGCGCTGCCGGAGGAAGCACTGCCCGAGGAAGCGCTGCTTGAAGATGCGCTGCTCCCGGAGGAAGAGGAGGTCCCCGCGCTTTCCAGCGCGGTCAGGGTTTTCTTTCCGGCCAGACCGTCCGCGGTCAGACTTTTTGCCCGCTGAAAGGCGATGACCGCGGCCTGGGTGATCTTTCCGAACTTGCCGTCCGCGCTGCCGGAAAGATATCCCAGGGAAATAAGCCGCTGCTGCAGTACCTTGACACGGGCGCCGGTGCTTCCCATCCGCAGGGTGGCATAGTTTCCGCCGAAGAGGGAGGAAGCGCTGCCGGCGGAGGAAGAAGCTGTTCCGGCGGAGGATGTGCTTCCGGAAGAGGATTTGGTCCCGGAGGACGAGCTGCTTCCGGAGGAGGTTTTAGTCCCGGTGGAGGCACTGCTTCCGGAGGAAGCGGAGGACTTCCCTGCCTTCTGATAGACCAGGGCCTGGGTTTTCGCGCCGGCGACCCCGTCCGCCTTCAGACCGTTCTTCTTCTGAAAGGCTCTGATCGCTTTTTCCGTATGGGTCCCGTAGATCCCGTCCGGGGTGCCGCCCAGATATCCCAGGCTGATCAGAGCGACCTGCAGCTCCCTGACCGCCTCGCTGCGGACGCCGGAATAGAGGGTTCCCTCCTGGTAGGCCAGCGCGGAAACGGAGAGGGCAAGAACCAGGGAAAGGGACAGCAGGGTTCCGCATAAACGGCGGAAGAATAATCGCTTCATACGTTCATCACCTCACGGAGCTTTTCTTTCCCTTCAGGAAACGCTTCGCAGGACGTGGCCCTGGACCGGAAATTCCCGCGGAAGCCAATGACCGCCGGTTTCCCGAAGCGGAAGAAAAGGAATCCGGAAAAGTATAACACAATCTGTCTAAAATGTAAAATATCGGTTGCATAATTGTTACAAAATAAATGAACATTGCAAAGGCTTTCCATTCTATGGTAAAATACAAAGCAAATAAACGATCATTTGCGGGGACGGAGGGCTCTCCCGCGGAAGGATGGAGGTTCCTTAGGATGAAGAAGCTGGAAGAATACGTACTGACCATTCCGGACTTTCCTGAACCCGGAATTATGTTCCGGGATATTACCTCGGTCATTCAGGATCCCGATGGCCTGAAGCTGGCGATCGACGGTCTGGTGGAAAAGACGAGGGATCTGGATTTTGATCTGGTGGTCGGGCCGGAAAGCCGGGGCTTTATCTTCGGCGTGCCCGTGGCCTATCTGACCGGAAAGGGCTTCGTTCCCGTACGGAAAAAGGGCAAGCTTCCCCGGGAAACGGTCAGCCGCAAGTATGACCTGGAATACGGCCAGGCGGAGGTCGAGATCCACAGGGATGCGGTTCAGCCCGGACAGAAAGTGGTGATTGTGGATGACCTGATCGCCACCGGCGGGTCCGCGGAAGCGGCCGCCAAGCTGGTAGAGGATCTGGGAGGCAAGGTGGTCAAAATGCTCTTCGTGATGGAACTGGCCGGGCTGAACGGCCGGGAAAAGCTGAAGGAATACGACGTGGAGAGCCTGATCGTCTATCCCGGAAAGTGAGCATCATATCGGTCAGCCCGTTGACAGTCTGCCAACGGGCTGAATTTACACAGAAAGCAGGATGACGGAATGGCAGAGTATAATCCCCTGGAGGATCCTTTCAGCAGGGAAAAGGCCTGGGTGACCTACCGGACGAGAATGAAAGATGTACAGAGGCTTCGGAACGAACTTCGGCAGGAGCTGGAGGGAGACACCATCCCGGTCCGGGAGTCGCTCTTCAAGGCGCTGGATATTCTGGGACAGGTGACGGACAATTCTGTCGTGTATCGGGTTATACGGCAGGCTTTAGAGGCGAGGGATGCGGGATGAGCAGAATGGGAAGGCGGATGACCGCCCTGGGGCTGATCTGCTTTCTGGCGGCGGAAGGGCAGTTCCTCCCGGAACGTTTTTCCGCGGCGGCTGAGGGAGATTGGGTCGAAGTGTCCTCGGGCGTTTCGCTGGGCGGCCTGCTGCCCGATTCCCGGACGGGAGCCGAAGAGGAAATGACCTGGGAAGAGGAGCAGGAGGAAAGCCTGCTGGTGACAGAGGAGGAGACGGATTTCCCCGGGGAAGGGACGATCCCAGAGCAGACGCAGGAGCAGGCAGAGGAGACGGAAGAGGGAGAGGATGCGGACGAAAGCGGCGTTTCGGTAATTGCTCCTGAACGGATCATCCTGCTGAGATCCGGCAGCCGGGGGGATGAGGTGCGCATCCTGCAGCTGCGCCTTCAGCAGCTGGGATACCTGAGCGGAAAGGTGGACGGGATTTACGGTCCGGCCACGAAGAAGGCCGTCAGGGCGTTTCAGAAGGCCAATGACCTGACCGCGGACGGAATCGCCGGGGAGAAAACCCAGGCAAAGCTTTACACTGCGGAGGCTGCAGGGGTGGCGGAGCCGGCCGAGCCGGTGGATGTGCTGGCCGGAGAATGGCCCATGCTGACCAACCTGGAGCATCCGGTGGGAGAGGATTTCCTTCCGGCCGACCTGGTCCTGATGACGGAGCTTTGTGATGAAAAGCTGGTGAAGATTAAATATGCGGAGACCCTGGGGGTCCGCAGGGCGGTCGAAGCCCTGACGGAGATGCTGGAGGCCGCCAGAGAGGACGGGATTACCAACTGGCAGGTGAGCGCCGGATACCGCAGCTATGCCCAGCAGGAGCGCATGCTGAACGCGAAGATCAATTCCTATCTGAAGCGGAATTCAGGATGGAGCAGGAGCCGGGCCAGACGGGCGGCGCTGAAGACGGTGGCGGAGCCGGGGGCCAGCGAGCATCATCTGGGGCTGAGCTTTGACGTGAATGTGCCGAAAACCAGCTCCTTTGCCGGCACGAAGCAGTGCGCCTGGCTGCACGAACATTGCTGGGAATACGGGTTCATTATCCGCTATCAGGAAGGGAAGGAAGCCATCACGGGGTTCTCAGCGGAAGCCTGGCATATCCGGTTCGTGGGCGTAGAGCACAGCCTGATCATGCGGGATCAGAACCTTTGCCTGGAGGAATACCTGGAGCAGGCCGTGAACCGGGAGGCATCGGAACAGGGAGAGGGTTAAGGAAATAAAAGATTCTGTTCGGCCGAAACAGCTTTCGTTCAGGCTGATTTCTGGCCCCGGGCATTTGTGCAGGGCTGCCTTCATAAACATGGGGAAAATTTATGCAGATTCTGGACAATCACGACAAAGTGTGGTATAAATACGAAAGATATGGATTCGGATATATTTTGAGTGTTTTATTCTGTTATGCGGAGAAAAAGGAGGAAGCCATATGAAAACGGATGTGATTCAGATCAGCAGCCAGGGAACCGGTTTTGAGAATGCCGTTTCCGCGACGCAGAAGGCTGCGGCGTACAACGGTCTGACTGAAAAGGAGACGGTCCAGCTGCTGCTCTGCTCGGAGGAGATGCTGAGCCTGATCCGGAGCGTGACGGGGGAGACGGCCGCGTCTTTCTGGCTGGAGAGCGAGGGAAAGAAGTATACGCTTCACCTGACCACGAAAACCGTGATGGACAAGGACAAGCGGGCGCAGCTTCTCTGGTCCGCGACCTCGGGGAAGAATGAGGCGGCGAAGGGCTTCCTGGGGATGCTGCGGAATGCTTTGGAGGAAGCGATGACCTCCGATGTGGACCGCTCCTGCTACGAGCTTCCTGCCGACCTGGCGGCGGATCTGGCCTACCATACCGTGGATGAGCCGGAATGGAACGGATATGAGCGTTCCGTGCTTCGGAGAATGGCCAATGATATTAAAATCGGCATCCGCGGCGGTGTGGTGGAGATGATCGTGGTCAAGGATTTCACCTGAGGGGAAGCCTGAAGGGCCCGGAATGGGCGAAGATTGTCAACTCAGCGGTGAAATTCATCCGTACCTTCCCGGAGGAGGGGACGGAGCGTAAAGAATAACAGGAAGGCCCGCGGAACAGGCAGGCCGGATTTGCATCATGAACAGAGGAGGCGAAAGCAAATGAAAATTACAAAGCAGCAGGACGGGAGCACCATGGTGGTTGCGCTGGAGGGAAGACTGGATATGTCTTCCGCGCCGGAGCTGGACAAGGAACTTGAAACCGGTCTGGGTCAGATCAAGGAGCTGATCCTCGACTGCAGCAAGATGGAGTATATCACTTCCTCAGGGCTCCGGGTTCTGCTAAAGGCCAGAAGGAATATGGCCATGGGCGGCGAGCTGATCGTGAGGAACGCCAGCGATATTGTGAAAGAGGTTTTTGAGGTGACCGGCTTCACGGAGTTTGTGACGGTCGAATAATCCAGAGAGGATTCGCACGGAGCTGGTTCGGTCGGAACAGGGCATATGGCCGTGCAGATTTTATCCCGCAATAAAAAAGTACCGGAAGATCGTTTTCCGGTACTTTTTTATGGGATCAGGCCATATGAAATACGGGCTTCAGGGCGGGGTAGATCTCGCTGTAGCGGAGGAAGGCCCGGTCATAGGCGGGTCTGGTTTCCGGATCCGGCATGATCTGACGTTCCGTCTTCAGGACGCTGACCGCTTCCTCCGGGGAAGCATACCAGCCTGCCCCCAGGCCGGCGATGAGGCCGGCGCCGTAGGCTCCGCCCTCCGAGGCTGCGGAGAGGGTAACCACGGGAACCCCGAAGATATCCGCCTGGAGGCGGAGAAAAAGATCTCCCCTGGCGCCTCCTCCGGAGGCCGCCACGCTGTCCACCCGGGCAAAGGTGCGGTAAATATCCACGATCTGGCGGAGAGAATAGACGATTCCTTCCATGACCGCGCGGATCATATCCGCCCGGGTGGTACTGAGACTCAGCCCGTAAAGCACGCCCCGGGCGGAGGCATCGGGCCAGGGGCAGCGCTCTCCGCTGAGATAGGGCGTGAAAAGCACGCCGCCGGCACCGGGGCCGGACTGACGGGCCAGATCGGACATCAGGTCAAAGGCGTCCCGGCCCTCCCGTTCCGCCTGCACCAGAAGATCACGGCTCAGTTCATCCCGGAACCAGCGGAGAGCACCGCCGGCGGTCTGGGTCGCGCCAAAGCTCATATAGGAACCGGGCGTTACGCCGCAAAAGGCCTGCAGCTTGCCTCCAGGATTGGGTGTATACCGCTCAAACCCCATGGAGACATTGCCGGCGGTGCCGATGACGGCGCCAACCCGGCCCTCCCGGATCAGACCGCTGCCGAAGGACTGGACGACCGCGTCCCCTCCGCCTGCAAAGCAGGGAGTGCCGGGAAGAAGCCCGGTCAGCTCGGCGGCGGCTTCGGTTACCTTTCCGGCGGGTTCCGTGGATTCCACCACGGGAGGAAAGAGGGATGCATCCAGCCCCAGGGCGGCGATCAGCGGCCGGCACCAGCAACGGTTTCGGGTGTCAAACAGGCCGGTGCCGGAGGCTTCGGATACATCCATGCAGAATTCGCCGGTCAGGCGGTAGCGGAGGTAATCCTTGGGGCAGAGGAAGACCTTCATGCGGCGGAAGCAGTCCGGCTCCTCCTCCCGGAGCCACAGGAGCTTGCCCCCGGTATAGCCGGCCAGCATCACATTATTGGTCATAGAAAGGAGGCTTTCCCGTCCGCCGGCCAGGCGCTCAATCTCCTGGCACTGAGGCTCTGTCCGCTGGTCGCACCAGAGGATGGCCTTCCGGAGCACGTTTCCGCCCTGATCCAGCGGGACGAGCCCATGCATCTGGCCGGAAAAGCTGATCCCCTCGATCCCGGAAGGAGAAATGCCGGAAGTTTCCAGCAGGCAGCGAACGCTTTCAAAGGCCGCTTCCACCCACCAGGCAGGATCCTGCTCCGCCCAGCCGGGGCGGGGAGTCAGGAGGGGATAATCCCGGGAAGCCCGGGAAACCACCGCTCCGTCCCGGGTCATCAGGAGGGCTTTGGCGCAGGAAGTTCCGATATCAATGCCCAGTACATACATATCCAATTCCTCCTGTCTTCTGCGGGCGGGCCTCAGTAAGGCCTGGTCCTGAAACGGGTCGAGAAACGATAGGGATTGTAGAAAGTCTGGGGGGTGCTGACCGCGTCGGAGAGGGAACGGTTGCGGGTCACATTCAGCACCAGGCCGATGCCGCCCATATTGGTAACCATATTGGAACCGCCATAGGACAGGAAGGGCAGGGGAATACCGGTGATGGGCATGAGGCCCAGGGTCATGGCGATGTTCTCAAAGACGTGGAACAGCAGCATGCCGATAACCCCGCAGATGACCAGACGGCCGAATTTGTCGCGGGTGAACCAGGAAAGATACAGCATCCGCAGAATAATCAGAATATACAGCACCAGGATGGTGACGCAGCCCACGAAGCCCCAGGCCTCCCCGATGGTGGCATAGATGAAGTCCGTCCAGTCCGCGGGCACATAGTTCAGCTGGCTCATGGAGCCGTCCACAAACATGCCGATGCCGGTGAGCCCGCCGGAGCCGATGGCCATCTGGGACTGAAGGATCTGATAGGCGTCGGAGGAGGAATACAGCTCCGGATTCAGGAAACCGTAGATCCGGGCCAGCCGGTAGTCATTGGATCCGGTGGCCACCGCCACCGCATAGATCAGCAGAACCAGCAGGGCGGCCGCCCCGGCCAGCCCGCCCAGAATTTTGATATTTACATTGGCGAAGTACATCATGATCGCGCTCAGAAAAACGATCACCAGCATGGAGCCGGTTTCGCCCTCCGCCAGAATGATGGCCGCGGGAAGCAGGATGGTCAGCATGACCCGGGAGAAGGAACGGAGGGTATTCATGGGCTGATTGCTGCGGGACAGCTGGCGGGCGAGGATCAGGATGATGGCCAGCTTGGCGAACTCGGAGGGCTGGATGGTATAGCCCCAGATGATGTCCATCCAGGCCTTCACGCCCTGGGCCCGGTTGGTCACGGTAACCACCGCCAGCAGCCCCACCATGGCCCAGTAGATCAGGCCGCAGCGCCGGTAGAGAAAATCATAGGGAATGGCCATCAGCACGCCGACCACCAGGGGGGCCACCAGAACGAAGAGGCACTGGCGCATCGTATAGGAGGATTCCACCACATGATTCAGGAAGGAAATATCGGAGCTGGAATCCGCCGTATACGTGGCGACGCAGACAGCCACGATTCCCATCAGGGACATGATGGAAACCAGGACGATCAGGGGAATATCCGTATGGGCCCGGTAGGCCCGGCTTTCCGTGTTTCTGGTCATGAGTTACCTCATTCATTGATTCGGGAATCGGTCTTTTTTGCTTCCAGCAGAACCGGAGCAAACCAGCGGTGAAAGAAGGAAGGCTTCTTCGTGCCGAAATTCGGCAGCGGAACCTCCTCATTCAGCAGGCGGCGGGAAATGCGCTTCAGCGCCTCCGCGGCAGGACATTCATAGTCGATGACCAGCCGATGGCGCAGCTGGGCTACCGTGCAGGCGGAATCCTCCGGAATCTCGCCCAGAAGGGGAAGATCCAGCAGGGAGGCGATGGTGGCGGCAGAGTGCATTTCCTTCTCGTAGATCAGGTTGTTCTGCAGCCGGTTGACAATCAGCAGGGGACGGGGCAGTTTCTTTTCCTCTGTCAGGGAAATGACCCGCTCTCCGTCCCGGATGGACAGGTCGTCGGGGGTCAGCACCAGGACGGTCTGAAGCTTGCTTCCCGCGTTCAGCACATTGCGGAGCCCGCGCTCCAATCCGGCGGGACAGTCGATGAGGATGAACTCATGATCCTTCCGGAGGAGACTGAGGATTTTTTTCAGCCTGTCGGCGCTCAGATCCTTCGCCCGGACAAACTGGGCGGCGGGGAGCAGGTGGAGATTGGGCAGGGACGGAGCTTCCGCCAGGGCATCGGACAGGGGACAGCCCCCCCGGGCCACATCCATCAGGTCATAGACGATGCTGTTTTCCAGTCCCAGGAACAAATCCTGGGAACGGAGACCCAGGTCCGCATCGATCAGAACAACGGAGTGCCCGGCACGGGCCAGAAGCACCGCCAGACAAGCGGAGAGCGTGGATTTTCCTACACCGCCCTTGCCGGAGGCGAAAAGCCAGGTTGCAGACATCATCTTTCCTTTCCGAAGGCCTTCCTTTGCGCCGTCAGGGCGCCAGCGAGTTGCCGATGGGGAGGGAATCCTCCACGGAACGAAGGGTCTTCTGGGTCATATACCATTGAATAAAGTCACGGGGTGCCTTGGAGGCTTCAGAACCGGAGTATCCGTTGGGGATGAAGCAGGCGATGGCGATCTCCGGATTATCGTAGGGAGCGAAGCAGACGAACCAGGAGTTGTTTTCCAGGTCGATCTTGGTTACCTGGGCCGTTCCGGTTTTCGCGGCGATCTGATCCGTGTAGGGCCAGTTCTTGAAGTATTTACCGGCGGTACCGGATTCGTCAACCACGCCCTTCATCCCTTCCCGGATCAGCGGCAGGAACTCGTCCGATTTATCAATCCGGTGAATCAGGGTGGGCTCCCGCTGGGAGAGAATTTCGCCCTCGGGAGAGGAGATGGAGTCAATCAGGGAGACGTTGTACAGATATCCATTATTGGCGACGGTGCACACATACCGGGCGACCGCAACGGGAGTGAGCACGGTGACGGACTGGCCGATTCCGGTCAGAATGGTCTGGCCGCCGCCCCACTTGATATCGTTCATGTAATTGTAGGTATCCCCGATGACGGACTGGAGATAGACCATCTCGCGGGTCATATTCAGCTCCTCCATCAGGATGGTGCGCATATTATCCAGCCAGTCGCTTTCATTGTAGTTGACGGCCATATCCATGAGCCGCTTGGCGCAGGCGGAAAGACGGGCGTCATCATATTCGATATTCCGGGAAGCGCCGCAGTTTTTCAGATGGGTTTTGATGGAGTTGAATACGATGATGGGCAGGGAGGTATCCTGATTGGCCTCGTTGACGGGGCGGGAGGGATCGTAAAGCGTATTCTGGGAGCCTACCACGGAGCGCACCTCGCCGGGCAGGTCAATCCCGGTCTTGGAGGTGAGGCCGTAGAGAGAAGCATACCGGTACAGCCGCTCTTCTCCCAGCCGGCTGCCCAGCTCATAGAAGAAGTAGTTGCAGGAGTTGGTGAGCCCGTCCACGATGGTCTGATTGGCGTGCTTGTAAATATAATTCTTGTTGATCCAGCACTTGGGGGCGGTGGTCAGGTCCTGGTTGTACTTTGTGTAGTAGCCCCCGTCGGAAATGCGTTCCGTGGGCTGCAGTTCCCCTTCCACCAGCGCGCCGGTGCCGGTGACCATCTTGAAGATCGATCCCGGGGTTCCCCGGGCGTGAATACCGTAATTCAGCAGCAGGTTCCGGCTGTCCCCCAGGATGGCCATGGCTTCCTTTCCGCCGGCCACCAGGGCGTTCAGGTCATAGGTGGGATAATTGGCCAGGGCCAGCACCCTGCACTGCATATCCAGCACCACCAGGCAGCCGTGCTCAGCCAGCGCCAGGGGATAGGTGGCCCAGTTCCGGTTATGGATATCCGTCTTGTTGGCCTCCAGCCAGGAGTCGGAGGCCAGATAGCGTTCCTGCAGGGTCCGGGTGGTACTCACGTTTTCCGCGATGGCCCGTTCCGCCACGGCCTGATAGGCGGCGTTCAGGGTCAGTTTCACATTGTTTCCGTCCTGGGGTTCCGTATAGCTCAGCTCCCGGACTACCTTTGACATCTGGTCCCGCTCCACCACCCGGGAGCCCTTCCGCAGGGAGGAGTTCTGAGTCAGCCAGTCCTCCATGGAGGACTCGATGCCGTCCCGGCCGATGGTATCGTTATAGGAATAGCCCTTGGCCTGCAGGGTTAGCCAGGTGGCCCGGGAGGGAATGGCCCCAGTATAGCCGATAATTTGGGAGGCCAGGGTGGAACGGGGATAAACCCGCTTGGTGCCGATCTCGATCTCCATCCCGGGAAGCATCATGGACCGGGTTTCGATCTCGATGACGGTTTCGTACCGGACATCCTTTGCGATGACGATGGGCTGGGAGTTAAAGATGTTCATCTGCATTTCCGAATAGATGGCCATGATCTTCAGCATGGTCTCCTCGGGAATATCATCGGTAATCTGATAGCGGGTTTTCAGCCGCTCAATGCATTTTTCCGCCGTATCATATCGGTTCAGGTTGGTCAGGTAGTTGTTGGATCGCCACTGATTCTCCCGGGTGGCCAGGACGGAATCGGAGACGCCGGAACCGAAATTGAAGACCCATTCCCCGGTCTCCTCGTCCCGTTCAATGACAAAATCAATGGCCATCGTGCCGCCGTTCTTTTCGATGATGCCGATCGTATCCACGATGGAGGCGGTATAGGATTTGTAGGCGGCGGCGGAGACGGTGGAGGCGTCCTTGTAGAAGGTGACATTGTAAATCATCTCGTCCTCTGCCAGGATGACGGAATCGGAGGAGATAATGTTGCCTCGCTTGCCGCGCAGCGCGATGGTCTTGGTCCGGGTGCTCTCAGCCTTCGCCAGATATTCTTCTTCCTGGCGGAGCTGAAGGTTGATCAGCCCGGAGATCAGATATACGAAGATGCCGAAGAGCACGACCAGGAAGCCGATATATCGGCCCAGGCCCTGGAACTTCCGTGGCTTTCTTTCCAAAAACTCACGCCCCTTTCATCCTTATTTCTTGCTGAAGACAATGGGCTGATTCTTCAGCTCCGGCACAGGCACCTTCCGGCCCAGGATCATGGGACGGACGACCAGCTGAAGTCCCGCGGTCAGAAGTCCGGTCAGCAGGATATCCTGCAGGGCTCTGCGAAAATGCAGGCCGGTAAGCGTGGTGCCGGCCAGGTAGATATACATGACATTGATCGTCTCATAAACCAGAACATTGATCATGGCGCAGAGAATGGTCCGCAGCCAGGCCGGCATATACCGCTTCTTTCGCTGGAGCGTCCGGTCCATCTGCAGCTGGCGGAGAGATTTATCCGCGAAGACGAAGGAGACGAAAAGGCTGGAAATCGGATACACCGCCAGATTCACATAGGTGGTGCCGGGCAGGAAAATCTCCAGCAACAGGCCGTAGATCAGCCCGGCCCAGAGCGCCTGCAGCCTTCCGTAGGCGACGGTAATGACGCCGATGACCGCATAGAGCAGATTGGGCGTTACGCCGCCTATGGAGAAATAGGGCATGACGCACACGTGAAACAGGTACCCCAGGGGGATCAGGAACAGCAGCACCAGATACCGCCGGAGGGCGCCGGGATGCCCGTCCCGGATGGGTCTCTTGCTCATTCCATGTCCTCCTCATAGGTCATGGCGTCGGGATCCGGCGTCAGATAGGGGGTGGGCGTGGGTACGGGCGTGGGGGTCATGGTGGGCGTGGGTTCCGAGTTAATCAGCACGGGCACGTATTCATAATTGTGATATTCCGGGGTGGGTGTGGGCACCTGCGTGGGCTCCGGAGTAGGACTGGGCGTCTCCGTGGGCTCAGGAGTGGGCGTAGCCGTCGCGTTGGGATCCGGCGTGGTCTGGCTTTCGAACAGGGAGGAGGCGATCTGCGGCACGACGGGAGAGGGCCGCGCGCTTTCCAGGGGCACAAGCTCCACGCTCGCCCGGCCGTTTTCCCGCCCCTGAATCGCCTCAGCCACGGGCTTATAGCGCAGGACGATCACGTATTCCAGGTGCTGGAAGTCCGCAAGCGGCTCCACCACGATATACTGTTTATTGGACTCCATGCCGCGGGTGCTTTCCCGTACGGTGCCGATGGGAATGCCCTTGGGGAAGGACATGCCGACGCCGCTGGTGACCACCGTATCTCCGGGCCGGGGCAGGTTGTCATCCGGCAGATAATACATCCGGCACAGGGCGGTGCCGTCTACGCCCAGCGTGCCCCTTACGGTGCCCTGATCTCTGGAAGAGGAGATGAGGGCGGCGATGGAGGCTTCGGAATCGATAATGGTGCGGACCGTGGATACGGAGGGCTGGACCATTTCGGTATAGCCCACCAGGGCGCCGGAGATGGTGACCGCCATATAATTCTCCAGCCCGTCATTGGATCCCTTGTTAATGGTGAAGGTGGAGAAATAATTGCTGTCGGATTTGCCGATGACCGTGCAGACAATGGGCTGCATATTGGCGTTTGCGGCAATCTCGTCGCTCAGATCCTCATACTGGGAGAGGGTCTGCTGCAGCTCGTCGGCCAGCATGGCCTTATAGACCAGCTGCTCGTTCTCCGCCCGGAGGGCGTTATACTCATTTTCAATATTCTGGCGCAGTTTGATCGAGCGGAAATACCCGGCGATCTCCTCGGTCAGGGAGGAGAAGAAGCTCTGAACCGGGGTCACCGCTTCGCCTACCAGCACCTCCGCATCCCCCAGGATCGGCGCAGTGGGAATAATCCGGTGAAAAATATAGGCGGCGGAGAACAGCACCAGCACCACGGTGATCAGGATCATGGCAATAAGCCGGAGCGTCGGGTGCCCCCTGTTGGCCCGGCGGCGGGCGCGGATGGGCTGGAGGCTGTCCTCGTCCTGGGGCGTTTCGTCCCAAAGCCGATCCCGGAAGTCACGCTCTTCGGCGCTTTCCTGTTCTTCGGAAGGGCTGTCCTCCTTCCCGGAGGCTTCAGCGCCGGAGACGGCAGCGGCTTTTCTGCCCATTCTTTTCCCGGAAAGGGGCTCTTCCTCCAGCCCGCGGCCGCGAAGCTTGCGAAGTGCCTCATCCGGCGTATCGGAAACATTGGGGGAGGGAGCCTCGTCGGGCTCGTTATAGATAAAGTCATCCTTTACCAGGGGACGGTCATCGTCCTTTTTCCTGCCGGGAAGCTTGATTCGGGCCAACGGTGCTCACCTCCTTTTATTTTCATCAAAAACATTCTGATTTCGCACAGCCGGGGGATCATTTATCCGCCCGTTTATCCTGGGGCGTCACCAGCTGGATGTTTTCCGTCAGGTAACCGATTCCCAGGATGCAGCAGTCCGCCGGATCCCTGGCCAGCAGCACGGGGATCTCCAGCTTTTCGGAGATATACTGATCCAGGGCGAAGAGCATGCTGCCTCCGCCGGTCAGATGAATTCCGCCCCGCATAATGTCGGCGCACAGCTCCGGCGGGGTTCTTTCCAGCACGGAGCGGATGGCCCGGAGGATGGCTTCGCAGGGCTCCTTCAGGGCTTCATTGGCCTGGGTGGAAGAGAACTGCACCGTGCCGGAAGAGGTATTCAGCTGGTTGATTCCGCGAACCAGGATGGACCGGGGCTCCTCCAGCGGAATGGCGGTCGCCAGGTCCATCTTGACCTTTTCCGCCGTATTCCGGCCCACGATGATGTTGCATTCACGCTTCAGGTAGTTCATGAGGGCCTCATCCATGCGGGCGCCCCCCACGGGAACGCTCTGGGACACTACCAGGCCCCCGAGGGAGATTACGGCCACGTCCGTGGTGCCGGCGCCGATGTCCACCACCATGTTTCCAACAGGGTCATAAACCGGGAGGCCGGATCCGATGGCTCCGGCGAAAGGCTTCTCGATCAGGAAAACATGGCGGGCTCCTGCGTAGCGCACCGCTTCGGTCAGGGCCTTGCGGTTTACGTCGTCCATTCCGCAGGGGATGGAGACGATGACCCGGGGCTTGCCAAGATAGCTGATGCCGATGGCCTTGCGCAGGAAATAGCGGATCAGCAGCTGGGTCATGTCAAAATCGGACACCTGCCCGTTGCGGATGGAGGAGACCGCCATCAGCTTTTCCGGACTGCGGCCGTAGAGGAACCTGGCCTCATCGCCCACGGCCCGGACCGTCCGGTGATTATCCCGCTCCACTACGACCAGGGTGGGCTCGGAAACCACGATGCCCCGCCCGCTGACGTAGAGGGAGGTATTGGCGGTTCCCAGATCAATGCCTATATCAGGCGCCGTAAAAGGCATGCGAAAAATCTTCCTTCCTTACAAAACTGGATAACCGGCTTTTCGGAGCAGATGGCGCACCAGATAAAGCGGCAGACCCACCACGCCGGAGTAATTGCCATCCAGATGGCGGACAAAGAGGGATCCGATTCCCTGTACGGCATAGGCGCCGGCCTTGTCCAGAGGCTCTCCGGTGGCTACGTAGGAGGCGATTTCCTCCTCCGTCAGGGGATCGAAGGTTACCCGGGAGGCGTCCGTTTCCGTAAAGGACGTTCCTTCCGGCGCGACCACGGTGACTCCGGTAAAGACCTCATGGGTTCTTCCGGAAAGGAGCCGCAGCATGCGGCAGGCGTCGTCCGGGTCTCTGGGTTTCCCCAGGGCGGCGCCATCGATGGCGACCAGGGTATCCGAAGCCAGGATGAACCTGCCGGGGCGGCTGGCCGCGGCCGCCAGGGCCTTCCTTCGGCTCAGCTCCGCGACGGCTTCCCGGGCGGGAAGGTCACAGGCCTCCTCCACCTGGGGGACGAAAAGTTCAAAGGGAATGCCGGCCTGCGTCAGCAGCTCCCGCCGCCGGGGGGAAGAGGACGCAAGAATCAGCGGATCCGCCATCGGGACACCTCCGTAAAAAGGGTACCGGACAGTATAACACATTTTTGATAAGATGGGAAATTTTCCAGGTGAATATTTGGTGAAACCTCAGTCCAGGGCCGCAAAAACCCTGGTCAGATCGTCATGAATCACCAGTTCCGCCGAGGCATCCGCAGAGGTAGCGTCCCGGTTCAGCACCACCAGATGCTTCCCCCGGAAATCCTGGATAAACCCGGCAGCGGGATAGACCGCCAGGGAAGTGCCGGCTACGATCAGCATATCCGCGTTGGCGATTTCCCGAAGCGCGCCGATGACCACGTTGTTGTTCAGGGGCTCCTCGTAGAGCACCACCCGGGGCTTGATGACCCCTCCGCAGGAGCAGCGGGGGATCCCCTCCGTCTCCAGTATTTTGGCCAGCGGGTATTCCTGGCCGCATTCCATGCATTCGTTTTCATAGACGGTTCCGTGAAGCTCGTAGACCCGGATGTTTCCTGCGGCCCGATGAAGGCCGTCGATATTCTGGGTCACGATGCCCCGGAGCTTATCCTGCTTTTCCAGCTCGGCCAGCTTCAGGTGGCAGATGTTGGGCTTCGCCTCCGGATAGAGCATGTACTTCCGGTAGAACTGGAAGAAAATATCCGGATGAAGCATGAAGAAAGTATGGCTCAGGATGGTTTCCGGAGGAAGCTGGCCGTACTTTTCCGCGTACAGACCGCCGGAGGAGCGGAAGTCAGGGATGCCGCTGGCCGTCGAGACCCCGGCTCCGCCGAAAAAGACGATGCGTTTTGACTCGGCCACCATCTGCTTGAACCGGGCGACCTGTTCCTCGAAGGAAAGAGATGAATGCTGCATGGCGGTTCTCCTTTTGTAATCTGTCTGCCCCTCGTTTCCGGCATCCGGCCGGCGGCCGGGACATTCCGCGGCCTGCGCTGTTTTTATGCTTGTGCTGATGCTCTATTGTATCACGGAAAAAAGCCGGATGGCAATGAAAAGATCTCCGTTTTTTGTCTGTTCTGCGACTTGTTTTCCCTGCTGAAGAATGGTAGTATTTTCATGCGTCTGAAAGAGAAAAAAAGAGAAATGGGCTGGATGAACTTGCAGGGAGGCACAGGATGAACAGAACGGTACAGCCAGGGTCCAGATGCGGGAGCGCGGAGATTCCCGCCTCCAAATCCCGGGCCCATCGGGTGCTGATATGCGCCGTGATTTCGGAAACACCTGCGGAGCTGACCTGCAGAGGGATTTCCCGGGATATAGAAGCGACCATCGCCTGCCTGAGGGAGATGGGGCATGAAATCCGCCTGGAGGGAGACCGGATCACGGTGCTGCCGGGAGGACGGGAAATCCGGGAACCGGTGCTTCTTTGCTGCGGAGAGAGCGGATCGACCCTGAGATTCCTTCTGCCGGTCGCGGGAGCGATGGGGCTGACCGGGGAATTCGTAATGGAGGGAAGGCTTCCGGAGCGGCCGCTGCAGCCCCTGTGGGATGTGCTGTGCGAAAAGGGAATGACCCTGGAACAGGCGGGGAACCGGCTGCGGTTCAGCGGGAGGATTGCCCCGGGGGAGTATCGGATTCCCGGAAACATCTCCTCCCAGTATATCTCCGGGCTGCTTTTTGCCCTGCCCCTCCTGGAGGGGGAGAGCCGCCTGACGGTGACGGGAAATATGGAGTCCGCGGATTATATCGCCATGACGGAGGAAGCGGAGGCCCAGTTCGGCATTGAAATCGGGAAGGAAGCGGAAGGTCGGTACCTGATTCCGGGAAGAAGACCGGAAGGTCGGGAAGGGGTTCCCGCGCCGATTCGGATGGAGGCGGAATCGGACTGGTCCTCCGCCGCCTTCTTCCTGTGCCTGGGGGCTTTTTCGGAGAGAGGCGTGCAGGTGAGGGGAATGAACCCCATCTCCCGGCAGGGGGACCGGCGCATTCTGGAGCTGCTGACGGGATTCGGCGCGCGGGTGGAAACCCGGGAGACCGGGATCCTGGTCCGGAGGGGAAAACTCCGGGGCCAGCGGATTAACGCCGCGGGGATCCCGGATCTGGTGCCCGTGCTGGCGGCGGTGGCCGCCGCGGCGGAGGGCGAAACGGTCATCGACCACGCGGAACGGCTGCGGTTGAAGGAATCGGACCGGCTGCGCTCCACGACGGAGATGCTTCGGCGCATGGGGGCGGATATTGAGGAGACGGCGGACGGGCTGCGCATCCGGGGCCGGAGCCGGCTGGCCGGAGGAACGGTATCCTCTTTCCGGGATCACCGGATCGCCATGAGCGCCGCGGTGGCGGCCTCCGCGTGCGAGGGCCCGGTGACGGTGCTGGACGCGGAATGCACGGAAAAATCCTTTCCGGGGTTCTGGGACCTGCTGGAGGGAATGGAAAAGGAGGCGGGGACATGAGCTCATCCATTGGGGAGAACCTGCGGCTGACCATTTTCGGCCAGAGCCATTCCGCCGCCATCGGCATGACCCTGGAGGGAATCCCCGCCGGATTTACCCTGGACCGGGAAGAACTGGCCCGGTTTCTCCGCAGGCGGGCCCCGGGCCGGAACGCCTGGTCCACCCCCCGGAAGGAGGCGGATGAGCCCGAGTTTCTCTGCGGCCTGGTGGGGGACACCACCTGCGGGACGCCGCTGACGGCGATCATCCGGAATACGAATACCCGCTCCGAGGATTATGAGCTGCTGAAGCGGGTGCCCCGGCCGGGACACGCGGATTACACGGCGGAGATCAAATACGGCGGATTTCAGGACGCCTCGGGGGGAGGCCATTTTTCCGGCCGGCTGACGGCGCCCCTCTGCGTGGCAGGGGGCATCTGCGCTCAGTACCTGGCTCAGCATGGCATCTCGGTGCTTGCTCATATCCGCTCCATCGGGGAGATCCAGGATGAAGGGGATCCCCTGACCTCTGTGGCGGATAAGGATTTTCCCGCCCTGAGCGACGAAAAGGGGGAAAGGATGAAGGCCCTGATTGCCGAGGTCCGGGCGGAGGGAGACTCCGTGGGCGGCGTGGTGGAATGCGCCGTGACGGGTCTGCCGGCCGGGCTGGGAGACCCTATCTTCGGCGGCATGGAGAATCGAATCGCGGCCCTGGTTTTCGGCATTCCGGCGGTCCGGGGGTTGGAATTCGGAGACGGATTTGAGGCGGCGAAAATGAGGGGAAGCCAGCATAACGACGGATATCGGATGAAGGACGGACGGGTGACCCCGGTTTCCAATCACGCGGGAGGCATTCTGGGAGGCATCACCAACGGCATGCCCCTGATCTTCCGCGCGGCCTTCAAGCCCACGCCTTCCATCGCGCGAACGCAGCAAAGCGTGGATCTCAGGACGGGGGAGAACCGGGAGCTGAACGTTCCGGGCCGGCACGATCCCTGCATCGTGCCAAGGGCGGTCCCCTGCGTGGAGGCGGCCGCGGCGATCGCGGTGACGGACGCGCTGCTGGGATGGAGGAATCCGGAAATAAAGGCCTGAAATAAAACACATAAAAAAGAAGGAGAATATGAAGATGGAGAAGGTAAGACTGGGGATCATCGGAATCGGGAACCAGGGCGGAAGCTATGCCATGCGCATGACGGATCCGGAAATGAACTGGACGCCGGAGATTGTTCTGACGGCGATTGCGGACATCAACCCGGACCGGATCGCCTGGGCCCGGGAGAAGCTGGGGAGCGGCGTAACCCTTTTTGATGACGCGATCGCCATGATGGACAGCGGGCTTGTGGATGCGGTGGTGGTGACCATTCCCCATTACGATCATGCCAAATATGCCATTGCGGCGATGCAGCGTGGACTCCATGTAATGTGCGAAAAGCCCGCCGGGGTCTATACCCGGCAGGCGCGGGAAATGAACGAGGAAGCGGCGAAGCATCCGGAGCTGGTGTTCGGCATGATGTTCAACCAGCGGACCAACTGCGTATACCGCAAGACCCGGGAGCTGGTACAGTCCGGGAAGTACGGCCGGGTTCGCCGGGCCAACTGGATCATTACCAACTGGTACCGCTCCCAGTACTATTATGATTCCGGAGACTGGCGGGCCACCTGGAGCGGCGAGGGAGGCGGCGTGCTGCTGAACCAGTGCCCCCATCAGCTGGATCTGTGGCAGTGGATTCTGGGCATGCCGAAAAAGGTCCGGTCCTTCATGCGGTACGGCCAGTGGCACGATATCGAGGTGGAGGATGACGTGACCACCTGGATGGAATATGAGGACGGGCATACCGGCGTCTTCGTGACCTCCACAGGGGATCCCCACGGCACCAACCGGCTGGAAATTCAGATGGACGGGGCGAAGATCGTGGTAGAGAACGATCAGCTTATGCTGGAGGAATTCGAGCAGCTGGAGCAGAACTGGACCCTGACCAATACGGTGCCCTTTGCCTCTGTACCCTCCCATACCGTTGAAGTGGAAACCGACGGACAGAACCCCCAGCATCAGGGAGTCTTTAATGCCTGGGCGGCGGCGATCCTGCGGGGCGAGCCCCTGGTGGCCCACGGCTCGGAAGGCATCCAGGGCCTGACCCTGTCCAACGCCATGCACCTCTCCGCGTTCCTGGACAAGCCGGTGGAGCTGCCGCTGGACGAGGACCTGTACTATGAGGAGCTGATGAAGCGGGTGGCCACATCCCGCCGTAAGGAGGGCGGAAAGGCCGTATTTACGGATACCGCCTCCACCTACGGAGGAACCAAAACGGAATGACCTGCCGACGCGGTATTCTGCTGCAATTCATCTCTCAGGGGCGATGACACAGCTTCTTCTGCAGGATTTCCCCTGAGGTGCGGCGACTCCTCCTGCGTGTCGCCTCAAAGAAGCTGCGGGAGATCTGCGAATTCCCGGGCTGAATAAAAGCGGAATAACAGAATACCGGAATTAGTTAAGCCGGCGGCCTTTTGGAGGCCGCCGGCTTCGATTTGCGTAGAAAAAACAGAGAGCGGTTTGCGTTCCCCGGGAGGAACGACGGTCAGTCAATCCGCTCCAGCTTCGTGACCATGGGTTCCGGATCCAGATGGCCGATATACAGATTGCCCATGGAATCCCCGCAGATGCTGTGGCCCAGGGTGGGGAAGCCGAAGGGCGCCTCCAGGATTCCCAGGAAGGTCAGGTCCTCCTCCCGGTAGAGGAGGATGCCCCGGCTGTTCTGGCAGACGTAGATGTAAGTTCCGTCACCCCAGAGGCCGCTGGGGCCATAGGGGGTGTTTTCCGGATAGATCGGATCGAAACAGCGGAGCAGTTCCCCTTCCGCATCGAAAACCTGCACCCGGTGGTTGTCCCGGTCCGTGGTCCAGATCCGGCTCTGGTTGTCGATCCACAGGCCGTGAGGAAGCCGGAATTTACCGGGCTCGATGCCGGGGCCGCCCACGGTGCGCAGCAGCTTTCCTTCCCGGCTGAAGTGATGCAGGGAGGTGTTGCCATAGCCATCGGTGCACCAGAGGGAACCGTCGGGAGCCTCCATGGCGTCGGTGGGCAGATTGAAGGGCGTGCCGGCTTCGCGGATGGTATAGAGGTTGTAGGGATAAGGAACCTCAGGCCGGAAGCCGTTGTCGCAAGGGGTGTCGGGGGTGCCCAGACGCAGGATCACCTTCCCCTTCCGGTTCAACTTGTAGACCAGGTGACGGCCTGAGTCGCAGACCCACAGGCAGTCATCCGGAGAGACGTGAAGACCGTGCTCGTTGCCGAAGTCCAGATCCGCCCCAAGGGTTTCCAGGTAATTCCCTTCCGGATCAAAGGCCATGATGGGATGCTCATGGTTCCGGGTGAGGACATAGAGACAGCCGTCGACGGTGCAGGCCAGGTCCGCTACGGGCATGACGGGCAGGTGGCGGGGTCGGCGGAGCCAGGAGGCATGGAGCGCATACCGGAGTTTTCCGAATTCCAGAACAATGCGGCTTTTCATATTCAAATTCATCCTTTCACAGACCCCAGGGTCACGCTGTCGAGAAACTTGTTCTGGAGGCAGAAGAAGACGAACATCATGGGGATTACCACCAGGGTACACCCGGCAAGGATCAGATCGTAGGGGGTGCCGGAGGTGTCGCCGCCTTCCGTCAGCGTGGGCAGGATGACCATGATGGGCTTATAGTTAACCTTGGTGATCATAATCCGGGGATAGAGGTAATCATTCCATTTGCTGAGAAACTGAAGGATTCCCAGGGCGCCCAGGGTTGGAACACTGGTGGGCAAGATCATCTGGGTGTAGATCCGCCAGTGGCCGGCGCCATCCACCCGGGCGGCTTCCAGCATCTCGTTGGGAATGGAATCCATGAACTGCCGGCACATGAACATGGCGAAGGTATTGGCGATGGCCGGGATGATCTGCACTTCATAGCTGTTGAGCCAGCCGATGTTGGAGAAGATGATGAACTGGGGCGTCAGCAGCAGTTCCCCAGGGACCATCATGGTCAGCAGGAACATCATGAACAGGAAATTCTTTCCCCGGAATTGGTATTTTGAGAAAGCGAAGCCCGCCATGGAAGCCACCGTCAGCTGGAGCACGGTGGTGACAGTGCTGATGAACACTGAATTCAGGAAGGAATGCAGGATCATGCCGGAGTTGTAGTTCAGCAGGCGCTCATAGTTGTTCAGGGTGAATTCCCGAGGCAGGCCCCAGGAGTTGACAAACAGCTCCGTGATGGGCTTCAGGGAGCCGGACACCATGATGAACACCGGCGCGATGGCCACCAGGGAGGCGACAATCAGGAACAGATGCATCCCGGTCCTGCTGACGATCTTATGGACGCGTCCGGCTTCGGATGAGGCGGTTCTTGCCGTTACCATTATTCTCCCTCCTTAAACATGCGCATCTGCATGACTGTCAGGGCCAGAATGAACAGCACCAGGATCCAGCCTGCCGCGCTGGCCATGCCCAGGGAGCCGCCGTTGATATTGGTGGTGATCATGTTCACGAATGGGGCCACGGACAGGGGCGCTTCCTCCTTGGACAGGATCAGGTTCGGCTCGGTATAGAGCTTGAAGGCCCCGATGGCATATGTGATGAAAGTCAGCTTGAAGATGGGCTTCATCACGGGAATGGTGACATGGAACATGGTCTGGACGGAGGTGGCCCCGTCAATTTTTGCAGCATCCAGCAGATCGTCGCTGATGGTGGTCAGGCCGGAGAGAAAGATGATGAAGTACCAGCCGGTATTCCGCCAGATCAGCATGCAGATGACTGGCAGCTTCATCAGTTTGGTGTCCCCCAGGAAGTTGAAGCTGGTGCCGAGAATCTGGTTGATGGCGCCCACGTTGGTGCCGAAGATCACCTTGAACACCAGGGAGGATGCCACCACCGCGCATACCTGGGGCATGAACAGCAGGGGCTTGTATACCTTCTGCCACCTGGTCAGGGCATGGGAGCGCACAACCACTGCCAGCAGAAAGGCGAGGATCATGACGGGAATCATGGCCAGAATGAAATATTCCAGCGTATTCAGCAGGCTGGTCCACATCGCGTTATAGGTGAAGAGCCGCCTGTAATTATCGAATCCAACGTATTTCATGGTGCCGTAGCCCTTGTATTTCATCAGGCTGATGACCACGGAATATACCACCGGCACCAGGAAAAAGGCCAGGAAGGAAAGCAGAAAGGGAAAAATAAAGAGATAGGGGGCAATCTGCCGCTTCGGATACCGGGCGGCGCCCCGGGCAGCTTTGGGTTTCGCCATCAGGTAACACCTCTCTTTTGCCGGATGCCCCGGCCGGAAAGATTAAGAAAACAGGGGGAGGGGAAAGCCCCTCCCCCTGCAATACCGGAGTGCTTGATTCAGAATCAGTCGTAAGCGTTGCCGATCTGGTTGATCATGTCGGCCTCGGCGTTCTTCAGGGCGTCGTCCAGGGAGATGTTGCCGTTCAGATAATCGTTCAGGTAATCCCGGATGATGACCTGCTCGGCGGAGAAGGTGGGCTCATAAGGATAGGCCTTCAGGTCTTCCAGGGCTTCGAAGTACACCTTCTGCAGTTCTGGTCCGAAATAATCGTTCTTGGCGTAAAACTCATCGGTTTTCGCGGACAGCAGCGGCGGGATCACGGCGTTGATAGAGTACACCGCGCGGCGGAACTCGGGATCAAAGCTGTACTTCGCCAGGATATCGGCGGCCAGGGCGGCGTGAGGCGCATCCTTGAAAACAATCCAGATGCCCATGCCGGCATCGGAACCGCCCCGCATCTCTTCGGGCCACTCGGCGCAGGACCACAGGCCGGCCTGATCGGGGGCCCAGGTCAGCAGATGCTGCTTCATCCAGGAAGCGATCAGCTGGCTGGAAAGCTCACCGCTGGTGAAGGCGGCCTGCCAGTCTGCGGACCACTCCTCGATGGGGGAGAAGGCACCGGAATCATGATAGGTCTTCAGGGTTTCGAAGGCTTCCCGCAGAACTTCATTGTCGGCAAAGTGGAAATCGCCATTCTCATCGGTGAAGGAGAAATCCTTGCCGCTGAGGATCATCATCAGGTCATAGGCATTCAGAGGCGTGCCATAGTTCTCGATCCAAGTGCCGGTGGCTTCATGAACTTTCCGGCCGGCCTCGATGTAATCCTCCATGGTCTTGACGTCGGCGGGGTTTACGCCGGCCTTCTCGAATACGTCGGTCCGGTAGTACCACACCTTGGGCTTGGCTTCCTGGGGCAGGCAGTAGATGCCGCCGTCCTCACCGGTCATCATGTCCAGCACGGCTGGGATGATATCCGCCTTGTAGGGTTCCACGGCGGCGGACAGGTCATACAGCAGACCCGCGGAGGCGAACTCTGCAAACTGGGCATAGTTTACGCGAACCATGTCCGGCAGGGTTTCCTTTGCACCCAGCAGCAGGCGCATCTTCTGGGCCACGCCCACATCGCCATCGCCTTCGATGACGACTTCGATGTCGGCCTTCTGACCGATTTCAGGGAACCGCTCGATCAGGGAGGCGTTGATCTTTTCATAGGTTTCAACGCTGTTCCAGACGGCCATTTCAAGTTTTACCTTTTCCCCCGCGTACAGATCTTCGGCCAAGGCACCGAAGCAGGTGGTCAGCAGGCCGAGGGCCAGAATCAGGGCAAGCAGTTTCTTCATGGAAAAACCTCCTATTATTTTATTTCCAATGCCGTTCCCCGCCCAAGGGCAGCGGTCATGGAGAATCGGAAATAAGGGGTCTCGGCACGGGACACTTTTTTCTGAAAACTTCTGTTTTGAACTGATACCATTTTACCGGACCGTTTTCCAAAAAACATCTCTAATTTTCAATGATTTGTCATAAAAAACCAAGATCAGGTTCGTTTTGGACAAAAAGGATGCTATAATGCTGACAGGAAAGAACAAAGAAGCGGAAATAACGCCGGAGAGCCGGAAGGGGGGAGCGCATGAAGCTGCTGATCGCGGAGGACGAGCTGCTGGCCCGGGAAGGTATCAGCCAGCTGATTCCCCCGGTATTCACCGATGTCCGCTCCGCTGGAAACGGGCTGGACGCTCTGGAAATTGCGAAGGAAATGAAGCCGGACGTGGCCCTGTGCGACGTAAGAATGCCGAAGATGAACGGCATTGAGCTGGCCCGCAGGCTGCGGCTGCTCTTTCCGGCCATCCATATCCTGTTCATCAGCGCTTATTCCGATAAAGAATATCTGAAGTCCGCCATCTCCATCCAGGCGGACGGATACCTGGAAAAGCCTGTTTATGAGGAAGAACTGCTGATCCACCTGAACCGGATTGCGTCGGAGATTCAGGCCAGGCAGCGGAAGGAAAGGGAGCAGAGCGGGCTGGCGGATCTGTTTGCCCGGCAGCAGATACTGCACGCCCTGATTCACCGGCGGGAAGCGGGGGAGGAGGCACTGAAAATCAACCCGGCCCTGACGGAGGAAGTGCTCCGGGCGGGTCGGTATCTTCCTGTCAGCATCCGGATGCAGTGGCCCGGGGGCGGCTCCCCGGCACAGTACGGATTCTATTCCGAGCTGAAGCTGGCGGAGGCCCTGAGCCGTATTTCCTCCAATTATCTGTTTTATGCCTTTTCAGAAAGCCAGATCGGTATTCTTTTTTACGGCGATCCCCTGCCCTCTGCGGTGGGCTGCGAGAAGCAGCTGCGGCCTCTGATGGAGTCCCTGAGGGCGGCCAATCCCCAGGTGCTTAACGTCTGCGCTTGCATCGGGGAAACCTGTGGAGACCCGGCGGGGCTGTACGAACGATACCATGCCGCCCATGTGCAGGTGCAATGGATGTGTTTCATCTCCAGCGCTCTCTATGCGGTTTCCTCCCTGTCGCGGACGGTTTCCGCCCCGGAGGATCGGTCCGCCCGATTCGAATCGCTGCTTCGCACTCATCAGCTGGACGCGGCCAAACAGCTGGTGAGGGAGCAGACGGAGGAGATCCTTCGCGGCGGCGTCGGCAGCATCGAACTGGTGCGGAGGTACTATGAGCTGCTGCTGAGCATGTGCCTGCGTGTGAACAGCGGGGAAAACCCTGGCTACGGTTACGCTCGGGCCAGCTCAGAGGTACTCTTTACCTTCTCCAAGCTCAGCACCCTGCCGGAGATCAGCCGCTTTCTCTGCGTGCGCATCGACGAGATCGCTCCTTCCATGAACCTGGGGGAGGACGCCACTGCTCAGATCCGCGAGGTGCAGGCCTATATCCGTCAGAACCTTTCCGACCCGGCCCTGTCGGTGCAGGCGGTGGCGGAACAGGTGGGCCTGAGCGAAAACTACCTGGGCGCCCTGTTCAAGCGGGAAACGGGACAGACCCTTCACAAGGCGATTGTGGACCTGCGGATGGAAAGAGCCAGATACTTGCTGCTGAACCACTGCAGGGTGACGGAGACCGCGGAGCGCTGCGGATTCAGTTCCACGGGTTATTTTCAATCCGTTTTCAAAAAACATACGGGCATGTCCCCCGCGGCCTTTGTGGAACAGAACCGGCCCCGCACCCAGGACGGGCCGGACAGGAAGGGAGGGAGTTGATTCGTGCGCCGCATTTTTGGGGGCAGCAGTCTTCGCTTTCAGCTGACGTCTCTGTTCCTGGTCATGATCCTGATTCCGCTTTGCATCATGTTTTTTTTCAGCCGCTGGTCCATTCAGAGTCGCCTGGTGCGGCAGACGGAGGAAACCTATGCCACGACGCTGGCTCAGGCAAGCAGCTATATTTCCGACAAGGCGATGCTGGCGAAAAATCTGGTGAGCATGCTGTTCACCGACAGCCACGTGCAGCAGGGGTTTAATTTCTTTCTGGGAAGCGATGCCAATGAGGAGACCGCCTGGCTGGGGGATATTTCCAGCGGAAGGGTAACCTATAAGGGATCACTCCTTGGCTCTCTGTCCCGGATATATCTGTATCAGGAAGGCGCGGCGCTGGATTTCCGCTCCGACCGGATGTACGCTTCCCTGGACGAGGCGGGACGCCAAAGCCTGGAGAAATGGCTGAACGGCTCCGGAGATAATTTCTTCTTTCTGACCCGTACCCGGGAGCTGGACGGCTTCAGACCCCGGTATATCTATCTGCTGGCGAAAGTCCCCAGCGCGATCCGCCTGGGAAGAACCATCGGCCTGATGCAGGCGGAAATTCCGGCGGGCAATTTTCAGCAGGTGCTGGATTCAATGCCGGACAGCGGGCATTCCGCCCTGTATCTGGTGGACGCGGAGGGCGAGAGTTTCCTTTCTGCGGGGGAGGCCCGGTTCGGACCGGAAGAGCTGAAGGGCTTTACGGAAGTAATGGCGGAGGCTAACGCTTCCGGAAAAGGTCTAAGCCGGATCCGCTTCGGCGGCATTTCTTATCTGGCCGGGGAGGAGAAAATAAAGGGAACGGACTGGCGGATCCTCCTGGCGGTGCCTACCGCAGATATCACGGACGTGACCCGCGGTTCGGACCGGATCATGATCCTCACGATGGTGATCCTCTGCATCCTGATCATTCCCGCCATCGCCCTGATCGCGCACAATATTCTCCGGCCGGTGCACCGGCTGCAGGAGGGGGTCGAGGCGGTTTCCCGGGGAGACTACAGCATCTCGGTGCCGCGCAGCGGGCAGCCGGAGCTGGACCGGGTGACGGACAGCTTCAACGCCATGCGGGAGAAGATACAGGTGATGATGGCGGAGCAGTATCGCATGGGCCAGGACCTGAAGAGCAAGGAGCTGCAGGTGCTGCAGGAACAGATTAACCCTCACTTCCTCTACAATTCCATCGACCTGCTGCACTGGGAGGCCAGGAAGGTCGGCAACCGGGAGATGGAGGATCTGATCCACGCCCTCAGCCAGTTCTACAAGCTGAGTCTGGGCCATGGGGAGGAGATTGTGACCCTGCGGCATGAGCTGGAGCATGTAAAGGCCTACCTGTATGTGCAGAACATCCGCTTCATGAACCGGATTCAGCTGAAGGTGGAGGTGCCGGAGGAGCTGGAGCAGGTGCGCATCGTGAAGATGGTGCTGCAGCCCCTGGCGGAAAACAGCATCCAGCACGGAATCCGGGAAAAGCCGGAGGAGACCGGCACCATCGAAATCCGGGCGGTGCGGGAAGGGGACCATGTTGCGGTCACCCTGCGCGACGACGGCGTAGGCATGGATGAGGAGACCGTCGCCCGCATCATGTCTGATGAGCATCCCGGCTACGGGGTGTACAACGTAAATGACCGGCTGGTGCTGCATTACGGAAGCGGCGCGGGGCTGCAGTTCCGTAGCGTTCCCGGCCGTGGCACCAGCGTGACTTTCAGGATCCCCTGGGAATGATCCCGGAAAACAGCGCTTCCGGCGCTCTGTGCCTGAAGAATAAATAAAAAAATAAAGGAGTTGTTTTCATGAATCCGAGGCTGAAGAAGATCACCGAGAAGATGAAGAACGGGGAGCCCGTGGTTGGCGTGTTTGTGCTCCTGGCGGACTCCTCCGTCAGCGAAATCGTGGGCTACTCCGGCTGCGATTTCGTCTGGATCGATTCGGAACACGGCATGATGGACCGCAGGGAGATCTATCATCATGTGCTGGCCGCTCAGTCGGCAGGAGCCTGCGCCTTTGTTCGGGTGCCGGGGGTAGAATACTACCAGATCAAGAACACCCTGGACATGGGGCCGGACGGCATTATTTTCCCCTTTGTGAACACGGTGGAAATCGCACGGCAGGCAGTGGAGGCCTGTACATATCCTGCCGACGGCGGCAAGCGGGGTATCGGCCCGCTGCGGGCGATCCATTATGGCGTGGACAATGAGCCCGACTACCTGAAGGTGGCCAAGGATGAGGTCTGGAAGATCTTCCAGATCGAGAGTATGACGGCGGTGGAGAATCTGGAGGAGATCGCGAAGGTGCATGGGTACCAGTCCCTGTTCATCGGGCCTGCGGACCTGGGCATGTCCATGGTGAATGTGGCGCCAGAGGATAAGGCTGCCATGATCGCTGACGTGCAGCGCAGGGTGGCGAAGCTGGCCGCGGAGAACGGAAAGTTCTGCGGCTCCTGTGCCGGGCCCACGAAGGAATCCTGCCGTGAATTGATGGACCGGGGCGTGCAGTGGATGACCATCGCCCAGGATGTCCGGATCATCAGCGGCATGCTGATGGAGGCAGTAAAGAACATCCATGGCTGAAAAATATGAAAAAAGGCTGAACGGCATCGTGCCGGCCCTGTTCACCCCTCTGCGGGAGGATGGCTCTCTGGATGAAGGAAGCCTGGAGAAGCTGATTGAGTATCAGCTGGCAGCCGGAGTTCACGGCATCTTTGTCGCGGGCATGAGCGGGGAAGGCGCCCTGTTGGGCCCGAGACGGCTGCGGGAGCTGATCCTGCTGAGCGCCCGGATTATCCACGGGCGGGTTCCCCTCTGCGCGGGGGTGCTGGAGGAAGGAACGGACCGGGTGATTGAGACGGCGCGAATGGTGGAGGATGCAGGCGCGGACATGCTCAGCACCACCGTTCCCCTCTGGTCCCCGGCACCGACCCAGGAGGAAATCTTCCGGCATTTTGAGGCGATCTGCAAGGAAACGGGCCTGCCTTGGATGGTTTACGGCAACGCCGGCGCCTTTACGGATATCACGCCTGAAACCATGGAACGCCTTTCGGAACTGGAGAGGATTCACTCCATCAAGGATACAAGGCCCGATTTCGAGGGGTGCCTGCGGGATATTGAAGCGATTCGGGGAAAGGCGGTTTCTCTGCTGTGCGGCGGGGAATACCTGGTGGGCCCCGGACTGCTCTACGGCGCGGACGGCAACATATCCGGTGCCACGAACCTTTTTCCGAAGCTCTTCATGGACCTGTACCGGGATGCCCGGGAGGGAAGAGTGGAGCGGGTGCGGGAGGCCGGGGAAAGGATCGCCGCGATCCACGGCATGACCCGGGTGCTCGGCGCTGGCTGGTTGTCGGTGTTCAAATACATGGGAAGCCGTATGGGACTGATGCAGCCCTGGTGCTGCCGTCCCCACGTAACCCTGAATTCGGAGCAGCAAAGGAAGGTGGACGCGGAAATGGAACGGCTGGGCGTTCTGTAAAGGAAAGCGGAAAAGCTCCGGCAGACTTCTGAAAGGGTCGGCCGGAGCTTCTTTCTTTGGACCCAATGACATGGAGAGGCCGGAAAGCCGGACATGGAAAAGCTCCGGGGCCGAGGCCCCGGAGCAAAGAACTTTGTAAAACTGTGCCTGAAAATACCTGATCTTTTCCGATATAATCAGATGAATGACGGCCGGACGGCACGCTGCAGTCCAGCCATGATGCAGTATTCTGGCCCATCAGGGATGGACGAAGGTTCCCATATCGCTGCCCTCCAGCACCCGGATCAGGTTTTCGGGATCATCCAGTCCGAAGACCCGCACCATGGGCACCCGGTTTTCCGCGCAGAGGGCAAAGGCGGAAGCGTCCATCACCTTCAGGCCCCGGGAGAGGGCCTCGGCGTAGGTGATATCCCGGATCAGGGTGGCGGAGGGATCCTTTACCGGATCCGCGGTATAGACACCATCGATATTCTTGGCCATCAGCACCGCGTCCACTTCCATCTCAATGGCCCGCAGGGCCACGCCGGAATCCGTGGAGAAGAAGGGGTTGCCCGTGCCGCAGGCGAACAGCACCACCCGGCCCTCGCTCAGGTGCCGGCGGGCGGCCATGGCGTTGAAGGGTTCGGCGAAACGGTTCATATCCACGGCGCTCTGGACCACGGCATCCAGGCCTTCCTTGCGCAGGGCGTCCGCCATGCACAGACAGTTAATGACCGTACCCAGCATGCCCATCTGGTCCGCCGTCACGGCATCCATATGGGCGGAAGGACCCTGCCGGCCGCGCCAGATATTGCCGGCGCCGATCACGATTCCGATCTCCACGCCCATTTCGTGCATGCGGCGGATGATCCGGGCCACGCCGTTGACCTTCTCAAAATCAAACAGATCGTGATCCGCCTTCAGGGCTTCCCCGCTGAGCTTCAGTAATACCCGATGATAGACTGCCATGATGATTCCTCCTGTGATCGTCTGGTGAAATTCAGGGGTGATACATGAATTATACCACAGGCGGCGGAGGAATGCCACCGCTACAAATATGCAAGAATAAATGAATATATGCAGACTATGCAAATAAAATCTGTATAAAAATGCAGAAAAGGGTTGACACCCTGCGGGAATGGTGCTATACTTGCGCCAATCTTCCGGGAAGCCGGAGGAAAACGTTCCGGGAGAGGCCGGAAGAAGAAATTTCGCAAAATCATGGAGGACAAAAAGATGAAGAAGCTGATCGCGGTGCTGACCGCCCTGTGCCTGGTTCTGAGCCTGGCCGCCGCCGTGGCGGAGAATGTTACGACGATCGAAGCGGGCAAGCTGCTGTATTCCACCAGCCCTGATTTCCCGCCCTTCGAGTATCGGGATGACAATGACAACATCGTCGGGATCGAGCCTGAACTGATGGAGCTGATCGCCGGGAAGCTGGGCCTGACCGCGGAAGCCGTTCCCATGGATTTCGACGGCGCGCTGCTGGCCGCCCGGGTGGACCAGGGAGCCAAGGTGGACGCCGTGGTCTCCGGCGTGACCGTGCGGGAAGACCGGAAGCTGATCTTTGACTTCACGGATACCTATGTGAGCATTACCCAGGCCATCGTCAGCAAGGACGGAGCCATCACCGAGGAGCAGCTGAAGGATGTGAACATCGGCGTTCAGAGCGGCACCACCGGCATGATCTATGCTGAGGATGACTATCCGAACGTAACCAAGTACGAAACCTACTCCCTGGCTTTCCAGGCCCTGCAGAACGGTCAGGTGGACTGCGTGCTGCTGGACGACATGGTGGGCAACGCCTATGTGAAGAAGCTTCCCGGACTGGGCATGCAGCCCACTTCCTATGAGAAGGAAGACTTTGCCTTCGGCGTCAACAAGGGCAATACCGCCCTGGTGGAAGCCATCAACGCCGCGCTGGCAGAGCTGAAAGCGGACGGCACCGTGGATGCGATCATCGCGAAATACAACGAAGCGGAATAAACTGAAACGCTGATTCATCAGATGCTGCGCGGGCGGCGAAAGCCGCCCGCTTTTCTGCGTTTCTCGGCTGAAGGAGGAATCTGATTGGAAAACTATACCGCTTGGAAGGCTATGATTATGGCCGGGGATCCGGTCAGCGCCTGGCAGAAATTCTACGTTTTTTTTTATCAGGCCTTCGTGGAGAAGGACCGGTGGAAGCTGTACCTGGAGGGCGTGGGGACAACGCTGTATGTGACGGTGATGGCCCTGATCCTCGGCGTGGTGCTGGGCATCCTGGTGGCCGTGGTTCGGACCGCCCATGATCAGCAGCGTCCCGGGCACCGGAATCCCATCCTGGGTGTACTGAACGGGATTTTCAAGATCTATGTGACGGTGATCCGGGGCACGCCCATGATGGTGCAGCTGCTGATTATGGGATTCGTCATCTTTTCCAGCAGCCGCCAGTTCTCCCTGATCGGGGCGCTGACGCTGGGAATCAATTCTGGCGCCTATACGGCGGAAATCATCCGGGGCGGCCTGATGGCGGTGGACGCGGGCCAGATGGAAGCCGGCCGCAGCCTGGGGATGAACTATATCGATACCATGCGGTTTATCATCGTGCCTCAGGCCATCAAGAGCATCCTTCCCGCGCTGGGCAATGAGTTTATCGTCCTGCTGAAGGACACCAGCCTGATTTCCGTCATCGGGGGACAGGAACTGCTGTACGCGGCGAAGGGGGTTGTCAGCCGGACCTATGAGGCCATGTTCCCCTACATCGGCGCGGCCCTGATCTATCTGATCCTGGTGATGATCTTCACCTGGCTGCTGGGAATTTTCGAAAGGAGGCTTCGGGCAAGTGATCGCCGTTAAGGATTTAAGAAAAAACTTTGAGGGGCTGGAGGTTCTCCGCGGGGTGGACCTGCAGGTGGAAAAAGGCGAGTGCGTGGTCTTTATCGGGCCTTCCGGCTCCGGAAAATCCACTTTCCTCCGCTGCCTGAACCTTCTGGAGACGCCCACCAGCGGCGAGATCCTCTTTGACGGGGTGTCCATGACGGATACCGCCACGAACATCGACCAGATGCGCCAGCGGATGGGAATGGTCTTCCAGCATTTTAATCTTTTCCCCAATATGACCATCCTGAACAATCTGACCCTGGCGCCGATCCGGACAAAGCATCTGACCAGGAGCCAGGCGGAAGAGAAGGCCATGGAGCTGCTGAAGCGGGTAGGGCTGGAGGACAAGGCGGCCAGCTACCCGG
>JAFPWU010000025.1 GCA_017412715.1 Clostridia bacterium
AACCGACCGGGATTGGTCGATCCTCTTGCATATTACCTGAGAAATACTTGAAACCATGTTACGATGTAGCGCCGTATACCTGGCCGGTACGTACGGTGCAACGGGAGGGGCGAGGGCTACCGCCCTCCCTCTACCCTATTCGGGCTCAGAATTGTCCGGATGCTTATCAGATTTCACATACATTTCGCGGAGAACCGTGAATATATGCTGTCATGTTTTCAAAGGCGATATGCGCCCGCCGGATCATGGCCTCCTCGCTCAGGAAAGCCACATGGGGGGCCAGTACCGTGTTCTTCGCGTGCAGCAGCGGCTCGCTGTCCGGAATCGGCGGCTCCACGTTGTATACATCCACGCCGGCCCCGGCGATTTTTCCTTCGTTCAGCGCTTCCGCCAGCGCTGCGCTGTCCACGATGGGCCCCCGGGCACAGTTGATCAGGATCGCCTCCGGCTTCATCCGGCCGATCATTTCCCGGCTGATCAGGCCCCGGGTAGCGGGTGTGTTCGGGGTATGAATGGAAATGATGTCGCTCTGCGCCATCAGCTGACCCAGCTCCATGTATTCGATGCCCAGGGCTTTTGCTTCTTCCCGCTCAGACCGGCTGCTGGCGATCACCTTCGCGCCGAAGGCCTGGAACAGCCGGGCCGTCATGAGCCCAATCCGTCCGGTTCCAACGATGCCCACCGTCTTCCCGGCAATTTCTTTTCCCATCAGCCCGGCGGAGGTGCTGCCCTGCCGCACCGCGTCGTTGGCGGGGATCATCTTCCGGTACAGGGCGATCACCATGCCGATTACCAGCTCCGCCACCGTCTGGTTGCTGTAGTTCGCCGCGTTGCAGATCAGGATATCCCGCTTCCTCGCGGCCTCCCGGCCCACATGGTCGATACCAGTGAATGCCACGTTGATCATTTTCAGTCCTTCGCAAGCCTCGATCACCGCGTCCGGATAGGGGTTGTTGGCGATCATCACCGCCTCGCATCCCGCGCTTCTCTTCTTCAGCTCCTCCGGATCGGTGGTCTTCTGATCATAGTACACAAATTCATGGCCCTCCGCCCGAATCGGCGCGGCCAGCTGGTTGATCAGTTCTTTTTTGACGCCCAGGGGCTCCAGCAATGCGATTTTCATTTTCTTGTTCCTCCCGCCGTGCGGCTTCCGGTGCTGTACACTGAATGAATAAAACAGCCGCCAGACCGAATTTGGCGGCAATTCTTCCCGGCTGCCCGGGAGCTGATTCTATGATAAATAACACGAATACGGCGATAACGCTGAAAACAGCGGGGCCTCAGAGGATTTTTTCCATCACGGTCTTCCGGACACCGAATCCCATCCTGCGATAGAAGGCCAGAGCCGGGTCGTTTCCATCCCACACGTTCAGCGTCACGTCATAACAGCCAATCTTGCGGGCGTAAGCGATGACGTAATCGCAGAGCACCTTTCCCACGTGCTGATGGCGGAACTGCTCATCCACACACAGATCATCGATATAGAGGGACTTCGAATCCCGGGTCGTGTTTCCCTTCTCGTATTCATGCACGATGCAGAAGCAATATCCGGGAATTTCAGACTCTTCGTTCTCCGCCACAAAGATGGGGCGGTTTTCATCCTTCAGGATTTCCCGGAGCTCTTCTTCCGTATATTTCCGGGTTCCGGAGATGAAGAGATCCGGCCGGATCACGGCGTGCACCTCCAGGATCTGGCTCAGCAAGTCCAGAATGCGGGGAATGTCCTTCTCTTCGGCCTTTCGAATGATTAACATGAAAAAGCAACTATCCTTTCTCTCACGAAAAAACCCGGTTGCAAATAAACCGGGTCTTTATTCTCCCCAGAGGAGCTATCAGTTTGCAGCGGCGATCCGGGCGTTGATGGCTTCTACCACGGGCGCGGGATCAAATCCGTGCACCGCGCAGGCATCCTCCAGACTTTCCATCTGGCTGGCCGGGCATCCCAGGCAATGCATCCCGATACCCAGCAGCACTTCCACGGCCTCCGGGTGATTCATCACAATTTCTCCCACCAGGGTTTTCTCATTGACTTCCATGCTTCCGTAAACTCCTTTCCGGGTGCAGGGAATCCCTGCGCCTCTGATCCAGGGGGCATTTTATCATGCTGGGCCTCACTTTGCAACCGGGTTTTCCCGCGTTTTTTTTATTGGCGCAGTCCTCGTTTTCGGCGGCCCTTGCCTGAGAGAGGTCTTCATATCCTTCACCCGTGTGAAGGCGGCGATCGCGGGAAGGAAAGAGACCAGCGCTTTCCGGGTGTCCGTTCATCGGGGAACCGGCGGCTTTCGGCATGTCAGAAGGCAGGGATCAGGACTGCCTCCGCCCTCTGCGGGGGGAAAAACCTCCGCCCCGCCCCTGATAACAGTGATCACAGATGGCGTAGGGCCAGTTCCAGGAGAGGCTCTTTCCGCAGGTGCGGCATTTTCTGCCCGGCAGCTTCTGGGTGGAGAGCACGTGGATAATGCCGGAAGAAATCAGATCCTTCCGCTGCTGAATGGTTTGAAGAAGAAGCTCCGGTTCCGGCAGAAAACGCCGGGCATAATTGTAGCAGAGGTCGCAAAGCCGGTAGGCACCCTCCAGCCGGTCCAGCATGGCCACGGTGCAGGTTTCCGGGTCGACGAGGTCCGGCAGGATGGCCATCACCTCAAACCGGCGGCCCTCCGATTCCGCATGGTACATGTTTTTCCATTCGGCCAGCAGATCAGGATCTTCCTCATCGAAGGGGATGCAGAGAAAATCGTAGAGCAGCCGTTTATCCGTCCGAGGGGTTTCCATCCGGGCGGCCAGGGACATCATCCGCATGGTGGAGGCCTTGGAGAAGTAGTCTTTATCCTTCATGCTGATCCACTGATTCAGCGTTTCGGTCAGCGTCAGGGGAAGTCCCAGGAGGGATTCCGGGAACCGGATGACCGCGGTGGTCAGGGGGACCGGGGGCCGGCTCAGGGCAGAGGCAACAAGGGGCTTGAAGCCGAAGGCATTCACATATCCGATGTCATAGATCCCGAAGCGCCCGGCCCGCCCGGCGATTTGCCGGATTTCGGAGTCTGTCAGCTGGCGGGTGATGTCCCCGTCATATTTTTCGCTTTCCATAAATACCACCCGGGCGATTGGAAGATTCATCCCCATGGCGATGGCGTCCGTGGAAACCACGATATCCGTTTCGCCGGTACGGAACCGCTCAGCCTGATTCCGCCGGACATCCGGCGGCAGCGCCCCGTAAATCAGGGAAACTCTGTATCCCATCTGTTTCAGCTCCGCGGCCAGGGCATGGACCCGGGCCTTGGAAAAGACGATCAGGGCATCCCCCTTCCGGACTCCGGAAGGGAAGTGGAATCCGCCTTCCTCCACCTCCAGGGGAGCCATCCGTTCATGCCGGACCACGGTCATGTCATCCCCGCAGTCCGCGATCATGGCGGTCAGCAGCCGCTCCGCGTCCGGGGAGGCGCAGATGTGGATTTCTTCAGCCCGCAGACCCAGCACCGCTGCGCTCCAGGCTCCGCCCCGATCCCGGTCGGAGATCATCTGGCATTCGTCAATGACCGCAATGTCATAAACAGCCTCCAGATCCGCCATTTCAATGGTGGAAGACTGGATCCGGCTTCCCGGGACAGAAATGCGTTCTTCCCCCGTGACCAGGGAACAGGGCACATCATTCAGGTTCAGGCTTTCAAACTGCTCGAAGGCCAGCAGCCGCAGAGGCCCCAGATAAATGCCCCGGGAAGCGGTCTGCAGCCGCTGAATGCTTTCCCAGGTCTTGCCGGAGTTTGTGGGCCCCAGATGCAGGATGAAGCGGCGATGCATGCCCCGGGCCAGAGGATACAGATCCTTCATTTCCTCGGGAATCGCGCGCAGCAGCGCTTCCCGCAGCTCCTTCCGGTCGCTCTGCCTGCGCTCCCGCTGCCGCTGCATGGCCCGCAGTCCAGGATTCTGTTTCAGGTGCTTTCGGAGGCGGCCCTGGGGAAAATGAGCCTGGAGGGCCCGGAGAATGTTCCCCCGCGTCTCCCGGATCTGAGCCAGGGCGGCTTTCTCCAGGGTGCCGGATTCATCCAGGGGAAGGGATCCGCAGCCCTTCAGGGAAGGACACGCTTCCTGCACCCATCCCAGCAGGGCCCCGTCCAGGCTGCCACCGGGCAGGGCTTCCGCGAGAATCCTTTCCGGAACACCATGGCGAAAAACGGTTTTCATCAGGCTTTCCGCAACAGATCCGCGGAGCTCCTCCATACGGACCAGGTGCGTCAGATTTCCTTTGGTCAGATAGACCGTCAGCAGGTGATCCATCTCTCCCGCGATTTTTCCGGCATTCCGCGTCAGATAGGCCGCGACCTGACGGTTCAGCACATAGCCCCGGGCGGACCGAGCCTCCCGCAGGGAGCGCCTGGAGCGGACAACCGCCTTAAGAAAGGAGAGGTCCAGCTTGTTTCCCGCCTTCAGCTCCTGATAAATCAGGGGCCGGAGCCGGCTGTATTCCGCCTCATAGTCCTCCGGAAGCTCACCCCGGCTGATGGACTGGTACAGTCTGTCCTTCTTCCTGGTCTGGTTCAGGGCGTTCTGGAAGGGCCTGCTGGCCAGATAGCCCTCTTTCTCCCCGGGACTCATGGCCCGGGTGATGACCTCCGCCTTCTTCAGCGTCCGCCGGTAGATCTCCTTTTCCATTTCCTGGAGGATCCCCCGCTGATACGCGTCGCGGCTCAGGGCTTCCAGCTGCTGAGGATTCCAGTCTTTTTCCTTGCTTTTCATGAATATATCCCACTCCGCGGTTCCGGTCTCAGGCGATTCCGCCCTGCCGCGCAGCTCCCGCCGGAAGGACTCCCCGTGACGGAAAATGGCATTCCGGATCTTTTTTCTGATTATACCCGGCCCGCTTTCTCCGGTCAAACAAAAACAGGACTCCCATTTGTGCGATTCGGTTGAAAATTGTTGAAATAAAAGGGGTTGAGGAAGATGGAAAGAATATGATAAAATTTACTTCAACCTTGAAGGGGAGGTAGAGCGGATGCCGGAAATCAGGGAGCTCATTCGGGAAGGCAGAGGAAAACGGGTGTATGCGACGGACGATCCGGATCTGGCGGTGGTCTACTACAAGGATGAGGCGATGGCATATCATGGGCTGAAGCGTGGGCGGATTCTCGGCAAGGGAGAAATCAACAACGCCATCTGTCAGCACCTGTTTACGCTGCTGCAGGGGCAGGGAGTGGAGACCCATTTCGTGCGCCAGCTGGACGCGAGGCAGAGCCTGGTCTATCGATGCGATATGATGTGTTTTGCGGTGCAGGTGCGGAACCGGGTGGCCGGCAGCCTGCACGCCCGGACGAGGCTGCCTGTGGGCATGAAGCTGGATCAGCCGGTGATCGAGTTTGTGCTGAAGGAAAGCGATATGGAAGATCCCCTGGTGAACCATACGCATCTGCTGGCGATGAAAGCCGCCACCATCGAGGAGATCGAGGAGGTTCGCCGGATCAGCAAGCGGATTAACGAAATCTGGACCGCCTATATGAGCGAGATCAATATTGAGCTGATCGATTTCCGGATTGAGTTTGGCCGGTATAAGGGGAAGATTCTGCTGGCGGATGAGCTGAGCCCGGATAAGGCAAGATTCTGGGACAGCAGAACCCACGAGCCGCTGGATATTGACAGGTTCCGGCGGGATCTGGGGGATGTGAAGGAAGCCTATCAGGAGGTCCTGCGCCGCATGATGGGAGATCAGCTGACGACAAATCCATGAGAGAGGATTGCCTCATGAAGAGAATTCTTGGATCAGGCCTGACTTTGCTGATGGCCTTTTTTGTCTTTTTGGCTCCAGCGGCGGAGGATGAGGAAAATATAGCGGAGACGGACCTCCTTGTCGAGGAAACGGAAATCCCGGCGGAGAAATCAGATGCTTCCGCCTCGGAATCGGATTTTCCCGAGCTGAACGAAAAAGGATTTCTGGACAGCGGCGAGTTTGTCTATGAGAACGACGAGGAAGGTCTCTGGCGGTATGCCAGCGATACCCTGCGGGTAGAGGTGCGCCGTTTGATTCAGGAAAAGCCGGCCCGCACCTGGTATGAGGCGGAGATTTTCTGCGCCGAAGGGGCGGACGTGCCCCATATGATTCCCCTGGATCCGGATCACTGGATGACCAAGCGGGATTATCCCTATAAAGTGGCCAGGGAAACGCGGACGGTTATCGCCATCAGCGCGGATTACGCATGGCACAGGTATCTCAACAAGGCCCGGGTGGGCATTCTCCTTCGGAACGGAAAGGTATGGTCCACGAAAACCAGGAAAAAAGGAGCGAATCAGTTTCCGAATCTGGATACCCTGGCCCTTTTCCCGGATGGAGATATGAAGGTTTTTGACAGCGATGAGCTGACCGCTGAGGAATATGTGGAGATGGGAGCGCGGGATGTACTCGCCTTCGGTCCCTGGCTGATTCGGGACGGAGAGCGGAATGAGTACGCCCTCGCGAAGTACGGGGCTAGCAGCGCAGAACGGGTGGCCGTAGGCATGGTGGAGAAGGGCCATTACTGGTTCATGATGCTGGAGGGCCGCATCAGGCGCAGCAAGGGGGATGGGATCGACTTCCTGACGGACCGGCTGGAGGAAAAGGGCTGTCAGTTGGCCTTCAACCTGGACGGCGGTCAGACGGCCTGCATCGTCTTCATGGGTCATCAGCTTTGCAAGATGGACAACAAACCCCGAAATCTGTCTTCCCGAAGAACGGCAGAGATCCTGGGGGTCGGAACCAGCGACCTTGTTCCGGCGGTGGGAGATCCCTGGTAAAGAAAAAACCGGCGGAGCCGGAAGGGCTGTATCCGCCGGAATGAAATCAATCTTCTTCTTCCTGAAGCAGCGCGTCCGCTCTGCTCAGGGCGGACAGGATGACCTGATCCATATCATAGTATTTATATTCCCCGAGCCTTCCGCCGAAGCATACGTTTTGCTCCTGCAGGGCCAGGGCCCTGTACTGCTGATACAGGTTTCCGTTTTTTTCGTCATTAACCGGGTAGTAGGGTTCGTCCCCGGGCTTCCATTCGGAGGAGTATTCCCGGCTGATGACGGTCTTCGGCAGATCGGCTCCCTTTTCGTCCTTGCCGAATTCAAACCATTTGTGCTCGATGATTCTGGTCCAGGGGGTTTCCGCATCGGTATAGTTCACGGCGGCGTTCCCTTGGAAATTTGCCATGTTCAGCGTTTCCGTCTCGAAGCGGACGCTGCGGTACTCCAGGTTTCCCAGCCGATAACCGAAGTAGGCATCAATGGGGCCGGTGTAGATGACCTTCTCCGCCATGGCGTTCCATTTCTCCCGGTTATCCAGGTAATCTTCTCCCAGGAGAACTTCGATCCCTTCCAGCATATGAGAAACCATTTTTGTGTACCCGCCGATGGGAATGCCCTGATACAGGGCGTTGAAGTAATTGTTGTCAAAGGTAAAACGCACAGGCAGACGCCGGATGATGAAAGCGGGCAGCTGATCACAGGGGCGCCCCCACTGCTTCTGGGTATAGCCTTTCACCAGCTTTTCATAGATGTCGGTTCCCACCAGGGAGATGGCCTGCTCCTTCAGATTGCGGGGTTCCTTAATTCCGGCGGATTCCCGCTGTTCCCGGATCTTCTCCGCCGCCTCCGCCGGGGTCACAACCCCCCACATCCGGTTGAAGGTATACATATTGAAGGGCAGGCTGTACAGCTCTCCATGATAATTGGCTACGGGAGAATTCGTAAAACGGTTGAAACGGGCGAAACGCTGGACAAAACTCCAGACCGTTTCATCGTTCGTGTGGAAAATATGAGCCCCGTACTGATGAACCTGGATCCCTTCAACTTCTTTCGTATAAACATTCCCGGCTATATGATCCCGCCTGTCGATGACCAGGCATTTTCTGCCCGCGTCCGTCAGCTTCCGGGCGGCTGTCGCGCCAAAGAGCCCCGCGCCCACAATCAGGTAGTCATACATTTTCCGTTTCCTCCGGTCCTGGCAGAGTAAAGAAGGCAGCTGCCTGAACGGGGTCAGTCAGCCTCTTCCCTTAAGGTAAACCGGGGCACCGGATTTGTCAAGGCTCCAATCAGGAGACGGACTTCAAAAAAACGTACGGATTCAGCGCTTCTCCAAAGGAAAGTCCGAAGAATGAATGGCAAAAATTGATTGTTGCAAAAGGACAAAGAACTATGTTATACTTATATTTGGCGTATGATGCGCCGATGAATTGTGAGAAAGAGACACAGGAAGGATTGAGACAAAATGAGCGCAACCTATGAAAAGCTTTCCAGCAACAAGGCGAAGCTGAGCTTCGTTTTCCCCGCGGAGGAATTCAGCGATGCCCTGCAGAAGGCTTTCCTGAAGATTCGTAAGAGTATTAATATTCCGGGATTCCGCAAGGGCAAGGCGCCCCGCCAGGTGGTAGAGGCCATGTACGGCGCGGAGATTCTGTATGACGACGCCATCAATCTGCTTTTCCCCGACGCGTATGAAGCCGCGGTCGCGGAGAATGACCTGCACCCCGTCGCTCAGCCGGAATTCTTCCCGGAGCAGATTCAGAAGGGTGAAGATCTGAAGTTCAGCGTGGAGGTTTTCGTACGCCCGGATGTGACGCTGGGTGACTACAAGGGCCTGACGGTGGAGATCCAGAAGCAGGAACTGAGCGATGCCATGGTGGACGCGGAGATTGATCAGGATCGCGAAAAGGCCAGCCGGACGGTGGAGGTGGAAGACCGTCCCGTTCAGGATGGGGACATCGTGAACCTGGATTATGCCGGAACCGTGGATGGCGTGGCTTTTGAGGGCGGCACCGCGGAAGGGCAGAGCCTGACCATCGGCAGCGGCAGCTTCATCCCCGGGTTCGAGGAGCAGATGATCGGGATGCAGCTGAATGAGGAGAAGGATCTGAATGTCAGCTTTCCCGCGGAGTATCACGCCAAGGAGCTGGCCGGGAAAGACGCCGTGTTCCATGTCAAGGTGAACCGGATTGAAAAGGTTGAGAGGCCTGAGCTGGATGACGATTTCGCCTCCGATATCAGCGATTTCGACACCTTTGCGGAATACAGGGCCGATATTGTGAAACGGCTGACCGAGCGGATCGAAAAGAATAATGAAAACATGGCGAAAAATGCCCTGGTGGATAAGGCGGTGGAGAACGCTCAGATCGATCTGCCCCAGCCCATGATTGATTCTCAGGGAGACTATCTGCTCCAGGAGATGGAGATGAACATGGCCTATCAGGGACTCCGGATGGAGGATTACCTGAAGTATATGGGCATGACCCGGGAAGCCCTGCGGGCGCAGAATGAGCCTGAGGCCATTCGCCGGCTGAAGAATGAGCTGGTGATCGATGCCATCCGCAAGGCGGAGGGGATTGAGCCCACGGATGAGGACGTGGAGAAGCAGATCGAGGAGCAGGCCAAGCGGTATGGCCAGGATCTGGAGGACTTCAAGGCGAACCTGACCGAACAGCAGAAGGAATACCTGAAGGATGACGCGGCCATCGCTCTGGTGCTGGATCTGCTGCTGAAGGATGCCACCGTCCTGGAGAAGAAGGCGGAAGCGCCCGCTGAGGAACCCGAGGATGCCGGGAAGGAACCGGAAAAGGAAGAGTAATCATACCGGATCAGGAAAGAATGGCGCCGACAAGGCGCCATTCTTCAGAAAATCGGGAAAATGAGACCTTGCGAAAGGAGAGCGTACGATGCCTCTGGTACCCTATGTAATCGAACAGACGAATCGGGGCGAACGTTCCTATGATATTTATTCCCGGCTGCTGAAGGACCGGATCATCTTTCTGGGAGGAGAAATTGACGATACGACTGCCAATCTGGTGGTAGCGCAGATGCTCTTCCTGGAAATGGAGGATCCGGATGCGGATATCAGCCTGTATATCAACAGCCCCGGCGGTTCCGTGACCGCGGGCATGGCTATCTATGACACCATGCAGTATATCCGGCCCCAGGTGCGCACCGTCTGCATCGGTATGGCCGCAAGTATGGGCGCCTTTCTGCTGATGGCCGGCGCGAAGGGAAAGCGCATGGCCCTGCCAAACAGCGAAGTAATGATCCACCAGCCTCTGGGCGGCGCTCAGGGACAGGCGACGGATGTGGCGATCCGGGCGGAATGGCTGATGAAGACCAAGGAAAAGATGACCAGGATGATGGCGGAGATGACAGGGCAGGATCTGGACAAGGTCAAGGCCGACGTGGAACGGGATTACTTCATGAGCGCCCAGGAAGCTCTGGATTATCACATCGTTGACGAGATTTATGACCCGAGGAAGAAGTAAGGAGCAACATGGCGAATCGATATACCAGGGATCGGGTACCTGCCTGCAGCTTCTGCGGGAAAAGCTCTCCCATGGTGGACCGGCTGATTGCGGGCCCCGCGGGAATCTATATCTGCAATGAATGCGTGGACCTTTGCAATGATATCCTCTACGGTGCTGAATCTCAGGGAGAGGAAGCGCCGGACATGGGCGGAAAGCCCCGGGCCGGTCAGGGCCAGGGCTCTGTGAAGCTGATGCTGCCTACGGAAATGAAGAAGGTTCTGGATGATTATGTCATCGGACAGGAGCGGGCAAAGCGGGCCATGTGCGTCGCGGTCTACAACCACTACAAGCGGGTGAACCGGCCGGTTCGGAAGGATGATATTGAGCTGCAGAAGAGCAATATTCTGCTGCTTGGTCCTACCGGAAGCGGAAAGACCTATCTGGCCCAGACGCTGGCCCGCGTTCTGAATGTTCCCTTTGCCATTGCCGATGCCACCAGCGTGACGGAAGCCGGGTACGTGGGAGACGATGTGGAGACCATCCTGCTGAGGCTGATTCAGGCGGCGGACTGGGATATTGAGCGTGCCCAGAAAGGGATCGTTTATATTGATGAAATCGACAAGATCGCCCGGAAGGGGGAGAACATGTCGATTACCCGGGACGTAAGCGGTGAGGGTGTGCAGCAGGCGCTGCTGAAAATGCTGGAGGGTACCGTGGCGGCTGTGCCTCCTCAGGGAGGAAGGAAGCATCCTCACCAGGAAATGATCCAGATTGATACCACCAATATCCTCTTTATCTGCGGCGGAGCCTTTGACGGACTGGTTCCGATTATTGAGGAGAGAATCGGAAAGAAGGTCCTGGGCTTTGGAGCGGAGATTCAGAGTGCCAGGGATCCCCAGCGGACAGACGCCCTGAAGGAGGTTCGGCCCGAGGATCTGACAAAGTACGGGCTGATTCCGGAGTTCGTGGGAAGGCTTCCGGTGGTGGTGACCCTGGACGGACTGGATGAGGACGCGCTGGTCAGGATTCTGACGGAACCCAAAAACGCCCTTTGCAAACAGTACATGAAGCTGCTGGAGATGGATGGAGTTCAGCTGACCTTCGAGGAAGACGCCGTTCGTGAAATCGCGAAACAGGCGCTGGCGCGGAAGACAGGCGCCCGGGGACTTCGGGCCATCATAGAGGACTGCATGCTGGATACCATGTTCGAGCTGCCTGGCCTGAAGGATGTGAACGGCTGCGTAATTGATCTGGATGCCATCAGAGGCGGAAAGCCGAAGCTGAAGGAGGGAATCAGAAAGCGTATGCAGAAGCGCAGCGACCGGATTCCTGACAGCGAAGTATCGTAAAGAGAAGGGGAGACCGGCATGCGCCAGCTCCCTTGCAGGACCTTCTCCAATGCGGGAAGGTTCTTTTTTTGAAAGGCAGGTTGCAAAAAGGGGAAATATCCGTATACTTATGGAGCATCCCGCCGGAAAGAGGGATAAGACAGTCAGGAGGAATGTATGGCAAATCTGAAATATATGGAACTTCCGTTGCTGCCCCTGAGGGGAATGATGATTTTTCCCGGTATGGTGCTGCACTTTGACGTGGCCAGGCCCCGGAGCATCGCTGCGCTGGAGGCGAGCCTGAGTTCCAACCAGAAAATCTTTTTGACGGCGCAGAAAAACGAGGACGTCGAAGAGCCGACCCGGGATCAGCTTTATGAGGTAGGCACGGTGGCGGTGATCCGTCAGGTGATGAATCTGCCGGGGGAAAACGTGCGCGTGCTGGTGGAAGGAGAGGTCCGCGGCATCCTGACGGAGTACCGGATCGAGGAGAATTACGCGGCCTGCACCGTGCAGCTGCAAAAGGACCGGGTGGTTCGCAGCAATGAGGGAAAAGCTCTGGTACGGACGACGCAGGATCTGGTTGAGGCGTATGCGCAGACCAGCCAGCGGGTGAGCCGGGAAATGGTGGACGGGCTGAGAGCCATCGAGAAGCCGGGAGAGCTGGCGGATCTGCTGGCGGCTCATATCGTCCAGAAATGGCAGGAGCGGCAGGAGATCCTGTCGGAGCTGGATCCCCTGCGGCGGCTTGAAAAGATCTGTGCCGTCCTGATGCGGGAGACGGACCTTGCGGACACGGAGAAAGAGATTCAAAGCCGCATCCGCAGGCAGGTGGAACGAAACCAGAAGGATTATTATCTGAGGGAACAGATTCGAGCCATTCAGACAGAGCTGGGGGAGGAAGACGAGGGAGCAGAGCAGAACGAATTCCGGAAACGGCTGGAGGAAACCCCTCTGAACGAGGAAGCCCGGGCCAAGTGCGAGAAGGAGATCGAGCGGCTCGGCAGGATTGCTCCCGGAAGTCCGGAGTACGTCATTTCCGAAACTTACATCGACTGGATTCTGGATATGCCCTGGGGCAAGCAGACTGAGGATAATCTGGATCTGAAACGGGCCCGGGAAATCCTGGACAGGGAGCATTACGGCCTGGAGAAGGTCAAGGAAAGGATCATTGAATATCTGGCCGTCCTCCGCATGAAGAAAAATATGAAGGGCCCGATCATATGCTTTGTGGGGCCTCCCGGTGTCGGGAAGACCAGCATCGTGAAGGCGATTGCGGAGGCGGTGGACAGGAAGTTCGTGCGCATGAGCCTGGGCGGTGTCCGGGATGAGGCGGAGATCCGGGGCCACCGGAAAACGTATATCGGCGCCATGCCCGGACGGATCATTTCCGGCATGAAACAGGCCGGAAGCATGAATCCTGTCTTCCTCTTCGACGAGATCGACAAAATGGCCAGCGATTTCAGGGGAGATCCCGCCAGCGCAATGCTCGAGGTGCTGGACGCGGAGCAGAATTTTGCCTTCCGGGATCATTATATGGAGATTCCCTTCGATCTGAGCAAGGTCATGTTCATTACCACGGCCAACAGCGCTGAAACCATCCCGGAGCCTCTTCGCGACAGGATGGAAATGATTGAAGTGCCCAGCTATACGGAGGAAGAAAAACTTCAGATTCTGAAGCGCCATCTGCTGCCTAAACAGATGAAGGAACATGGAATGGATCCGGACAGCATGCAGATGAGCGAAGAGATCATGAAGCGGATGATCGAGGATTACACCAGGGAAGCCGGCGTGCGGACACTGGAACGGACGGCGGCCAAATGCTGCCGGAAGGCTGCGGTTTATCTGCTGGAGAAAGGCGAAAAGAGCGTAAAAGTCGATCAGAAGCTGATGCATGAGTTTCTGGGGGCCGCCCGGTATACCCGGGAGCCTCTGGAGAAGGAAGCCAGAGTGGGCATTGTGAACGGCCTGGCCTGGACCAGCGTAGGCGGGGAAACCCTCGAGGTGGAGTGCGCCACGATGCCCGGAAAGGGCAACCTGAAGCTGACGGGACAGCTGGGAGACGTGATGAAGGAAAGCGCGGAGGCGGCCTTCAGCTGGGTACGGGCCCACAGCGGAGAGCTGGGACTGGCGGAGGACTTCTATACAAAGCTGGACATCCATATCCACCTGCCGGAAGGCGCCGTGCCCAAAGACGGGCCCAGCGCAGGCATCACCATGACCACCGCGCTGGTCAGCGCGCTGACGGGGAAAAAAGCACGGCAGGACGTGGCCATGACAGGGGAAATGACCCTTCGGGGACGGGTGCTGCCTATTGGCGGGCTGAAGGAGAAGACCCTGGCGGCGTATCGCGCGGGTATCAATGTGCTGATCATTCCGAAAGAAAATCACAAGGATCTGGAGGACATTCCGGAATACGTGAGAGCGCGTTTCCGGATCGTCGAGGTGGAAGAAATCCAGCAGGTGCTGAAGGAAACGCTGAGAGACAATGATGGAGATCAAGAAGGCTGATTTTATTACTTCCCTGGCGGAGTACGGCCCTTTCGAGGGAAAGGGGCTGCCGCAGATTGCCGTGGCAGGAAAGAGCAATGTGGGGAAAAGCACCCTGATCAACAGGCTGTGCCGGCGGAATAAGCTGGCCCGAACCTCCGCCACTCCGGGAAAAACCCGGCTGATAAATATCTTTCTGCTGAACGACACGTTCCATCTGGTGGATCTGCCGGGGTACGGCTTCGCCAAGGTGGATAAAAAGGAAAAGGCCCGATGGGGCAGGATGATGCAGGATTATTTCACCCAGGCGGAGGAGCTCAGGCATGTGCTCTGCCTTGTGGATATCCGGCACGAACCCACAGAGGATGATCTGACCATGAACCGGTTTCTCCGGGAAACGGGGATTCCGTTTACCGTGGTGGCTACAAAGGCGGATAAGATCAGCAGGGGCGCGCGCAGCAAGTATCTTGCCCCTATTTGCCGTGCACTGCTGGTGCAGCCGTGGGAGATCATCTGTTTCTCCGGAGAGGACGGAACCGGAAGGGATGAGCTTCTGGCCAGGATAGAAGGGATCCTTGGGGAAGACTGACGAATCCCCCTTATGGTGCCTGCCTGCCCGGCCCCGTGCAGGAATCAGTTTTTCCTGATAATTTGGGGTTGCAATGACAGGGGATTCAGTGTATAATCACGGCGCTAAAAGGGAGGAAGCCGAACGGCAAGTGGAAAAAGATTAAAGCTAAGTGGGGAAAACGTCCCAAATCGGACGCTCTTTTTCTGCGGAATTATATCTTTTCACCTTAATGAATGGCTTTTTCTTCGCAAAAGTGGGGAATCATCCCTAAATCAAGTGAAAACATAGGAGGAGACCTGCAATGACCCTGGTGAAATGCCCCCGTTGTGACCTGAATTATATTACCCCGGATCAGAAGTATTGCAAGGTTTGTCAGCGAGAGATGAAGGGTGAAGGCAGTCAGGATGAAGTGGAACTGTGCAGCATCTGCAATGAAGCGCCCGCGCTGCCGGGAAAGGATGTATGTCTGTTCTGCCTGAAGGAAATCAACAAGAGCAATAATGAAGACACCGATGAGGTGGAGCCGACCGGAATGGATGCCAACAACATCGGGGACATGGATGATGTCAGCAGCATGGATGAAATTATACCGGACGGGGAAGATGACGAGGAATCCCAGGAATACGACGGCATGGAGAAAGAGCTGAGCCTTGAGGATGTCCGGGAGGATGAAGAGCGGGGCGCGGAGGACGAGGAGGAAGAAGAGTTCTGATGGACCTGTTTGCCATGGGGGATCTGCATCTGCCGGGAGGACAGGAAAAACCCATGGATGTATTCGGTCCTCAGTGGGAGGGGCACTTTCAGCGAATATCTGACAGCTGGGAGGCTCAGGTAAAGCCGGAAGATACTGTCCTGATTCCTGGAGATATCAGCTGGGCCATGCGCCTGGAGGATGCCCGGAAAGATCTGGAGAAAGTGGGCAGGCTGCCCGGACGGAAGGTACTGATCCGGGGGAACCACGATTACTGGTGGGGCGGGATTACCCGGGTTCGGGAGATGCTGCCGGAGGGGATGTACGCCCTGCAGCAGGATGCCCTGGATCTGGGGGAGTGCGTAGTCTGCGGAACGAGGGGATGGCTGATTCCTACGGATGAAGCTCCCCTGGAGCCTCACGAGCAAAAGATCTACCAGCGGGAGATAGCCAGGCTGGAGATGGCGATTCAGGCTGCCCGGCGCATAGCGGGGGACAGGCCGGTGGTGGTGATGATTCATTATCCGCCGCTGCTGAAAAATCAGCGGACAAGCCGCTTTACGGAGCTGATGGAAGCGGCAGATGTGCGGGTCTGTGTGTATGGACACCTGCATGGCGCCGGAATTCTGGCGGGCTTCCAGGGGGAGCAGGGCGGAACCAGATATCTCCTGACCTCCTGTGACAGCCTGGATTTCCAGGTTAAAAAGATTAACTTTTTATAACAATTTCAAATAGAAAGAACAGATCCGAACCGGGCCCTTTTGGGGGCCCGGTTTTTTGCATACAAAATATAGACGGAGAAAAGAAAAGGAATACAAGGAGAATTTTTATACATTACAAAACTATTACAAAAATATTAATAAATGCAACAAAATAGTTTCAAGAATAAGGACAGAATTGAACGTTCAGGGGCTTGAAACATCCAAAAACTTGTGCTATTTTTGTGGGGCATTGTGGAAACAAATCCCAAAAACGGGCAAAAAAGTGGGAGAGAAAGGGGGAGAATCTCTTTGGACGAGATGACCGTAGGCGATGGACGCCTGGAAGAGAATGCTCCCTGTGAGAAACCGGCAAAGGCGGCCCCTCCCCGGAAGACCCGTTTTATCGGAAGCTTTAATCACAGCCTGGACAATAAGGGCAGACTGGTGATTCCCCAGAGCTTCCGGGAGAAGCTGGGAGAAAGCTTCTGCATTGCCCCCAGCTACGATTTTAACAGTATCGCGGTGTACCCCACCGCCATGTGGGAAAAAAGAAATGAAACCTATGAGCGTCTGGGAAGTCTGAACCCGGCGCTGAATGAATATCTGGAACAATTCTATGCGCTGAGCTTCGATGAACAGAGCTGCGACGGACAGGGCCGAATTCTCCTGCCGGTGAATATCCGCACCAAAATACTGGGTGAGGAGCGGGATGTGGAAATTACGGGAGCTAACGATCATGTGAGAATTGTATCCGCCGGCGTCAGCAGAACAGGATGGGAGAGCTTCAGAAAGGATCTGCCGGATCTGCTGAAGATGATTGCCGCCCTGGATCAGGGGACCCGCACGGAAGACTGAGGGACAGGACCGGAAAAAGGGAGAGCATCCCGGGGAAAGGAGTGAGGGAACGTGAGCACATCTGTCCAGGGCAGAATACGCAGGAGCGTGCGGTTTGCCCAGCTGGAAGCCGGAAGCGGAGAGATGCCCCGGGATACCTCACTCCGCCGTGAAAGGTTCCGGATGACCGGAAAACTGGAAATGTCCGCCTGCAGAAATACCCAGGACTGGATGTGCACCATGGGCGTGAGCCCAAGCGGCCGCTTCCAGGTGGTGGAGGAGCCGCGGAAGCCCCAACCGATTATCAGCAGTAAGGGCATCCGGCAGGACTGGGCCAGGATGATCCTCTGGGCTGCGATGGTGGCCATGTGCGTGACACTGCTGGTGATTTTTGCCTCCATAGGCTCCGGAGCCGCGAGGATCGCCAGACTGGAGGCCAGGATCGAGGCAGCCGAGGCCAAACATACGGAACTGAGGGCGCAGCTGGAGGCTTCCAGCGGGGATATCAGCGTCTGTACAAGGGCGGTTGAGTTGAACCTGATCAGTTCCAACGGGGCGACAGCCATCCAGCTGACCGCGCCGGAGGGCGCCAGGATGACGCTGGTGGACAATCCGGAGGCCACGGCGACAGAAGAACCGGAAATGCGTGCGGCTCAGGGCCGAGCGGAATAGCAGACAGGGAGACTGGAAGTGGTCTCCCTCTTCGTGTTTCTGTAAATCAAAGGAAACCGGAAAAAAGAGAAGGGATTAGAACCATGAAATTACGGGATTTGATCGCTGAGACCCCCTATGTAACAGATACCAGGGGAGATCTGGACACGGAGATTTATGAGATAACCTCCGGCAGCAAAGAAAAAACAAACTCCGGTCTGTTCTTCTGCATCGTAGGAGCCCGGTATGATGCTCATGATTATGCCTTCGAGGCGGTGGAGAACGGCTGCGTGGCGCTGATCGTGGAGCGGTTTCTGGAGCTGGACGTTCCCCAGGTGCTGGTCAGCAACGGCCGTGCGGCCATGAGCAGAATTGCCATGGCTTTCTATGGCTATCCCGCCCGAAAGATGCGGATGATCGGAATTACCGGCACGAAGGGGAAGACCACGACGACCTATCTGCTGAAAAGCATTCTGGAGAAGGCCGGGATGAAGTGCGGGCTGATCGGTTCCACCGGCTCCATGATTGCGGAGAAGCATCTGGACGGAAAACTGACCACCCCCGATCCCATTGATCTGCAGAAAATGCTGCACAGGATGGCCGAAGAGGGCGTACAGGCGGTCTGCATGGAGGTCAGTGCTCATGCCATCGATATGTACCGGCTGGACGGTATGGACTTCGAGGTTGGATGCTATACCAATTTAAGCCAGGATCACCTGGATTATTTCTATACCATGGACCGGTATTTTGAGACGAAGAAGCTGTTCTTCACCTCCGGAATGGTCCGCAATGCGGCGGTCAATGCGGATGATGAGACCTCGGCCCGCCTGATGGAGGGTCTGCAGATCCCCTTTATCACCTATGCCATTGCCCTGAACGCGGATGTATTTGCCCGTGAGATCGAAATCACAGAGGAAGGGGTTCATTTTTCCGTCCAGATGCAGGGAATGGAGGAGCTGCCCATTCATATGCGGATGACGGGCATGTTCAATGTATATAACGCGTTAGCGGCTACCTCCTGCGCCCTGATCATGGGCATCGAACCGGAGAGAATCCGGGAGGGGCTGGAGGCTGTGGCCTCCGTACCCGGCCGGATCGAAATGCTTCAGACCGGCACGCCCTATAAGGTAATCCTGGATTATTCCCATGCGCCGGAGGCGCTGAAGAACATTCTGAAAACCGTACGCCAGTTTACCCGGAATCGGGTAATCGCTGTCTTCGGCTGCGGCGGGGACCGGGACAAGGGAAAGCGGCCCATGATGGGCGAGATCGGCGGCAAGCTGGCGGATTACTGTATCCTGACCTCGGATAATCCGAGGACGGAGAATCCGCTGGTGATCCTGGCTGCCATCGAAAAGGGCATCAAGCCGACAGGCGGGAAGTATGAGGTGATTGAAAACCGCCGGGAGGCGATCCGCCGGGCGCTGGAGATGGGCGAGGACGGAGATGTGATCGTGCTGGCCGGGAAAGGCCATGAGACCTATCAGGAGATTATGGGCGTCAAGAGGCCTTTCGATGAAAAGGTGATCGTCAGCGAGATTCTGCTGGAGATGAAAAAACGGGAGGAAGGAACATGATTTGGCGGATGATGGCGGCACTGCTGCTTTCACTGGGAGTCTCCCTGGGGGTGGGTCCCCTGATCATCCGGCAGCTGCGGAAACTGCATTTCGGCACGGTGATCTATGAGCTGGGACCCGCCCATCAGCAGAAGCAGGGAACGCCCGTGATGGGCGGGCTGATGATCGCGCTGGGGCTTCTGCTGAGCCAGGTGCTACTTCATCCTTTTCCCTGGCGGGGAGGATGGGATCTGGGCCTTGGCCTCCTGGGCGTCAGCTTTCTCAGCATGGCGGTAGGGTTTGCTGATGACTGGATCAAAGCGGTGAAAAAAAGGCACGAGGGCCTGACCCCCTGGCAGAAAATCGCAGGGCAGGTGATCGTAGCGGCTGGATTTGCCTGCTGGTGCTATCTGCATCCGGAGATCGGAAGCAGGATCACCGTTCCTTTCCTGCACCGGGAATGGGAACTGGGCATCTGGTATCTGCCGGTCATGACGCTGGTGGTCATCTTCTACGTGAACTCCACCAACCTGCAGGACGGATTGGACGGATTGCTGGGAACGATTACGGTCGTTTCTTCGTCGGCCTGGACCATGGTGATCCTGATCGGAGTTTTCCTCCTTGGATGGTCCAGGGACGGAATGACCCCCGCAGGCATTTTTTCCCTGAGCCTGGCAGGCGCCTGCGTGGGATACCTGCGCTTTAACCGGTATCCGGCAAAGGTGTTCATGGGCGACACGGGCAGTATGCTGATCGGGGGCGCCACAGTGGGCCTGGCCATGGTGACCCGGATGCCCCTGCTGCTGATCATGGTGGGGCTCTGCCCGATTCTCAGCAGCGTGTCCGTCATCCTGCAGCGTTATTATTTCAAAGCTACGCGAAAATTCGGAAAGGATCATCAGGGAAAACGGCTTTTCCGGATGAGCCCCATCCATCATCACTTTGAAAAGCTTGGCTATTCGGAGACGCAGATTGTCAGCATGTACGCAGGCATCACGACGGTCGCTTCGATCATTGCCGTGCTGAGCCTCCTGAAGTAAGGGAAAAAGCATATGAATTACGAGAATAAAAGGGTACTGGTTGTAGGCATGGCCCGAAGCGGCATCGCAGCGGCGCAGCTGCTGAGGGCAAACGGCGCGGTGGTTACGATCAACGACAGCCGGAACGAGGAGACGCTGGGGAACGATCTTCAGATCCTGAAAGGACTTCAGCTGACCTGGAAGCTGGGCTGCCCCGCGGAGGAGCTGCTGGAAGGCCAGGAGGTGCTGGTAATCAGCCCCGGAATCCCTGTGGACGCGCCTTTTGTCCGTAAGGCCAGGGAGATGGGACTGTATGTGATCGGAGAACTGGAACTGGCCTCTCAGCTGAGTCAGGCCGCGCTGGTTGCCGTGACTGGAACCAACGGAAAGACCACAACGGTTTCCCTGCTGGGGGAAATTTTCCGCAACGCGGGCAAGATAACCCACGTCGTGGGCAACATCGGATATCCTTTCTCGCTGGCGGCCATGGTCAGCAGAAGGGAGGATGTGGCGGTCTGCGAGGTCAGCAGCTTTCAGATGGAAACCGCTGACACCTTCCATCCCCATGTGGCGCTGCTGACGAATATCACCGAGGATCATCTGAACCGGCACGGGACCATGGAGGTCTACACGGAGATGAAAATGCGGATGTTCGCCCGCCAGACTCCGGAGGATTACGCGGTCTTCAATGCGGACGACCCGGGCCTGAAGGGGCTGAGCTCCCAGGTGCGCAGCCGGGTGCTGAAGTTCAGCCGAAAAAAGGAAGTCAGGGATGGCGCTTTCCTGCGGGACGGGGAGATCATCTTCCGCCTGGACGGGGAGGAAAGGAAAATCTGCAGGCGGGAGGAGATCCGGATTCCCGGTCCCCATAACCTGGAAAATGCCCTTGGCGCGATCTGCTGCGCGGCGGTGATGGGGGTACCCGCTCCGGTGATCCGGCACAGTTTGCGGACCTTCCCCGGCGTGGAGCACAGGATTGAAAGCGTGCGGGTGCTGGACGGGGTGGAATATTTTAATGACAGCAAGGGCACCAATGTGGACTCTACCCTGAAGGCCGTGGAAACGATGACCAGGCCCACTGTGCTGATCCTGGGAGGATATGATAAAAAGGTCAGCTTTGACGCCCTGAGCCGGGAAATCAAGGAGAAACAGGAGACGATCCGGGAAACGGTGCTGATCGGGGAAACTGCGCCCCAGATTGAGGACAGCCTTCGGAAAGCAGGGTATGATCACATCCTCCATGCGAAAAGCATGCGGGAGGCGGTGGAAACCTGCAGGAAGGTTGCCGAACCCGGCTGGAACGTGCTGCTCAGCCCCGCCTGCGCCAGCTTTGATATGTTCAAAGATTATGAGGAACGGGGCCGGGTGTTTAAATCGATTGTATCTGGGCTGTGAGACCGTGTTTCATCTGATCAAAGGCCATGGTTTCATTTGAAGCAATGAATAAAAAGGAGTTTTGAACGTGGATCAGCAGGGGAGGAACAACCAGACAGAGTCGCAGGAGCCGCTGCGTGACTGGCAGCGGGAAACCTGGATGGCTCCCTTTCCCATGCATGAAAATCCGTTCGATGAACCGGAGGACGCCCCGGAGCTGCGGGAACTGCGCAGCGAAGAGCTGAATAACCGCAGCGGTGAGTTCTGGGAAAAACAGCCCACCGGATACGTATTCGGGGGGACTGCGGGACAGGAGGCCGTCGGAAAGCAGAAGGGCGCTCAGACGGAAAGCGTAAAGAACGTATCCCGTACAGGCCGTCAGCGGTCGAACATGGCTGCGGGGAATCAGAAAGCGGAGCCAAGCCGAAAGGGAAGACTGTTTTCGGTGCTGCTGGCCGCGGCTGCGGCCACGGCGCTGTTTCTGGTGCTGTATTACCTTGTATTTACCGTTCGTCAGGTAGATGTAACCGGGAACCGCCAGGTGTCTGCGGAGGAAATTATCCGCCGGAGCGGGATTCGGAGGGGAACCCCCATCTTTTCCCTGAACCGGGAGGAGATAGAACGGGGAATTGAACAGAATCCCAATCTGAAGTTCCGCTACATGGAAAAGGAATTGCCGGGTACCGTGACCCTGGCGGTACAGGAGCGTGAAGCCTGCTGCTGGATGGTCTGGAATGGCATCCTGTATACCATGGATAAGCAGCGGATGGTGCTGTACGAAACGGAGGATCTGACGGTGCGTCCGGCGGAGCTGGTCCAGGTGGACGGGCTGAAAGTCCGCTCAGGCGCGAGAGTCGGCCAGCGGCTGGTGCTGGAAAGCAGGGAACAGGAGAGCGTGTTCACAAATCTGTTCCTGGAGATGAAGGTGCTCAGCTGTACGGCCATGATGGAGTCGGCGGATCTGAGCAACCTGAATTCTCTGCTGCTGACGACAAGGGATGGGTATACGGTCTCTCTGGGGACAAGCCAGGATATTCATGCGAAACTCCGGAGCATGCTGCTGACCCGGGAAGAACTGATCCGCCGGAAGGAGTATGGAGGAGTCATCAATGTGAGCCTTCCGGAGACGCCGATCTATTCACCGGGGTCGGATCTGTGAAAAATGTAAGAAAAAAGAAAGAAATTCGTAACAATTAAGCGAAAAATGCTTGCAATTCGGTGAAAGTGGCGTTATAATAGCCAAGGTTATGACTATTTATCACGTTTCCCGGGGTAAAATCCGGGCCGCGGAGGGTTAGAGAGATGAAAACAACCGTTGCCACCATTGATTTTGGGACCAGCAAGATCGTGACGCTGGTGGCTGAGAACAGCGGAAGTCAGCGCTGCGATATTGTGGCGGCCGGCATCTCCAGGTATGACGGATATCTGGAGGAGGGATGGAATAATCCGGAAGATTTGGACGAAGCCATTCGCCGCTCGCTGAGCGACGCGGAGTCCCAGTGCGGGATCAAGATCAAGGAGATCAACGTAGGGGTTCCCGGCGCCTTTACCCGGGTTTATGCCACAAAGGCTACTGTCGCCCTGAAGGGGACGGATCCCCGGGTTACATCGGCGGATGTGAAGAGCGCGTTCAATCAGGCGGCGGAGAAGCTGGAGGATATCCCCGGGGTGGTGATTCATTCCAGCCCTGCCTGGTTCATGGTGGACTCCAGCAAGAAGACCCTGGAACCTGTGGGGATGAAGGGCCGGGAGATGACAGCCTTCATCAGCTTTGTGGTGGGCAATCGGTACTTCATTGATGATGTGACGACCCGTATGGCCGAGATGGGGATCACGGTCAGCGGATTCTTCTCCACCACGGCCGGGGAGGCCATGCTTTATCTGGATGAGCCTGCCCGGGACCATACCAGCGTACTCATCGACATGGGATATCTGAATACCGAGATCATCGGCGTGGAAGGAGACGCGGTCATCTACCACAAGGTGCTTCCCATGGGCGGCGGAGATATTGCGGTGGCACTGGCGGACGAGCTGGACATCAGCCTGACCGCAGCGGAGGAAATCAAGCGCAAGTTTGTTTACGGAATTGAGTCCAGCGAAGATAAATACGAAGTTCCCGGCGCGGACGGGGAGAAGGCCACCGTTTTCACCCGGGATCAGGTGAAGCCGGTGATCTGCGGCGCGGTAGATGAAATTGCAGCTCAGATCAAGGATGCCATTGATAATGACTTTGCGGGCCTTGGAAACTGGAGCCACATTTTGATGACGGGGGGCGGCCTCAGCTTTAACCGGGGCGGCCGGGAATATCTCGGCGGCCGGCTTGGCCGGGCCGTGGAGGATATTCCCCGCAGGACGACGAAGCTGAACAGTCACAGCTTCTCCAGCAGCCTGGGTCTCATGGACCTGATCATCGATACGATCGAGCAGCAGCGGGCTCCTTCCGGCGGCTTTGGCAGCAAGGTGGGCGGATTCTTCAAGAGCCTGCTTGGAGGCTGATGAGTTTTAATAGAAGGAATCTATTCAGTACGGAGGAAAAAGCCATGATCGAATTTCAGAATGAAGAACAGGAAACCTTCGCTTCCATTAAAGTCGTCGGCTGCGGCGGGGGCGGAAACAATGCTGTAAACCGCATGGTGGATGCCGGACTGCGGGGGGTTGAATTCATTTCTGTGAATACGGACCGTCAGGCCCTGAATCTCTCCAACGCGCAGGTTAAGATTCAGATTGGAGAAAAGCTGACCAAAGGCCTGGGCGCCGGCGCTGTGCCCGAGGTGGGCCGCAGGGCGGCGGAAGAAAGCCGGGAAGAAATTGCCCAGAGCCTGAAGGGAGCCGATCTGGTCTTTATTACCGCAGGCATGGGCGGAGGCACCGGTACCGGCGCTGCGCCCATCGTGGCGGAGATTGCCCGGGATCTTGGATGCCTCACCATCGCGGTGGTGACCAAGCCTTTCAATTTTGAAGGCAAGCAGCGCATGAAGAACGCTGAAAACGGCATCGCAGATCTGAAGCAGCATGTGGATACCCTGGTGGTTATCCCCAACGATCGCCTGCTGCAGGTGGTCAATAAGGGAACGACCATGATCGAAGCCTTCCGCATTGCGGATGACGTGCTCCGTCAGGGCATCCAGGGCATCAGCGATCTGATTGCCGTACCCGCCATGATTAATCTGGACTTCGCGGATGTAAAGACCGTGATGGAGTCCGGCGGTATGGCGCATATGGGCATCGGCCTGGGCAGCGGCGAAAACAAGCTGGTGGAGGCCGCGAAGAACGCGATTTCTTCTCCGCTGCTGGAGACCAATATCGACGGCGCCAGAGCGGTTCTGATCAATGTGACCGGCGGCGCGGATATTTCCATCGTGGATATCAATGAGGCCGCCAACCTGATCATGGAAGCGGCGGATCCTGACGCCAACATCATTTTCGGTGCCGGCATTGACGAGAACATGGGAGACGATGTACGCATCACGGTGATCGCCACCGGATTTGAGAAGACTCCTTTCCCCGCCCGGGAACCCGCCCGCAAACCCAGGGAGATCGAACATGACAGGCTCTTCGGGAGCTTTGGGACGGGCAGCATGAATCGAGACAGCAGTGCGGCCGCCTCCGCGGCTCAGCCGGCTTCCGCCGGATCCCTGTTCAGCTCCACCGGAGAAACACCCGCTTTCATGGGCTCCAGCCGGCCCAGCATGGGAGTTCCCGGTTCGGTGAATTCCGGCTCCTTCCAGACCGGATTCAGCTATCAGCAGGCGCAGCCCCAGCAGCCGATTCAGAATACCCGCCCCTTCCAGGCCCAGAGCGCCATGGATCAGACCCAGCAGCCGGTCTACGGCCAGGGACAGATGTTCCAGAGCGCGCCGCAGCAGCCCTATCAGCCCGCCTTCTCCAGCAACGGACAGGTGACCGGCGGCTTTACCCCAATCCCCCAGACCCAGGCGATGACCACGGACAGCCACGGTGTTCAGGGATATCTGAGAAGGAAAAAATAAGCGGAAATAAGGAAAGCGCTGAACGGATGAAACCAGCGTTACCATTGAAAACCCAGGCCGGGAGATTCGGCCTGGGTTTTTATGACCTCCGCAGAGAACGGAGATATTCATGGATGTCTTCGAAGGGGTCAAGCGGGGAATCCTTTTTCAGATACAGCGGGTGGTGCGGATGCCCGGCCCGGCTGCGGGCTCCGGCAGTAAACCATCTGGCATTATAGGCTTCTCCCATCCGGATCATCTGTTCGACGCAGCCGGGAAGGTAGCTTCTCTTTTCAATTACCGCACCCCAGGCGGCCCAGATGGAGGGAGATTTGCCGCTCCTCTCCAGCACCCAGCGAAAGGCCTTCATGTTTTCCGCCTGAAGACGTGGATTCAGCTCCCGGTCCATGTCCTCCGGGCTGGTGGCCCGCTGGGCGTAAACATTGAACATAATGAAGGAGTCATATCCATTGAAACGGGCGATGCGCTCCGCGCTTTTCAGCGTATTGTCAAGCCGGCCTGGAATGGCGGTGGAGGGGTTCACGCCAATACAGATCAGGGGATGACTTCCCCGGGTGCCGAGAATGTACCGGTACTCTGAATAATGATCCGGCACATAGAGCCAGGCTTCCCGGTCGAAATCCTGATTGGTGGGCAGAAGAGCCTCCTCGAAAGAAAGCACCTCCGCGTGCTGCGTGTCGGAAGCAGGAATGTGTCTCATATTATTTCAGCGGCCGGATCAGAATCAGGGGGGTCAGCTCATCTCCCTGCCCGGAAGGATTGTCCTTCAAGGCATCCTGAATCTGTTCGTCTGTCAGGGGAAAGTTTTTGCCCTTGCCCAGCTGATTCTGGTCAATATCATTGGCATCCATCAGAACCACAGGGATTCCCGTATCCTTTTCCAGCTGGTCGCAAAGCTCCACCGGGTTGGTGTTGTTGATCAGGGCAAGATCGTGATACCGCTCAAAGGAGGAACGGTAATAGAATCCGTCAATCCCCGCAACCCCCGGTCCGGTAATTTTATAGAAGACACCTTTGATGCCGAAGGGCTTGGTCAGAGCTGAGGCAATGGAGGCAAGCACCACCCTGGGTGCGCCTACCATGTCGATGGCCAGCTGGAGCTTGTAGGGATCATGCATGCCGATGCCCGCGGTGGTTTCGGAGGCATGGGGGGAAAGGAGACGCGCCCAGAAACCGGGTTTTTCCTGCTCCTTGGTGCGCACGTTGCCGGTGCACATGGCCATTACCTTGGCCCCGAAGGCAAGCACGTCCCCGGGCTGGAACAGGGGGAGAACATATTTACGGACCAGTTCGGCCTGGCTTTCTCCAACTTCCACAAAGTGGGTCTGGATGGCATAGCGGTCATACCTCTGGCCGTCCCTCCCCTGAAGGGTTCCACGGTCGTAAAAGGTGATACCGTTGAATTCACGACGCTGTTCGGCCAGATTCCGGGATGCGGTTGTGCCCATGCGTGACCTCCGAAGCATAGCTTAGGAAACGCTGATGAATGTCCTCCGGGAGGCAGGTATTTTCCAAACACCATGACCTGGGAAGCAGCGTATCCCCGAGTAGTGGAGCTGAGCAGCTGCGCACCTGTGAAACATATTCCGGGACAGCCGTCAGACCATATTATACCTTTTTCGCCAAACGGCGTCAATCTTGCGACCGGGAAAGAAATAGGATATAATACCACACAGCGCTGTTTGAATTCACAAGGGTGAAAGAGAGGAGCAGTCCCCATGAAAACGAATTCCCAGTTCCAGCATAAGGCCCTTGAGGACGCGGTGATTCTGATTCCGTCTCTGGAGCCGGACGAGCGCCTGCCCGCTTATATTCGCAGGCTGGTGGAAAGCGGCTTCGGACATGTGGTGGTGGTGGACGACGGATCCTCCGAAAGCTATCAGGAGATCTTCAGGAGCCTGGAGGAGATCGATCCCCGGGTGAAGGTGCTGCATCACGATGTGAATCACGGAAAAGGCGTGGCCCTGAAGACCGGATATCGCTGGATTCAGGAGAATCTTCCCTCTATCAGCGGCGTGATTACCGCCGACGCGGACGGGCAGCATACGGCAGCGGACTGTATTCACCTCGCTGAGGAACTGGAGAAGGGGCAGCGGGCCCTGTATCTGGGCAGCAGAGATTTCAGCCTGGAGAATGTCCCCCCCAAAAGCCGGACCGGCAACCGGATCACCAGCGTACTGTTTCTCCTGCTGTACGGGAAATGGCTGCAGGATACGCAGACGGGACTGCGGGCCTTCCGGCGGGAGGATCTCCCCTTCATGCTCGAGGTGGAGGGGGAGCGGTTTGAGTACGAGATGAATGTGCTGATCGCCTGCGCGCGAGCTGATCTGCCCATGATCCCCATCACCATCGAAACGGTATACGAGAACGAGAATAAGGGCACGCATTATCATCCCCTGAAGGACAGCATGCGGATCTTCCGGGTCATCATCAGGGGCTTTGTGAAGTTCATGGGAGTCAGCCTCCTGTGCTTCCTGGTGGACCAGGCCCTTTTCAACCTCTTCAACTTAAGCGTTTTCGGCAACGGAACCGTCAAGCGTGCCGGCTTTATCCTGCTGTCCACTGCCATTGCCCGGGTGACCAGCGCCACGCTGAATTTTGTGCTGAACAAAAATGTAGTTTTCAGGCTGAAAGGAAATACGGGGGGAGCTCTGTGGAAGTACGCAGTGCTGGCCCTGGTCATCATGGGGCTGAGCGCTGCCGGCGTCTGGCTTCTGGGAAAAGCAGGCATGCACAGCACCCTGGCGAAGCTGATCGTGGACACCCTGCTGTATTTCTGCAGCTACCGTGTCCAGCAGAAATGGGTTTTCGGGGGAGAAAAAAGCATAAAGAAATGAGTATTCAAAAAAAAGTTGCGCAGGCGGTGACCGGACTGATCGTTTCCGCCTTTGCCGCCGTCGCGGCGGGAACCTGGGCTTTTTCAGAGGAGAAGGATCTGATTACGGCCTTTGCCGGATTCCGTCTCAGCGTGTGCGGCATCGGGGTCGGGCTCAGTCTTCTGATCTGCCTTGCCTTTTCGAATGCATGGATTGGAACCAGGTGGAAGGTTACACGCAGAGAGACAGGGAGGGGCAGATACCTGAACGGCATTGGCTTCGGCCTGCTGCCCGCCTTGATGGTCTGGAAGGTTTTTGAGGCCTCTACGTTCCTGGGACGGGGAGATCCTGTGCCGGAGGGCTTCGGAGCGGATGGGCTGCTGATCCGGAACGGCCTGTGGATGCCCTCCCGGGCGGAGCTGCTTCTGGCCGCCGCGCTTTTTACGGCAGTCATCCTCTGGCTTGTGCTGCGGAAGGAATCCCTGCCCGAGAATGGGGATTTGCTGGGAGTCACGCTGGGCTGCTATGCCGCCTGCCGGATGGTTACGGAGGGATTCCGGGCGGGCCAGGAGGCCAGGTCGCTGGGGGGACTGGCCGGATGGGCGGCTGGAGCCCTGACGCTTTTCGTGCTGGGAATCTGGGTGGCCAGGGCGATCCGCCACCGTTATCATACGGGATATGCCTGGGCCTGCGTTCCGTTAACGCTGGCATCCATTGCTTTCCTTGTACTGATTCAGAACGGAATCCTTTCCGCGCGCATTCCCGCGGTGGACCTGGGAATGCAGGCGGCCTTCGCGCTGCTCTGTATCAAAAGCTTGTGCTGCATGGGCCGGGTGACGAGAAACCTTCCGGCATGATCCCGGAAGAGCGCTGATTGATGCAATGACCGCAGAAGGGATATCGGTTCGGCTTTTCCTTCATCGGTTCTCCTGGGAGTGGACCGCAAAAAGTCCGGGGCATAAGCCCCGGACTTTTCACACCTGCAGGGGATTGAATTACCGTTTTCCGTGAAGCATGGGAGAGAGCGGCTTATAGATCAGACCGGTAACCAGGCTCAGCACCACGCCTTTCAGCAGGTTGAAGGGACCGGTGATCAGCAGCAGCAGCTTGATTTCGCTATCCACTCCGGCCACATTGGCAAAGGAAAGAATTCCCTCCATGTCCATATGGAACGCTCCCATATAGAAGGGCAGCATGATCCATTTATTGACCGCCACGCTGATGAGGACCATGCAGGCTGTTCCGGCCGCCATTCCAAGAAGAGCGGTTTTTCGGGTTTTGCTCCGATGATAGATCATCCCGGCCGGAATCACAAGCGCGGCGCCGCAGAGGAAGTCCGCCAGCTCGCCAATTCCGGCGCTGGAGGAGTGCAGCAGTCCGATCATGCTCTTAAGCAGCAGGATCAGGAGCCCCGGCACGGTTCCCATGGAAAAGGCGCCCAGCAATACGGGGATATTGCTCAGATCCAGCTTATAGAAGGCGACCACAGGAATTTCAATCAGAAAGAGGATGGAGGCCGCCGCCGCCAGAATGGCGATACGGGTCAGGTTCCGGGTGGAAAAGACTTTGTTTTTCGAGACGCTCATCGTGAATTACCTCCTTGTTTTTCACTGCGCGGGGCCCCCGCCGGTCCGCGCGGAATACGGTTTCCTCCGTGACCGCTGTCCAAAAGGACAGAACCCCTCAAAGCAGCTTCGCTCTGAGGGGCAGAACACGTCCAAAACCGTCTCTTCTCTCATCCAGACTGTACTGTCGGCTCCGGAATCACACCGGATCAACCAACGCCCAAAGGGCTGGCTCGCGGGCTGTACCGCCGGTAGGGAATTGCACCCGTCCCCGAAGAAGCTTGCAAGGGATACGTCACGTATCGGGGACATTATATGCCTGCAGGTATCTTCCGTCAAGCGAAAGTCCTGTTTTTTTCCCCGTCGCTTCCGGATTCCTTCAGAAAGGGCATTCCAGATCCGAAGAACAGGTGGCCTTCCTTGCGCAATTCGATCAATTCATGTATGATATGGGCATTAAGGAGGGGAAAACATGCTGAAGCGCGTTATGATCCTTTTGCTGGCCGCGGCGCTGCTGGCAGGCGCTTCCTGCCGCGGGGAAGAGACGAGGCTGGAACCGGTGAGACTGGTTCCGGATTATGTGGAATGGCTGCTGCAGGTGGCCGGCGGGGAAGTCGGATATCATGAGGGGGACCACGGATACAGCAAGTACGGGGAATGGGCCGGAGATCCGTATGCCCAGTGGTGCGCCGAATTTCTCTGCTGGTGCGTGGACCAGGTGGATCAGCGGTACAATACCCATCTGCTGGATCGGATCTATCCTCTTTATTCGGGCCAGAATACGGGCAGGGCCTGGTTCATCCGGGCCGGGCGCTTTGTTGTACGCAAGGGAGAAGTGGAGGGATGGGGATACGAATGGCTGAAAGGCGGAAACTCCTTCATCCGTACCGGGGATTACATTCCTCAGCCGGGAGATTTTGTATTCTTTACCTGGACCTCCGGGACGGACACGGATCATGTGGCGCTGGTGGAATACTGTACGGAAGACGAGGAAGGACAGATCCGGATCCATGTGATTGAAGGAAACAACCCGGTGACGGTGGCCCGGAATACCTATTCCCTTTACGATACCCAGATTCTGGGCTATGGGACCGTGCATGACCTGGCGGATATCACCATGCGGTACGGAAACTCGGGAGAGAAGGTGCGCCAGCTGCAGGAATCCCTTGCCTATCTTGGATTCCTGGAATCCCGCTTTGTGACCGGTAATTTCGGGAATGCCACAGCCAGCGCGGTCAGGGCCTTCCAGGCCGCTCACGGCATCCGCCCGGGCGGAATCGCGAATATGGAGACCCAGCAAAAGATACAGGATGAGGTGGAAATCAAGAAGGATAAGGATCCTGCCACCTGGACCGTGATTGACGAAGAGGAAGAAAGTGACGATTGATTCCTGCCGCAGGACGGAGAAACTTGCAGAGCCGGCATCAAAAGAGTATAATCTTATGTTGTATTGAGACATTATATGACAATAGAATGTTATGAAGTCTCAAACAACGGGAAACGCTGATCTGTTCCATTCCGACGGACATCGCCTTCGCTCAGGCGATGATGGCCGAAACGCATTTATTCAGCACTTCCCTAGCGCTGCGAAGAACCGGGAGGGAGAATGAAATGGGGGAAAAACTGCTGCGGGCGGAAAGCGCCAGCCCCCTGTATGCTCAGCTGATGGAGCGGATCCGGATGGATATTCTGCAGGGAGTTTATCCGGTGGGAGACCGGATTCCCCCGGAGCACGAGCTGGAAGAACGCTATGCGGTCAGCCGGGTGACGGTTCGCCGGGCCCTGCAGGAGCTTACTGCCTCCGGGCTGCTGGAGCGCAAACAGGGAAAGGGTACCTTTGTAGCCCAGCCCCGGAAGGAAATCTCGGAGCGGGGAGTACAGGGCTTCCACGATGCCTGCCGGGAAAGCGGAATGATGCCCTCCGTAGGACAGGTCTGGGTACGGACGCTGCCGGCCTCCCCGGAGGATCGGGAAGACCTGAGCCTGGCCCCGGAGACCAGCATTATTGAAATCCGCCGGGTGCTGAAGGCGGACGGGATGCCCGTTGTACTGGAAAGCAATCACTTTTCCATGGCCTATGCCTGGCTGGAGAACGGAAGCCTGCGGGGAAGCCTGTACCGCCTTTTGCAGGAATACGGGATCCGGGCGGAGAAAAGCAAGTACGATCTTTCCCTGAAGGATGCGAACAGGGAGGAAGCGGAGCTGCTTCAGGTGGAAGAGGGGACCGCGCTGATGCTGGAAAAACAGGTTGTATATGATCAGAAAGGCCGGCCGCTGCATACCAGCCATCGGCTGATCCAGGGGAGAAAGTATACCCTGAGGATTTAAGGATACGCTGAAGGAGATTCCGCCCTGAGGACGGGGAAGCTCCTGGCGGAGAGGACAGCACACAGCTTATATACAGGAGAAAACGGATGAGTGAAGATAATTCCCTGCTGACGAAACCGAAAAAAATATGGAACGACGCCGTGAAGATGGTGAAGGGGGAGGACAGCACCCAGCTGATCGAATCCTTCACGGCGGAGATGACCCTGGTGGCGGAAGGCCTCTGCGAGGATCAGAACCGGCTTCGGGGTGAAGTCAACCGTATGATGAACGAGGAGGACCGCCGCCTGCAGAAGCTGGAGACCCATCTGCAGGAACTGAACTCCACCCTGGAGGAACAGCAGCGGGAGCAGGACCGGACGGTGACGGAGCTTCGGAAGCGCCTGGCCGTGCTGGAAAAGCAAGTCAGCGCTGAGGCGAAGGATCGGGAGCGGGAAGCTCGGAAAGAAAAAAAGGAACGGAACAGAATCCGGGAACTGACAATACTGATCACGGTAGCGGCGGTGGCCGCCATCGCGGTCATCCTGGTGCTCAAACTGGTATAGGAGGTGAACGGAATGAAAACCTATGAGGAACTGGTCAGGGAGTACAGGAAGCGGCAGCGGGACACCGTGGTGGACACCCTGGCCGCCGGCCTGACCTATATGGATGAAATCGCCGTGGACACGGGCCTTCTGGAGGAAACGGGCCTGCTGACGGATCTGATGGAAAATGTGACGGGAGTTCTTCCCTTCGCCATCATTACCGTCAGTGAAGGCTCCCGTATCCTGATGAAGAAAAAGCCCGGGAAGACGGGTCTGAAGGATGGGGCCTATCGTATGGTGAAAACGGGGGCGGCCATGGGGGTAGGAGCCGCCATGATGGGCGCGGCCGGATTCTGGGCTGCCATCCCCGCTACCATGGGCGTCCGGGCGCTGTTCGACCGGTATCGCAGCAAGGCGCTGACCGGACATCGGGTTCAGGGCAGAATTCGGCGGCTTCAGGAGCTGAACCGCTGGATCCGAAACGAAGAGCCGGAGAACAGCGAGGCACTGCCTCCGCGTGTGCAGTCCGGCCTGGCCGCGGAGGGATCCATCGAATGAAATTCACAAAGATGCAGGGAATCGGAAACGATTATATTTACGTGGACGGAAGCCGGGAGCAGGTGAAGGACCCGGCTGCCCTGTCCCGTCGGATCAGCGACCGGCATTTCGGCATTGGCAGCGACGGGCTGGTGATGATTCTGCCGGGGGATCAGGGGGATTTCCGCATGCGGATGTTCAACGCTGACGGAAGCGAGGCGGAAATGTGCGGAAATGCCAGCCGATGCGTCGCGAAGTATGTGTATGAGCGGGGGCTGACCCGGAAGACGGATCTGATTCTGGAGACAGGAGCTGGCCTCAAGGGGCTGCACCTGAATGTGACCGGCGGACACGTGGAATCCGTGCGGGTGGATATGGGCGCGCCGGAACTGAATCCGGAGAGAATCCCGGCGGACCGCGGGCTTCTGGGGCTGTCCGCCGGCGCGGATCGCGTGATCGGCGCTCCGCTGCAGGTAGCGGACAGGATTTTTCCGGTTACCTGCGTATCTACCGGAAATCCTCATTGCGTGATTTTCCAGGAGGAAGTGGACCGCTTTCCGCTTGAAATCTGGGGACCGCAGGTGGAGAACCATCCGGCTTTTCCCCGCCGGGTGAACACCGAGTTTGCCCGGATCCTGGACAGGCAGCATATCCGCATGCGGGTATGGGAACGGGGCAGCGGGGAAACCCTGGCCTGCGGCACCGGAGCCTGCGCCACGCTGACGGCCGCAGTGCTGAACGGGCTGACGGACCGGAAAGCCGTCCTTCAGCTGAATGGCGGAAATCTGGAGATTGAATGGGACGAAAAAACCGGCCACCTGATGATGACCGGGCCGGCGGAATTTGTTTTTGACGGAGAGATCGATTGATCTCTCTTTTTGAGTAAAGGCCTGTAATGTTGTTCATCAGGGCTCAGGAAAGTCTGACTTGATCAGGAACAGGAAGGGGAATGAAAGATGATTCGAATTCTCGTATTGGATCAGGCCAACGGACAGATCGCCGAAACGGTCCACAGCGATACTGCGATGCTTTGCGTGGACAAAGCATGGGAGGAAGGGGACCGCATCGAAATCATGTCAGATCCCGGAAGCCATCTGATCGTGAAAATGGATGTTGCGCTGCCGGAGGGAGAGATCTATCTTCCCCATGGGAAGATGAGCTGGCCCATTCCCCAGGGGGAACATCGCCTGGCCTATGCGCCGGGAGCCTTTGAAGGCAAACGGCATATCATTACCGCCCGAACCATGTCGGGAGAGGAGCTTTCGGCGGTCCGCGATCTTGCCCGGAATCCCGCCGATCTGCGGGGAGAAACTGATTTTTATCCCCATTGCACCGCCAACGTGGAAACGAGAAATGAATCCGTGTTTGCCGCCCGGAATGTGATCGACGGGCTGCGGTTTAATACCTCTCACGGGGAGTGGCCTTATGAAAGCTGGGGGATCGGCGCCAGGACCGATGCCTGGTGCAAAATCGACTTTGGCCGGGAAATTGTCGCCCGGCGCATGGCCTTGACTCTGCGGGCGGATTTCCCCCACGACGCATACTGGGTGGCGGGCCATGCAGTGGATTCAAATGGGGAAGAAATGGCCTTCAGCCTTGAAAAAACCGGTGAGCGCCAGTGGATTGATCTGGGCGGACGCCGGGTGAGGTGGCTTCGGCTGGAACGTATGGTAAAGAGCGATGATCCTTCCGCCTTTCCGTCCCTGCGGGCATGGGAGGTATACGGAACGGAAGGGCAGGAGGACTGACCGGACCGGCTGATCTCTCAGGCCCGGGGCTTTATCAGATTCTCCAGCGTTTCAAACAGTGCCTCTGGCTCAACGGGCTTGGAAAGATGGGCGTTCAATCCCGCCTGCATGCTGCGCTGTACATCCTCGTCAAAGGCATTGGCGGTCAGGGCGATAATCGGGACCGATGAAGCGTCGGGCCTGTCCATGGAGCGAATGGCTCTGGTGGCCTCAAGACCATCCATCTCCGGCATCCGCATATCCATCAGGATCGCGTCATAGTAGCCTTCGGGGCGGCTGCGGAACATCTCTACCGCAATCCTTCCATTCTCGGCGACCTCGGCGTTCATCTCCCGCATGCTGAGCACCATGACCAGAATCTCGGCGTTGATGGCCACGTCCTCGGCCACAAGGATATGGCGCCCCGACAGGTCGGCGCGCTGGATGCCGAGCGCTTCGTTCTTCCGCTTGAAGGCTTCGCGGAACTCGTCCATCACGCTTCCCGCAAAGAGCGGTTTGGGTACGAAGGTGTCCACGCCGGCTTCCCTGGCCTCATCGGCAATATCATCCCAGTTGAAGGATGTGAGGATGATGATGGGCGTGGTGTGCCCGGCGAAGGAGCGAATCTGGCGGGTGGTTTCCACCCCGTCCATTTCCGGCATGCGCCAGTCGATCAGAATCAGATCGTAATCCTCCCGGCGGGCATGGTGGAGTTTGACCATGTCGATGCCCTCTAAACCGGACGAGGCCACGTCGCAGGTGACGCCGATCTGCCGGAGGATAATCTGCGCGTGCTCCAAAGCAATCGGATCGTCATCGATGACCAGTACGCTCATATCGCGGGGATCCAGGTCACCGTCGTCAATGCCGCCGCTCCTGCGGGAAGATTCGCCCAGCGTAACGGTTACAGTGAACGTCGTCCCCTTGCCCTTCTCGCTTTCCACTTCGATATGGCCGTTCATCATTTCCACGATGCTCCTGGTGATCGGCATACCGAGGCCGGTGCTGCCGTACCGGTTGGTGGTGGAAGAATCCTCCTGGCTGAAGGCGTCGAACAGGTGGGGAAGGTATTCCCTGCTCATGCCGATGCCGTTATCTGAAATGATGAACCGGATCGTGGCCTGACGGTCATACCGGGGCCCCTCTTCAATCACAAACCGCACGGAGCCGCCCTCCGGTGTAAACTTTACGGCGTTGCCGAGGATATTGATCATCACCTGCTTCAGCTTCATGGCGTCGCCGATATAGTATTCGTCGATCCTGCCATGGGTGACGCACTCGTATTGAAGCCCCTTATCCCGGCACTGGCCGCTCACGATGGTATTAACCTGTTCCAGACTCTTGGCGAAGGAGAATTCCTCAGCCTTGATGACCATTCGGCCGGATTCAATGCGGGACATGTCCAGGATGTCGTTGATGATTCCCAGCAAATGCTGGGCCGATGCGCCGATTTTTTCCAGATATTCCTTTACCTTATCCGAGACGGAGGGCTCGTTCATGGCGATGTTGTTCAGGCCGATGATCGCGTTCATGGGCGTTCGGATTTCATGGCTCATGTTGGAGAGGAAGGAGGTCTTGGCCTTATTGGCCTGCTCGGCAGCAACCAGCGCCTCGCTGAGCGCGTGATTTTTCGCCATGGCCTCCCGCATTTCGGTGTCGATGTCCGTAAAGCCCATGCCGACGGCATGAACGATGTGATCCTCCCGGTCGCCGGGATGCCGCACGCCCGCCATACGCAGCATCTCATAATATTCCATATCGCCTCGCTTTGCCAGGTAGCGATAGGCGATGATGTTCTGGGTGGCGAGGGCGGCGCGCACGCTGTCCGGATCGACAAATTGCATAAAGCCTTCCCTGAACTCCTCGGCCACATGCAGATTGCCGTACTGGACGATGGTTTCATGGTACGGGAAGTGGACGCCTTCCCTGATCTGTTCCGGATCGTTCGGATCCGATCGGTAGCAGACGGCATCATCCGTGTCGATGTCCACATGATATACGCTGCGGTAATCCGAGGCCATGGCCGTAATCATGCTGTCCAGTTCCTTCTGCCGCTGCTCCCGCTTCAGCAGCTCATCCTGGAGCGCAACCCTCTTTTCCAGTTCCTCCCGTTTCGCGCGGCTCTCGGCCTCCGCGGTTTTGATCCGCGTCATTTCGGTTACGTCCACGCACATTCCGAGCAGGCAAAGCCTGCCTGATTCGTCCCGGAACGTAAGCTTGGTTGTCTGGAGGGTGCGGATCACGGTTCCCGCCGCGTCCGGCACGTCCTCGAAGAACACGTAGGCGTGTTCCATGGCCAGGGCCTTCCGGTCGCCTTCGATAAAATGGGCGGCAGTCTCGGCATCGAAGATCTGGTAGTCGGTCAGACCTACCACATCCTCCGGGCGCGATTTTCCTGCGTATTCCGCGAAGGCCTGGTTGCAGGCGAGGTAGACGCCGGTCTCCGCGTCCTTGGAAAAGCTCATGGCGGGCATGTTGGTGAGCAGCGAGGACACGGAGCCCATCAGCTCGGCCAGCTTTGCGGCGGACTGCATTTCCTTCACAAGCCTGCGGTTTTCTTCTTCCGCCTTTTTCCCTTCCGCCAGCGCCTGGGCCAAAGCCCGATCCCGACGGACTTCGTCATCCACGTCGATAAAGCCCATCGTCACGCCGATCCTTCCGCCGGGCATATGCACTTTTCCGAAATGGATGCGATAATACCTGGGCCCTGATGCCAGGGAACGGATAAAGGTGACGGAAAACCGCCGCCTGGTTTTGAACTGCTCCAGAATATAGGGGAGGCTGATCTGCTCCTGCATCCGCGCCTGATCTTCCTCGGCGACCATGGTGGAGACATATTCGGTTTTTGTTTCGGTGTAAGTTGCGTGGCTGAGCGCGTTGTGGATGGCTTTCGCGTGCACGGAGTCCATGTCCGTATGGAACAGCGAGCACTCTTCCGTCACCACGTCGTTGATCAGCCAGACGGTGTTGTAGTTATTGGTCAGCGTGGCGATGACGGCGTCGCGGGTAGCCTTGCTTATTTCTTGCTTCTCCCGCTTTTCCGTGATGTCCGAAATGAAGACGACATAGACGCCGCCGTAAGCCTCGGACTCCGCGTAGTGCCCGTAGTCGTCAACCCAGCGGATCTCGCCGTCTTTCCGGATGATGCGGTATTCAGCGTAGTCCATCTTATCCTCGCTTGCATCGATCTGCTGGATGATGGACTCGGAAATGGTTCCGTAATCCTCGGGATGCACCATGCCCCGGAAGGTGAAGCCGGTCAGCGCCTTGAATTCTTCCAGACTGGCGCAGCCGTAGATATCAAATACAGCCTTGTTTGCGTAAATCAGGGCCTCGGGCGCCTCGGCCTGATAGATGAAAAAGCCGCCGGGCATGTGCCCACCGATTTCCTCGATAACGGAAATGGTATCGTCATTCAGCACAAAGCTCTTGCCTGCCATACGGGTAAGCCTCCTATCGATGACTTTTCGAATGCATAAACGCAAGCATCGAACCGGGGAAAGCACAGCGATATGGTGAAGCGGTTATTTCGCCCGATCGGGGCGCTGACGGAGGATGATTCCCAGCGTGACCGGGACGGCGACTACCAGCAGGTAGAGCGCATAGATCAGGAGCTTGTTGATGGTGGTCCGGTCCAGGGCGAATTCCAGGAGGATCGCCAGAATCACCATGACTGCCACGCTGACCAGGGCCCAGAGCGCAAGCTTTTTGCTGCGCCGGCCTGCCTGGAAGGCGGGAACGAGAACGCCCACGGCCAGCAGGACGCCCGCGAAGATCTGCTGAAGTCCCACAAAACTGATGCTGAGGAAACGATCGTACCGCAGACTCTCCAGCAGAATGCTGCAGCCTCCGAAGAGCATCAGGAACAGGAGACAGGTATCCCCGTCCCGGCGGCTGCGGGTCATGTCCCAGACCAGAACCAGGAAAATGATCAGCATTAAGATGGCCGCCAGCTTCCAGGTGGCCAGATAGCTGCCGTCGTAATCGCTGAAGGAGAGAAAGGTTCCCTCCAGCAGCCCCGTGGTCAGGCGCCGGCTGTAGTCAAACTCCGGTATGCTTCCTTCTCCGGCCCGCTCCAGGGCGATAAACAGAGGAAGGGCACAGGCCGCTAGATCCAGGGTCAGGCCGGGCTTCTGGCCCGTCAGCTTTCCGGTGAGAAACCCTGCCAGCATGACGCCGCCCACAAGGCCCATCATGCTCCATCCGCCGCCGGTGAACCTGAACCAGCTGGCCAGAGGCATCATGGCGCCAAGCTCCTGATTCAGCAGGCAGAAAACCGCGCGGCTGCAGAGCCCGCCCAGGAGGATGGACATAAGCAGCAGCAGGGGCCCTGTGCCCTTCCGGCACCGGCGGGCCCAGGACAGAAAGCCGATGACGGCTGCAGCTCCCAGCATTCCCAGCATGACAAAGAAGCCAAATCGGTAAACGTTCAGCCCCAGGATGCTGATTTTTTCCGCCTCTTCATACAGATTCATGTTCTCATTCCTCCGGCACGGCGGTGGCAAAATACAGAATATCGCTGAGACCCCGCTCATCTCCGCCGGGCATTCCCTTATACTTTACCCCGTTGAAGACCATTTCCGCGGAGTTGCCGCCGTCCAGATTGAAGGCCTGACGGCATTCCAGTTCCGCCATGAAATGGGCCAGCTCCTGCTGGGTGACGCCGCTGGAGCTGCCCCGGCCTTCCGCGATGGCCAGCACATAGCTCAGGCGGCCGATCTGGCCCAAGGCGGCCCGGGGCTCTCTTCCGTTGGGATTGTACCCGTATTCGCTGCTGACCTGGCATTCCTCTCCGTCGATCACCAGGGCAGGGCCAAAGGTGTAGGCGTTCACAATGTCGTGCTCCGCAGCCACCGCCTCCAGGGCAGCGGTCTGGGCCTTCTTTTCCTGAGCCAGGATCAGGTGGAAATCTCCGTTCTCGTCGATGATCAGCATATCCTTGGTCTTGTTGGTCTTGCTGCGAATCTTCTGGCCCATGCGATATTCAAAGGTGGTCTTTTCGGGCTTATCCACAAAATTATCCCCGTTGATGGCCACGACCGCGTGATTGTTCCGGGCCATTCCGCTGACGGAGGAAACCTTGGAGGAGGTGAGCACCTTTTTCAGCTGCTTTTCCACCGCGGACTGGTCTCCCGAGGCATACAGCTCATTCAGGTCCGCCGAGATGGCCGTGGCGGTTCTCAGCTGGGTGGGGGAAGCGATCTGCACAAAGGCCAGATGCCAGATGACCCCGTCCTCCTCCCGATCCTCCATGCGGACCCGGATCGTCGCATCCTCGTACCCGTTCTCCGAATAGTTTTCTTCCTTCGGCAGGGGAGGCACGGAGAAATCCACCGGAAGCTCATACAGGGCGGGCCCCAGATCGGAATCCCCTTCCTCCACGATTTCCTCGATCAGATCCTCCCCAGAATCCCCCTCCGCCCGGGCAGAGGGAAACAGCAGCCGGCCGAGGTCCAGCTCCTCGCCTTCCTCCGTATTCAGCTGATCCATCAGTTCCCATTTCACCTCGCTGAGCAGGTTCGGGGAGGAGATCAGAAACGGAGCCACCAGGATCAGCAGCCCGCAGAGCACACACAGCACAATCCGTCCGGTTTGTTTCATTTTTACAGATATTCCTTTCATCCAAAAATACGCCTGCCCCAAGGGGGCAGGCGCAGGGGAAACTTATTCCTCTTCCTCATCCTCCGCCAGCTGAGCGTTGGCGATCTCGATCAGCTTTTCGGCCAGATCGTCATCCTCGATGGGAACGAACTCCTCGTCCTCTTCTCCGTTTTCGCCCTCCACGGACTCGATCCGGCAGACGATGCTGCCCTCATCCAGCACCTCGTCCTTCTCCGTATCGTACTCCGTCAGGATCGCGTACTCATCGCCGTTATAGAAGAAGTAGTCCTCAATCACAAACGTAACTTCCGTACCGTCCTCGGTTTCGAAAACGATCAGATCTTCGTCCATTTCCAGGTTTTCTTCGCCGTTCAGGTTTTTATCCTGATTCAGATTTTCTTCACTCATGTTATGCTCTCCCATTCATTTCAATCCGGTCCCCATCGGGGCCCACTTCATTATATCCAATTCCGGCCCCCTTGACAAGAGCTTCCCGAAGGGGATATAGTCCCCCAGGGGCCTTTTCAGCTGGAAGGAACAGCCGAAGGCGCATGCGTTCCGCGTTTTCGCCGGTCAGCCCTTCTTCTGAAGCTTCTGCTTCGTGCCATCCGGGCGCTGGAGGACAACGCTGTCCAGCACCTGCTGAAGGTTGTCCCGGAAGCCCTGGATATATTCCTTCCTCAGGGCGTCCTGCTCCGCGGCTTCTTCCTGCGTCAGCCCTTCCGCCTTGCGCTTGCGGGCCAGTTCGTTGATGCGTTCGATTTTTACCTTTTCCATAAGTATTCCTCCGGGAGGTGTTTTGATGATTCAGGGAAAATGGTTTCCCCAGGGGGCGGACCTGAACGAGGCCGCGGCTGTGCGCCGGGCTGTATTCGGCCGGGGCGAGGATCCGCTGGACGGGGAGGCGCAGAACGTGGTGGTTTACAGCGATGATACGCCGGCCGCCTCGGGCCGCCTGTGGTGGCGGGACGGCAGCTTCTGGATCGGGGATATAGGGGTGCTGCCGGACTTCCGGGGACGGAAGCTGGGGGACCTGACCCTTCGGCTGCTGCTCTTCAAGGCGCAGAACCATTACGCCAGGGAAGTCCGGCTTCGGACGCCCGAAGAGACAGAGGGGTTCTTTGCCCGCCTTGGATTCAGGGAGGACCTGGAGAAGGGAGACGCGGCGGAGATGTTCCTTCCCGGGGATGAAATCCAGCTGGATTCCTGCAAAAGCTGCAAAAAAGCGGACTGCCCGAACCGGAAGGACTGAAGGCTGGTTTCCCCTTACCATGCAGGAACAGCCTGAATCAGCTCCTGAGTATACATGTTTCCGCAAATTTCGTCCAGGGGTATTTATTCAGCGATTCCTCCGGATGATGACTGTCATGAAAGGAACAGCAAGAGATGAAAGCGCCATTCTCACCTTATCTGAAGGGGATTACGGAACGGATGCGGCGCCTTGTGGCCGAACTTTCCGAAAGCTATGAGTATGTGAGCCTGCATTCCGCGGACTCCGTGGGGTTCCGGGTGACCATTTCCCAGCGGGCCAGGAAGGTTTCGAATACCAATATGACCACCGAGCGGGGGAACGTGGTCCGGGTCTGCCGGAAGGGGCAATACAGCGAGTATGCCTTTAATGAGCTGCCGGAGGAGATGGAGGGCTTCGCGAACACCATCCGCCGGGAGCTGGACCGCCAATTGGACCTGCTGGCGCGGACGGGAACCGAACCGTACCCCACGCCCGTACTTCCGGATGAGCCCCTGACCCTTTTTGTGGAAAAGGAAACTGGCCGCCTGCCGGAAACGGAGAATATGGAAGTGCTGGTGGAGAAAATGTCCGCCCTGTCCGACCGGGGCAAGGCGACGGTGGAAGGAGCGCTGGACTGCACCGTCAGCGCCAGCTCCACCCATATCTCCAAGATGTTCATCACCCCGAACCGTTTTCTGCGCCAGTCCTATGTCTATACGGAGGGAAGCTGTTCGGCCTACGCGCCCAACGCGGAAGGAGAAATCAAATTCGCCTATGACGGGGTGTCCGGATGCGGCGGGCCTGAAATCCTGGACGGGCTGGAGCAGGTCATGGACGGGATGCCCCGGATGATGGCGGATCTGCTGGGAGCGGAGAAGGTGGTTCCCGGAGAGTACGAGATCATTACCGATCCGGGCATCAGCGGACTGATCGCCCACGAAGCTTTCGGCCACGGGGTGGAAATGGATATGTTCGTGAAAAACCGGGCCCTTGGCGCGCACTACATCGGCAAAAGGGTGGGCTCCGAAAAATGCACCATGCATGAAGGAGCCCTGTGCGCAGAGAGCGTGACCGCCTATGCCTTTGATGATGAAGGAACGCTGGCGGGAGATGTTATTGAGATTGACCGAGGCATCCTGAAAACGGGCATCTGCGACGCTCTTTCCGCCTATCGGCTGGGAACGGTGCCTACCGGAAACGGGAAACGGGAGAATTTTGCCCATAAGGTTTATACCCGCATGACCAATACCATCTTTGATTCCGGCGAGGATACCCTGGAGGAGATGATCGCATCCGTCTCCCACGGATACCTGCTGCGGGGGACGGAAAGCGGCATGGAAGACCCGAAACACTGGGGCATTCAGTGCATCATTTCCCGGGGCTATGAGATCCGGGACGGGAGGCTGACCGGAAGGGTGGTGGCCCCTGTGATCATGACCGGCTATGTTCCGGACCTGCTGGGGGGCATTACCATGGCCTCAGCGGACAGGAGGGTGGACGGTAACGGCGGCTGCGGAAAAGGATATAAGGAGTGGGTGAAAGTTGCAGACGGCGGCCCCTATCTGAAGACGAAAGCGAGGCTGGGATGATGCTGGAAACGATCAAGAAAAAGATCCTGAAGATGGGCTGTGAAATCTGGGAAATAACGGAGAATACCGCCCGGGGATGGGAATTCTACTTTATTCGCCACCGTCTGGACCAGAACCGCCTGACGGAGGTGCGAACCTTCGATGTGACCCTGTACCGTCCCCTGGAGGGGGAGATGCTGGGAGCCGCCTCCGGCCAGATTTCTCCCACGGCCTCGGCGGAGGAAGTGCAGAAGACGCTGGAGGACCTCTGGTTTCAGGCTTCCCTGGTTAAAAACCCGGCCTACGGACTCCAGGACGCGCCGGTGCCTCAGCCGGAGATTCCGGAGGTGAATCTGGAGCAGATTTCCGGGGATTTTATCCGCACCATGAAGGATCTGCCCGAAACGCCGGGAGAGGATATCAATTCCTATGAGATCTTCGTCCGGGAGATAACCCGGCATTTCCTGAATTCCCGGGGCGTTGAGTATGTCTGCAGATATCCTTCCTCCATGATCGAGGTGATCGTGAATGCCCGCAGGGGGGATCACGAGATCGAGCTGTACCGGGCTTTCCACTCCGGAAACTGCGACGCGCAAAAACTCAGGGAGGAGATCGGGAAAGCCATGGTCTACGGACGGGACCGGCTGACCGCAGAACCCACCCCAAGGCTGGGCACCTTTGACGTGCTGTTTTCCACGGATGACAGCACCGCCATTTACCGTTATTTTTCGGACCGTACCAACGCGGCCATGATCTATCGGAAGCTGTCCGACTGGAACGTGGGAAAGAATATCGGATGCGGCCTTTCCCTCCGGGCCGTTCCGCAGCTGGAGAATTCCTCCCGGAATGATCCCGTCGATGAGGAGGGCTCCCTGATCCGTGACCGTTTCCTGATCCGGGACGGAAAGGTGGAGAATATCTGGGGAGCCAGGCAGTTCAGCCAGTATCTCCAGGTGGAGAACAGCTCCCTGGTCCATAATTTCATTGTTTCAGGCGGCACCCGGTCCGAGGAGGAGATCCGAAAGGGCGATTATCTGGAGATCGTGGAATTCTCCGATTTCCAGGTGGACAGCATGAGCGGGGATATCGCCGGGGAGATCCGTCTGGGTTATCTGCACCAGGGCGGGAAGGTTACGATCGTATCCGGCGGATCCGTTTCCGGGCAGATGGCGGAGATGATCCCGGATATGCAGTTCTCCCGGGAGACCGCTCAGTATGACCGGTATGTGGTTCCCCGGGTTACGCTGCTCAGGGGCCTGAGGATCACCGGCGTCCGCTGAGCTGCACTATTTTGCCATTCATTCCCCCTCATACTCAATCATCCCTTGCAAATCAAGGCGTGGAATGGTATAATTCATCCGTCCCCTTCTGCGGGACGGATTTTGTTATACTAAAAATGTGAGACCAGTACGAAAGGATTTGATATTTTCATGGGCCTATGGCTCGCGCTGATCGCGTGTGTCGCGCTTTCCGCCTTCTTTTCCGCTACGGAGACGGCCTTTTCGGCGTCCAACCGGATCAAACTGAAAACCATGGAAGGGGACCAGAAACTACGGGCGAAGCAGACCCTGAGCCTGCTGGAGAAATATGATTCCCTGCTGACCACGGTCCTGGTGGGAAACAATGTGGTCAACATTGCCGGAACCTCCATGGCCACCATTCTTTTCACCCGGATCCTGAACGGCCAGGAGGACCAGGGCGCTACCCTTGCCTCAGCGGTCATGACGGTGGTGATCCTCTTCATAGGAGAGGTTGGCCCCAAGACCCTGGCCAAGCAGCAGCCGGAAAGGTTTGCCCTGGCTGCGACGCCCGTGCTTCGGGTGCTGATGCCGCTGCTTCGCCCGGTGGACTGGCTGTTTTCCCTTTGGCGCAGGCTTCTTTCCCATCTGGTGAAGGGGGATCCGGAGGAGACCCAGATCGAGGATGAGCTGATGACCATGATTGACGAGGCTCAGACCGAAGGAGATCTGGAAGAAGAGGAAGGCGAGCTGCTTCGCTCCGCCATTGAGTTTAACGACCAGGACGCGTCCGACATCATGACGCCCCGGGTGGACGTGACGGCCGTGGAGGATAACGCCGCGTCCGAGGAAGTGGCCGAAATCTTCCGAACCACTTACTTCTCCCGGATTCCGGTCTATCATGAGGACCTGGACCATATCGTGGGCATCCTGCACGAGAAGGACTTCTATAAGATGACCCACGCAGGCGAGACCGATATCACCCGGATCATGAAGGAACCGGTCTTTGCGCCGGCTACGGTGCCCATCTCCAGCCTGCTGAAACAGTTCCGGGCTTCCAAGACCCACCAGATCATCCTGCTGGATGAGTTCGGCGGCACGGAGGGAATCGTGACGCTGGAGGACGTGCTGGAGGAGCTGGTCGGCGAAATCTACGATGAGCATGATGAGATCAGCGAGGAGTCCATCCAGGAGGAGGACGGACGCTGGCGCATTGATGGCGGCATGCAGCTGCAGGAGCTTCTGGAGCACTTTGAAATTGAAAACCAGGGCTACGATGCCGATACGGTAGGCGGCTGGGCCGGGGAAATGCTGGAAAAGGTTCCCGAAGAAGGGGATATCTTCGAGGCGGGCGGATACCGCTTTACCATTACCGGCATGGACGGCTTCCGCGTTACCTGGATCCAGGCGGAACGGATCCCGGAGGAACAGGGCGAGCCGGAAGGAGAAACGGATTTCCAGCCGGCTGCGGAGGAAAAGGAGTCCGCCGACTGATTGAGGATTTCCGGGAATAAGCGGATTGGAGGAGCCGAAGACAGGGGAGGGAAAAGGATGAGCAGAACCGTTATGGGATACTGGGACTGCCCCGTTTGCGGAAATAAGGGGGTGCCCGGAAATGTGATGAACTGTCCCGCCTGCGGCAGGGCCCGGGGAGACGTACAGTTTTACATGAAAGACAATGCCCAGAACACTTCCCGGGAGGAGGACGAACGGGGAGATATTGAGTATCTCACCCAGGAACAGTCCGAGGAAATCGGAAAGAATCCTGACTGGTACTGTTCCTTCTGCAATTCCCTGAACAAGGACCATGCCGCTTTCTGCACGAACTGCGGAGCCAGCAGGGAATCCTCCGAAAGCAATTATTTTGACCAGCTGAAAAAACGCCAGGAGGCGGAAGCGGCGGAACAGGCCGCTCAGCCCGCTCAGTCCAGGCCGGAAGCTCACCAGAAGAAGAGCCGCCTTCCGCTGCTGCTGATCATCCTGGCCCTGATCGTGGGCCTGATGATGTACATGAATGGCAGCAGCACCTACGGAGATCTGCAGGTGACGGAGCTGGCCTGGACCCGGGTTATTCCCATTGAACAGAACCGTGAGTTTACCGAAAGCGGCTGGACCGTTCCCTCGGGCGGCACCCTGGTCGGCCAGCGGCAGGAAATCCACCATTACGATCAGGTGCTGGACCATTATGAGAATGTGGAGGTTCAGCGGTCCCGCCAGGTGCTGGATCATTACGAAACCTATTACACCTATTCAGATAACGGGAACGGATCCTTTGAGGAGGTTCCGCATCAGCGGCCGGTCTACACCACGGAATACTACACGGAAACGGTCTCGCAGCCGGTCTATGTCAATGTTCCCCGGTATGCAACCAGGTATACCTACACCATCTGGCGGTGGGTTGACTCCCGGGAGGCGACTGCCTCGGGGAACACCCATGATGCCTATTGGCCGGAAACCAATCTGGCTGCGGATGAACGGGAGGGGACGAACCGGCGGGAGGTGTATGCCTTCTCCACCGTGAATGAAAAGGGGACTGCCCAGGTCTGGCACCTTGCGGAAGCGGACTGGCAGGCGATTGATGTGAATCAGCGTCTCACCATTACCACCCAGAGGGGCTCCGGCGAGTCCTGGATCGTGGACGAGAAGGGCAATAAGCAGATTCGGGTCTATCGAAACTGACGGAGCGGGATATGGAAAATGAGAGGATGATCCCCGAGGGAGAAGAGCTGGACCGGGAACTGGAGAAAGCCTATCGGTTCTATCAGAGAAACGTGCGGGCTACGGAGGAACTCGTTCATCAGATGATCCTCGGCGCCAGGGGGGATATGCCCGAGGAGGAACTGCTTCGGCAAGCCCTTCAGGCCCTGGAAAAATGCAGCTTCCCGGAAAATGAGGGATGAATATGAAAAACGGAATTGTGGTCATCGGCACGGTGCTGGTGGATATCAAGGGCTATCCGTTTAACAAGTATATTCCCGGAGGGCGGAACGCCGGACGGGTGGTGCAGGTGCATGGGGGCGTGGCTCGCAACGTGGCGGAGGATATCGCCAATGTGGAGCTTCGCCCCACCTTTATCACCGTCGTGGATGATGACGGCACCGGCCACGATATCCTGGCGAAGCTGAAACGGCACCGGGTGAATCTGGAATATGTCCGGTTTGTTCCCGGCGGCCTGGGAACCTGGCTCGCCGTCTTTGACAACAGCGGAGATGTGGTGGCTTCCATTTCAAAACGGCCGGATCCCTCCGTGATCGCGGAGATTCTGGATCAGCGGGGAGACGAGATCTTCGCGGAGGCGGACGGCATCGCCGTGGAAGTGGACATTGAGGATTTTATCCTGAAACGCATTCTCCAGCTGGCGGAAAAGCATGGGAAAAGGGTCTACGCCCTGGTTTCCAACATGACCATCGCTGTGGAGCGGAGGGATCTGCTCCGACGGGTGGACTGCCTTGTATGCAACCAGCAGGAGGCGGGCCTTTTTTTCAGCGAAGATTATGACGGCCTGCCTCCGGAGACGCTTTCCGGCATTCTGGCGGAACGGATCCGGAAGGGGGATGTGCGTCAGATGGTGGTGACCATGGGAGCGGCCGGCGCGGTCTTCGCGGACGCGGAAGGACATCACGGCGCTGTTGCCGCTGTGAATGTGGACGTAGTGGATACCACCGGATGCGGGGACGCTTTTTTTGCCGGGGTGTGCATCGGCCTTACCTATGGGAAGACCATCGAGGAAGCGTGCCGCATCGGCGCGCGCCTGGCGGCTTCGGTGATAGCGACCCGGGAGAACGTCTGTCCCCGCTTCCTTCCCGCTGAATTCGGGCTTCCGGACCGGTCCCGGGAGGAAGCTGCGGGGGGAGAAGAATGAAATTGGAACTGAGAGACCGCCTGAGTTTTCGCTCCCTTCTGGAACCTGCTGATTCCGCCCGCGCTCTTTTTCTGGATCCTCCCGAAATCGGAACCTGCCGGCTTCGGCTGCGCCGGCTTCGGATGCGGGACGCCAGGGATATTTACAGATGGTCCGCAGATCCGGATGTGGCCAGGTATGTGCTTTGGGATCCCCACAGATCCGTCTGGGACACCCGGGATTACCTTCGGTATATCAGGAGCCTCTACCGCAGGGGACTACCTTCTTCCTGGGGCGTGGAGCTGCGGGAGACCGGAAAGGTGATCGGGACGATCGGGATCATGGGCTGGAATCCGGAACATCGCTTCGCCGAGATCGGATATTCCTTCGGCAGGGCCTGGTGGCATCAGGGGTATGCCCCGGAAGCGCTCTCCGCCCTGCTGGATCTGCTGTTTGAACGAACGCAGGTGAATCGGGTGGAAGGAATGTGCGACGTCCGCAATGAAGCCAGCGCCCGGGTCATGGAGAAATGCGGCATGCGGAGGGAAGGCCTGCTGCGAAAACGCGTGGTGAACAAAGGGGAAGAGGTGGATGTGTACCTGTACGCGATCCTCCGCTCCGACAGAATCTGAGAGAAAAAAAGATCCAGACGGGCGCCGGAGGAAATCAGATCCCCGGAAACGGGACACCTCAGGGCTCCGCTTTCAGAGCTGGACACTTATGGAAGGAAGAGAAAAATGTCAGAGATTATTGATCAGAATGGCGCAGGCCAGCCTAATCCGGCGGCAGATGCCGAAAACCGGGAGCGGGTTATCGTCCGCACCAGTATGGTGGGCATTGTGACCAATGTGTTCCTGGCCGCCTTCAAGGCTGCGGTGGGACTTCTTTCAAAATCCATCGCCGTAACCCTGGACGCAGTCAACAATCTGTCCGATGCCCTGTCCTCGGTGATTACCATCATCGGGGCCAGGCTGGCCGCCCGCAAGCCGGATCGGAAGCACCCCCTTGGCCATGGACGGGTGGAATACCTCAGCTCCATGATCGTGGCGGCTATCGTGCTGTACGCCGGCCTTACCTCCCTGATAGAATCCGTGAAAAAGATTCTGCAGCCGGAGGCCGCGGACTACAGCACGGTTTCCCTGATCATTATCGCGGTGGCAATCGGGGTGAAGCTGGTTTTGGGCAGCTATGTAAAAAAACAGGGGGAGAAGGTCAACTCCGGGGCCCTGATCGCCTCCGGGTCGGATGCCTCCTTTGACGCGATCCTGTCGGCCTCCGTACTGGCTTCCGCGATCATTTATCTGATCTGGGGCGTGTCCCTGGAGGCCTATGTGGGCGTGCTGATCTCCGTCTTCATCATCAAGGCCGGTGTGGAAATGATGTCCGAAACCATCAGCGATATTGTGGGCCGGCGGGGAGACCCTGAGGTCAGCAGAAAGGTCAAGGAGCTGCTGAATGAGGAACCGGAGGTCCGGGGGGCTTACGACCTGAATCTGTTCAACTACGGGCCGGACAGGTACTACGGCTCCGTCCACGTGGAGCTTCCCGACACCATGACCGTGGAGCAGGTGGACCAGCTGACCCGCCGGCTGGAGACAAGGGTTTACCGGGAGACGGGCGTGATTCTGACCGGCATAGGCGTCTATTCCTATAACACCTCCAATGAGGAAGCCTCCCGGATCCGGAACAGGGTTCAGCAGCAGGTGCTTTCCCATGACTGGGCCCTGCAGGTGCACGGTTTTTACGCGGACACGGAGAAAAAGACCCTCCGGTTCGATGTGGTGATCAGCTTTGACATCAGCCGGGAGGAGGCGCTGAAAACCATTTGCTCGGAGGTGAGGGCCCTCTATCCGGATTACTCCCTGACGGTTGTGCTGGACGTGGATGCTACCGACTGATCCGACCGCTCCTTCCCCTTCCCGGAAAACACCGGGAGGGGGTTCTGTGTTTTAAAGAAGCAATGTATTTCCAATGTACTTCCTTGTCATTTCTGGTATTGGCAGGTATAATAAAAAAGCTTCGCCGGATAAGGACTCCGGGTCAAATTGGCCGGCGTGCGGAGGGGAGAGCCTGAGATGATCGCTTTTGATCAGAAGAACAATCTGCTGATGCAGAACAAGTATCAGTATTCCCTGCAGGATGTGGAGGAGCCCAATCTGTATCGGGAGATCTTTGACTATGAGCATATTCCGAAAGTGGCCTTCAACATGCGGAATGTGCCCATGAGCGTTCCGGATGAGATCTGGATGACGGATACGACCTTCCGGGACGGGCAGCAGTCCGTCAGCCCCTTTACCCCCAAACAGATTCTTCATCTGTTCAAGCTCATGAGCCGCTTTGGAGGTCCCAACGGGATGATCCGGCAAAGTGAGTTTTTCCTTTATACGAAAAATGACCAGGAGGCTCTGCACCTGTGCCAGGACGCGGGACTGAAGTTCCCGGAGATTACCACCTGGATCCGGGCCAACGAGAAGGATTTTGAACTGGTCAGGGAGGCAGGGGTTCAGGAGACGGGCATCCTGGTTTCCTGCAGCGACTATCATATCTTCAAGAAGATGCACCTGACCCGCGGCCAGGCCATGGATAAATACCTGGGGATCGTGAAGGCCGCGCTGGACCGGGGAATCCGGCCCCGGTGTCACTTCGAGGACATTACCCGGGCGGATTACTACGGCTTTGTGCTGCCCTTCGCGGAGCAGCTGATGAATCTGAGCCGGGAGAGCGGAATCCCCATCAAGATCAGGGCGTGTGATACCATGGGCTACGGGGTCAGCTATCCCGGCGCCGCCCTGCCCCGCAGCGTGCCGGGCATCGTCTACGGCCTGAACCATTATGCCCAGTTCCCCTCCGCCATGCTGGAATGGCATGGGCACAACGACTTCTATAAGGTGGTGACCAACGCGGCCACCGCCTGGCTCTACGGCTGTTCCAGCGTCAACTGTACCCTGCTGGGCATCGGGGAGCGGACCGGAAACTGCCCCATGGAGGCCATGGCCATCGAGTACCAGAGCCTGCGGGGGGACGACGGCGGCATGGATCTGACCGCCGTGACGGAAATCGCGGACTACATGGAGCGGGAGATCGGCATCGAGATCAGCCCCAGACAGCCCTTCGTCGGACGGCACTTCAACGTGACCCGGGCCGGCATTCACGCGGACGGGATGCTGAAGGATGAGGAGATCTATAATGCCTTTGACACGGCGAAGATTCTGAACCGTCCCGCCGCCGTGGCGGTGGACAGCCGAGGAGGGACCGCTTCCATCGCCCACTGGCTGAACAATTATTTCCGGCTGGTTGGAGAGAATCAGGTGGATAAGAGCGATCCGCTGATCATCGCCATGCGGCAGGAAGTGGACGCGCTGTATGCGGACGGACGGAATACCGTTATGGGGGATGAGGAGCTGGAAATCATGGTGCGCCGGTATGATGTGGACCGGTATGAGAGACTGCTGTTCCATAAGGGGAGGTAAAAATGCGCTACGATGAAATGACCCGGGAAGCCCTGAGCGAGGAACTGAGCGCCCTGAAGAAGGATTACCGGAGGATTCAGGGAATGGATCTGCGGCTGGATATGAGCAGGGGAAAGCCCAGTATCGAGCAGCTGAACCTGAGCATGGGCATGATGGACGTGCTGCAATCCTCCTCGGATCTGACCTGCGAGGACGGGACCGACTGCCGGAACTACGGCCAGCTGACGGGCATCGAGGAAGCCCGGGAGCTGCTCGGGGACATGATGGAAAATAACCCCAATGACATCATCATCTACGGCAACTCCTCCCTGAACGTCATGTATGATACGGTGAGCCGGGCTTATACCCACGGCATTCTGGGAAACACCCCCTGGTGCAAGCTGGATCAGGTCAAGTTCCTGTGCCCGGTGCCGGGATATGACCGGCATTTCGCCATCACGGAATATTTCGGCATCGGGATGATCCCCGTGCCCATGACGGAGAACGGCCCGGATATGGCCATGGTGGAGAAGCTGGTGGCGGAGGACGAGAGCATCAAGGGAATCTGGTGCGTCCCGAAGTATTCCAATCCCAGCGGGATTTCTTACAGCGATGAGACGGTGCGCCGCTTTGCCCGGCTGAAGCCGGCAGCGAAGGACTTCCGCATCTTCTGGGACAATGCCTACGGCATGCATCATCTCTATGACGACCGTCAGGACTATCTGATCGAGATACTGGCGGAATGCAAGCGGGCGGGAAATCCGGATATGGTGTACAAGTTTGCCTCCACGTCCAAGATTACCTTCCCGGGCAGCGGCATCGCCGCCCTGGCCACATCCCCCAATAACATGGAGGACATAAGGAAACAGCTGAAGAACCAGACCATCGGCCACGACAAGGTGAATCAGCTGCGGCATGTGAGGTTCTTTAAGGATATCCACGGCATGGTGGAGCATATGCGAAAGCATGCGGATATTCTGCGGCCCAAGTTTGAGATGGTGGAGGAAACCCTGCAGCGGGAACTGGGGGACAAGGGGATCGGAAGCTGGACCACCCCCCTGGGCGGATATTTCATCGGATTCGAAAGTCTGCCGGGCTGCGCGAAGGAGATCGTAAGCCGGTGTAAAAAGGCAGGGGTGGTGATGACCCCGGCCGGGGCCACCTGGCCCTACGGGAAGGACCCGCTGGATACCAGCATCCGGATCGCGCCGACCTTCCCCCCGCTGGAGGAGCTGAAGAAGGCGACGGAGCTTTTCGCCCTGTGCGTGAAGATGGTCAGCGCGGAAAAAATTCTGAAAGAGATGCAACAGGCATAAAACAGGCAACGGAGAAAAGCATGAAAACAGGACTGCTGATTGCCGTGGAGAGAGAGCTGAAAGCTTTTCTGCATAGCGGCGGGGAGATTAGAGAAGAAAAGGTGAACGGGCGGACCGTCTACCGTACGGTCATGGGGGACAATGAGATCTTTGCCCTCTGCTCAGGCTGCGGCGAGATCGACGCTGCGGCGGGAACTCAGCTGCTGATTACCCGGTACGGGTGTGAGCGGATGATGAATTTCGGCGTCACCGGGGCGCTGGACCCGGCGCTGAAGGTGGAGGATCTCTTTGTGGTGCGAAAGGTATGTCATTATGACTACGACGTTTCCGCAGTGGATCCCGTCAAACCCCATCAGTACGGAGAATTTCCGGACGAATTTATCCCGCTGGATGAGACCATGATCCAGGAAGCGAAGCGGGCTTTTCCCGGCCTGAGGGAGACCGCCGCGGCCAGCGGAGACCGTTTTGTCGAGAGCAAAGCGGAGAAACAGAAGCTCTTTGCCCTGGGCTGCCAGATCTGTGATATGGAGATCGCCGCCATTTCCCGGGTGTGCTATCTCAATCATATTCCCTGCCTGTCCATCAAGTGCATCAGCGATACCTATGAGGGAGGCAGCGGGGATTATTACACGAATGTGGAGCGGAGCGCGGAAAAAGCCTTCCAGGTGCTCGGGACGCTGATGAAATGATGTTTTTCTCTTGCCCAGGCTCCCATCTTTTGGTATAATATCCGGCGTGCGCGGGCCGATGGCCCGATTATATGTGTGAAGGGATGACTTGAAGAATGAAAAAGCAGGCACTGCTGGCACTGTTGCTGGCGCTGACGATGTTGCTGACGGGCTGCACGCTTGTGCAGAAGGATCAGGCTGTGGACGCGGCGACGGTGATCCTGCAGCTGGGAGATCAGACGGTTACCAAGGGTGAGGTTCAGGAAGAGGTAGAAAACCAGCTCGACTATATGTCCTACGTCTACTCCATGTACGGATACAGCTTTGATGCCACCTCCGCCGAGGCCATCGCGGACGCCCGGCAGGAAGCCATTAACACCCTCAAGACTGAACTGGTTTCCAACGCGAAGATCGCGGAACTGGGGCTGGATCAGCTGACGGAAGAGGAAGAGGCCCAGGTAAAGGCCCAGGCCGAGGAAACCTATCAGAGCAATCTGAATTATATTCTGACCTCCAATTACGCGGACAGCGAGCTGTCCGATGAGGAAAAGAACACGGCCGCCGCCGCGGATCTGGAAAAACTGGGCTATTCCATGGAAAGCGCCATGGAGAACGCCCGGGAAACCACGCTGCAGGAGAAGCTGCGCCAGGAGATCATCAAGGACGTGGCGGTGACGGAGGAAGAAATCACCAAGGAATATGAGAGCCGTACGGCATCCGGGAAGGAAACCTACGAGAACAACACGGCCTCCTGGACCACCGCGGCCAACAACGGCACCACCCTGTATTACACGCCCGACGGCGTCCGCTTTGTGAAGCAGATTCTGGTCAAGTTCCTGGACGAAGACCAGACGAAGATTGACGAAGCGAACAGCAAGGTGACGGATGCCCAGAGCAAGGTGACCGGAGCGGAGAGCAAGGTAAGCGACGCCCAGGCGATCCTGGACAGCGAGGAAGCCTCCGAAGAGGATAAGACCGCGGCCCAGACGGATCTGGAGGCTGCCCAGGCGGAGCTTGAGGCTGCTCAGGCGGAGCTGGAAGCCGCACAGAAGGAAGCGGAGGAGGTTACCAATGCCGCCTTCGCCAATATCGATACCGCGGCGGACGAGATTCTGACCGAGCTGGAGCTGGGCGCGGACTGGGATACCCTGATGGCCGACAAGACCCAGGATCCCGGCATGCAGAGCGGCGTCACCGCGGAGCGGGGATACGCAGTGTCCGCGGATATGACCAGCTTTGATTCCGCCTTCGTGGAGGCGGCCATGGCTCTGGAGAACATAGGAGACGTGTCCGGCAAGATCCGGGGAACCACCTACGGATACTATATTATCAAGTATGTGGGGGACGCGGAGGAAGGCTTTGTCGCGCTGGACGAGGTGAAGGAAACCATCCAGAGCAGCCTGCTTTCCAGCAAGCAGAGCACCACCTACAGCGACACGCTGCAGGGCTGGGTGGATGCGGCTGACTTCAAGGAGAATCTGGCCGCCCTCGATCAGTAAACCGGGACCGGAATCCCGGGGAAAGGCTTTATGATTCCATCCCGGCTGTCCTCGCCTTCTCCCAGGGGCTGCAAGAATCTCCTGCAGAGAGGATGATGGCCCTGAGACAGGGAATCAGCGTTTCCTGAGCTTTCGAATTGATTATGCCGGGGATGCCGCAATTTGCCGGCATCCCCCTTTCAGTATTGAAGGAGCGTAAAGCATGAGATACCCTTCCGCCTGGTGGAAGCATCAGGCTCTGGCGGCCCTGAAGGACCACTGGCTCACCGCGCTGCTGATCGCGCTGGTCGTCAACCTGCCCACGCTGCTGGTACAGGGAATCGCTACCGTGACCGGCAATGATCTGACGGGACGGATTCAGACGGCGCTGCTGGCGGCGGTGACTGAAAGCGGCACCGTGGATACGGAGAAAATGCTGACCGGGATCGCGGCGATTCAGGAGAACTCCGGCGTGTGGGCCATGCAGGGGCTGAACGTGCTGGCCTGGCTGCTGACCCCCTGCCTGACGCTGGGGATGACCGCCTGGCTGCTGGGCCGGCTGCGGAAGCAGGAGGATCCAGGATTCACAGCGGTTTTCTCCCGGGTCAGACTGTTCTGGAAGGCCATCGGCCTTCGGCTGTACGTGATGCTCCGGGTGATCCTTTTTATGCTGCCGGGCGTGGCGCTGAGCGCCGCCTCCCTGCTGCCCCTCTGGCTCAGCGACACTTCCTCCCGCATCGCCGTGCTTTCGGCGGCGAATACCTCAATGGGCCTGATGTCCGCCGCCTCCATTGCGACGGTGGCGCTGGGGGTGGTGGGCGCGCTGCGTTATGCGCTGGCGGATATGGTTCAGGCGGACCATACCGGCCTTGGGCCCATTCGGTCAGCAAAGGAAAGCAAGCGGCTGACCCAGGGGAAGCGGGGGCAGATTTTCCTGCTTTATCTCAGCTTCCTGTTCTGGTATTTTCTGGAACTCATGGGAGCAAACCTGTTGATCGCCTCTCTGGGTTCTATTCCCTCATTGATGTTTCAGCTGCTGGCCTCCCTGGCCATCTCCGTTTATCTGAGCGGCTCCGTGTGCGCCTTCTACCTGGGCTGCCGGAGGGAGGAAACTCCCGGAGCCGGCGAGACGGAGGAAGAGGGGGATGGCGTTACCGCCAAGGAAGAGGAGTACTGGATTGAAAATGATGAAAAATAGAAAGATCGTACTCACCGGAGGGGGAACGCTGGGACATGTGACGCCCCATCTGGCGCTGATTCCCCACTTGAAGGCGGCCGGATATGAGATTCACTATATCGGCACGGAAAACGGCATGGAAGCCCCGAAGATGCGCTCTGTTCCCGGGATTCACTACCATGCGGTGAAAACCGGCAAGCTCCGCAGATACCACAGCTGGCAGAACTTTACGGATCCCTTCCGGGTCATCGCGGGGGCCTTCCAGTCCACCCGGCTGATGGGAAAGATCAAACCGGATGTGGTTTTCAGCAAGGGGGGCTTTGTGGCGGTGCCGGTGGTGTTCGGCGCGTGGCTTCACCGGGTTCCGGTGCTGTGCCACGAAAGCGATCTGACCCCCGGCCTGGCCAATAAGCTGTGCAGGCCTTTCGCGAAGCGCTTTGCCACCACTTTCCCGGAATGCGCGGAAGTGCTGGGCCCCAAAGCGGAAATGACGGGAACGCCCCTTCGTCCGGAGCTTTTTGAAGGCAGCAGGGAAAGGGGACTGGCCCTGTTCGGCTTTTCCGGGGAGAAACCAGTGCTGCTGATGATGGGCGGCTCCTCCGGCGCCCAGCGGGTGAATGAAGCCCTGCGGGCGGCCCTTCCCGAACTGGCGAAGACATTTGATATCGCGCATATCTGCGGAAAGGGAAACCTGGAGGCGGATCTGGAGGGAATGCCCGGATATTGCCAGAAGGAATTCCTGGACGCGGAGCTTCCGGATGCCTTCGCGGCTACGGATCTGGTGCTCAGCCGGGCCGGGGCCAACGCACTTTGCGAATTCCAGCATCTGGGCCGTCCCATGCTGCTGATCCCTTATCCGAAGGGAGCAAGCAGGGGGGATCAGATCCTGAACGCGGAAAGCCTGCGGAAACGGGGACTGTGCCATGTGCTGGCTCAGGAGCAGATGACGCCGGAAACCCTGACCCGGGCGGTGATGGAGACCTGGGCGGACCGGGAGACCATGGAGAAGGCCCTGAGGGACGCTCCGCCCGCGGACGGGACGAAACGGGTGCTGGAGATGATCGAGGAAATCCAGCAAAAATCCTGAGGGAAGTTATTTATTCCTTCGCTTCGTTCTCCTGAGGGAGTACTTACGAAAAAAGCACAAAAACAGCACCGCCCCGCGGACGCGGGGCGGTGCTGCTGTATCATCGGGATTATTTCATCAGTTCGTCCGCCAGGGCTTCCAGCTGGGCCCGGCTGTCTTCGTTCAGAGCGGAGGTGATCTTTACGGCGGGCTCCAGGAAGGTCAGGTTTTTGCAGCCCTCCAGCATGCCCTTCATCACCTTGACGGCGGCGGGAGCCCAGGAGCCGTTTTCGATGAAGCCGACGGTCTTGTTCTGCCAGTTCCGCTCGGTCAGATGGTCAATAAATGTCTTCATAAAGGGGAAGATATCCGCGTTATAGGTGGTGGTGGCCAGCACCGTGCGGCCGTACCGGAAGGTATCCTCCACCGCCTCCGGCATGTCGCACCGGGCCAGGTCATTCACCGCCACCTTCGGGCAGCCTTTGGCCCGGAGCAGCTCCGCCAGCTCTTCAGCAGCCTGCTTCGTGTGCCCGTAGACGGAGGTATAGTTGATGACCACGCCCTCGGTTTCCGTGCCGTAGGAGCTCCAGGTATTGTACAGGTCCAGATAATAAGGGAGATCTTCCGTCAGGACCGGACCGTGCAGCGGGCAGATGGCCTTCAGGGGCGTACCGGCCAGCTTTTTCAGCACAGCCTGCACCTGGGCGCCGTATTTTCCAACGATGCCGAAATAGTACCGCCGGGCTTCACAGGCCCATCCCTCCGGATCCTCGTAATCCAGGGCGCCGAACTTGCCGAAGGCGTCGGCGGAGAACAGCACCTGATCCGTGCTGTCATAGGTGAAGATGACTTCCGGCCAGTGCACCATGGGAGCGGTGAGGAAGGTCAGGGTATGCCGGCCCAGAGCCAGCGAGGCTTTTTCCGCCGCCACCACCCGGCTGCGGTCGCTCATGTCGGAGCCGTAGAAATTCTTCATCATCTGGAATGCCTTGGCGGAGGCTACCACGGCGGCCTCAGGATAGGCTTCCAGGAACCGGAGGATATTGGCCGAGTGGTCCGGCTCCATGTGCTGAACGATCAGATAGTCCGGCTTCCGGCCTTCCAGGGCGGCCGCCAGGTTGGAGAGCCACTGCTCGCCGAAATGCTCCTCCACGGTGTCCATCACCGCAATCTTTTCATCCAGAATCACATAGGAATTATAGGCCATGCCGCCGGGCACGATGTACTGCCCCTCAAAAAGATCCAGGTCATGATCGTTGACCCCGATATACCGGATATCCTTGGTAATCGTCATCATGGTTCCTCCAGCGTATATTCTGTCCGCGGACTTCGTTCCTCCGCGAACGCATTTTACATTTTACCATAAGCAGGCTGAAAAAGAAAATGATTTTTTGCATGCCTTTCAGGCAACGTGCATGCCTTTCAGGCAACGTGATACTACTCAACCACGATTAAAAAAGAAAACAGAATCTTAACAAAATACCCAAAGCCCCCAAACCCCTCTCCCGAATTAATATACGTAGGCCGTGCGTTTGTTCTTCTGTTTATTTGACTAATAAAGTGTGTTTTTATATAATAAAAATGTCCGTAGCTTTTAAAGGAGAAGAAAAAAAGGATTCTAATGCGAACAATCATCAAAAGTATGAAAATTATCGAGTGCAAATAAGTCGCCTGACAAGTTCTCGTAAAGGTCGCTTCTATTTGGAAGCAATTTTTAACGAATATGCAATCATGGAGGATCGACTAAAATCTGTATTACGTCATGCTGGCAAATGGCATCCCAAGGATGGAATTCTCTCGGGATGGGCATACACCTTTCGCAGATCCGTCCAGAGATTGGGATACGTCTTGTTGAGATGCCAGATCTGCACATCATCAATCATAGACGATGTGAAGCAGATTGGTTTGCCCTTGGCATCTCCATAGTGACACAGAACGTGTGTTCATCCGGATAAGTGATCCTGATATTTCCATTGAGGATTTTGATGATGCGTTCCACAGCAGATAAGCCAATCCCAGAACCGCCGCTTTTCTGAGTTCTCGCTGTATTGCCTCGAACAAAGCGTTCTGTGAGTTCTTCTGGCTTTTGCCCGGGAAGACTGTCCACAGTGTTGGACAGTTGGAATACAGTCTTTTTCCTATCGGTATATCCCGAAAGAATAATCTGCCCGGCGTCGTTTGTATACTGCGCAGCATTGTCCATCAAAAGATTAAGCATCTGTCTGATCGCTTTTTCCTCTCCCGACACGCATAAATCATCAGGGAGCGAATCCTGCCATTGGATTTTCCGGCGCTCGGTAACCTGCAGGAAGTGCTGCTTTTCTTCCCGGATGATGTCGGTCAGATTGAGTGTCTCATATTTGATCTTTGTCTTTGTCTCATCCAATCGGGACAGCATCAGTAGCTGTTCGATCAACTGTTCCAGCCGGATCGTCTGGCTTCTGATGTTTTCACTCCATTTGCTTTTTCCCTGCAGTTCCAACACGTCCAGATTGGAACGGATGATGGCGACAGGCGTCTTTAGATCGTGACCCGCATCTGTAATGAACTGTTGCTGTTTTTCATTATTCCGAAGGAAGGCATCCGCAACTCTGGAGGATACCGGTAGAAGGATCAGGAATAGAATTATCATCAGTACAGTGCCTACCAGCAGGGCGCTTTTCAGAATATTGTACAGAGCCTGAAGCTGAATGGAAATATCCAGTATAATAACCCTCGCCGTGCCATCGTCGCGGTAGGTGATGCTGTACTTATAAGACCCTGTTTTTCCGCTGGAAGCCTGCTCTTTGACTGCCTGCTGCACATACTGCTGCACACTGATCTCTGCTTCCTCCATGATGCCGAACCGCTGGATGCTTTGGATACTGCCATTCTCATCCAGCTCAATATCATAGAAGCTGGATGGATAACGGCGCGGATCCGGCGCATAGCCAAACATGGGAGGAGGAGCCGACTGAAGGGCCGGCCGCTCCTGCTCTGCGGCTTGCTGCATCGCTGAGATGAAAGCATCGGTTTCCCATTCCATCCGCTGATAACTGAACAGCCAGATGCCTATGACGGCCAGAATCAACAGGACAAGCCCGGAAAACATGGAAATCAGGATCAGGCGGCTCCGATAGTATCGTTTCATGTCATTTCCTCCAGGGCATAACCAATTCCCCGTTTGGATGTAATGACCGCGTGAGATCCGAGGGTTTCAAACTTCTTTCGCAGATAGGAAATGTGCGCCCATACCGTTCCCTGTTCCACTTCCGCATCAATGCCCCACACACGGTCCAGCAGCGTATTCGCAGAGAAGTACATATGCGGATTCTGCATAAAAAACTCCAGTAGCTGAAGCTCCCGGTGGCTGAGCGGACTGGAAGCGCTGCCGCGCCATAAAATACAGGCGCTTCTGTCCAGCGTAAGATCTGAAAAAACCATCTTGTCTGAGAGAATCGTTCTGCCCCGTTTGGCCATAGCATTGATCCGCAACAGCAGCTCCTCAAGCGCAAACGGCTTTGTCAGGTAGTCGTCTCCGCCTGCCTCAAAACCGTGAACCTTGTCTTCTATCGCGCCTTTTGCCGTCAGGAAAATTGCGGGAGCCATGCCCCCGCCTTTCCTGTATTGCCTCAGCATGGAAACACCGTCCATTTCAGGCATCATCACATCCAGAATCAGACAGTCGTAGTCGTTTGAAAGGGCCTTATCAAGTGCAGTCAGGCCGTCTTCTGCCCACTCCGTCTGATGGCCGAAATAGGAAAGGTAAGCTATGACTGCCTCGGCCATCATCTCTTCATCTTCCGCTAGCAGAAGCCGCATGATATCACCCCATTATCAATAATAACACATTCAAACAGAAAGAGAAAGTGCCTGAACATTGGCAGGGCACCGAAAACTGAACATTGGCAGGGCACCGAAAACGATCGATGCCCTGCCGATGCTTATCCATTATGGCTCCTGACCCGGGAAACGGCAAGTACCGCCAGCATCAGAAACGCCAGACAGACGCTAAAGGTAATCCAAGCGTTCCGCTGCGAAGCAGAATCCTTTGGCATTTTCCCCGCAAAGCCGGATTCCGGCATATCCCGCATCCCTTCCGGACGCTGTGCGTTAGTGAAGTCAGGAAGCACCTCCGAGGTGGATTGATCTTCCTGCTGTACTTCCGCCCCCTCTTTTTCCTCCATGGAATTCATATCCGGCTTCTGAAAGCTGGCCGGAAAGCTGGGAGCTTCTGTATTTCCCGATGATGGTCTGCCGGCTCCTGGCAGGGGAAGCGGTTCGTTTCCGCCTGGTCCACCCCCGCCGGTGTTCATGACACCCATATCGGAAAGATTCAGGTGGCCTGTGTCCACCAGCGCGGACTGATCCTTGCGCTGACCTTCAGAGGTGGAGGGGATCGTCCCGTCCAGTTGTCCGCGGACGCTCTGGCCGCGCAGGACACAGTAGCTTCGGAGGGCCGCGACGGCAGTATCAAATTCTTCCGCGGTGTAGAAGCTATTTGCATCCGACTGCACAAAGGGACGAATCATTTCCTCCACACGAGCGATTTCCTGATCCAGCCAGCCGCTTTCAACGGTATCTGCAATGAACTGGCTGTAGAAAGCATGGTATTCAGCCATCGCCGCCTCATCCTGGAAAATCCAGGAGATCAGCGGACGGTCACTTCCCGTGCTGTTGCTGACCGGTGTATCAATAGGACTGTTGATGGTGGAAGACGCGTCGCTGCTGCTTCCCATGCCTCCGAAGGCCAGATTGTAATCCCAGGGAATGATGGCCAGTTTTCCGTTTTCCTCGTACAGATAATAGTTATGCACCATCATGCCGGTGTAGCTGTCATCATTCTGCAGGAAGTTGTGTACAGCCAGATAACGGATCACCTCGTCGGTGAATACAGCATCCTGCGCATTTTCGCCGTTCAGCGTTTTCAGGGTTTCAATCAGCCTTGCCTTATCTTTTTTCCCGACTTTGGTTTTCGCGTTGTTGAAGATGTTGGCGTAGCTTTCCGGATCATCGTCGATGTACTGTAGCTTCACATCACTTGAGCCCATGCCGAAGTTGAACATGCCGCTGCCAAACCGGAAACCGACATTCCCATCCTGCGCAGCCGATGAATCGTCTTTGTTCAGGCTGTCTGAGGCCTGAAAGTCACCTGGCATATTGCCGTCTTCCGGCAGCTGGAAACCGTCCGGCATATCGCTGCCTTGCGGCGGCTGAAAACCTCCAGGAAACGTTGTGCCATCCGGAGGCGTCATGCCGAAAGGCGGCTGTCCTGAAAAATCACCCGGTGGCATACTGAATGTGCTTGCGGTTTCGTCTGACTGCACATCGGAATCGGAAGAGGTATCTGAAGACTCTTCGCTCTCGTCCTCCTTCACCCGGAACTGTTCAAAATCAAAATCACGGCCATTGCCGCGGCCGCCGCCGAAGCTCATGCTGTCCGGCTTGTATAATTCGCCGGTGGTCATATTGTTGCGTTCCATGAAGCTTTCTTCCACGCCTTCTACAGCCAGATACAGTCCCCAGGGTTCGCCGTTCACTGTCATCTGAACATAGCTGCATAAAGGCGCGGGGACGCCTGCCCGATTCATCATGGTATAAGCGAGGTAATCCTTCATCATGGTGGCGTCGTAAATCAGGTTATTCAAGCTCAGCTTATCCAGCCCGTGATAGGTTTTTCCTTTTACAAACTGGTCGAATTCGATCTTGAAGGAGTATTTTTCGCTTCCCATGGAAGCAACGGAGGAGAGGGAGGTGTTCCCTTTGGCACGGATGCCCACACCCACCATTTTTTCTCCATCGATCGTGACGCTGCATTCCGTGTAGGTCTCCTCGGTGGCCGCAGCAATTACGCTGTCCCAGTCCGCAATCTCGATATCGATGGTATGGACAAAGCCGGTATCGAAGAGCCCTTCATAGCCTGCTTCAAGCGTTCGCTGCTTCCCAGCGCCCGCCTTTCCGACCCAGATCACAGTGGTCAGGATCAGCATCACAGCGACCGCAAGGCAGCAAATCCGGTCTATGGTTTTGCTTCCTGCCATTTTCATCACCCCATATAGTCGCCATTATAGCTCACCAGCACGGCGCTGGATACGCCCTCCATTTCGGACAGGGTGGTAATGAAGCCGGTGTCGCTGCCTTTGAGAGATACCTCGTAGCTCAGCTCAATATTGCCCTTCTGGGCGCTCTTGCTCTTGACCACGGCCTTTTTGACCTGACCGGCCAGATACTGCCCGACCTGCTTTTCCGCTTCGCCGTCTCTGCAGGTGATGACAGCGATGAAGGGCTTCTCGGTGGATTTACGGTTGCAGAAAACGATGAGTATCAGGCCAATGATGATGCTGCCCACAATGGCCAGCGGAATCATCCCCGCCGCCAGCACGATGCCGCCCGTAATGGCCCAGAAGAGAAAAGCGATATCCATCGGTTCCTTGATGGCGGTACGGAAACGCACAATGCTCAGCGCGCCTACCATGCCCAGGGACAGGACCACGTTGCTGGTGACGGCCAGAATAACCATCGTGGTGATCATCGTCATCGCCACCAGGGATCCGCCAAACGTGCGGCTGAACATAACGCCGGAATAGGTTTTCTTGTACACCAGATAGATGAACAGGCCCAGGCAGAAGCTGAGCACCAGTGCCAGCGCCATATCGGGCAGGGAAACAGCGGTTACGTTTTCGAGAAAGCTGGACTTGAAGATGTCGTTGAAACTCATGGGTTTAACCTCCATTCAGTTGATTCAGCCGTAAACACGGCAGGCAGCGTATTTGGAAAAGGCGGTGGGCACTCGGCTTTTGAGCGCCGTGGCCTGTCGGATGATGGTGGGCAGATATTCGTCCCATTTGACCTCCAGCAGCATGGGATTGCCTTCTACCGGCAGC